>JAETSX010000177.1 GCA_021769425.1 Eubacterium sp.
GGCTTTACTCTGATCAAACAGCTTCCATCCACAATTTCTGTTACTTCCGGTGGCTCTGGTACACACAACTCATAGCAGAACCAGCCTTTCTCTGTATATTCCCACTCTTTGATTCTAGTGTGAGATATATAAGACATTCTCGACTTGCCATTCTCATTCCATACACTTCCTGCGCTTACAACATACATGTCTGTGCCATCATAAATAAATTTCATTCTACCTATGCCACCATCATCATGTATCTCGTAAATTTCTATAGAACCGCTTTCCCCAGATGCGCAATCCTCAAGAAAAGAATCCACCCTTTCATAATTTTCCATATTTGAATAGGTTACCAATGTAACAACCGGATATCCCGTTTCCATTAACTTTTTCTGCAGTTCAAGAATGGTCTCATCAGTTAAAACAACATTGGATGCAGTTCCTTTATCTGCCTCTTTGTAAATCTCATAAATATGTTCCATCATCGCTCTGCAGTCATTCTCAGCTTCCTTTTCTTCCTGTTCGTCCACCGGAAGTCCATAGCCCTTTTCCCACTGTTCTGCAGCCTCTTCCTCTGCACTTTTTGTTTCCTCTGTGGAAGATACTTCTTTCGTATCTTCCACAAGAGATTCACTCACAATGCCATCTTCTTTTCCACAGGCACACACAAAACATCCAATCAAAAATGCCATAATCAGCAGAATGCTTTTTCTCTTTAATGCCATAATATCATCCTTTCTTTCTTGCTATTGGCGGCAGTTCCAATTCTATTTGTTCTATAGAATTGGAAAGGTACCTGAAAGTTCCGTCTTCAAATGGCTGAACCACAACCGTATTCCGAAAAGCGAGATCGGAATTATAATCCGGCCATACTCCATCCACAATGAGCGTAATCGTTCCATCCGCATTTTCTGTATAGTCAACTACTTCTCCAAACGGCGGGTATGGGCTGGCATAAATCATCTCATATTCATAGCTGTTGCTTCTCTCATCATATTCACAATGCTCTCTCAACTGTCCTACAGATACCGGAAAATAGGTAGTCATTATCCTCTCGTATTCCTCTGACGGAATTTTCCAACCTTCCGTTTTCAGATTTTCTCCCGTATAAATTCGATAGATGTCTTCATACATACAAGGCATCAGAATATCTTCTACGTTACTGCTATCCCAGTTTGTGACAAGCATATTATAATTCACATAGCTTAGTCCTGATATGTATTTCTCCGTCAGCTCCCTGCATTCTTCCGAAAGCGGTTCTATTCTCCAATACTGTCTCAAACTCGCATGTGCAATCACGTATTCATATGCGTAGATAAAATACCCTTTTTCCGTAAGATTAATTTCAGCCACATTACTTACCGAAGTTCCCTGTATCTCTGGCATACCGCCTTCCTTCCACCGAACTCCTATGTAATAGGTCTGTAACTGCTCTTTCCGATAAATAAAGGTTACTGCCCCAAGCAGTCCATCCCTCTGCACTTCGAATACAGTAACCATCGAATCCTGCCCATTCAGATAATCTACGTAAAAGTTTTCTATCTTTTCAGGGTTCTGCATATTGGTGTCTTCTTCAACACTTACCAAACCTGCCTTCCCTAATTGCTCTACAACCTCTTTCCGTTGCTCACTTGTAAATTCACTAACACCGGAAGAATAGTTCGCAGCATCTGTAATTATCACATCCTTATAGATTTCCTTGACCGATTCTGCTGCCGACAAAACCATATTCTGCAGCTGCTCCTTTTCCTCTTCCGAGATAAGGCAGTCACTGGCTTGTGGAATAAACCAATATGCTGAATCTGTGGAAGTTTCCGTATCGTTTTCTTCTTCCGTTACCGTTTCACTGTCCTCGATTTCCACCGGAGGCTCCCATACTTCCTCTGCCACCTTCTTTTTTACCATATGCAGCCGTCCCCAACAAATCACTCCTGCTATTACCACAATCAGCAATATCAAAATCGGAAAGCCGCATCTCTTCAATAGCCATTTTACATCTTCCATTATTCGCCTCCGTACAGTTCTTCCCATTCCTCCGCTGTCAAACGTGGTGTATGCCATGTTTCCTCACTATTATCCTCAGAAGATATAATTCGGTTGGAAACATATTGTACCCCGCCGTTCTCCAAAGGACGGACCACAACCTCGTGGGCATATACCTTTGAATTTCCCGAATGTGGAAATACCACATTAGCTGTAAGTGTAATTGTTCCATCACT
>JAETSX010000178.1 GCA_021769425.1 Eubacterium sp.
TATCCGATGCAGGGCTATTTTATCGCTCTCGTGGTTGTAGGAAGTCATGAACTTACGGAGGCAGAGTTTCTTATGCCGCAATGTTCCGACTATGTGCAGACAGTATTCAAAAACACGAAAACTGGTAATGGACAGAAATGGTTGATGCTGGATGTACGGGATAGAGGAATTATGGATGATGTATTTAGACTCATCAATCTCAGGAAGCGTATACCGTCATAACAGGAAATATTATGGATTAACCTGCCATACACTTGTCAAGTTTTTTGCGTTATAATAAAGACGGAGGTGTACGGTATGCAGATGAAAAGGCTGTTTCAAATTGTTTACTATTTATTGGAAAACGGAAAATCCTCGGCTCCTGAACTGGCAAACAAATTCGAGGTTTCTACTCGGACCATTTACAGAGATTTAGATAGCATTAGTGCGGCAGGAATCCCAATTTATGCTACACAGGGAAAAGGCGGCGGTATCTCTTTGGAAGAATCATTACCTTTTCTTATTTGGGCAGTAACGGCCAGTATTTATCTCGCTCTGTGAAGCCGCTTAAATTGATCTTCAGGGTAAAATGGTAAACACATATTACTATTTGTACGGTATGATTAAAGCTGATGATATTGAAATCACCGATAAGGGGCTGCCTCCTTACGAGCACTGTGAACGCTTTTTCCGAAAGAGCTAAATCCATATAGCCCAATCTGCAACGGCTGAAGAATACCGGCAGAGTGAACGCCTTGTCCAAAGATAATATGCTGCTCTGGCGACAGGCACAGGGGGATAAACAGATCATTGTCACCTGTCCCGGAGTAGATGTTCCTGGGCATATGATATATGAAAAGACAGCAAGAATAATGATGATTTCTTACATTGAAGCGCATCTCAATGAAAAATTAGATTTAGACACTGTTGCAAATGCGGTTTGCTATTCCAAGTACCATCTGCACCGAATGTTCACAGATACAGTTGGGATCACACTTCACGACTATATCCAGCGCAGGCAGCTGACCGAGGCGGCAAAGCTATTGGTGTTTTCTAAAAAGCCGATTATCGAAATTGCGCTGATTGCTGGCTATGAGAGTCAACAGGCATTTACTTCCATCTTCAAATCCATGTATAAGCAAACGCCGCTGGAATATAGACAAAACGAAGTCTTTTATCCTTTGCAACTGGAATTTACATTGAACAAAAATCCAACTGTTCCTGATACGATCATGCAAGAGATTTCTTATGCTACGCTGGCAGATATTCCCGACTGGATGAATTTTATTAAACTTGTCATTGACGGTTTTCCCTGCCTTGACGAAAGTTCCCATCTGGAACAAGTCAGGCAATATGTCGGACAGCGGCAAGCCCTTATTATGCGGGATGGCTCAACCATAATTGGAGCCGCTGCATTTTCCCATCAGACCGGAAGCATCGACTTTCTGGCTGTACATCCGCAATACCGGCATTATGGAGTGGCAAAGGCTTTCCTTGACTTTATGATGTGCAATATATTTGTAGGTCGTGAAATCAGTATTACTACTTTCCGCGAGGGAGATAAAGCTGATACGGGACAGAGAGAGGACTATAAACGTCTGGGTTTTGCCGAGTCAGAGCTTCTCACTGAATTTGGCTATCCCACCCAGCGGCTCATTCTACCACCAAAACAGGAGAAAGGCGACGATGAACGATAACATTTTAGATCAAAAATGGAGTGCGGCATCGCTTCTGCGATTTGCATTTCCTACCATCGTAATGATGATTTTTATGGGACTATACACCATTGTAGATACGATCTTTGTGGCACAGTTTGTGAATACGGATGCGCTTTCTTCTATCAATATCGTGTGCCCCATTATCAACATCACGGTGGGACTGGCTACCATGATTGCAACGGGCGGAAACGCGATTGTTTCCCGAAAAATGGGGGCAGGTAAAAATCAGGAGGCAAAGGAAGATTTCACCTTGCTTATTATCACAGGTGCGGTGATTGGGTTTCTCATTCTTTTGGGTGGGACGATCTGGATTGACAACATTATTTATGCTCTTGGTGCCAGTAATCTGCTCTTTCCCTATTGCAAAGATTATCTCATGGTGCTGTTTCTATTCATTCCAGCCAATATACTGCAAACGCTGTTTTCAAACCTGTTTGTGACGGCTGGAAAACCGGGCCTTGGTTTTGGGCTGTCTGTCCTGGCGGGCGTGGCAAATATAATTTTGGATTATATCTTCATTGTCCCCTGTGGTCTGGGTATCCAAGGCGCAGCTTTGGGGACAGGCTTTGGTTATCTGATTCCCACAGTCACTGGGCTGGCATATTTTGCTCGGAACAAAGGAACGCTGTCTTTCACAAGGCCAAAATTGAAATTGGCAGTCATCGGAGAAAGCTGTTTTAACGGCTCCTCTGAAATGGTAGGCCAGTTGGCAACAGCCGTCACAACATTTTTGTTCAACCGCACTATGATGAACCTGCTGGGAGAGGATGGCGTTGCGGCAATCACGATTATTATTTACTCTCAATTCCTGCTGAACACGCTGTATATCGGCTACTCTATGGGAATAGCACCTATCATCGGATTTAACTATGGAAACAGGAATGAGGTTCAGCAAAAAAAGGTTTTCTCTATCAGTATGCGGTTTATTGCGGCGGCATCGGTGCTGATATTTGCGGTTTCCATGTTTGGAGGCTCCTATATTGTACGGCTGTTTGCGGATGATACATCGGAAGTCTATCAAATTGCGGCGAATGGTTTCACTATTTTTTCATATAGCTTTCTATTCTGCGGTTTGAATAATTTTACATCCGCAATGTTTACAGCATTGTCAAACGGAAAAGTATCTGCAGTTCTTTCCTTTTTGCGGACATTCGGCCT
>JAETSX010000179.1 GCA_021769425.1 Eubacterium sp.
TACTAAATATTCATCTTTTACACTTTTCACTTTTTAAAGGTATTGCTATACACTACTAAAAAGAAAGCATAAGAGGTGAATGATATGTCTGAAATTGATCCAAAGTTAGGCGAACTGATAAAGAAAAAGCGTATTGAGCGTCGGCTTACACAGGAAGAAGTGGCTGAACTGGTCGGCTGCCATCCGCAATATTACAAGAATCTTGAAAACGGGAAGGGTATGCCAAGCCTTCCTATGTTCTGCAAGATTATGTGGACGCTGTATATTTCCGCCGATGAATATGTATGGCCAGCTCAATACCCTGATAACCCTACATACAAGTCCTTGCTGAATTTACTTGGCCAATGCGATGAATACATGCTGTCTGTACTGCTTGCCACTGCGGAAGCCCTTCTTGCAAATACACCTAACAAAACAAATGATAAAACTGAAAAATAGATTTTTTATACCAGAAATTATAGAGTGTATATAGAATTTGTTCATTCTTCCTGAAAGAAACGTCTTGTAAAAATGACTCACCCTTTATTTCGGCGAGTCATTTTTCAGATGTGCTATTATTTTTTCTACATTTTGATTTGATGATATAACACCCAATCCAAACAAGATCTGGAAGGTATCTAACATTCCTTGTAAATATGCCTGCTGTTGTTCAGCAAATGCCTTTGACTGCACCTGCTCAATATAGCGTTCCAAGAAATCCCTGGAATGATTTCCTAATCCTTTCATTGTTTGCTTGTACTCTTCTTCCAGTTCTGCAAGTCTTTCTGATTCCATCCGGCAGCTATCCAGATGTACCAACGTCTCCCTGCCCATGTCCTCACATCTTAAATTTTGCAAAAACAATTCCAGTTTTTCAGTAACTTCATTTTTCATTTTCTCATTCACCTCTTTCCCAAATACATATTCTTACAATATAAAATAAGCAATGATAATGTATTCCATGCATCACTGCCTACTTTATTTTTTCATTAAATTTATATCCAATACCCCAAATCGTCAGAATGTAAATTGGATTAGCCGGATCTGGTTCTATCTTTTTTCGGATTTTGTTAATATAGGCAATGATATTTCTGCTGTCAGAAAAATAACCCTCTCCCCATACATAGTCATAAATCTGTTCCTTGCTGAATACCTGCCCTTTATTCCTCGCCAACAACTCCAGAATGCCAAACTCTTTATTCGTCATGGGAATTTCTTTCTTATGCAGGAATAATTGCCGCTTTGAAGGAACAATTTCCAATCCATTAAAGGAAAGGATTTCTGTATTGTGGGCAACAACTTTGGGTCTGTAACCATGATCCGATATAAATTTTATTAAGCTTTCATAGAAATCAGTATCTATACTTTCCAATTTTATAAGAAGCAGCTCCACATCTTTTCCTCCTGTCTCCAATTGGATTATGTGTATTCCTTTTCTTATCAGCGCTAGAAATAGTATTTATTCCATACTGCTTTGAGACGGCAACTCCACCGTCCAAAATTCCCTCCCTTGCCTTGATATAAAAAACAGGCTCTTATGAAAATGAGCCTTGTAAGCCGTCAGCATATATCCTGCTAAAATTACTGTTAAATAGATAATATCAGTGCTAACTGAAAGTATCTAACCCACTTGTCAGCCTTTGTGTTAATCTAGTTTTATCATATTTCTTGACTATACATGAGCATTCTTCATATAATGCTTTTTCACAAAAATATATCAACTTTCAGATAGTACACCCGACTATAAAAAGCTAGGATGCTGTCCCTCGGTCAACTGTAGACCAGCATATTCTACCAACTTAGCCCGTAACAAGCTAGATTCCAGTTTATCCACACATGATGTTGCCCCCCTGTGCATGGCTTCTTTTTCGTAGTCTTCTTTTTCATGGCATGAAGCCAGGATAAGGGGAAGCGTTCCATATGCCGCCCGTACCATATCCAAAAGTTCTAATCCAGAACCATCCGGCAAATCAAGATCACAACAAATCAGCAACGGTATTTCTTCTTTGATAGCTATCCGAGCCTCTTCCAAGGTGTTTGCCGTTTTCACTCTGTATCCCCGATTTTGTAAATATTTTTGCAGACACCATGTATAGGCGCTGTCATCATCAACTAAAAGTATCTTTCTCATTTATTCACCTCCAGCATTAGCTTCTCTTTATCATATAATGCAAATGTCACAGAAATGTCCGAGCCTTTCATCCTATCA
>JAETSX010000180.1 GCA_021769425.1 Eubacterium sp.
AGCATTTTTAATGTACCAAATAGGTGAATTTGTAAAATATGAATTATGCACATAGAAACTGCATAATTACTGGTACTGTTAGCATTTACATAATTTGAGTTTCACGGATTCAGGTTTCTTCTATCCTAATCTGCGATGCAGATGAGAAAATGTGGCCTTGTGGACTGCATCAAGCTCACGCCGTAAGGCGTGTCCGCAAAAGAGCGTAAGCGGTTTTTGCCGGGGTTTGGGGTGTCCCCAACAAGCAAAGCGAGTGCGCCTGGCGCACGAAGCGTGACTAAGGTATCCCTAAAAGGATATCCTTAGTCATTGCTTGCCGATATTATCGGAATGTTAAAATTAAAATATTGTACCAGAATAAAAAAGTAATTAGAATTTTACTTGAGAGTTAAAAATTCTCTCATCTAAATCAATATGTTTTAGCGGGTCTTTGGCTCGCTTTTTTCAATTATTTTTCAAATAGTAGTTGACATGTGACCGAAAGTGTGCGGCCGCTCTTGTTACTGATTTTTATTTAGAGGTAACAAGAGCGGCCAATTGATTAGGAACTATCTTGCGTTTGACTTAATCAAGGAGGCACACATCATGTTAAAATTTATTGAAAATCTACTTTCTGCATTTCGTTCCCGCTTTTCAAGGACCAGGACCTACGAATGGTTCCTTGTTATTGTTTCTGCTTTGTTAGTCTGGTATGACTCTTTTAGGCGTCACATCTTTTGTCCGGGCTCTTTCATTGGATCACCGTCTCTATGAGGTGATGCTGCATTTCTTCCGCTCATCCGCTTACAAGACAGCAGTCCTGAAAACCTGTTGGCATAAGATCATACACAGGAATGCCCCTCTCATCCGTATTGGCGGCCGTCCGCTGCTTCTCGGTGACGGCTGCAAGGTCTGTAAAGAATCCCGCCGTATGCCGGGGGGTGAAAAAGCTGTGCCAGGAATCGGAGGATTCATCAAAACCGCAGTTCATACATGGCCATATGTTTGGCGGAATTGGCACTGCCATCGGGAATCATTTGAATTCTTTTTGCATTCCTATGGATCTGACCATTCAGGATGGTTTGAAAGAAACCGCATCCTGGACTGGCAGGAATTTAAGCAGATCCTTAAGCCATGTGATCCAGATGATCCGCAATGGGCGTGCCATTGCCCAGACTTTCTCGGAAAATGTTTATTTTGCATTGGATCGGTATTTTCTCACTGTCCCGCTGCCCATGGAATTAAAGGAACTTAATAAATCCGTCGCTTACTGCCTTGACGTCATTGCCAGAGCCAAGGCGAATTGTATTGCTTATGCAAAACCGGAGAAAAAGCCCGGCCCGCACCGCGGCCGTCCCCGCAAGAAAGGGGAATCTGTCCATGTAATGGATCTCTTTGAATCCCGCAGGCATGATTTCATAACATCCACCGTATTTATGTACGGCAAAGAACAGAAAGTGGAATATCTCTCCCTCAATCTGCTCTGGGGTATTAAATTATATCAGGAGCTGCAGTTTGTTCTTGTCAAATATGATAATGTAACCTCAATCCTTGTCACTGCCGATCTGAATCTCGCACCAACGCCCGTCATTGAGGCATATGCGCACCGTTTTAAAATTGAGCGGATGTTCCGTGAAATGAAACAGCAGATCCATGGGTTCTCCTATCATTTTTGGAATTCAAAAATTCCAAAGCTCAACAAGTATAAAAAGAAATCGGATCCGGGACCGTTAACATTCATCCGCGAAGAAGACCGTCTGTCTGTTTTATCGACAGTAGAAGCAATTGAGCGTTTCGTCCTCTGCTCCGAAATTTCTATGGGGATTATCCAGATGATGGCATTGAATCCTGCATTCGTAGAAATGATTGAACGGCGCCGTTACCTTCGGACATCCCGCAAAGGCAGGGTGTCCGAGGCAACTGTCATCCTGGATTATTCACGGCGGTATAAGCTTGTATAAAATCTGCCGCAGTTACCGTTATAACCACTCCCAATACCTCTCTCTGCCACAAAACAGCCTAAAAATGGGCAGACTTCTCCTGTGGTAGGTTTAAAGGTTTATTTTGGCTGTCAAGGTTCGTTAACTGTTGTTATTCCAACTGTGGTTTCAGGTTATGGATGTTTTCCAGTGTCTCGTAGAATTCTTTCTTGTAGGGACAGCTGCTGCACAGTTTGAAATATTTATATCGTGCTGATTTTACC
>JAETSX010000068.1 GCA_021769425.1 Eubacterium sp.
TGGAAGCTGTTTGATCAGAGTAAAGCCAATGACAGAAGAACAGCGTGAAATGTCAGAAAGATGCGTGAGAGGTCTTGGTTATCAGGGCAATAACATTTTATGTTCGAATTGGGATGTAGACCATATGGAAGAATTAGATTTCAATGGGATGTATGAATATCTGTATGCAATGAAATATGGAGATAAGTTCAATTCAGAGGATTATCCAGGTGGAATTCCAAAGGAAGAATTTGAAAGTCTGATTATGGAGTATCTTCCGATAACAGCAGAGCAGATACGGGAGTACGCAGCGTTTGATGAGGAAAACCAAACCTATCTTTGGGAGAGGCTTGGGTGTTTCAATTATGCTCCTACCTTCTTTGGGACTTCTCTGCCGGAGGTTGTCAATATTAAAGAAAATGATGATGGAACTGTGACATTGACGGTAGAGGCGGTATGCGATATGGTTATTTGTGATGATGCAGTCATAACTCATGAACTTACAGTGCGGTTTGCAGAAGATGGCAGTTTTCAGTATTTGGGGAATGAAATCCTTAATGACGGAATACAAGACATACCAAATTATCAATATCGTATTCGTAAAGAGTAGTTACGGGTGAAAAAAAGATTTGATAATATTCGGGTTCTATGGTAATCTTACAGATGTAAGAAAAAGAAAGGAGAAGTCAATGAAAAGAAAAAGCATAATTATTGGAGTTGTTGCAATTGCATTGTTATGCTGTGCAGTGTTTTTATTTAGAAATAATACAGGAGATTCTGAGGGAATAGTTCAAGTTCCAGTAAATAATGGAGAACTGCTTACCAGTTCAAAGGAGGGATATAATTCTGTCGAGATATATCAACAGGAAAATCAACTGGTCATAAATGCAGAATCAGAAGCGGCTTTTTTCGATGGAGTGCAATTTATAGTAGAGACTGAGGGAGAAATAACACCAGAAAATGTCGAGATTATTTGGATGACCATAGGCGGAAATACGGAACAGACAGCAGATAATGACCGTATTATTGCAGAGATAAAAATATGCGACAACGATGAATTAATTTGTGATACAAAGATAAACTTTGCGAAAAAAGCATTTGATGCAATAGAAGATGTGTTAAAAAGTAACGGGATGTAGAAGCGGAAACTCCATGATGGAAGAACTGGATATTTGTTGACATTAAAAAGGAGTGCTATAACAATGAAGAAATTTTTGAAAATTATGCTATGTATTATGGGTTCGCTTCTTGCAGTGATTGTAGTATTTTGGTGCTGCATCTCGTATGCGGTAAATTACAAGAAGACAACTTGCGATACATCTGTTTCGCCAAATAAGAAATACGAATTAACACTTCAGGCAGTCGGAGAACCAGACTGGCCTTTTGGTTCAGCAAGTGGACGATTAATCCTTATGGAAGGCAAAGATAAGATATCTCAAACAGATTTTGAATTGCACAATGACGGTGGAAGTATCACAAGTAATTGTTGGAAAGTTACATGGTATGAGGACTATGTAGAGGTAATTCTGTCAGGCGAGGAACAGTTGGATGAACGAGTTAATCTGTATTTTGATGGTTTAGTGGACATGCAACAGATTACCGAGGAAGACGAAGACTATGTGACAGGGGAAGAAGTGGATGAGGGCAGAGTAATACAGGAACAATCCTTTGAGGTAGAATTAGATCATTGGGGAAAGGTACGATTTGTCTCTTATCTGCCTTCTGATGATGTCTATAAGGAAGATGTTTCATTTGTGCTGACAAAAGATAATCGAATTATATATCATTTTCCGGCGTTTTATGAAAATAATAGCACAGAGAATGATGGTATAGGAACATTTGACAGCGTTGAGGTGATTGGATTTCAAGACATCGATGGCGATGGTGAAAAGGATGTGATTGCCATTATAAACTATGTAACTGGAGCAGGACCGCAGGGAATGATAACACGAAAGTCTGTTAGAATATTTTGTTCAGAAGATAATGATTTTATCATTCAACACAATTTAATGGATGAAATAATGAAAAATATGAAAGAGGATGATATTTCTATTTCTGCGATATGTGATTATGTGACATTAATTGAAACAGATGAAATATATGATGGATACCGTACTATATACCAACAATACTTCGCAGACGAAGGATGTGATTTTATGATATCATATAGTGCGAGTGGAAATTCCAGAGTTATCTTAAATGAGAATGAGAAAATAATAGAAATTCTTGTATATGACAGACTTTCGGAAAATGAAAAATGTGAATTATATGTTTGGTACAGAAGTAAGAAAAAAGTAGATGGTTCATGGAATATCTCAGAGGCAGAGATGCTTGATATATTTGCTTATAATGTATCTACAAAAGATGTGGTTAGTAGCGGTAAAACATCATGGTCAGCAACCGGAAATGAAAAGTATTATGAAGCAACAGGCGAAAAATAAATGAAATCGGGTAAGAGTCAGCTTGTGTAGTTGACTCTTACCCGATTTCTTTATTTCCAGATATTCATGTCTGACAAGATAGACATGGTTATTTCAGTTGCTTTGCCTCCGGTAGCATCGCTGTTTGCACCAATGTTGGTAGCAAAAAAGTATGTATTATCTGCGGTTTCGATATAACCGATAAACCATCCATTCACATCCTGGCCATCCACACGGCCAGTTCCTGTCTTTCCATAGAGTGTTCCGGCATCGGAAGAGGAAAGACAGATGGCATTTTTTACTGCATTGATATTTTCAGGGGCGAAGCCAAAACTGTTACTCTGCAGCTTGGTTAAAAGTTCGACCTGTTCTATTGGAGAAATTTTCAAGGATGATTCCATCCAATAAGTGGAGAAATCACCATTCATGTTTTCATTTCCATATCCAATTTCCTGAATATAGTTATAGACGGAAGAGCTCCCAAGCTGTTCATCCACTGTCTGGAAGTACCAGTTAACGGAGGAGTTCATTGCAGACTGTAAGGTCTGATCCGCATTCCATGCTTCAAATGGATAGCTTTCTCCATTCCATGCAATAAAGGAGTTTTCTGGTGTAATGACACCTTCTTCCAGGCCGAACAAGGCATCATATATTTTGTAGGTGGAGTTTGGTGCTACACGCAGGGCAGCATGCTCCTTGTCATGTATGCTCCATGCATCATTTCCCAAATCGTATAAAATAAAGCTGCCTTCGTATTCTCCGAAGTATGTGGAGAGGTCTACATAGGAAATATTCTCAGAAGAGGAGTCCCATTGGTAGTAGTTTTCGTCTGCTGCGTATGTAGAAATAAAAGGAGCAAAACCTAACAGGAGAACAGCAGTCAGTACAAATGCCGTCATACCTTTTAGCCTTTTTGTAAATGTTGGCTGCTCATAAGATGCAATATTGATAATTCTCCGCTTCATCTGCTTCATGTTTCCACCAAGGCCGGCAGCAAACGGAAAAGGAGTAAGAGAAACCTTTTCAGCAAAGTTAATCAGTGTATTGCCATAATCCTCGTAAGCATCCTCTTCAAGCATCTTTAAAACAGAGGTGTCACAGGCAACCTCTCTGTCATTACGCATTTCTTTCAGAGCGTACCAAACAAGAGGATTGAACCAATATACCACTCCAGCAAGGTTCATCAAGAAACTTCCAATAGCATCATGGTGCTTGTAATGCTGCAGTTCATGTAACAGCATATACCGCATATCTGATTCGTTATAATCAGAGATCAGATGAATCGGAAGATAAATACACGGTTTCAAAAGTCCAACAATAATCGGGGATTTCAAAAATGCGGTACTGTAGACAGGAATATCTCTGTGAATCCCCATCTCTTCTAAGCAGTGATAATACAGTCTGCGGACTTCCTTGTTCTGAAGGGGAAGTGCAGATTTCTCCAAGTTGCGTAAACGGAGAGAGGATTTGATTACCAAAATAATCATTGCAAGAATACCTACAATCCATATCCCTAATAATATGTATCCGGCAATGGATGGAGCTTCGCTATTTACAGAAAGGGTAAAGTCATTCATCCAATTTACATTTCCAGTTGGAGCGGTCCCAATGGTTTCTCCCATAGCAGTTCCAGTATTGGAAGATGGAGAGCTTCTCAGGCTACCGAGCCACGAGAAGATTTGAGGAAATCCGATTAAACGGAACGGTATAAAGGGAACTACCAACAACCCAAGCAGCAGGAACCACAGATTATACTGCATCCGGCTGGAAAGGTTGTTTTTGAATATCCGCTTGGCTATCAAAAGAATTCCGATGATACCGCTGATAAATACATTGCATATTAAAAAGCGTATCATAAAATCAGCCACGTTAATTGCCTCCTTTTTTTGACCTCTTTGAAAGAAGGGAGCGGAGAGTGTCTATTTCTGTTTCAGACAGTCTGTCATTTTCTATATATGCAGACAGCATGGCAGTGATATCCCCGTCATAGTATCGTTCCAGAAAAGAATTGCTTTCCTGGCCGATGTATTCGCTTTCCTTCACGACTGGGGTGTAAACAAACACTCGGCTCTGTTTTTCATAAGTCAGAGCGCCTTTGGTCACAAGGCGTTTGATTAAAGTCTGTATCGTTTTCGGACTCCAGCTTGTGGTCTGTAATAATTTATCTGTTATTTCATTTGTACTGATCGGCGCATGTTTCCATACGATTTTCATAACTTCAAATTCAGCTTCAGAAATCTGTGGTAAATCACTCATTTCAAATCCCTCCTTAAATCTTACGGCTGTAATAAATATATTATAGACGTTATTTATGTGATTGTCAATTTCAGAAAAAAGATATTGACTTGAAATCTTACCTGTGTAATAATTGAAATATTACAAGGGTAAGATTTGAAAAAGGCAACAAAAAGAAAAGAACCAGAATCACAACGGATTAGCTGGTTCCTTTACTCGTTTGAATTACCTCTTTTATGTATGAGTGCTAAGAGGTATTCAATTGCTGGAAGAATCTCGGCTGCCTCTTGCTCATCACATTCCTGTAGCATCAATAACAGTTTTTGTTTTTTCAACCCGTCCGTGGCAGTGGCAGGGTGGAAAATCTGGTCTGCAGGAATGTGTAAATAAGCGATGATCTGGCACAATACTTCGAACTTGGGATTCCCACGGTCGTTTTCAATATTCAGTATTGTACGTTCATCACAACCTATTTGTTCAGCTAATGCTGCTTGAGATAGATGGGCTTCTTCTCTGGCAGCCCGAACTACCTTCGCAAGATTTTTTACATAGTCATGCATTACAATTCACCTCAGAGATAGTTTACACTACAGGTTGGATATTATGAATTACATCGAAGTACAGGTATGAGATGAAATAAATTACACCATAAAAGGAGAAATCACATGGACACAGGAAAGCAGCGTAGAATGCGATGTTTGTTGAAGTTACTGAAATTTGCCCATGGATAAAAGCGCATTGATAGGTGTATCGCAATTCACAGAACGATAGAATTGCGATACACCTATTTTATATTTCAAGAGAAAACAAAAAGGAGGCTCATGATGAAAGAGATGGAAGCAAAGACAGAAAACAGATATGAGTACAGAAAATCACAGGAAAAGAGGAAACAGATGATAGCACCGGATTTATTTGAATTTGCATATGTACCGGATTGGTACGGACATTTAGCGGAATTGGAGAGGTTGGCTCTGCCGGAGTCTTGGAAATTCCGAAAGCCGAGCCGGGAAACAAAAAATACAGACACACCCATTTTAGAACGGTACATACATACAATTTTTCGCAAGCAGGTTATTGATTTTAATTCAGAAAGTGATCCCAGAAAGGCAGACAGTATTTTTCATTTGGAGAATGAATGTGTCTGTTTCCATACAGGATTATACACACGACAGTACAAGGGGATTTATGGCTATTTTGAAAGAAACAATTTTTCGGATTCTTTAAGAGATTGGTATTTTAGAGGTTTTTGTGATGAGATGTCTCCGAAGTTAAGATACATCGAGCCATTACCACAAAAGCCCGTCTATCATATGGCGCAGAGTGGCATTAACTTTAATCCAGAGTGGCCTATAAGAGTAAACGTAAATCACATATTGGGGGATGAGGAGAACCTGGAACGTATTCCAGCTAAAATTCGGAAAGCCAAGAATCTGCCGCTTTTGTTTGAAACAGCAGTAGAGCTTGGAAGAAGGAAGGCTGTAATAGAGCCGGGGCTTGTGGTCCCACAGGGATATCAGGGGAGAGTGCAGTATCTTCTTCCGGTATATTTAACGAATATGCAGAAACCTGACCTTGCCATGACGCTGACGGTTATGGATGGTTACTATTTGGGCAATACCTGTCTGACGTTGGAAATGGCATATTTGAATGCGAGAGTAGTTGCAAGACCGATGGCTCCGTGGCTTACGGAACTCGTGAAATAGGAAAAAAGTACATAAATACATGGATTAAATGGAACACCCGACAAGATGCAATAGTTGAATTGCGCCTTGTCGGGTGTTTTTCGCTTAAAGGATGATGGACAGGCTTCCTCTCTGCTGCTGAAAAATCTCAAAAAGTTTTTTAAATAGGAAATGAACCTTCCTATTTAACTCTTATGATGATGCCACAAAGCAGAGGAAAGGAGGTGGGCAAGTGTTGAAAGCGAATGAACGTAGGCAGAAGATATTGGAAATTCTGTGTGTGCGCCGTCAGGAAACGATGGAAAATCTGGCACAGGAATTCAATGTTACAGCCCGTACAATTCGGACCGATATCGAAGAATTGACACTTGCCCATCCGATTGAAACCGTGCGTGGCAGATATGGTGGAGGAGTCAGGGTTGCCGATGGTTATTATCTCGGACGTAAGTATTTAAAACCAGATCAGCAGGAACTGTTGAAAAGGCTTTCAGAAAATTTAACAGGAGAAGACCTCGCTACGATGAACAGCATCCTTTCCGAATTCGCTTTGACAAAAAGGGCAGAGAAATAAGTCCTGCCTGAAAGATGGAGGTGAAAGGATTTGGAAAGGGTGTATATCTGCAGTCCGTTCCGGGGAGCGGAAGAGAAGAATGTGGAGCTTGCCAGAAAATATGCCAGATTTGCCTATGAAAAAGGCTGTCTTCCGGTAGTGCCTCATTTGTATTTTCCGCAGTTCCTAAAGGAAAGTGATGTTCAGGAACGGATGGCAGGGATTCAGTTTGGACTTTCATTGTTGAAAGAGTGCCGGGAAGTATGGGTATTCGGAGAAGTGATGAGTGAAGGCATGTGTATGGAAATTGCGGAAGCTGACCACTTAGGAATTCCCATTCGGTATTTTTCAAAGCAAAACGGAGAATTTGTGGAAAGGAGCAGTTTATGAGCGAGGAATTGTTGAAAATTGCAGATGGTCTTTTGGCGGTTTCGGAAGGAGTCCGTGCCCTCGCAGGAAAGGCACATTCATGTAATTGTAGTAAAAATCAGGAAGAAGAACGAGGGCAGAAGGATGAAGAAAGCGGAAATGAGAAGAGTCAGGAGAAACAAGAGAATGCCATTACCAGTGAACAGGTTCGTGCGGTCATGGCATCCAAATCGCAGGATGGAAAAACGCAGCAGGTCAAAGCGTTGATCCAAAAGTATGGGGCAGATAAGTTATCCGGGGTACAGCCGGAGAAATATGCAGATTTGCTTCGTGATGCAAAGGCTCTTTAATGGGACAGCATGCGATATTATCCGCATCTGCCTCCAAACGATGGATGAACTGTACCCCATCTGCATTGTTGGAGAAGCAGTTTGCGGACGAGGAAAGTATCTACGCAGCGGAGGGAACTGCTGCCCATGCTCTTGCAGAGCATAAGCTGAAACGGTTTCTTAAGAAGCGTTCCAAACGTCCGGTATCTGATTATGACTGCGACGAGATGGAAGAATGCACAGATGATTATGTGTCCTTTGCAATGGAGCAGATTGAAAAGGCGAAACAGTCATGCAGTGATCCGGTAGTGATGATTGAGCAGAGACTGGACTTTTCCAGATGGGTGCCGGAAGGATTCGGTACCGGAGATTTGGTCATCGTAGCGGATGATACTTTATACATTGTGGATTTGAAGTACGGAAAAGGCATTGCTGTATCTGCAGAATGGAATCCACAGATGCTCTTATATTCTTTGGGAGCAATGGAACTGTTCGATTCCCTTTATGACATTGAAAAGGTCAACATGACCATCCACCAGCCGAGACTGGAAAATGTCAGCACCTTTGAAATTACGGTTCATAACCTCATGGAATGGGCAGAGCAGGAGTTGATGCCGAAGGCAGAGATGGCAGCCAAAGGCGAAGGAGAGTTTGCAGTTGGAGATTGGTGTCGTTTCTGTAAAGCGAAAAATACCTGCCGTGCCAGAGCAGAAGAATATTTGCGATTGGCACAAATGGAGTTCAAACCACCGGAACTTTTGTCAGAGGAAGAAATCGCAGAGGTTTTGAAGGTGGCGGATGAACTTGCTAAGTGGTCTGCAGATGTTTATGCCTATGCACAGGATGAAGCGATTACACACGGAAGGGTATGGAACGGATTCAAACTGGTAGAAGGCAGAAGTAACCGTAAATATGTCAATGAAGAGGAAGTGGCTGATGCTGCAAAAGCAGCCGGATATGAGGACATTTACAAGAAGTCTCTGATTGGTATCACGGAAATGGAGAAGCTGATGGGCAAAAAAGATTTTCAGAAGATACTGGGTAGTCTGGTGTATAAGCCGCAGGGCAAAATCACCTTGGTGCCGGAATCTGATAAGAGACCACCAATTCAAACAGAAACCGCTGAGGCGGATTTTAAGGAGGATGAATAAATGAGCAAGAATGAAACACCGACCAAAGTAATCGTACCGTGCAGATTTTCTTATCTGCATTGCTGGGAGCCGGAAGCAATCAATGGCGGTGAGCCGAAGTACAGCGTGTCTGCCATTATCCCGAAGTCTGATAAGGAAACCATTAAGAAGATTCAGGCAGCGGTGGAAGCTGCAAAGCAGGAATCTTTGTCAAAGTGGGGTGGCAAGATTCCACCGAATCTGAAGCTTCCTTTGCGTGATGGTGACATTGACCGACCGGAGGATGAGGCATATAAAGGCTGTTATTTCTTTAATGCCAACAGCAGACAGGCACCACAGGTGGTTGATAAGCAGGTACAGCCAATCCTGGATCAGACAGAAGTGTATTCCGGCTGTTACGGAAGAATCAGTGTAAACTTCTATGGCTACAACAGCAATGGTAACCGTGGTGTGGCAGCAGGACTTGGAAACATCCAGAAGTTGAAAGACGGAGAGGCACTCAGCAGCCGTACCAATGCAGAGGATGATTTTGAAGCAGTAGAGGATGAAGATTTCCTCGGCTAATGATAAGGGCGGTGTATGCCGCCCGTACATAGAGGAGTTGTTTTGATGAAAGAGACATGGACAGATATTCCCGGACTGGAAGGGAAATACCAGATCAGCAATATGGGGAGATACAAAAGGCTGTCCCGGTATATTCAGGGTAGAAGACTGCCGGAGGAGATTCTTCCTCTGAACCAGAGTCAGGTAAGGGAAGTCAAGGAAAGGCTTGGAAGAAGGGAACATGTATATGATATTGCTGACAGTATGGGGATTTCCAGAAAGACCGTCAGCAAGATTAAATCGGGAAGGAGCTACGCATGGGTAAAATAGGATACAGAACACTGGCAATAGACATAGAGACCTTTTCCGATGTGGATTTAATCAAATGCGGGGTATATGCCTATGCGGACAGCCCTGCATTTGAAATTTTGCTGTTTGCATACAGTTTTGATGACGAAGAAACGAAGATTATTGATTTGGCACAGGGCGAACAGCTGACGGAAGAGATAAAAAATGCCCTGTCTGATGTGGAAATCATTAAGACTGCGTTCAATGCTAATTTTGAACGCACCTGTCTTTCAAAATATATGGGAGTCCGTTTATCTCCCGAATCATGGGTTTGTACTGCAGTGCAGTCGGCCATGCTCGCCCTTCCGCTTTCGTTGGAGGGCGTTGGGGCGGTTCTGGGGCTTTCTGAGCAAAAGCTGAAGGAAGGTAAGGATTTAATCCGCTATTTTTGTGTGCCTTGCAAACCGACCAAAACAAACGGTGGCAGGAGCAGGAACCTTCCATGCCATGCACCGGAAAAATGGGAGCAGTTTAAGACGTACTGTATTCGTGATGTGGATGTGGAAAAAGGTATCCGGCAGAAACTGCATAAGTTCCCGATATCAGAATCCGAGATGGCATTTTATCGTTTGGATCAGGAAATTAACGACAGGGGAGTTTTAGTTGACAGGGAATTGGTAGAACAGTCGATTACCTGTGACCTGTTACATAAAGACATTGTGACGAACCGTGCCTATGAGGTGACGGGACTTGAGAATCCAAATTCTGTATCGCAGTTGAAAGGGTGGCTTTCGGAGCGAGGAGTGGAGATTGACAGTCTGTCCAGAGGTGCGGTGGCAGAATTGATTGAGGAAGCAGATGGGGAAGTTCTAGAGGCTTTGAAACTTCGCCTTCTCATGGCAAAAACATCAGTAAAGAAATATGAAGCAATTGAACGGTCGGTGTGTTCGGATGGAAGGGTACATGGATTGCTGCAGTTTTATGGTGCAAACCGTACCGGCCGGTGGGCGGGGAGATTGGTACAGGTACAGAACCTCCCACAGAACCATATCAATGATTTGGAACTTGCCCGAACCCTTGTAAAAAGTGGTCGGTTTGAGGAACTTGAATTATTCTATGAATCCACACCAAATGTATTGTCCGAATTAATCCGTACTGCATTTATTCCCAAAGAGGGATGCAGGTTTATTGTTGCGGACTTTTCAGCTATCGAAGCAAGAGTGCTGGCATGGTTATCCGGGGAACAGTGGAGACTGGATGTATTTGCTACACACGGAAAAATATATGAGGCTTCGGCATCTGCTATGTTTGGAGTTCCGATAGAGGAAATTACAAAAGGATCTCCGTTGCGCCAGAAAGGAAAGATTGCGGAACTGGCCCTTGGATACGGAGGAGCAGTCGGAGCATTGACTTCAATGGGAGCCTTGGCAATGGGGCTTAGTGAAGAGGAACTTCCGGGGTTGGTATCTACATGGAGAAATGCAAATCCGCATATCACACAGTTTTGGTGGGATGTGGATGAAGCAGCTGTGAGGGCAGTCCGTGAAAGGAAAGAAACACAGGTCGGACTGATTCGTTTTCAGTATGCTTCCGGTATTTTGTTTGCTATGCTCCCATCTGGCAGGAAACTTGCCTATGTAAAACCGAGAATGGGTGTAAACAAATATGGCAGGGACGGA
The DNA here is from genome assembly GCA_021769425.1 of Eubacterium sp. Lineage (GTDB taxonomy): Bacteria > Bacillota > Clostridia > Lachnospirales > Lachnospiraceae > Petralouisia. The sequence goes on from JAETSX010000068.1 coordinate 11,205, forward strand.
CTGACCTATGAGGGTGTGGGAGAAAACAAGAAATGGGAAAGAATGGATACTTACGGGCCGAAGCTGGTGGAGAATATCGTGCAGGGTACCAGCCGGGATATTCTCGCAGAAGCTATGATGCGGTTGAAGAAAGCAGGATTCTCCATTGTATTTCATGTACACGATGAAGCGGTATTGGAAGTGTCGGAAGGAGAATCGTCTGTAGAAGAGGTGTGCCGTATTATGGCAGAGCCACCTTCCTGGGTACACGGGCTTCCGCTTCGTGCCGATGGCTACGAGTGCAGATTTTATAAAAAGGATTAGGAGGGATTGCAGGATGAAACTGTATATTTCAACAGGAAATTCCCGAATGGAAAAGAAGTGGAACGGGCAGGAGATGGAGTTTGGTGTGTTTTTAGAGCGTCTCTCACATACTGTCCGTACCAGTGAAACGATGGAACAGTATCGGAAACTGAGCAAGGCAAAGCAGGATTCCATCAAAGATGTGGGTGGTTTTGTGCTTGGAAAGCTAAAGGGCGGTAGGAGAAAGAAAGCAAATGTGTTATTCCGTTCCGGTCTGACTTTGGATATGGACTATGCCACAGGGGATATTGTAGAACAGATAGAGATGTTCTTTGATTTTAGATGCCTGATCTACTCTACCCATAAACATACACCGGAAAAACCTAGGCTCCGTCTGATTATCCCGTTATCAAGGACCGTATCGCCGGATGAATATGCAGCAGTGGCAAGAAAAGTGGCAGAGGATATCGGTATGGAGTTATTTGATGATACAACCTATGAACCAAGTCGCCTCATGTATTGGCCTTCCACCTCTGCAGATGGAGAATTCTTTTTCCGTGATATTCCGGGAGCGTTTTTGAATCCGGATTCCGTATTAGAAAGATATGCAGATTGGAGGGATTCTTCTTCATGGCCTGTCAGCAGCAGACAAAAGGCAGTTGTCAGCAGAGAGATGAAGAAACAGGCTGATCCGTTGTCGAAAGAAGGAATCGTGGGGGCATTCTGCCGAACCTATTCGATAGAAGAAGCAATCCGCCTGTTTCTGCCGGATGTGTATCAGGAAAGCATGATGCCGGAGCGATTTGATTATATTCCGGCAGACTCACAGGCAGGTGTGGTGATTTATGAAGGGAAGTTTGCGTATTCCCACCATGCCACTGATCCGGCTTGTGGAAAGCTGCTGAATGCCTTTGACATTGTTCGTATCCATAAGTTTGGGGAGCAGGACGATAAGACAGATGAAGATACGGATGCAGGAAAACTTCCATCCTTTAAGGCTATGAGCGATTTTGCGGTGTCGGATGAACAGGTAAAGAGGACACTGGCAAAGGAAAGGGAGAAGGCAGCAAGTGAGGAATTTGATGCGGATATCGGAGAATGGCAGACCATGCTGGACTTGGACCGTCAGGGCAAGGTAAAGGACACACTTTCCAATATTGCAACAATTATCCGTTTTGATGAGAACTTGAAACCTATCGTATTTAATCAGCTGAAGAATGCACTGGACGTTATTGGAGAATTACCGTGGGTGCAGGTGAAAAAGGGATGGGGCGATGCAGATATTGCCTGTGCGAAGCTGTACTTTGAAAGAGTATATGGGATTTGGTCACCTACCAAATTTAAGGATGCTTTGCTTGCGGTGGTATCGTCCGAGAGACTTTATCATCCGGTCAAAGAGTATTTTTCCACGTTATCCTGGGATGGATGCAGCAGGATTGACAGTCTGCTGATTGATTATATGGGAGCAGAAAACACACCGTATGTCCGTGCAGTTACGAGGAAAACGTTGGCAGCGGCGGTAGCCCGTATTTATGAGCCGGGTGTGAAGTTCGATTCGGTATTAGTTTTGAATGGTCCACAGGGCTGCGGTAAATCCACGTTCTTTGCCAAGCTGGGCAGGGAGTGGTATTCGGATTCCCTTACGATTTCTGATATGAAGGATGGAAAAACTGCTGCGGAGAAGCTGCAGGGGTACTGGCTTTTGGAATTGGGAGAGCTTGCAGGTATCAAAAAGGTAGATGTGGAAACCGTAAAATCTTTTGTTACCCGGACAGATGATAAATACAGACAGTCCTATGGAACAACAGTTGAGAGCCATCCGAGGGAATGTGTGATTGTGGGAAGTACAAACTCAGAGGGCGGATTTCTGCGTGATGTTACCGGAAACAGACGCTTTTGGCCTGTGCATGTGACTGGAAAAGGGAAGTATCGGGGATGGGATCTGACTCCTGAGACGGTAGACCAGATTTGGGCAGAAGCAATTTCTATTTATAAAGATGGGGAAGAATTGTATCTGAAAGGCAAGGAAGCAGCAGAGGCTTATGTGGCACAGCAGGAAGCAATGGAGTCTGATGAAAGAGAAGGCATTGTGGAGGATTACCTGGAACGCTTGCTTCCGGCAGACTGGGACACAATGGATTTGTACCAAAGACGGTCTTATCTTGGTGGTGGAGAGTTCGAAGCAGAAGGAAGAACCGGAACGGTAGTCAGAGAAAGATTCTGTCTGATGGAAGTATGGTGTGAATGCTTTGGAAAGGAGCGTCAGAATTTCCGAAAGACGGATTCCTATGAGTTGGAGTCCATTATTCAGAAAATCGGTGGCTGGAAGAAATACGAAGGTAATTCATCCGGTAAGCTGCGTATCCCCGGATATGGTGTGCAGAGGGTGTTTGTAAGAGTGAAAAAGGAAACCGCAGGAAACAAATGAATGGTTTCCATACGTGATTGGTAAGGCGGTAGGCAACAGATGTTGGAAACAGCCATGAAGCCAGCAGACAAGAGGCTGTGGCGGTGCTGTTTCCAATGTTTCCACTTATATTTACTAAATGAAAAATAGGTATAAAAGGACACGGATACACCCGTATATACGCATACGGAAGAATAGAAGTTTTTGAAAGAGGAAACAGCAAAGGGAAACGGAGATGAGGTTTTGCGAGAAAGTGCAATTGAGAAGGCTCTGGTAAAAGAGGCAAAGAGCAGGGGCGGCATGGCGGTAAAGTTCATGTCTCCCGGTTTCGATGGGGTGCCTGACCGTCTCGTTCTGCTTCCTGGTGGGAAGTGTGCATTCGTGGAATTAAAGGCACCGGGAAAAAAGCTGCGACCGTTACAGGAGAAAAGAAAACATCAATTGGAGGCATTGGGGTTTTCGGTATACGTGATAGATGGATTGGAACAGATTGGAGGTGTGCTGCATGGAATTCAAACCACATAAATATCAGGATTATGCGAGGGAGTTCATCATAGGGCATCCGGTGTGTGCTTTGATTTTGGATATGGGGCTTGGAAAGACCGTCATTACTCTTACCGCTTTGTGGGAATTGGCACTTGACTATTTTGAAGTGGGAAAGGTACTGGTCATAGCACCATTCCGTGTGGCACGAGATACATGGAAGGAAGAACTGGAAAAATGGGATCACTTAAAAGGGTTGTCGGTGTCAGTGGTAGTCGGTTCTGAAAAAGAACGATTGGATGCTCTGGAAAAGAAAGCAAGTGTGTATGTAATCAATCGTGAAAATGTGGTGTGGCTTTGTGAGAAGCATCACTGGGATTTTGAGATGATTGTGATTGATGAACTATCTTCCTTCAAATCCTATCAGGCGAAAAGGTTCAAAGCACTACGACGGTACCGGCCGAAGGCGATCCGTGTGGTTGGTCTGACCGGAACACCGGGAAATCTGATGGATTTATGGGCTGAAATTGGAATCCTTGATATGGGACAGAGGCTTGGAAGATATATTGGTGCTTACCGTGACAGATTTTTTCTGCCGGATAAACGGAACCGGAACATCATTTACTCTTACAAGCCGAGGGATGGAGCAGAGGAAGCAATTTACAATTTGATTTCTGATATCTGCATTTCCATGAAGGCGGAGGATTACCTCACCATGCCGGAGTGCCTTTATCACCGGGTGGAAGTTCGGATGGATGAAAAAGAAGAGAAGCTGTATCGTCAGATGGAAAAAGATATGCTTTTGCCTTTTGAGGATGGTGATGTGGATGCGGTCAATGCAGCTGCTCTTTCCGGGAAATTACTGCAGATGGCGAATGGAGCAGTCTATGATGAGAACCATAAAGTACGTCACATTCATGATAAGAAACTGGATGCATTGGAAGATTTAATCGAGGCGGCGAATGGAAAGCCTGTGTTGGTGGCTTACTGGTATCAGCATGATTTGGAAAGAATTATTGAGCGGTTTAAGGCTGTGCCTCTAAAGGCAGCAGGTGACATCCGCAAATGGAAAGAAGGAAAAATCCCGGTGGCAGCAATCCATCCGGCATCTGCAGGACATGGACTGAACATACAGGATGGAGGTCACATTCTGATTTGGTTCGGGCTTACGTGGTCTTTAGAATTGTATATGCAGTGTAATGCCAGACTGTGGAGACAGGGGCAGAGGGAAACGGTAATGATTTATCATATCATTAACAAAGGAACATTGGACGAAGATGCCATGCGGTCATTAGAACAGAAGGACTGTGGGCAGTCGGCTATTATAGATGCAGTAAAGGCAAGGATTGGAGGTGTGAACGGTGCGAGCAGAAAGGATGATTAAGGAATATCCGAAAATGAAAAGAGAACTATCGGTATTGGAGTTCCAGCTGAGCCGATGTGAGGGAATTGATTATGACACCGTCATATCATCCCTTACCTTCTCCAAGCCGGAAGGGGAAAGAGTGCAGACAAGCGGTGTTTCTGATGTGACTGCAAGAGCAGCACTTGCATACCGTAAGGTGGCAGACAGGATGAGTGATGAGTGGTTTGCTTATCTTGCGGAGCAGTATGGACAGATAAAAGAAGAGTTGGATTTTTTTGAACATGCTGTGCGTGGGCTTTCCGGGAAATTGCCGGAAATTATGTGGGACATGGTAGTGGAGCGTTCTACGTGGGAAGAATTGATGATGAAATATCATATCAGCCATACAATGGTGGCAAAATATCGCAAGAAAGCAATTAAGGAATTGGATGTGCTGTATGAGGAAAGAGACAGGCAGACGGAAAGTTTTATTTTGAGGTGAGGCTGTGAGACGAGGCGAAGTTTACTTTGTAGATTTTGGAAAAGACAAAACAACACATAAACAGTGTGGCATCCGTCCGGCTGTGATTGTAAGTAATAATCGGGGAAATGGTCATGGACCAACGGTGACGGTTGTTCCGCTTACAGGTAATATACATAAAAGACCTGAAATGCCAACCCATGTGCAGATTCCACTTTCCGGCTGCGTTGGTCTGAAAAGACCGAGTATGGCTTTGGCCGAACAGGTCGATACCGTAGATAAGGTAAAAATCAAAGATAAAATTGGGGAAATACACGATAATCTTCTGATGGAGCAGATCACAGTTGCCCTTCAGATACAGATAGGCGTTTTTGAAGAATATAACTGATACCGGGGTGGGATTGTGTGTCCCACCCTTAAATTATGCAACAGTTCGTTTCGTTAATCTTCATCATTCAGTTCTGGAATATGGCAGGAGCCAAGAAGCAGTTCTTTGCAGTCTGAAAAGCCGAGCATATAGGCAAGTTCTCCATAGCGTACCCAATTGGCACTGCGTTCATTGACATACTGGTCGATTAAACGCATCGTTTCTTCCGGCAGATTAAGAGATGCCAGCTTTGCAGCATAATCGTCTGCCCTTTCCTTGGACTGTATAAATACAGCATCCTCTTTTGTAATCTTGTGCAATGCTTCTCCCATTCGGGTATCCATCAGTTGATAAAGTACGGATTTGTTATCCATGTAATCGCTCCTTTCACCATGAGGTCATATTAACTCTGAATTGGTAAGTTATCAACCATAAAGATAGCATTACCGAATATTTAAAAGTTACCCCCTTTTCGCTGTTCGGTGGTGTACTAAAGGTGTATTAAGTGTGCATTGTCCGGTGTACTGACATGAAGCGTTTTTCGTGATATAGTGTAGGCGTGAAAGATTAGATGCGGACTGAACCCTATGCGGTTTGGTCTTTTTTTCTGTCTTTTACAGGGCATGGGTACGGGCTTTATCCTTTCACCGTACCCGGTACATAAGAAAGGAGCGTGGTGCTATGCCAAGGAAACCAAAGAAACCGTGTAAGCATCCCGGCTGTCCGAAGCTGGTGGAGGGAACGTACTGTGAGGAACATGCTTTGCTACATGGGCAGGAACGAGGAGATTCAGCAGTGCGAGGGTATGACAGTAAGTGGAGGAAGGCAAGGGAAAGATTTCTTAAATGCCATCCTCTTTGTGTTCAGTGTCAGAGGGAGGGAAGGCTTGTGAAAGCGACTGTAGTTGACCACATCAAACCGCATCGGGGTGATCCGATTTTGTTTTGGGATGAAAGGAACTGGCAGCCGCTTTGCAAGTACCACCATGATGTGAAGACAATGACCGAGGACAGGTATCAAGAATATAAATATTGATTGTGTATCATACACAAGGGTGGGGGGTATCAAATCTCCACAATCCTGTGCAGGATTGACCGCCGCCCCCTCAAACGTGAATTTTCGCAGAATTAAACAGGGGGGATAGTCCGGCGGTGTGCTATTGTTAGAGCCCGGAGGAATTGACCACTTAGAGTCCGATAGAAACAGCCAATTCGAGCTCAATAGAAATAGCCAATGCACCTTGGCTAATTAATAATCAACAGTTATTCAGCCGGAT
>JAETSX010000069.1 GCA_021769425.1 Eubacterium sp.
GTATCTATGAGCGATAGTTGTTGAATAATTAACTTTGCAAAGAGCCGGATGCGGAAAAGCCGCACGTCCGGTTCTGAAGAGGGGCTTGCCCCGCAAGGGGCAAGTCTACTCGACCGGAATAATGACAGATAAACAGACAGATAAAAAATGCTATTGCAATCAAAACTAAGATGTGCTATATTATAGACATAAAAGGAACAGCCGCCCACAAAGTGGTTGACCGATAACAAGTTAGCAATGCCACCCGTCGCTCGGCTAAAGTATTAGGGTGGCTTTTGCTATGTATGACTACTTACAAAACGTAAACACGAATGTAAGTAATGCTAAAAGGAATATGCCAAAAGTCAGCAACTCCATAAGAGAAATATGAATCTTTTGTTTCTTATGCTTTCTCTTTTTCATAGCATCACCCCCATTCTCTTTAGAATGAGGTCAACACACCCCGTAACACGGCTGCTCTTTTGAGATTATAACACATCTATTGACGCTCCACAACAATATTTTTTATTACCCACAAAAAGTGTTTTTTTGATAATTGAACTGCATCAAAAACGTTTTAAAATGTCAGTAGATTCTGATATGTTTTTTGAAACATTTTATGAAGTAAGAAACTTGATTTTATGGGATTCACTGGAACAGGAAAAAAGTGTATCAAAAACGATTGTTTTGACAAACTGAGTTATGAACGGATATTACTTGCTTTTACTGCTGACTGAATAGCATACGTCATTATTACATTTTATGAAAAGTTTATTGCAAAATTTCTGCATTCTTTATATAATGTAATTCATAAACAGAAATAGCCATAGCGATTAATTCAGGAGGCCCTTATGAAAAAAACAGATAAAGAATGGAAAAAAGACGGCTATCTTCTGCGTCTGGCCCGCCGGGAGGACGCAGAAAATTATTATACCCAGAATTTCTGCCCTTTGGATGCGGAGGTCATACGGTTAACCGGAAGCAAAAAATCCTATACCCGGGAAGAAGTGGTGGGATTTTTCCTTAAGTGCGTCCAGGCAGAAGACAGATATGATTTTTTACTGATTGCCGAAGACGGGCGCATTGTAGGGGAGAGCGTAATCAATGAGATTGACTGGGAGGCCCGCAGCGGGAATTTCCGTATTGTTATTTTTCAGCCGGATGTACAGGGAAAAGGTTTGGGCTCCTGGGCGGTGCAGGTAACAAGGGATTTCGCTTTTGAGGAGTTAAAGCTTCACAGGCTGAGCCTGGATGTATTTTCCTTCAATGAGCGCGCCAGGAAAGCATATCTTGCGGCAGGGTTTCGGGAGGAAGGAGTTCTCCGGGACGCTGTTTTAGACGGGGAGGAATATGCAGATGATATATTGATGGCGATTTTGGAGGAGGAATGGAGGAACCTTTATGGAAAAGTATAATTTTAAATATCATCCAGATCCTCTGGAAACAGGCGCGTTTAAAAATGATCAGATAGTAATTTGCAATTGCTGCGGAAAAGAAACAGATGTCTATTATACCGGCCCCTTCTACTCTGTGGAAGATGTGGAAAACTTATGTCCGGAGTGTATTAAAAGCGGCAGGGCGTCTGAAACGTATGACGGGGAATTTCAGGACGGGGAATCCACCGATTCAGTGAGTGATCCTGCAAAATTGGAGGAGCTGGTTTGCCGCACGCCTGGATACTGCGGCTGGCAACAGGAGTATTGGCCTGCCCATTGCGACGATTACTGTGCCTATCTGGGATATTATGACTGGAAAAAGTTAGAAAAAGAAGGGCTTGCAGAAGAGATAGAAGAGACTTACCGGGAAGATATCTGCGGTGTGGATTTTACCGTTGCCAGGGAACATCTGCAATGTGACAGCGGTTATCTGTTCCGGTGCCTGCACTGCGGGAAACATTTTATATGTATTGATTTTGACTGATGCTACAGCGTTCTCCGGTATTTCCAATACTCTATGCCGAACCACAGGAAAATTGTAAGATATAAAGCAAGCAACACAAAATTAAGAATTAATAGGAAATGTCCACCGGGCGTATCATTATGCAGCTGCACAAAAATATTAGGCATAAGACACAGGAAAAAAATAACCAGTAGGGGCCTAAGACGGCCTCTAAAGACCCGTTTCATCATTTCCAGCCGGGAAGCGTCGTCACAGAAGATTTCCTCTTCCTTTCCGTTCATTTCGGAGACAGGTTTCCGGAAGTAACTGTATCCGAAAAGATCCTGCAGATATTCCCACCCGCAGTCGGTAAACATCTGGATATATTCTGTTTTATCAATGGTGCAGTCAGAATTGTAGTCCAGTTGATAGATGACGTCTTCCGGTTCGCATTTGTTAAAATAATAGCATCCAATCAGATTGACGTGGGCGAATTTCCATCCTGCTTTGTGCTGCTGTCTCAGAAATTCTTCTTCTTTTTTCCATTGGCATATGTTATAAATTCTGAATTTCATTTTTCTATTTTCCATTCCTGCGCACCTCCATAATATTTTGATATAAACGTTCCACCCGTTTCATCTCCAATTCCAATATTTGCTTTCCCAAATCTGTAATGCAGTATATTTTCCTTTTTTCTTCTTCCCGGATAAAGCGGATTAACCCGTCTTTTTCCATTTTTGATAGGCTTCCGTACATGGTGCCGGGACTGATCCGGATCTCTCCACCAGTCAGTTCTTCTACCTGCCGGACAATGCCGTAACCGTGGGTTTCCTTCTGCAGGCACAATAGGATGTAAAAACCGGTTTCTGTCATTGGTACGTATACTTTGCGGATATGGGCATCCACTTAATCACCTCATTGTCTGAAAAGACTATTAAGAACTGCAATATATCGCACTTCGATATTTATAAGATAAGTATAGCGCTGCGATATATATATGTCAAGGGGATTTTCTGTGGATTTCTCCATGCATCTATGCTACAATAAATTGGAGAGATTTACGGCCTGCCGTTGTTCAGGGGCGGCAAATGGGAATCGCTGATAAATTTTCAGATACAAAGGAATGAGGAAGGAAGATGCTTTACGATAAAGACATCCGGGAACCGCTGTTTGAATTTCTGGAAGGCAGCTATGGAAAAATCAGAATCATAGAAGAAAAGCAGATGGGCAGAAGCAGGGCAGATGTAGTAATGGTACTGCCGGATGCCCTCTGCGGACTGGAAATTAAAAGCGATGCGGATACATATGCCAGACTTGGCCGGCAGGTGCGGGATTATGATCAGCATTTTGACTATAATTACATTGTGGCCGGTACAAAACATGCCCATCATGTAGAAGAACATGTTCCGGGTTGGTGGGGAATTATTACAGTGGAACTGGAAGAAGGAAGGCCGGATTTTTATCTGCTTCGGAAGGCTGAGAAGAATCCCAAGATAAACTGGAAACGGAAGATGGGCCTTTTGTGGCGGCCGGAGCTTGTCCATATTCAGGAGAGAAATCATCTGCCCCGTTACAGGCAGAAAAGTAAAGATTTTGTGATTGATAAGATATTGCTGAAGGTTCCGAAGGAGCGGCTGTACGGGCAGATCAGCGATGAATTGTTTGAACGGGATTACACAATGATTGAAAAGAATATCAGAGATTATAAAAAGGAAACTTTGTTAAAAAGTTTAAAGTGACAGCCGCAGGCAGTAGCCGTCAGGAATGCAATGGGGCCTGCCGGTCGGCAGGCAGAGGAGAGCGAACATTTAAAGAGAAAGCAGGTAAATTCTATGGGTTATCAGGACGAGTGGCTTCTGTTAGAGGCGGAAGATGATATGGATGAGATAGAACACAGGCATCCCACAGAGGAATTTTTGTTTTATCAGGAAGTATCCAACGGCAATATTGAGGCGGTTCAGGAGAACTGCCAGCAGGAACGTTTTTTGGACAGTGAAGGGGTCGGAATTCTATCGCGGAATCCGATTACGAACCTGAAATATCATTTTGTTATTACAACGGCCATGATCACCCGGCTGTGCCGGCAAAAGGGCATGGAATTGGAGCAGGCTTTCCGGATGAGCGATTTTTATATCCAGAAACTGGATGATATCCATACGGTGCAGGGAGTGCGGGATCTTCATGATGAAATGGTGCTGGATTATACGGGAAAGATGCGCAAGCTCAAACGCAGCGATACTAACTCCAGGCATATCAATGCCTGCAAGGAATATATCTATTCCCATATTAAGGAGCGCATTACCATTGAGGATTTGTCGGATGAGCTTGGGGTGTCCGCCAGTTACCTCTCAAGGCTGTTCAAAAGAGAAACAGGGGATTCCGTCAGTGCCTATATCCGTATTCAGAAGATAGAAAAGGCAAAGAACCTTCTTCGTTACAGCGACTATTCCGTTATAGACATTGCAAACCGCCTGTCTTTTTCTTCCCAGAGCCATTTTATCCAGCAATTTCGGGAAATTACGGGCCTTACGCCTAAGAAGTACAGGGATATCAATTATATGGTGCAGTGGGAGATTGAGAGAGAGAAAGAAAATGTATGATTTTATTACTCCGGCGGTTAAATATCGCAGAATTTTACGTAGGATAAATTTTCATCTGCAAGGCGGAAGAATGAGTTGTAGCGAGGGTTACAACGATTGATGAGGATCTGCCCCGCTTTATCGGGTACAACGTGGCAGATGGAAATTTAGGCAAGTAAAAACCGCGGTATTTAACCGCTGGAGTAATATGCTCGGCATCAAGCGGCAGGCGGAAATCCCTGCAAAAAGGAATTGCCAGTAAGGCAATTCCTTTTTTGCGGTATCTTTATTGTCTTTCTTCCGCCGTTTTTCAGACGTATTCTGTCGTTACAAAAAGAGAATAATTTCATTTTCCTCCTGAAGCAGACTGTCAGGAATATAATTCCCATCCAGTTTAGCTCCGTTCAGCATAAGTTTTTCACAACCGGATTCCCGATGATTGGGGTTTTCAATCCGGATGCGCAGATGTTTTCCCCGGAAATCCTTTTCTATTTCCAGGCGTTCCCAGTCTTTGGGAACGGCAGGGGAAATCTGAATGCCGAAAAGATCCGGCCGGAGCCCTAAAATGCCTTCCACGCATCCAACCATCACTGTGGAAGCGGTGCCTGTGAGCCAATGGACATGGGAGCGGCCGGGGTGTCTGCTGGCCCTGCCTTCGGTAAACTGCCCATAGCAATAAGGTTCCAGGCGGCGGATTTCCGCATGGTCATTCCAGGCGGCCGGGGCATTTTCCATGAAATAGGCAAAGGCCCGTTCTCCATGGCCCCGCAGGGCTTCCGCCAGAATCAGCCAGCCCTGGGATTGGGAGAAGATACCGGCATTTTCTTTGGTTCCCGGATTATAGATTACCGCTAACGCCCCGTCAAACGCATGGGCATGGTAGGGCGGGTCCATCAGCAGTGCGCCGTAATCCGTGTTTAGATTCTGGAAAACATTGGAAAGTACGTCGTCAGCCTGGGCGTTGTCTGCCAATCCGCTGATGACAGCCCAGCTTTGAGGGTTCAGCCACAGGCTGGCTTCCGGGTCAGAAGCGGCTCCGATCTGCCTGCCGTCTTCCGTAAAGCCCCGGATAAAACGATCTTTATCCCAACACAGCTTTTGAATGGTCTCTCCCAGTTCTTTTTGTCTTTGATTCAGAGATTCCAGATAATCCGTCTCCTGTTTGTATGCTGCAAATTTTTGCAGGACGGACAGAGCGTAGTAAAACTGCAGCGCCACAAACGTGGATTCTCCCTTTGCCCCAAGGCGTAGACAGTCATTCCAGTCCGCATAGAGTCCGGCAGGCATCTGATGGGTGCCCAGGTGGTCCAAAGAAAATTGGATGGCCCGCTTCAGATGACCGTAAACGCTGTCAGTTTCCTTATCCGCATAAGGGATCTCCTCTTCCAGGAATTTGAGATTTCCTGTTTCCGCAATATATTTATAAACGGTGGGAAACAGCCACAGGGCGTCGTCTGCCCGGTATGCGGGATGTCCGGTTTCCTGGCGGTAGGAGGCGTCGTCCGGGGTGTCCTCATGGCCGGGGCGGTGGGTGAATTTCACCAAAGGCAGCCCGCCGCCGCTGCTGGTCTGGGCGGAGAGCATAAACCGGATTTTTTCGGCTGCTTCCTCTGGCGCAAGGTGAATGATTCCCTGGATATCCTGCACCGTGTCCCGGTATCCGTAGCCGTTGCGCAGCCCGCAGTAGATAAAGGACGCCGCCCTGGACCACAGAAAGGTCATAAAACAGTTATAGGCGTTCCAGGTATTAATCATGGTGTTGAATTCCGGGCTTGGGGTGTTCACTTTCAGGTGATCCAGTTTTTCCTGCCAATGGGATTTCAGTTCTGTAAGTTCCTGTTCCACGGCTGCTTCGGCGTCTGTGTAACCGGCGATGACGCCTTCAGCCTCATTGGAGTATTTTTCTCCCAGGAGAAATGCAATTGTTTTGGTTTCTTCCGGCGCCAGAGTGACGGTGCAGGAGAGGGCGCCGCAGGAATTCTCATTGTAGCTTAATACATTTCCAAGGCTGCCGGAACTTATGCCCTGGGGATTGCCGTAGCCTTGGTATTTCCCGAGGAAATGCTCTTTGTCCCCGCAGTAGGAGGAAACTTCCGCTCCTGCCAGGCCGAAGAAACGTTCCGTTACGTTTTTTTCATCAATTTGTTCTTCGGCTTTCAATGCGTCCAGATTTCCGTGGATCTGCTGCACAATCCGGTTGTTCTTAAACAGAGTGCGGCCGATAAACAGGGAGTATTGCAGATTTACCTGATCCTGCTCGTAATTGCTGTGGTTGGTAAATTCAGCGTAGCCCGTCAGAGTAAGGCTTCGGGGCCTGTCGGAATGGTTGGCCAGGGTAAGAGCCCACACTTCGTGGGACTTTTCCAGGGGAACGTAGTAGGAAGCCCTGGATGCGATGCCGTCATAAGAAGCTTCCATTTGTGTATAGCCTAATCCGTGGCGGCAAAGGTTTTTATAATTGTTCAGGTCTTTGCCCACCGGCTGCCAGGAAGCGGACCAGTAATCTTTGGAATCGTTGTCCCGGATGTAAAGGTACCGTCCCGGCTGGTCAAAGCTGTTGAAAATGTAGCGCAGAATCCGGCCGTTCGCCCCTGATCTGGCGAAGCTATATCCGCCGGCATTGTTGGAAATAATTGCGCCGTAAGCCGGGGAACCGAGATAGTTGACCCATGGCGCAGGAGTGTCCGGCCGTTCAATCACATATTCTCTGTGTTCATTGTCAAAATATCCGTATTTCATGAGTAAGTGTTTTCCTTTCTTGTTTCATTCCATGATTTAAATGATTTCCACAGTAATGCTGTGGGTCTCTCCCGGCAGGGCATCAATGACGCTCCGTGCAAGAAGCGCAGAGGAATCCTCGCAGATGGTGAGTTCCTCCTGTCCGCAGAATGCGGAACCTATGGTGTATGCGCCGAAATCTTTGTTGTTTTTATTCTTATAAGTAACGGCAAAGCGTTTTCCTGCAAAGGGAACGGTGATGGAGGCGGTTCCATTGGAATCGAACTGTTCGGCCAGAAGTTTGGGATATAAAATCAAATCTCCGGCTTCTCCGCGGACGCCGAATACTTCTGTAATCATTGTCATCAGATACCAGCTTGCCGCCCCCGTTAAGTAGTGATACATTCCGCGTCCGTCAGAACGGAAATATTCAGGAATGCCCGGATAAATGCGGCTTACTTCAAAGTTTAAGGCGGCGTCCGCCAGGGTTTTTAAAGCTTTCCATCCTTCCTGAACAAAGCCCCGGCGGTACAGGGCGTTTGCGTACATCACGGCCATATGGGAAAAAACAGAGCCGTTTTCTTTTTCTCCGTAAGCAAATCCGAACATGCGCCCCATATCGGATTTCACTTCATGGAAATCTGTGTTCAGGCGGTAACCGCCGATTTCCTTCCGGTAAAGGTAATGGTCTGCGCTTTTTACAATTTTGCGGATATGGGCGTCCTCCGCCACGCCGCTCATAATGGCGAATACCTGTCCGGTCAGCATCATGCGGACGCCTTTCGGAAAGAATCCTTCTGTGGGCCGGCCGTGGTTGTCATAATAGCTGTTAAACCAGCCTTCTTCGTCTGTTCCCTCCAGCCATTCCTGAGTTCTGATATGATCCATCAGCCAGGTTGCTTTCTGGGTCAGGTTGACGGCAAGGGAGGAAAGGGATAAGCATATCCGTTTTCCGCTGATATTGTGTTTGCAGCGGGAAGCATAATCGGCCAGGATTTCCTGTTTTCTGCTGACATCGTCATAGGCCTCCAGGTCATTGCAGAGCAAAACTTCAATTTCTTCCAGCAGCATTGCGGTATGTTCCTGGGAGCAGTCGTCCAACAGCCGGATCAGAGAAGCAAGCTCCAGAAGGTTGCCGGCATAGGCGCAGGTAAAGGCGACGCTTTCCCCATGTTCAGAAGCCATATCCAGGGCATCGTTCCAGTCCGCGTCCCGCAGCCGGTAAATATTATGGCTTCCCACTTCATAGAAAGAGGTAAGATGCTGGATAACCAGGTGTTCCAGAATGCTTCCGGCATAGACCTGATGGTCTTCTGTCAGCTGCTGGCTGCCGTATTCCTCATTCCAGAGGCTGTCAAGAGCCATGCCCCGCTGAACCTGCCGGTCTTTAAAATAAGGAACCTGCTGGTTGAGGATTCCGATATCTCCGGTTTGCTGAATGTATAATTTTGTAGTCATCAGCGGCCAGAGCGCATGATCCATCCATACCCGGGTGATGCCGTTTCTGTCAGCCAGGAAATTCCCGTCCCCGCTGCCGATAATGGTGGCGTTTGTCCCGTCTATGCGGACGCCGCCGTAATTTTTGACAATCATCTGCCGGACGCTTTTTGGCTCCAGCAAAAGCAGGGAAAGACAGTCCTGCCATAAATCCCGCCATCCCCGGCCGCCTCTGCCGTAATCATGATGGGGAAGGAAGGAACAGCCAAAAAGCCGCCGCAGGAAAGGCTGGAAGCCGACCCATTTCATCAGTCTGTCAAAGTCTTTCTCTCCTGTGTGAAAGGCGATGGCCGTTTTATTCTGCCAGTAGCTTTTGGTGTCTTCCAAGGCTTTCTGCACTTTAGAAGGAGTATTGTAAGACTGAAAGACATGAGAAATGTTTTCCCGGCAGGTTTCTGTTCCAAGGAGCAGGATGTATTCGGCCTGCTGGCCGGGGGCCAGAGAAATCGTTTCAAAGCGGAAAGCGCCCATAGCTTCTTTTCCTGCAGTCTGAAAAGGCGCCGAAACTCCTGGAAAGGATTCTGACACAGCTCGGGGTTGGGTGAAGGAACCGCCTTCTCCCAGGAAATCTTCCACGGTTGGATAGAAGCTGACCGGGGCGCCGCCGTCGCCTGTAATGCCCATGACATAGTAAATCCGGCTGTTTGGGCGGTGCCCTTTTTCATCGAAGGACATTGTGGGGCAGACGTAAACCCCGTGTGTATCGGCCTGGATGCGATGGAGCATGGAGGTTACATTCCGATGATCCCGGATATTGTCTGCGCTGCGGCCGTAGATGGGAATAGCAGCATAGGGGGTCAGTTCCTGAGGCTTGTCTGACTGGTTTTGGATGGAAATGTGCATAATTTCCGCATTAATGTCCTTTGGAATAAAAATGGTAATGGAAGAGACAAGCTGCATTATGTCAGAAATGCGCTCTGTTTTCTGCCACATAAATCCTGCAGTCAGCGTGCTTTTTTCCTGTTCCGGAGAGAATTTTGCCGCTTCCTGTCTGGCGGAAACGCCGGCTGCAGAGTAAATGCCCTTACCCGTTACCCGGAACCAGAAGTTTCGGGAGGAGCGGTTGTTGTGGAGATTTTCAGAACTTACCGGTTCTAATAGGAAAGTTTCCTGATCCAGTTTGGCGTCGCCGCCGAGATTTGGCGTTACTGCGCTTTTCAAGCCGGTTTCAGAGGCTAGGGGAAAATAGAGGTAACTTGTATTTTCCGGCTGTCTAATTGTGAAGCCGCCATGTTCATCGGTGAATGTTATATGTTTCAACTTTGATTCTCCTTTCATTTATCTATTAAATAGAACTATCATATAGGAATTTTTATATAGAGAAAATCAGATCTGTGAGAAAAATATCAGAATCATGACCTAAAATAAATCCCGGAAATCTGCGGCTGTTTCAGGGAAAAAATTTCAGGAAAAGGGTCATGAATCTGATATTTAGTTAAAATTCATAGTATATCCCTGCTAAGAGATGCGCTATAATCCTGTTCATAATAAACGCAGGCCTTGACCTGCAGGAAAAAAGGAGGATTTCGTAAATGAAAAAGAGGGCAGTTAGTATTCTTTTAGCGGCAGCTTTGACAGCAGGTGCGCTGGCAGGCTGCGGTTCACCGTCTGGCGCGGGTTCTGAAAAGAAGGAAACCGGCGCAGAAGGAGGCGCTGCAGAGGAAAATGCAGAAGAGGGCAAGGTGATTAACATCTATAGCTGGAATGATGAGTTCCGGGAACGTGTGGAAGCGGTTTATCCGGAGGTAAAGGAAACTTCCAAGGACGGGACTGTGACTACCCTGAATGACGGAACGGAAATTCATTGGACCATCAACCCGAATCAGGACGGCGTATATCAGCAGAAACTGGATGAAGCGCTGATGAACCAGGCGGATGCGGCGGCGGACGATAAAGTGGATATCTTCCTGTCTGAAACAGATTATGTCAATAAGTACACGGATGCAGACGCAGACGCGGCTATGCCTCTGACAGATCTGGGAATCGATCCGGAAAAGGATCTGAAAGACCAGTACAGTTTCACCAAAGTAACGGCTTCTGACGCCAATGGCGTTCAGAGAGGCTCCACCTGGCAATGCTGTCCGGGACTGCTGGTATACCGCAGGGACATTGCCAAAGACGCATTCGGCACAGATGATCCGGAAGCGGTGGGCGAGAAAGTGAAAGATTGGGATACCATGAAGAAAACGGCAGAAGAGCTGAAAGCAAAGGGATATTTTACATTTTCTTCTTATGCAGACACTTTCCGGCTCTACGGCAACAGCATTGCACAGTCCTGGGTCAGCCCCGGGGAAACCGTGATTAAAGTGGACCAGAAGATTATGGACTGGGTTACAGATTCCAAAGAATGGCTGGACGCTGGCTATCTGGACAAGAATGTAAAGGGCCAGTGGAATGATGACTGGAACAAAGCCATGGGTTCTTCTTCTAAGGTATTTGCTTTCCTGTTCCCGGCATGGGGCATTGATTTTACATTGAAGCCGAACTGGGACGGCGGAGACGGCGCATGGGCGGTTACCAATCCTCCGCAGGAATATAACTGGGGCGGTTCCTATGTACATGCCTGTACGGGCACAGATAATCCGAAGCATGTAAAGGATATTATTCTTGCAGTGACTGCAGATCAGGAAAACCTGTTAAAGATTTCCAAAGATTATGCGGACTTTACCAATACCAGGACAGGGATGCAGCAGGCGGCAAAAGATGATGAGGGCTTTTCTTCTGATTTCCTGGGCGGTCAGAATGCATTTAAATATTTTGCGCCTGTAGCGGAAAATATTGAGATTGCGCCTCTTTCCGCTTATGACCAGGGCTGCGTGGAGTTAATTCAGAACTCCTTCAATGATTATCTGCAGGGGCAGGTGGATTTCGAAAAAGCGAAGGCTAATTTTGAGACGGCAATCAGAGAGCGTTATCCGGATATTACAGAGATTCAGTGGCCGGAATAAAAATCAGAGGCATGAAATATCCTGACGCTGCCGCATGAAAGGTGCGGCAGCGCCATACAGAGAGAAAGGGGCGGCAGTTTATGGAAAAAAAGCATAAAAAAATAGATTATGCAAAATGGGGATATCTGTTTATCCTTCCGTTTTTTGTAAGTTTTTTCATTTTTTCTTTTATTCCGTTGGTGGATACCATCCGATACAGTTTTTTTGAATATTACCGTTCAGGAATTAAAGAGGTGGGGCCGAACTTTGTCGGCTTGGAGAATTATATCAGCCTGCTGGGATCAGATATGCTGAAATATGCAGGCAATACCATGATATTGTGGATCATCGGATTTATTCCCCAGATCGTCTTTGCGCTGCTTCTGGCGCAATGGTTTGTGGATGCCCGGCTGAAAATCCATGGGACCCAGTTTTTTAAAGTTGTGATTTATCTGCCGAACCTGATTATGGCGTCGGCATTTGCAATGCTGTTTTTTACCATGTTTTCCACCAATGGGCCGATTAATTCCATTTTAATGTCTTTGGGATGGATTAGTCAGCCCGTAGATTTCCTGGGCTCTGTAACGGGAACGCGGTCATTGGTGGGGCTAATGAATTTCCTGATGTGGTTCGGCAATTCCACGATTATGCTGATGGCTGCCATTATGGGAATCAGCCCGGATATTTTTGAGGCGTCTGAGCTGGACGGCTGCAACAGCGTGCAGCGGTTTTTCTACATCACCCTTCCCCAGATACGGCCCATTCTTGCTTATACCCTGATTACTGCCATTATCGGCGGCCTGCAGATGTTTGATGTGCCGCAGATTCTCACAAACGGGCAGGGTACGCCGGACCGTACTTCCATGACGCTGATCATGTTTTTGAACAGCCATTTGAAGAGTAAGAACTACGGTATGGCGGGAGCATTGTCTGTATATCTGTTTGTGGTCAGCGGCATTTTATGTTTCATCGTATATCGGATGACCAATAATGATGATCCGGACGGTTCGAAGGCGGCTGCGAAAAAAGCGAAAAAACAAAGGAGGGGTTAGGCTTATGAAATCAAAGGGTGCAAACCATTTTCGGAGCATTATAGCGCATATTGTACTGATTATTCTGTCTTTCATGTGCCTGTTTTTCTTTTATATTCTGTTTATCAACGCCACACGGTCCCATGCAGACCTGCAGAAAGGATTTTCCGCGCTGCCGGGAAATTATTTTCTGGAAAACTTGAAGAATGTTGCCAATGACGGAACTTTCCCGATGTTTCGGGGAATTTTAAACAGTTTAATTGTTTCCGGCTGCTCGGCGGCAATCTGCACTTATTTTTCAGCGTTGACAGCTTACGGCCTCTATGCGTATAATTTTAAATTAAAGAAAGCGGCTTTTACTTTTATTATGGCTATCCTTGTGATGCCCACCCAGGTAACGGCAATGGGATTCCTGCGGCTGGTAACGAATATGGGAATGTATGATTCTCTGCTTCCGCTGATTATTCCTGCGATTGCTTCACCGTCTGTTTTTTATTTTATGTACAGTTACCTGCAGTCATCCCTTCCGCTGTCCTTAGTGGAGGCGGCGAGAATTGACGGTTCCGGAGAGTTTCGAACCTTCAACCAGATCGTAATCCCTATTATGAAACCGGCCATTGCAGTGCAGGCAATCTTTACCTTTGTAGGTTCCTGGAATAATTATTTTGTTCCGGCCCTGGTGATTCAGTCCAAGGATAAGATGACGGTGCCCATTTTGATTGCAACCCTTCGGGGAGCGGATTACATGAATTTTGACATGGGAAAAATTTACATGATGATTCTGGTGGCAATTGTGCCCATTATCCTGGTGTATCTGTTCCTGTCAAAGTATATTATCGCAGGCGTTACCCTTGGCGGCGTGAAAGAGTAACCGTTTACTATGAAAGTCTTCGACTTCCATAGCATGGATGGCCATGCGGCCCGCCGGACGGCAGGTTAAGCATGATGGGGGTTTACTATGAAAGCCCTTGTCTTCCATAGTAAGGATGGCCATGCGGCCCGCCGGACGGCAGGTTAAGCATGATGGGGGTTACTATGAAAGCCCTTGTCTTCCATAGTAAGGATGGCCATGCGGCCCGTCGCACGACAGGCTAAGCATGATGGGGGTTTACTTTGAACGTATCATAAAAAAGCGAAAGAATCCAACTCTGAGTGAAAGCAGCTTATCAGTTGGATTCTGTTTGCGTGGAAGGGCTGACTGTTTGACTCGCTCCAAAACGGAGCGGAAAATATTGAAAAATGCACAGAATGGAGGAAATTATGGCAGAATTAAAGCAGGCCCACAGTGGCACATTAAAGGAATGTCCCTCTGAGCGGGAACTTTTGCATGGCAGGCTTGCCAGGGAACTGGCGGCGGAGGGGATGACGCTTTTGAAAAACGATGGGGTTCTTCCTCTTTCAGCGTCTGCGCCCATTGCGCTGTTTGGCAGCGGCGCAGCTAAAACGGTGAAAGGAGGAACCGGCTCCGGTGATGTGAATAACCGGGATAATGTCTCAGTTTATCAGGGATTCAAAGAGGCAGGCGTTTCTATTGTAAATGAAGGATGGCTGTCGGACTATGAGGAATGTTATCAAAGGGCAAGGAATGATTGGAAGGAAAGGGTTCTAGAGGATGCAAAAAAGACGGAAAATCCTTTTGACGCCTATGCTTCGAATCCTTTTTCTCTGCCGGAAGGTCGCAGGATTGCAGAGGATGATGTACGGGGAGCTTCGGTGGCCTTGTATGTCTTAAGCCGCATTTCCGGTGAAGGCAAGGATCGCCAAAAAGCAGAAGGGGACTATTATTTAAGCGGCCGGGAGCGGGAAGACATTCTTTTTTTGAACCGTCAGAATATTCCCATTGTGCTGATTCTCAATACAGGCGCGCCGGTGGAGCTGACGGATATCCTGGAGGATGCGGAGAATATCAAAGGGATTCTGCATATTTCCCTGCCGGGGCAGGAGGGCGGACATGCGGCGGCTGATGTGCTGCTTGGAAAATCTGCGCCTGGAGGAAGGCTGACCTCCACCTGGGCAAAACGCTATGAAGATTATCCTTCAGCGGAAACCTTTGGAGTTCTGAATGGGGATCTTACAACAGAGGAATACCGGGAGGGAATTTATGTGGGATACCGTTATTTCAGCAGTTTCGGGGTGCAGCCGCTGTTTCCTTTCGGTTATGGGCTTTCTTACACGGAATTTTCCGTGGATTATGGCGGAATGGAAGTAAGGGAAACAGAAGCGGAACTTACAGTTACCGTGAAAAATATCGGGAAAACCTATGCAGGCCGTGAAGTAGTGCAGGTTTATGTGACGCTGCCTCAAAAAGGGATGGGAGAAATCTGTCCTGAGCAGGCAGAAGGGAAAGCTGCTTCGCTTTCGGATATGTTTTCGCCCCAGGGAAAAGAATCACATCGGTTAGCGGGATTTGCCAAAACAGGTTTTCTGCAGCCGGGAGAAACACAGAGGCTTACCATTACCATAGAACAGAAGCAGCTGGCTGTTTTTTCGGAAACAGAACAGGCATGGATCATAGAAGCGGGTTCTTACGGAGTGTGGCTGGGGAAACATGCAGAAGATTTGCAGCCGGCGGCAGCGCTTACCGTGAAGGAATCTGTTATGTTAGAACAGACGGAAAAGATTTGTCCGCTGCAGGAAGACTTAGAGGAATTTGAAGAGCCGGCAGATGCAAAAGAACGGGCTTTAAAATGGATGCAGACGCTAAAAGGGCAGAATGTGCCGGAATTTCTTTTCCAGCCCAAGGCAGAAAGAAAAGGAGAATCCGGGAATGCAAAAGAAAAAGAGAAGTCTATGCCGGAATATCTTTATCAGTCCGGGGCAGAAAGAAAAGGAGAATCCGGGAATGCAAAAGAAAAAGAGAAGTCTATGCCGGAATATCTTTATCAGCCTGGGGCAGAAAGAAAAGGAGAGTCCGGGAATGCAAAAGAAAAAGAGAAGTCTATGCCGGAATATCTTTATCAGCCCGGGGCTGAAGTAAAAAGAACGGCCGGAAGTTCAGCAGCAAGGGAAGCCGAAAGAGTGGCGGAAGAACTGCCTGTTTCCGAATTAATACCGCTGCTGTATGGAAATATTACAATGGGAGCCAGCGCCCTTGGCTCAGCGGGAGTCCGGGTGCCGGGCTCGGCGGGGGAGACCACAGAGGCATTGGAGCATAAATACGGCATCCGCTCTCTGATTATGGCGGATGGGCCGGCAGGGCTCCGCCTGCGCCAGAGTTATCAGGTGGACAGGGAAACAGATTCCGTGTACGGAGTGGGCGTTCTTGGCTCCCTGGAAAATGGTTTTTTGGAGGAAGTGGAATGTCATGAGAATGCGGACACTTATTATCAGTATTGTACCGCATTTCCTGTTGGAACGGCGTTGGCCCAGACCTGGGACGTCGATTTAATGAAACGGTTTGGCAGGGCTGTTGCTGTGGAAATGGATGAATTCTATGTGGATCTGTGGCTTGCGCCTGGGATGAACATTCAGCGGAATCCTCTGTGCGGCCGGAACTTTGAGTATTATTCGGAAGATCCGTTCCTGTCAGGAAAACTTGCGGCGGCTGTCGCTTCCAGCGTACAGGCGGATGGAAACTGCGGCGTTACGGTGAAGCATTTTGCATGCAATAACCAGGAAGATAACCGAATGGGGGTAAGCGCCTGTATTTCCCAGCGGGCTTTCAGAGAAATCTATCTCCGGGGATTTGAAATTGCAGTGAAGGAAGGCGCGCCCCTTGCCGTTATGACTTCTTATAACCTTATCAATGGCGTGCATGCGGCTAATTCGTGGGATATCTGCACCAGAGTTCTGCGGGAAGAGTGGGGGTTTGAAGGGGTGATTATGTCAGACTGGAACACGACAGTTCCGGAGGATGGGAGCATTCCCTGGAAATGCGCCGCTGCCGGAAATGATATTATTATGCCGGGGAATCCGGAGGACGAAGCGGATATCCGTAAAGCTTATGAACGGGGAGAGCTTTCAGAAGAGGCAATTCGGGCTTGTGCAAAAAGGGTGATTGCAATGGTGAAGAGACTGGTATAACCCGCGCAAAATACCTTACTGTTTGGCGCAGAATATTTTTCTGATAGCGCTGTTTTATTACTCCGGCGGTTAAATATTGCAACATTTTGCTTACCCAAATTTCCATCTGCTGCGATATTTAACTGTCGGAGCAATAAGACACGCTTTCGGCTGAATCACGCAACATGGGCGGCCTGCAGGCAAAGCTGTTGTAAAAAAGTAACAGTTCAGCCCAGGACTTTGCACTTGCTGCAAAGTCCGTGAGAATGTGTAGATTGAGCCTGGAATCCGGCCCTTTGCTGAAAGCAAACTTTAAATGGGCTGGATTCGGTAACAGTGAAGGCGAAGGCTGAACTGTTAGTAAAAAACAGTGAATTTGCTGAAAAGCATAGCTTTTCCAGTTGTCCTGTGATATAATATTATTCCGACATTTAACTGCCGGAGTAATCAATGTGATGTCAGAGAGGTTTGCCAAAATTGGGAGGGAGTTAAGATGGGTTTGGGATACGGAGGATTTGAGAAAATATTTTTACTGATATTTGCAGCGGCAGTTGGAATTTTCCTGGTAAGTGCACTGAAAGGGGCTGCTGTGCAAAAGAAGAATCGTAATTCTCCGCGTCTTGCCGTTGCAGCAAAAGTAGTATCCCTGGATGCAGATGTCACGCTTCACAGTCATCCTAATGCCGGTGATCCCACAGGAGCCCACGGATACAACACAGTTCCTTCTGCTCAGTACCATGTGACATTTCAGGTGGAAAGCGGGGACACTATGGAGTTTTCCGTTACAGGCTCAGAATATGAGAAGTTAAAGCTGGGAGATTCTGGAAATCTTTCTTTTCAGGGAACAAGATATCTGTCCTTTGAGCGGCGGAAATGATGGGAATGTTCCGTTTTAGCCTTACGAGTGAAGTTTAACGTATCCCAGTTTTTTATTGGAGAGGCGGCGTTTTAAATTTATGGATACGAAGCAGATGTTTGTGAAATCAATATATGCCGGTGTAATGATTGGACTGGGCGGCATTGTATATTTGTCAGTGGAAGACAGATTGATATAAAGTGTACCCTTTGTCAAGGACATTTTTTAATTTGTTTTAGGGAACTTACGTTCCTCTTTCCTTTCATTAATAATTCCTTTTAATGGATATATTCCTGTCGTTATATACC
>JAETSX010000070.1 GCA_021769425.1 Eubacterium sp.
CTGCATGGATGTAAGATCCAGCCCTTTTTCACAAAAGAGTGTGATGGAAGCGTCGATAATCTCTGCTTTCCTGTCTGTATGGTTCATATAGTCCCTCCTTTCAACCGACCGGTCGGTTGATTTGTAAGGATATTTTAACATACTTTTTTTCCATAGTAAACCCCCATCATGCTTAGCCTGTCGTGCGACGGGCCGCATGGCCATCCTTACTATGGAAGTCGAAGACTTTCATAGTAAACCCCCATCATGCTTAGCCTGTCGTGCGACGGGCCGCATGGCCATCCTTACTATGGAAGCCAAGGGCTTTCATAGTAAATAGGTGAAGAGAAGCCTGTTGACAGAAGGGAAAAGTATGATTAGAATATAATTTGAACAAAAAAGCCGCAGCGGTTTATTATCATTACAAACAGTGAGGAATATCATTATGAGCAAAATAATTTTAACAGGCGACAGGCCAACCGGAAGGCTCCATGTAGGACATTACGCAGGTTCCCTGCGGCGCAGGGTGGAGCTGCAGAATTCCGGAGAATATGACAAAGTATTTATTATGATTGCAGATGCGCAGGCGTTGACCGACAACGCAGATAATCCGGAAAAAGTCCGTCAGAATGTGGTGGAAGTGGCTTTGGATTATATGGCCTGCGGGTTAGATCCGGAGAAATCAACACTGTTTATCCAGTCCCAG
This sequence comes from Eubacterium sp., assembly GCA_021769425.1. GTDB lineage: Bacteria > Bacillota > Clostridia > Lachnospirales > Lachnospiraceae > Petralouisia. Next base: position 686 of record JAETSX010000070.1, read on the forward strand.
ATCCCCCAGTTGTGTGAGTTGTCCTTTTACTATATGAACCTGGTTACCGTTTCAAGGCTGCAGCGGAATCCTACGGTAAAGGCTGAGATTCAGATGCGCAATTTTGAAGCCAGCATTCCTGTTGGATTTTTTACTTATCCCATCAGCCAGGCGGCGGATATCACAGCATTTAAGGCGACCACTGTTCCGGTAGGGGAAGATCAGATGCCTATGATTGAGCAGACCAGAGAAATTGTGCACAAATTCAATACGGTATATGGGCAGACTTTGGTGGAGCCCCAGGCGCTTCTGCCGGAAAATCAGGCATGTATGAGGCTTCCCGGCACAGACGGAAAGGCTAAGATGAGCAAATCTTTGGGGAACTGCATTTATCTGTCCGAAGAGTCCGATGAAATTAAGAAAAAAGTTATGAGCATGTTCACGGATCCCAATCATCTCAAGGTGGAGGATCCCGGCTCCCTGGAGGGAAATACGGTGTTCACCTATCTGGACGCCTTCTGCCGTCAGGAGCATTTTGAACGGTATCTGCCGGATTATGTCAGCCTGGATGAATTAAAGGCACATTACAAGCGGGGCGGCCTGGGAGATGTGAAGGTGAAGAAGTTCTTAAATAATGTATTGCAGGAGGTATTAGAGCCTATCCGCAGCCGCAGGAAGGAGCTTCAGAAAGACATTCCATATATTTATGAGATTTTGAAAAAGGGAAGCGAGGAAGCAGAGAAAACGGCAGCGCAGACTTTGGATGAAGTGCGCTCTGCCATGAAAATCAATTATTTTGCAGATGCAGAATTAATCCGGGAACAGTCTGAGAAATTTAAGTGATAAGTTATGGGCAGGTGATTTTGGCATGGCGGATGCCCTTTCACTCACAAGGGAGTCCGCCAGAGGAGATCTCCTGCCCGTAAAATGGGGCGGGTGTATGAGAGAATTAGGTATTGAGAATGTGAAAAAAGCGCTGGAGTCCCTTGACAGCTCCAGATTTGAAAAATTGTGTTATGTTTTTATGGATTTTATTACAGGTGAAAGACTGCATCATCGGGGAGAAAATATAAGGGGAGATGCGGTCGGCTATACGGTTGATTCCTATAGCGATGAGGGGCGGATTGTTGGGGAATACAGTATAGACAGGAAATATTTTTCTGATTTGAAGAAACCGGAGCAGGATATCATACACGCGCATGAGAAATTTCCTAACTTACAGCAGTTATATTTGTGTGTGGGAATTGAGGCGACGCCAGGGCAGGGAACTGACACAGCTAATTTATGTGAAAAATATCAGGAAAAATTTAAAATTGAGATCAAATGGTTTGATTCCCGCTCTATTGCTGAAATTATTGTTGATGATATTTCGGATAAAAACAAAATACGGAATAGGATGGCGGATATTGCATCCGGTTTGGCAGAAGCTATAGGAAAAAACAGCATAGGGACTAATATTCCGGAATTGCCGGAAAATTATTCCTTTCCCCAGGAAACTGCGAAACGGCTGCTGAATAATTTAGAAAAAAATCATTTTCTTTATCTGCACGGAATAAGCGGAATTGGAAAGACTATGCTGTCGGTTTATTTGCAAAATGAGATGCAGAAAACGGTGCAGGTTGACAATGTGGAATTTATTAATGTATCCCAAATTTCCGCCATGGAGGAGTTAAGGCAATTCAAAGAGCCTATGTTCGGATACGGCGTAGATTTGCTTCATACAATACAAAGCGGAAAATCCGTATTTATTTTAGATGATTTGTCGAAAGACCTGAATCGGATTGTTCCGGAAATATTACAGAGTTTAGGAAATGATTCCTATGTTATGATTACTTCTCAGCTTGCATGTCAGGCTGCACAGTCCAATGGGCTTGCATTTGAAATGGAAAATCTGGACAGTGAAACGGCTGATGAAGTTTTTTCTTATGAATTGAAGAATCCGGGTACCAAGGAGCAGCGGGCGTTATTATACCGGAAAACAGCGGGATATCCCATATTATTAAATGCGGTGCGTTCTTTGATGCAGTATGAGGGCTTGAAATGGGAAGAATTAGAGGATGAATTGGCCCATGTGCCGGATTATGAAGTGGGAGAGGGAATAAACTTAACGAAAAGGCTGCTGAGAAGGCATCAGGAGGTTTTAAGCAGAGAATTTTTTGCAATTCATTGGTTAGAAACGAATTATATCAGCCGGACGCTTCTTAGGAAGCTTATTTCCAGAGAAGGCATTCGAAAGCTCAAGTCACGTTCCTTTCTCCAGGAGCTGCCGGAGGTTATTAAAGTACATGATATCGTTTATGAATGTATTAATTCCCTGGATTTTGAGTCGGAACGGAACAGGAAAGCATCTGCAGATTATCAAGAGAGATTATTGGAAGCGCTGGAAGAAAGAATTGAAAAAAAAGATGCAGAGTATTATCAAATGCTGCATTTGCATGAGAATAAAATTATATCAATTGCACAGGAGAGTTCTGCGTTTGGAAAGGAAACATATTTTTATTTGCAGGCGTTTCCCAATGATGAAAAAGGCGTGTTGGAAAAATACGATGAAGCTTATATTAATAAGATGATACAGGAAACAACAGATGCCTATGTTTATAAGAGCATAATGGAATGGTATGAGCTCAATCTTAGAAAAATGAGAAAGAGGCATGAAAAAGATTATGCATCGCAAGTGCAGGTTTACATTAATAGTTTAGAGAGCATGCTGAACAGGCTGGATAAGTCAGCAGGCTTGTATGCGGATCTTTTGCATCATCAAGGAAAGCTGTATCACAATTTGAAACAGGCTGAAGATGCCATGAGGTGTTTTAAAGAGGTACTTGAATTTGATCCGGCAGCCTATGAAACCAAATTGCAGATTGCACGCATCAGGAATAAGCAGGAGCAGAAAGATAAGGGCATTGCCGTGTCCATATACAGGGAAATTCTGGATTCCTATATACAGGGAGAAGAAATAAGTATGTCAGTGGTTCTCGCTGCCTATGAAGATATTGTTCATTATTTGAATGAAGAAATCACAAATTATTACTTCATTGAGCATTTTCAGGAATTTAGAAATGCAATTATTTCATTATCAGGAACCACTTATGATCAGCCCTATATTGTGCTTGCAAAAGTATCTAAAATTTACACTTATAACTATCCCGATTATCTGAAGGAATTATTGGACAGATTACATTTGCCCAGCTTAGAAAAAATTCATAAGCGAAATTATTTTAATATTGCAAAAATGTATATGGAGTTTGGAAAAGCATTGCGTAATCTTAAAAGAGAAGATGAAAAAGCAAAAAAATATTTTGAAATAGCAGAATATTATTTTGGAAATATGGACAGCGGAATGCATCTGAAGAGTTTTCAAACGGTACGGATTGCAGACAATTTTTTACTGCTGAGGAAATATGATGACGCATTACAGTTTTTAAATCAGCATGTTTTTGAAGAGGATGCATTTTGGTGGTACCGGAAAAGCTGTGCGCTTTTGTGGCTTGATTATTATAAAGATGCGCTGGATTGTTGTAATATGGCGCTGCTCAGGATGGAAGGAAAGCCGGAAGGAAAGAAGTATTTGTCAACATTTTATCGAAAAAAAGCACAAATTATTTTCTATTATCAGAAGGATGAGCAGCAAATAATTGATCTGTTAAATCAGGCAATTGAAAATTGTAATGAAAAGAAATACAGGAACCAATTAGAGGGAGAATTGTCAACTTATCGGAATAAGGGGAAGTTAGAAAAAGAATAAGGTTAGTTTTTTCTTCGAACCTCGCAGTGGATAATAGGGTGTGAAAGATAAGATGCTTGAGGCGTCAAGATTTGCAGGTATGAGAATAAAAGGAGAGAGAATTCCTGCGATAAAATTATCAGAGGCCCGAGAAGCCGGATACAGCAAATCCTGAATTATTTCAGGAGTCTATGTCCGGCTTCTTTTTCATATAATAAATGGAAAAATACAAACCCGGCAGGGAAGAACATGAAAATGGAAAAATCAAACAGCAGCAACAGACGAAAATCCTTCCAAACCAGGCAGTCCCTGAAATCCCCGTTCCTGAAATTTCAAAGGAAGAAAAAATATTTTGCCGTTTTCCTGGGCCTTATCCTATCCTCAGCCCCGGCCATAACCAATGCCGCAGAAACCTTTGCAGAAACCCAAATTTCACAGGAGCAGGAAATCCTACAGGAGCAGGAAATTTCGCATACCCAGGAAACCCCGCAGGAGCAGGAAATCCCGTATACCCAGGAAATCCTACATACCCAGGAAACCCCACAGGAACAGCCCAATTTCAGCTTGTATGCCAAATCCGCCGTTTTAATGGATGCAGAAAACGGCAGGGTGCTCTATGAGAAAAACGGTTATGCACACATGCCCAATGCCAGCACCACCAAAATCATGACCTGTATCCTGGCATTGGAACAGGGGGATTTAGAGAGCGAGGTGAAAGTCAGCAGCTATGCAGCCTCTATGCCACAGGTGCGCCTTGGAATGAGCAAAGAAGACAGTTTTCTCCTGAAAGATCTACTGTATTCTCTGATGCTGGAGTCTCACAACGACTCCGCTGTGGCCATTGCAGAGCATATCGGCGGTTCTGTAGAGGGGTTTGCAGAAAAAATGAACCAGAAGGCCAGGGAACTGGGCTGCAAAGACACGTATTTTATCACCCCAAACGGACTGGACGCCAGCGACGGCACAGGAGTGCACGGAACTACGGCGGAAGATTTGGCGCTTATTATGAGTTATTGCATCCAGAATGAGAAATTTCTGGAAATTACGCGCACTCCCAATTATCAGTTTACCAATTTGGCTGGAACGAAACATTATAACTGCAATAATCACAATGCATTTTTGCAGATGATGGAAGGAGCCCTGTCCGGCAAAACAGGATTTACCGGCAATGCAGGCTACTGCTATGTAGGAGCCCTGCGCCGGGATGACCGTACCTTTATCGTGGCGCTGCTTGCCTGCGGCTGGCCCAACAACAAGACTTACAAATGGTCAGATACCCGCACTCTGATGAATTACGGCCTGGAGAATTACTATTGCGAAGATGTCTACGAGTATGACAGGGAATTTGCCCCGGTGAAAGTGGAGGGAGCAGAGCCGGAAAACGGAAGGCTCTATCAGGAAGTGGCCGTTCCCTTAAAAATCAAAGAGGAAAAGATTCGGGCGCTGAAGCGCACAGATGAAGAAATCCGGACAATTTATGAGATTCCTCAGAGCGTTCAGGCGCCGGTAAAGGAGGGGCAGCAGCTTGGCAGGGCCACTTATTATCTGGGAGAGCGCCAGATAGCGGAAATTCCCGTCTATGCCGCCAAAGCCGCCAAAAAGCTGAAGCCCTCCTGGTACAAAGATTATATCCTGAAATTGTTTTTCATGGAAAAAGAGCTGTATTTTGAGGAGCCGGAATCTTAAAAATCACCGGCAGTGACAAATTTTACGAAAACCTCCAAAAAAAAATCAAAGCATAGTGAAATTTTTAACAAATTTGTGAGAAATATCTATTGAAAAGTTGTGTCAAAAGAGATACAATTACAATCGGAAGAAAATTTTGAAAAATTTTAAAAATACATATGGAGGTTTAAGCAAATGAGTAATTCTACCAACTCAGCAAGACAGAGAATTTCCGGTCTGCTCGATCAGCAGAGTTTTATGGAAATCGGAGCTCTGGTAACTGCAAGAAACACAGATTTTGATTTAAGTCAGTCTGAAACCCCATCCGATGGCGTCATCACCGGATATGGTTTGATTGACGGGAATCTGGTGTATGTGTACAGCCAGGATGCTTCCGTATTAAACGGAACCATCGGTGAGATGCACAGCAAGAAAATTGCTGCAATCTATCAGATGGCAGTGAAGATGGGCGCACCGGTCATCGGACTGATTGACTGTGCAGGAATGCGTCTGCAGGAATCCGTAGATGCATTACAGGGGTTTGGCGAGATTTATGCGGCACAGGCCAAGGCAAGCGGCGTGGTTCCTCAGATCTGTGCAGTATTCGGCTCCTGCGGCGGCGGTTTGGCAGTGGTTCCGGCTTTAAGCGATTTTGCATTTGTAGAGAAGGAGAATGGAAGAGTATTTGTAAATTCTCCCAATGCCATTAAGGGCAATCATGTGTCCAAATGTGATACCGCAAGTGCAGAATATCAGGAAAGCAACAACGGATACATTGACGGCACAGGAACTACAGAAGAGATTCTGGCTGCAATCCGTGAACTGGTATGCGTGCTGCCCGGCAACAATGCAGAATGCGGAAGAGAAGATGAATGTACGGATGATTTGAACCGGGTATGCGAGAATCTTTCCGGATGCAGAGAAGACGCCCGTCTGGCCCTGACTCACATTTCAGACAGCAATGTGTTTATTGAAACAAAGAAGAATTATGCCAGAAATATGGTAACAGGTTTTATCAAATTAAATGGAAGAACTATCGGCGCAGTTGCCAATGCTTCAGCAGTTTATGATGAAAACGGGGAAAAGGCGGAGAGTTTTGATAAGGCGCTTACGGCAAGAGGATGCAATAAGGCGGCAGAATTTATCAGTTTCTGCGATGCTTTTGACATTCCGGTGCTGTCCTTAACCAATGTGGAAGGTTTTGCGGCAACCGAATGTTCCGAGAGGAATCTTGCCAAGGCCATGGCGCGGATGACGGCAGCTTTTGCAGGCGCAACCGTTCCCAAGGTAAATATTATCATTGGAAACGCTTACGGCAGCGCCTATGTAATGATGAACAGCAAAGCCATCGGGGCAGATCTGGTTTACGCCTGGGAAGGCAGCAAAGTAGGCATGATGGATGCGGGGCTGGCAGCAAAGATTATGTATGACGGCAAGCCTGCAGATGTGATTGCAGAGAAGAAGAAAGCATACGAAGAACTTCAGTCTTCCGTAGAGACAGCAGCAAGACGGGGACAGGTTGATCTGATTATTGCGCCGGATGATACCAGAAAATATGCAGCAGCGGCATTTGAGATGCTTTATACCAAAGGAACAGGTGAACCGGTTAGAAAACATGTAGCAAAATAGAAAGGTGAAGTTTATGAAAAAGAAGATATTGCTGATTCTGAGTATGTGTCTTATTGTACTTGGATTAACAGCATGTGGAGAAGCGGATCCTACCACAGTTGATTACAATGGCCTTACCTATGATCAGTTAAAAGGCGCATGTGAGAATACCGTTAATATTCTGCAGAATATGTCGGAATCAGAAAAGGCAGCTTACCTGGCGTCAGGAGAAGAGACGTTAGAGCATCTGGTCAGCCGTTGGGAGGAAGCGATGAAGGATGTCGGGGAATTTGTGGAGCTGGGCGAATTTACCATCACCAAATCCGGCAAGACCTTAACCTGCGAACAGGAAATTATATATGAGAGCCGTCCGGTTATTCTGACTTATGTATATAAGTACCATAACATGGAACTGGAAGACATTACCGTAGACCAGGTACAGACCCTTGGGGAGAAGATGACCAATGCGGCGTTGAATACTCTGATGGGAATGGGCGTGGTGTTTGCAGTTCTGATTTTAATCAGTCTGATTATCAGCTGTTTCAAACTTCTTTCTTACTTTGAAAAAGGAAAAGAAGAAGCCAAGCCTGCAGTAAAAGAACCTGTGGCTCCCGTTCCGCCCGCAGTGGAAGAGGCAATGGCGGCACAGGATGATTTGGAACTGGCGGCAGTAATTGCAGCGGCAATTGCAGCATCTACCGGAACTTCTACAGATGACTTTGTAGTGCGTTCCATCAAAAGAAGATTTTAATTGTAAATTCAGGAGGAAACGAAAATGAAAAATTATACAATTACCGTTAATGGAAACGTTTATGATGTTACTGTAGAAGAGAATGGCGCAGGCGCAGCAGCGCCAAGAAGAGCAGCGGCGCCGGCAGCAGCTCCTGCAGCTCCTGCAGCTCCCGCACCGGCGGCAGGCGGCGCAGGGAATGTAAAGATTGAAGCAGGCGCAGCAGGAAAAGTATTCAGCATTGACAGCAAACCTGGAGATGCGGTAAAACGCGGCGATACCATTCTGGTACTGGAAGTTATGAAGATGGAAACGCCTGTAGTTGCGCCGGAAGAAGGAACGGTGGCAAGCATTGACGTAACTGTCGGACAAGCGGTAGAAGCAGGTGCATTGCTGGCAACTTTAAACAATTAATTATTGGAGGTAAAATATGAGTTACGTAGGAGAAACTTTATCAAACCTCCTGCACCAGACAGCATTCTTCAATCTGACCTGGGGAAATTATGTTATGATCCTGGTGGCGTTTGTATTCCTTTTTCTTGCAATTAAGAAGGGATTCGAGCCTCTGTTACTGGTTCCGATTGCGTTTGGTATGTTACTGGTAAATATTTATCCGGATATTATTGCTTCACCGGAAGAGACCAGCAATGGCGTAGGTGGTTTACTTTATTATTTCTATTCCCTGGACGAATGGTCCATCCTCCCATCCCTGATTTTCATGGGTGTAGGGGCGATGACGGACTTTGGTCCCCTGATTGCCAATCCTATCAGCTTTTTGCTTGGAGCGGCGGCTCAGTTCGGTATTTTCGGCGCATACTTTATGGCGATCCTGTTAGGATTTAACGATAAGGCAGCGGCAGCCGTATCCATTATCGGCGGCGCTGACGGCCCAACCTCTATCTTCCTTGCAGGTAAATTAGGCCAGACGGGACTGATGGGTCCCATTGCGGTGGCAGCTTATTCCTATATGGCCTTAGTGCCCATTATTCAGCCGCCGATTATGAAACTGTTTACCACCAAAGAGGAACGTGCCATTAAGATGAAGAACTTAAGGCCTGTATCGAAATTAGAAAAGATTCTGTTCCCGATTGTGGTTACCGCAGTAGTATGTATCATTCTGCCTACCACAGCTCCTTTGGTTGGTATGCTGATGTTAGGAAATCTGTTCCGTGAATCCGGCGTGGTTCGTCAGCTGTCAGAGACAGCGTCCAATGCGATGATGTACATTGTAGTTATTTTGCTTGGAACATCAGTAGGCGCAACCACCAGCGCAGAAGCGTTTTTGAACATAACTACACTGAAGATTGTGGCTCTTGGCTTGATTGCATTTATGTTCGGTACGGCAGCAGGCGTTTTATTTGGAAAAGCGCTGTGCAAGATTACCGGAGGAAAGATTAATCCGTTGATTGGTTCTGCCGGAGTGTCCGCAGTGCCTATGGCTGCCCGTGTATCCCAGAAGGTAGGCGCAGAGGAAGATCCCACCAACTTCCTGCTGATGCACGCAATGGGGCCCAATGTTGCCGGAGTAATCGGAACTGCAGTAGCAGCCGGAGTATTTATGGCAATCTTTGGCATTTAAGAAGAATTTTGGACATATGACAGGGCTGTTTAGAGCTGAGCCTGTATTTTCATGAGAATGATGTAAGGGAGTTTTGCGGCAAACAGGCAGACGAACCATTGCCAGGGAAGGTTTTAAGCAGTCCGATTAGAAATTTTAGAAGCCGCCAGGCGGCAGAATGAGAGGATAAGTCATGGCTGAGAATAAGAAACCGGTTAAGATTACAGAAACCGTATTACGAGATGCACATCAGTCTCTGATTGCCACCCGTATGACAACAGAACAGATGCTGCCGATTATTGATAAAATGGATCAAGTAGGCTATCATGCCGTAGAGTGCTGGGGCGGAGCTACCTTTGACGCATCCCTGCGTTTCTTAAAGGAAGATCCCTGGGATCGCCTGCGGAAATTAAAAGCCGGATTTAAGAACACCAAGTTACAGATGCTGTTCCGCGGACAGAATATTCTGGGTTACCGTCCTTATGCAGACGACGTGGTAGAGTATTTTGTACAGAAATCCATTGCAAACGGAATTGATATCATCCGTATTTTTGACTGTCTGAATGACCTGCGCAATCTGCAGACTGCAGTTACCGCAACCAATAAGGAAAAGGGTCATGCACAGGTCGCTCTTTCCTACACCTTAGGAGACGCCTATACTCTGGAATACTGGACAGAGATGGCAAAGAAGATTGAAGAGATGGGTGCAAATTCCATCTGTATCAAGGATATGGCAGGTCTTTTGACGCCTTATAAGGCGGAAGAGCTGGTGAAATCCCTGAAATCAGCTACCAGCCTTCCCATTGAGCTTCATACCCACTATACTTCCGGCGTTGCTTCCATGACATATATGAAAGCAGTGGAAGCAGGCTGCGATATTATTGATACGGCAATGTCACCCTTTGCGCTGGGCACCAGCCAGCCGGCAACAGAGGTTATGGCGGAAGCATTTAAGGGAACGGAGATGGACCCGGGCTTTGATCAGATGCTGTTAAAAGAAATTGCAGATTATTTCCGTCCGATGAGAGAGGAAGCGTTAAAGAGCGGTCTGATGAATCCCAAGGTGCTGGGTGTGGATATTCAGACTTTGCTGTACCAGGTGCCGGGCGGTATGCTCAGCAACATGGTGTCTCAGTTGAAAGAGCAGAACGCAGAAGACAAGTATATGGAAGTGCTGGAGGAGATTCCGCGGGTAAGAAAAGACCTGGGCGAGCCGCCTCTGGTTACTCCTTCTTCCCAGATCGTAGGTACACAGGCTGTATTTAACGTATTGATGGGAGAACGTTACAAGGTTGCCACCAAAGAGACGAAGGATGTATTGCTGGGCAAATACGGCCAGACTGTGAAACCCTTCAATCCGGAGGTCATTGACAAGGTACTGGGTGAGGATAAGAAGAATGCCATTACCTGCCGTTATGCAGATTTGTTGGAGCCGGAGCTTCATAAGATTGAAGAAGAGATGAAACAGTGGAAGCAGCAGGACGAGGATGTGCTTTCTTATGCATTGTTCCCGCAGGTTGCTACAGAGTTCTTTAAATACAGAGAAGCACAGCAGACAAAGGTAGACGCTTCCGTTGCAGACACCAAAAATGGAGCATATCCGGTCTAAAAAGCATAGTTTGCGGGGCTTTCTGCCGGATGCTGCAGCGTAGATGCGAAAAAGGGAATTTGCCTGGCGTAAAACGCCATAGTTTACAGGGTTTTTGCCCGGATGCTGCAGCGCAGATGCGAAAAAGGGAATTTACCTGGCGTAAAACGCCATAGTTTACAGGGTTTTTGCCCGGATGCTGCAATGCAGATACAGGGAACGGAATGACCAATATAACAGTATAAGAATCACAGCCGCTTTTATGGAAAGCGGTTGTGTAAGATGAAATTCCTCCTGCCAGCGTAAGCACGCAGGAGGAATTTTCGAAATTTTAAGTGATGAGGGAAAGAGAATGGGCAGCGCAGGCGGGTTATTGAATCGGATCAATGAACGGTATGGAAGCCTGAGCAAAGGACAAAGGCTTCTTGCTGCTTACATTACAGATAATTATGACAAAGCGGTTTTTTTTACGGCCGCCAGGCTGGGACAGGCGGTAGGCGTCAGTGAGTCTACGGTAGTTCGTTTTGCCGCACATTTGGGGTACAAAGGATATCCGGAATTTCAGCAGGCTTTAGAGGAGTTAGTGAGCAGCAAGCTTCACGCAGTGCGCCGGATGGAAGATGTCTATGGAAGAATTGCCCGGTCTGAGATTCTGGAAACAGTGCTGAAATCAGATATGGAACGGATTAAGCATACCTTGGAGCATATTGATGAACAGGCCTTTGAATTGGCAGTGGAGATGATTTTAAAGGCCAGGCATATCTATGTGCTGGGAGTGAGAAGCTGCAGTCCACTGGCGGAGTTTCTTGCTTTTTATCTGAATATGATGTTTGACAATGTACGGCTAATCCATACCAGCAGTTCCAGTGAATTATTGGAGCAAATGGTGCGTATCGGCAAAGAAGATGTGATGGTTGGAATCAGCTTTCCCAGGTATTCCCTGCGGACGTTAAAGGCGCTGGAGCTTGCAAACAGCAGGAATGCCGGCGTAATTACGCTGACAGACAGCGTGCATTCTCCCATGAACCTCTATTCTTCCTGTAATCTGATTGCAAAAAGCGGCATGTCCGCTATTGTGGATTCCTTAGTAGCGCCTTTAAGCTTGATGAATGCACTGATTATGGCAGTCTGCATGAAACGGCAGAAGGATGTGGCAGAGAATCTGGAATTGTTGGAGCAGGTCTGGGAAGACTATCAGGTGTATGGAAACGACGAGATTGGTTATATGGATGATTCCATGAAGCTTAGGTATGCCGGAGTGGAAAACAGTTCTGAGAATACGGAACATGCGTGAGCAGGAGGATTCTTATACCCGTGAGCGAAATCATTTGCCAGAAGATCGTTCATAGCTTTGAGGAAAAAAGCAAATGATTTGGCAAATAAGTATGCTCGTGAGTATAAAAGAGAGAATATGGAGTGCATATGGGTAAAGTAATTATAGTCGGCGGCGGGGCGGCAGGCATGATGGCATCAATCTGGGCTGCCAGAGGAGGCCATAAAGCGCTGCTGCTGGAAAAGAATGAAAAACTTGGGAAAAAAATCTATATTACCGGAAAGGGCAGATGCAATCTTACGAATGCCTGTGAAACAGAGGAGTTATTCAAACAGGCGCTGCGGGGCAGCAAATTCCTCTACAGCGCATTTTACAGCTTTACCAATAAGCAGGTGATTGCGTTCTTTGAGTCTCATGGGCTTGCCACAAAAACAGAACGGGGAGAACGGGTATTTCCCCGTTCGGATCATTCCTCCGATGTAATACGGACCCTTCAGCAGATATTGAGAAAAGAAAAAGTGGAAGTGCGCCTGCATACCCAGGTGAAAGAGATTCTGACAGAACAGTCCGAAAAGCGCAGGATTTCAGGCGTCAGGCTGACAGATAAAACGACGCTGGAAGCAGATGCAGTGATTATTGCCACAGGAGGCTGTTCTTATGCTTCCACAGGCTCTGACGGAGACGGTTACCGATTTGCAGAAGAACTGGGACATACCGTGACAGAGCTGCGGCCCTCTCTGGTTCCTTTGGAAGCGGCAGAACCCTGGATCAAAGATTTGCAGGGACTGTCTCTCAGGAATGTGAAAGTGCGCATTCGAAAGGAGAAAAAGGTCTTATATGAAGATTTCGGAGAAATGCTTTTTACGCATTATGGGGTCAGCGGCCCGTTGATTTTAAGCGCCAGCGGCATCGTGAACGATTATATGGACAGGATGCCATTAGCTATGGAAATTGATTTGAAGCCTGCATTGACCAGGGAACAGTTGGACAAGCGGATTCTGCGGGATTTTGAGGAAAATCGGAACCGGCAGTTTAAAAATGCGGTGGGAAAGCTGTTTCCGGCAAAATTAATTCCGGTAATTCTCATGTTAAGCGGAATTTGTCCCGATAAAAAAGTAAATGAAATTACCAGAGAGGAACGCATGCAGTTTGCAAAATTAATCAAGGCATTTCCGGTGACGCTGACCAGTTTTCGTGATTTCAATGAAGCTATTATTACCAGAGGCGGCGTTTCTCTCAGAGAAGTGAATCCCTCTACTATGGAATCAAAATTGGTGCAGGGATTGTATTTTGCCGGAGAAACGCTGGATTTGGATGCCCTGACCGGCGGGTTTAATCTGCAGATTGCCTGGTCTACCGGATATCTGGCGGGGAGCAGTATTCCCTGAGAATAAGGCAGGTTATCCGGCAAAAACAGTATTCCCTGAGAATAAGGCAGGTTATCCGGCAGAAACAGTATTCCCTGAGAATAAGGCAGGTTATCCGGCAGAAACAGTATTCTCTGGGAATAAAGCAGGTTATCCGGCAGAAACAGTATTCCCTGAGAATAAGGCAGATTATCCGGCAGAAACAGTATTTTTTGAAAAATGGAGGAAATTATGGCATTTAATATCGCAATTGACGGCCCTGCCGGGGCAGGCAAAAGCACGATTGCAAAGAAAACGGCAGAGGCGTTATCCTATATCTATGTGGATACCGGAGCCATGTACCGGGCTATGGCGCTGTATTTTCTGCAAAAAGGAATTGCGGCGGACGACGAGGCCGCCGTCAACGCAGCCTGTGAGGAAATTACGGTTTCGATTTCCATGGAAAATGGGGAGCAGCAGGTATTTTTAAACGGAAAAAATGTAAACGGGCTGATCCGCACCGAAGAAGTGGGGAAAATGACTTCCGCCACCAGTATTTACCGGAAAGTCCGGGAAAAACTGACGGACCTTCAGCGTTCGATGGCTCAGACAGCGGATTTGATTATGGACGGCAGGGATATCGGAACCAGCGTATTGCCTGAAGCTCAGGTGAAAATTTATCTGACAGCCAGCGTGGAAACCAGAGGAAAGCGCAGATTCCTGGAATTACAGGCAAAAGGCATAGACTGCAGTCTGGAAACTATCTGTGCGGATATCGCAAAACGGGATGAGCAGGATATGAATCGTGAGATTTCCCCTTTGCGCCAGGCGAAAGATGCGGCGCTGATAGACAGTTCTGATATGACAATCCAGGAAGTGACAGAGCGTATTCTAGAATTGGTCCGTGAAAAGCAATCATGGACAGATGGAAAAACCGGTCAGTGAGAGAAGATAATGGACAGTCAGTGAGAGAAGATAACGGACAGTCAGTAAGAGAAGATAACGGACAGTCAGTGAGAGAAGATAACGGACAGGCTGTGAAAGGATTTTATGGAATGGAAGTAATTCTTGCAAAAAGCGCCGGATTCTGTTTCGGTGTAAAACGCGCGGTGGATACGGTATATGAGCAGACAGAGAAAAGCAGCGGCAGAATCTACACCTACGGTCCCATCATACACAATGAAGAAGTGGTAAATGATTTGGAAAAAAAGGGGGTCCGGGTGGTGGAGACGCCCCAGGAGCTTCGAAACTGCCGGGATGGAACAGTGGTGATCCGTTCCCACGGCGTAGGAAAAGGGATTTATGATCTGCTGGAAGAGGAAGGAATTTCCTATGTGGACACCACCTGTCCTTTTGTACGGAAGATACACCGGATTGTAGAGCAGCACAGCCGGGAGGGGAGCCATATAGTAATTATTGGCAGCGGCAGCCACCCGGAAGTGGAGGGGATCAAGGGCTGGAGCAGTCATCCGGAAGATACTACAGTGATTTTTACAGAGGAAGAAGCAGAAAAATTTACCCTGAAAGAGAAAAAAAGGGTATGTATTGTGTCTCAAACGACATTTAACAACAAGAAATTTAAAGAACTAGTTGAAATTATTCAAAAAAAAGGTTATGATATAATTGTTTTAAATACGATTTGCAATGCCACGCAGGAACGGCAGGCGGAGGCGAAAGAGATTTCCCGGAACGTGGACGCCATGATTGTAGTGGGAGGAAAGAACAGTTCCAATACGCAAAAGCTATTTGAAATATGTAAAAAAGAATGTGAAAATACTTGCTATATACAGACACTGGAAGATTTGGATTTGTCTAAATTACGGTCCATTAATAGCGTAGGTATTACCGCAGGGGCTTCTACCCCAAACAAAATTATTGAGGAGGTTCAAAAAAATGTCAGAAATGAGTTTTGAACAAATGCTGGAAGAATCATTTAAAACAATAAGGAATGGAGAGGTAGTCGAAGGTACCGTTATTGATGTGAAACCAGACGAGATCATCTTAAATATTGGTTACAAATCCGATGGAATTATTACCCGTAATGAGTATACAAACGAACCGAATGTTGACCTGACTACCGTTGTATCCGTGGGTGATACCATGGAAGCCAAGGTTCTGAAAGTAAATGATGGTGAGGGTCAGGTAATTCTGACCTACAAACGGCTTGCTGCTGAAAAGGGAAGCAAGCGTCTGGAAGAGGCATTTAATACGCAGGAAGTACTGACTGCTAAGGTAGCGCAGGTATTAGACGGCGGTCTCGGCGTTGTGATTGATGAGGCAAGAATCTTTATTCCTGCAAGTCTGGTATCCGATACATACGAGAAGGATCTGGGCAAATACAAAGATCAGGATATTGAGTTTGTGATTACAGAATTCAATCCCCGCAGAAGAAGAATTATCGGAGACAGAAAGCAACTGCTTCTTGCCAGAAAGGCAGAACTGCAGAAAGCTCTCTTTGAGAGAATCAATGTAGGGGATGTTTTGGAAGGAACCGTTAAGAACGTAACGGATTTCGGCGCATTTATTGATCTGGGCGGCGCGGACGGCCTGCTTCATATTTCCGAGATGTCCTGGGGAAGAGTGGAGAATCCCAGAAAAGTATTTAAAGTAGGCGATGTGGCAAAGGTATTCATCAAGGATATCAACGAGAATAAGATTGCACTGAGCATGAAATTTGAAGATGAGAATCCCTGGAAGGATGCAGCGTCCAAATATGCTGTCGGCAATATTGTTACAGGCGTAGTTGCCAGAATGACAGATTTCGGCGCATTTGTAGAGCTGGCTCCTGGTGTGGACGCATTGCTGCATGTTTCACAGATTTCCAGAGAGCATGTGGAGAAACCTTCTGATGTATTGAAGATCGGACAGGAAATCGAAGCTAAGATTGTAGATTTCAATGAAGAGGATAAGAAAATCAGCCTGAGCATCAAGGCGCTGCTGACTTCCACAGAAGAAGTACAGGAAGATGCAGAAGAATCTGTAGAGGAATAAGACCCTGCCTGCTCCGGCAGAGAATCTACAGGAGCAGACATAAAAGAATCTGTAGAAGAATAAGACCCTGTCTGTTCCGGCAGAGAACCTGCGGGAGCAGGCATAGAAGAATCTGTAGAAGAATAAGACCCCGCCTGCTCCGGCAGAGAGCCTGCGGGAGCAGACAGGAAAGAATCTGTAGAAGAATAGGGGAAGCTGGCATGGTAGGATATGAGGATTTCAAAAAGGATATTTTTACATTAACCAAGATTGATCTGAATGCTTACAAAGAGAAACAGATGAAGCGCAGGATTGAGACGCTGATTTCGAAGAATAACATTACAAGTTATAAAGATTATGTGGCATTGATTAAGAAAGATGCAGACAAATTTGAACAGTTTGTGAATTTCCTGACGATTAATGTATCAGAATTTTATCGGAATCCGGAACAGTGGGGAATTTTAGACAAGGAAGTATTTCCTTCACTGGTTCAGCGGTTTGGAAAAAGCCTGAAAATCTGGAGTGCGGCCTGCTCCAGAAGAGCATTGCCGCTGTTCCGCCGGAATTTAAGAAGAAATACTTTACTAAGGTGGGCAATTCATACAAGATTGCAGACGAAATTAAGCGCCAGGTAGAATTTAAGGAGCATAATCTGCTGAAAGATCCCTATCCTACGGGATGTCATTTGATTGTGTGCAGAAACGTGCTGATTTATTTTACAGAAGACGCTAAGGAAGAGATTTATAAGAAATTTAACGCTGCGCTTGCCAAAGACGGGATACTGTTTATTGGCAGTACAGAGCAGATTATGAATTACAGAGAATTGAATTATCAGAGAAAGCAGTCTTTCTTTTTCCAAAAGGTATAAAAATTGTCAACAGGCAAGGGGCTGTCGGAACTGGGCTTTATACACAATATATGGTCAGGAGCGTAAAAGATTCGTGGGGTGTATTGTGTAAGCAAGTCGTTTTCCGGCAGTCCCTTGTTTTATTCCCGCGGGGTATTTGACTTCTCCCGCAATATCTAAGGAATGGCAGCCAGCCAAGGTCGGGCTTGCTTACAATATTTGAATTTCCGCCATTCCGCAGCCCAGGGGAGGCAAATCAATAAAAAGCGTTTGCTCCGGCAGGGATTCATATTTCCGAATGGAGGGATGAACAATTCTGGTGAAATAAGCGCCGTCCTCAGCGCTTATTTTTTTGGGCGCTCCATAGAGGCACCAATCATCGAAAATGGCGCCGTGGCCTGCGGTCAGCAGAGTCAGCCGGCAGCGATATTGATGTTCCGGCGGAAAGCAGAAAGAAAGGCGTTCGGATGAAAGCTCCTTATGTTTGGAAAAATAAGAAGAAAGGGAAAGTTCTGATCCAGGTGCGTCCTTTACAAATTCGGGCAGGCTGCGGCTGCAAAAAACAAGGAACAGCCGGCTGCCGTCCTGAAATAATGCGTAATCAGATTGTGCCTTTATGATCCGGCCGGATATTCGGTACAGCATAGAGAATGTATAATAGGCCGGAGTAGGAATTCCCTGAAGGGTAAAAAGCAGGCTTCCAATCTGGAATGGCGACTCGGTTTGCCCTATCTGGGTGAAAGAGAGCGGCAATGCATCTGGCAGCTGCAGGTTAGCAATAAATTCATGCACCAGGTAGCAGGAGTGCAGCGCAGAATAATTCAGCAGATGCCATTCGCTGTGCAGGAGGGGGCTGCAATCTGGCGCCGGATTTGGCAGAATTCCGGCTGCTTCAAATGTCTGGCTTACGGCAGTAAGGAGCGGCGAAGGTGCGCATTCCTGAAAAAAAGCATAGTTTGAAAATGGAATTGTGTTGCTGCCCGTTTATTCTGACTTCTAATAAATCTGATTGATTGTCACAAAATTAACCGATATAATGACATCAGCATATAGAAAGAGAAAGTTCCAGAGCACTTACTTTTGA
>JAETSX010000181.1 GCA_021769425.1 Eubacterium sp.
CTCTTTACTGATTATGAAATTTACTACATTCATTCCACATCTTCTGTACCATCCAAGTCTTGAGTTCGCAACTTTGAAAATTTCTTCATGGCTGAATCCATTTCTATGTTTCCAGTTCAGATAGCTCAAATTTCTGTATATTGTTTTCGGTCTTTTCCACTGTTTCATGACTATGACCCTGATTTTATGTCGCAGCCATTCTCCAAGTTCTTCCATGAACTGCTTCATCATCCCGATTCTGAAATAATTTATCCAGCCTCTTACAATCTCATTTACTCTTTTGATTGTGACTGCAAGTGGTCTTGCTACGGCTTTCCCTCTTTTTAGATACTCACTCAGCTTCTTTTTCAGTTTCTTCTTCTTTTCTTTGGTCGGCCTGACTTTCCATTCCGAACTATTCTTTAGAAACGTGAATCCCAGATATTTACTTCTTGTTGGTCTGACTACTTTCGTTTTCGTTGTATTTACTCTTAGAAACAGCTTTCGCTCCAACCAGCTACTGATTGATTTCATCACTCGGTTCGCTGCCATTTCACTCTTTGTGAAAATCAGCAAGCCAATGTTCCGCCTTTCGTCTAGCCTTGCGCTTCTTATACTTCCTCCGCACCCATTTCACCAGACATCCATTAATGTACCTCAGCACATCATATATTTCTGATTTATAGAAATGCGTGTAGTAATTAATCCATCCCTGTATCTGACGGTTGAACATGTTTGCTATGTCGTAGAGGTCTTTGTCCGACTTTAATTGCAGTTTCCATCCTCTCACCTCTTTGCGTATGGCTTTCTTTGCTTTCTCACTGATTGCCGGAAGGAAGTTTGTAAAGAACTTCCCATATCTGTTCTTTGCATGTCTTGGACGGAATGTATATCCCAGAAAATCAAAGGAAGTATCCTCATGATTCCCTCTCCGGTCATCGTCTTTGCAGTATACTATCCTTGTCTTCTCCTGGTTCAGTTCCAGACCATAACTCTGGAACCTCTGTTCCAACCTTCTCCGCAGGTATTTCGCCTGTTTCTGGGAGACGCAGTGCGCTATCCCATCATCAGCATATCTTGCCCACGGTATCGTCGGAAATTCCTTTACCATGAAATCATCGAACACATAGTGCAGGAACAGGTTCGCCAATACTGGGCTTATCACCCCGCCTTGCGGGGTTCCGGATTTCCTTTCCACAATCGTCCCGTCTTCCATTTGGAACGGTGCTGTCAGCCATCTCTGGATATATAGGATTATCCATTTCTCTTTAGTATGTTTCTTTACCATTTCCATGAGATAATCATGTCTGATGTTATCAAACAGCCCCCGGATATCAAACTCCAGTGCCCAGTCTTTTCTCCAACATCTTGTCCTTGTGGCTTCAAGCGCCTGTATGGCTGACTTGTTCGGACGGTATCCATAGGAATCTTCATAAAAGGTTGGCTCCACGCATGGCTCAAAGTACAGCTTCGCCACCATCTGGGCAATTCTGTCCTCTACTGTCGGAATCCCCAGGATTCTGGTTCCTCCATTCTTCTTTGGTATCGCTACCGCTTTTACAGGTTTGGGAAAATAAGTGCCGGATGACATCCTGTTCCATATTTTGTAGAGGTTGTTATTGAGTTTCCTCTCAAAATCTTCTATGGACTGTTCATCCACACCATAGGTTCCCTTGTTCGCTTTCACTCTTTGATAAGCTGCTATCACTGCTTTCTTTGAAATACTGTATGGCTTTGCTTCTTGCATAAGTTCCTCCTTCTTTCTAAAGTTGACTTATCCTTAAAGCCGGATAATTCGGGTTCTTTGCTCCATTCCCATTACAGAAACTTCCACACTACTATAACCCAATCTGCCCCCATGACTGCATCGGCACTCTTATCTTACGGTTCTTCCGCTTGATATACTCCCTTAACATCAGCCCGTGGGTTCCCACGTTCCGTACAGACGCCTGTGTAAAGTTCATGCCGCCTTTATGCCGCCCACCATCTGGACAGTAAACAGGTTTCCTCCAGACTTATCCCAGGTTAACGACTACCCCCTGGTTTTGATGGAATCTCTACGCTTTCGACATTTCCGTAAGCGGTTCATATGTTCATTCATCTCCTTCACGCTCACCTGACAGATAATATCTGCCTTTTTCCCTAATGCTCAATACCATAGCTTTTGACTACAGCACCTTAGGGTGGTTTGGAACCTCCACCTGCATGACGGTTCCGGCGGGCCCTCCGCCATCATCTGTACAGCATAGCTGTCTTCAAGTAGCTACGCTACTTGGACTCGCCTTCGTGGCGCACCATCGTCAGCATATCTTGTGAAACGAAGTCCCCTCTGTTCCAATTCTTTGTCCAACTTATCAAGATAGATATTTGAACACACAACTGAAAGAGGGCCGCCTTGTGGCACGCCGGTA
>JAETSX010000182.1 GCA_021769425.1 Eubacterium sp.
GAAAGCGGCACAATCTCAGCGCCCAGTTCCCCGAATGCCTTATGCACCGACGCTTCAATGGTTGCGAACTGCGCCTTTGCCTCCTCAAAGTTCTTGCGTTCAATGGTAATGGTAAGATAGCGTTCCTGCTCAATCCCCTGCCTGCCCTCATGGATCTTCTGTTCCATGATGTCGTTGTAAATCCTGCGGAAACCGTCATAGCCGTCGTCCTGTTTCTGTAAGAACACATAGTCCCTGACCTGTTCCATGTCCTTGTTCTTATTGTTGATTGTGATCTTGAAATTCACGTCCAGCGAATTTAAAAACTTGCAGTAACGCTCAAAAATGTCAATCTGCTCTGTTTCATTTGTAGTGGTATAGTTGATGTCCTGAAAACGGTAACACTTTGAGAAGCGGTTCAGGGACGTACTTTGTCCCTTGGCTACTTCAAAAATGCCGTTCTCTGCCACCTTCATGATCTCAATAGTCTGTTGTATGGATTTCGGTGCCTTGTAAAGCGGTTCGCTTGCTTTTTTCAGCTCCTTAAACCCGTCTGCAAATAAGCCCAAATCTGACCTCCTTATTCTATGCCGTAAAAGGCATTGCAGCCGGGAAGTCCCGGCTGCATGATACCAGAACTTCCCGACCTGTAAAGGTCAGTTATTCCATTTATGGTTGCTTCTTTTTATCGTTGTTCTGTACGGTGCTGTTTCTCCCGTTCCTCCTTTAGCTGTTCCCTGACCTTGCGCATGGTTTCGCCACAGTCAATCATGAGATAGCTTCCGGCAGGAAGTTTTGACACATCTCCCATGTTCTTCCCCGAACACAGATAACAATGGAAAGCGGATAAATTTACCTCGTAGTCAATCTGTTCATACAGAGTCAGCTCCGAATCCTCTTCCAGAGAAACAAGTCCTCCGTCATTAGCGAAATCGTCATGATAGAATACATCGTCTATGCCCATATCCTTCATTTCTTCCGTGAGTGTCCCATACCTGTCTGACAGGTTCAGTATGAGTTCAGAAGAGTCATATTCTGCAATCCCTTCAAAACTCACCTCCCCACCATCCTCCACATGGACCAGAACAAACGGCTGTCTGTTGTTGATCAGTCTCTCCGCCAGTTCCCGGCTGACCTCTTCCAGAATGTTCTTTCCGTCAGTCCACCCGGCTGCCAGCATTTCCCCCATACTTTTAATCACTGGATTTCCTCCTAATGTCTGATTCGGTACACGATCACGCCGACTACGGCTGCAATGACTGCAACAACCGCCATAATTTTTCCTGTCCTCTTTTTCATGTGCCTGCCTCCTTTCTCCTTGTTTTATGCTTTCCTTAGTGCTTTGCCCTGTAAATGGCTGTGCCAATAACGGCTCCCACTACTACTGCCACGATCCCTGCTGCTACTTTCACTGCTTTCTTCTTCATTTTCATTTCCTGCCTTTCTTATTTTTTTTGCTGGATTTCTTTTTCCCGCTGTCTTTCTTTCTGCCTTTCTTTTTATCTGCCTTTTTTGCTGCCTCCTCTTCCATGCGTATCTCACGGATTGTTTCCTCCCCTTCGGTGGAAACATAGGCAAGCGGGCGGTTGGCAAAGAGCATACGCATCTTTCTTCCCATATACTCATAAAACCCCATCCCTTCTTTTTTCTCCGGCTTCCTGTCAAATCCGTTTTCCCGCTCATATGCCGCCATACCATCAGGGCATAATTCACGCATTTTTTCCACGTCGAACTGATAAAGGGGATAACTGCAAAAGCCGCTCTTTTGTTCCAGCCCGGTAAATTCTGCAATCCCGTTTTCCACAAGGAAGTCCTCAAGCTGCGGCATGTTGTTCGTATCCACAAAGGCACAGTACGGCGGTACGGAAGTGAGCAGGTTTACCGTCACATTGCCGTAAGGCTCCGGGAAACCATCCTCCTCTGTTGTCATTCCTACATAAAGGCTTTTGTTATCCATATAGGTGCTGACCGTCAGGGTTACATTTTCCGTAGTCCCAAACTGGGTTTTCAGCTTTAGTGTCCCCTCTGTTTTTTCTTCCTGCCCCTGTTCTTTTTCCTCCGGCTGCTTTATTTCCGGCTCCGCTGGTGCATATTCGGAGCCGTTGTGTTCCATGATTTCTGCAAACTGGCAGATGTGGTACAGGTGGTTGCCGACTTCCGTGTGGTATTCGTCAATATAGCGGCAGACATATTCTGATTTTTCGCCCACTGTATTTGTAACCGCTATTTTTTCACCATCTGCAATACGGAAAAGCTCACTATACCTGCTGTTAATGAACCGTATGCCTTTCTCTGCCTCCCTGATATGGTGGTCCAGCCATTCCTTCACATAACAGTGGATTTCAACATTGTCATTTTCTTTAGCAGGGTTGCAGCGCATCACATAGGCATATTTTTCCGTATCCGCACGAAAACCGTACTCCGTTCCTTCTTTCCCCTGAAATGCGTTCTGCGGGTGGCAGGCTGTATATTCCCGCATCGTATCCAGATTCCTCATAAACCCGTCTTTGTCAGAACGCAGGATATTCAGGAAGTTTTCCAGTCCTTCCTCAAATTCCCCTGTTTTCCATTGTTCATTTAATTCATGGAATCTGGAATAAAATTCTTTATCACTCTTATAACCCCCATGCATGACGCCAATGCTTCCCGTCTGCATCCTTATCTGCATACTCTGTTCATAGGCATACTTTTGTTCTACCCCTGTCAATGGTCTTATTTCCATACTGCCCTCCTATAATCCTAATGCCTTGCTGGTAAGTGACTGCGCCCCTTTCACGCTCCCCACGGTAAGGGCAATCGTAAAGGTCATCTCACACAGATATATGAGTGTTTTCGCCCAGTCCGAGTAGCTGCCCGTAAAGGACGGAAGCCCCGCACTGATGAACGCATTGCACAGCATGATCGCCAGCGCCATCGTGACCGCCTCGAACACCACGGATAAGAAATATTTGGCATAGGTGCTTGCCGTATTCGCCACGTTCCGGTTGCCCGCCAGCGTGGAAAATGCAATGGAACCGATTGGCACAATGACCATGATTTTCAGGAAACGGAAGTACACCGTGTATATCATAAAAAAGCCGCAGATAATGACAATGACGCTCAAAAGCGCTGCCAGTATCAGCATGATAAGCCCCTCACCGAAACCTAAATCCTTTATGACCTGTGCCTGTGCGCTGTCAATGGTAAGCGTGGTGTAGCTCCCCGCCGACAGTGCGTTCACAAGGTTCCCGATTGTATTGAAGAACGCCTTCATTATGGTCACGTTGTTTGCCACAAGCCACTCTGAAAGTCCGAGCCTTATCAGCATACGCAGGATCACTTCAAAACGCATTTCCTCACGCACGTCCACGCTCTCCGAACAGAACCCTATCACGAA
>JAETSX010000183.1 GCA_021769425.1 Eubacterium sp.
GGTTTACAGAAATGCAATGAGAAAGTTTCTTGCTTTTTCAAACATAAGAGATTAAAGTATATTCAAGAATACGGCTATTAAAAATGTCGGTTTTTAATAGCCGTAGTAATAGTATGAAACAAAGTAATAGAAAAGGTAACTATTCAGCACCCCATTTAGGGTACATTGATTTTTGGTCAAAACGTAGAAAATAAATTTTCTGTTTTACTATTGTTTTTTGTGAAAAGTGGATAACTCTTCCATATAACTTCTAAGTACTCATGACTTGTGGATTACTAAGCCATAAATCTCTGATTACAGCCAAACCATGTACTATTTGTGGATTTTATCTAAGAGTTATCGGCACATAATCCCTGTTTTTTCCTAGTTATCCACCGTCATTTTGACAGTACACCAAAATAATGCGATTCGCTTTTTGGCTCATTTTCCGGTAAAATAGAAGTGTCAAATTTTACCGGAAGAAGGTGGCCTGATTGACAAACGATGAACTGATCAAACAGTTATTACAACAAAATGAAACATTATCAGCAACAGTCGCTGCCCAGACTCAGTTGATTGCCCAACTCAATCAGACCATACAGGAACTGAAGGAACAGCTTAACAAAAATTCCAAAAACAGTTCCAAACCGCCATCCAGCGATGGCTTTAAAAAGCCTGCCCCAAAGAGTCTCCGGAAGCCATCCGGGAAAAAGGCTGGCGGGCAGAGCGGGCGCCAGGGAACACATCTGGCAGTGGTAACGGCTCCGGATGAAATCGTCAGGCATATGCCGTCTTCATGCGAAGGATGCCCGCACTATCAGATGTGCAAAGGCGCCGCATGCATTGCAGAAAAACGCCATGTGATTGATGCGGTTGTCACAGTCATGTAACAGAACATCAGGCGCTGGAACTTCCAATCTGTATGCTGCATGGGGACACCCGCAGAGGAGAGTTCCCTTCTGATGTCAAAGCAGCCGTACAGTATGGCAAAAACCTGCAGGCATTATCAGTGTCATTAAATACCGTGGGGCAGTCAGCGTCAAACGCACCCATGAGATTCTTTCCGAAGTATTTAATATTCCGATCGCAACAGGAACGATCAGCAGCATGGTAAAAAGATGCGCTGACAGTCTGGATGAAACAGTAGGCAAGATCAAGGATAAGATGATCGGTTCCGCTCTTGGACATTTCGATGAAACCGGAACCAGAGTGGATAAGAAGCTCTGGTGGGTTCATGACGCTTCAAACAGTGAATACACCTATCTTGATATCAGTCCCAAACGTGGAGCTGTCGGCATGGAGCAGTGCGGTGTCCTCCCGGAATTCAAAGGGACTGCCATGCATGACTGCTGGGCTTCCTACTGGAACTATCCGGATATACAGCATGCAGTCTGCTGTGCCCATCTTCTTCGTGAGCTGACCGGGATCAGTGAAAACCATCCCGAGCAGAAATGGGCATCTGGATTTATAGACCTTTTACTGGAAATGAAAAAGGTTAAAGAGAAAGCTGTAGAGGAGGGCAAGGACTCTCTGAGCTATTATCACTATCATAAGTTTGAAAAGAAGTATGATGGACTTCTCGAACTGGCAAGGAAAGAAAATCCCCTTCCGGAAACCGCAAAGAAAAAACGTGGACGGAAGAAAAAAGGGAAAATCCTTGCCTTGGTAGAACGCCTTGCGAAATACAAGGGATCGGTCTGCCTTTTTATCCATGACTTCATGGTTCCGTTTGATAACAACCAGGCGGAGCGTGATCTTCGGATGGTAAAGGTCAAGACCAAAGCATCCGGCTGTTTCCGAACGGAAGAAGGAGCCAAGGATTATCTGAAAATCATGTCCTACGTTGGTACGGCACATAAGCAGGGATATAATGCTTACGAAGCAATCAAAAATGCAATTTCAGGCCATCCTGATTTCATCTTTGAATAAGGGTGGTTCTGAATAGTTACGTTTATGTTTTATTAGGTAATGTAAACAAGTTTGTGTTTTTTGGAAATAAATGGCTCCTTTTTGGTAAGAATTAGGATATGAAAATTTTTATCGAAAAGGAGTGTTTTTATGCCAATTGCAAAGGAACAAA
>JAETSX010000184.1 GCA_021769425.1 Eubacterium sp.
AGGAGAAGTCTGCCCATTTTTAGGCTGTTTTGTGGCAGAGTGGGGTATTGGAAGAGGTTGTAACGGTAACTACGGCAAATTTTATGCCTGCTCATACCGCCGTGAATAATTCAGGTGAACTTTTCAAGGCGCTATAGTATAGAGGACTTTTGACCCCAACATCATAAAAATAATATATCACAAATAATTATAGGGACTGCTTAAAAAAGGCGACTCTTTTATGGATTTCATCTTTTGCATTTCTGAGATTCCAGCCAAAGATAGGGGTAACGCCGTCTAGGCGTAATAAAGAACATGGTTGAATTAGAAAATGGAAAAAAATGCAACAGTTTGTACTAAACTGTTGCATTATCTTTTACACCATATATATCGAACCAAAAGGAAAATACTTAATAGAGAAATTGAAAAAATTCAAATTTAATCTTTCCAGATGCTGAAACTACTGGAAATTCTGTGTTTTTCGGCAGTTGCTGCTATGAATTATGTGGAAAAACACCGTAGTATTCAACAATGATGATAAAAATTATTTTGTAGGAAGAAGGAAAAATTATCCTTGCTATGATCTGGCATATTTGCCATTTTACCATTAATTGTATTTAAAATCAGGAAAAAAACTATTTTTAATGCAACAGTTTTAGTACAGAGTGTTGCATTGCAAGGCAGACAGCAGTACGGGGATACCGGAAAAAGAACAGGAGGTTATTTATGCTGAAATTGTCAGTAAAGCCGGGAGAATATGTTCTGATCGGCGATGACATCAAAATTGTGTTTGCCGGAGGCAGTTCCAACAATATACGGATTCTGGTGGATGCGCCTAAATCCTATAACATCGCCAGAAGCGAGGCGTTGGAGCGTTATGGAATGGCTCCGGATCCGGGAAATGAAGTGAAGCATTACAGAGACAGGGAACTTTCCCCGGAGGCGAAGGAGAAAATCAAAGCCATTCTCATGGAGGAGCGCAAAAAGGCCAGAAGAGCCGAGGCGGCAAAGAACCCGCTGAAGAAATACGGCGGATCATGAACCTGATAATAATCCGGGGCTAATCCAGAGGCTCTGGTTTATTAAGGGATTGCAAAGCAGTCCCGATACAAAGAACCTATTAACCCATTCACCCCGTGAAACGGAGTTCCGGGGTACAGAGCGCAAATCACTTAGAGGCCGGCTTCGCTGCCCTTTAAGTGCTCATAACAAGGAGGTAAAATTATGTCAATGGTAGTACAGCACAACTTAGCGGCAATGAATTCCAACAGAATGTTAGGGATTACAACAAGCTCACAGGCAAAATCAACGGAGAAGTTATCTTCCGGTTACAGAATCAACCGTGCAGCCGATGATGCGGCAGGCTTAACGATTTCCGAGAAAATGCGGAAACAAATGCGTGGCCTTGACCGTGCTTCCACCAACGCACAGGACGGAGTCAGCGCAGTGCAGACCGCAGAAGGCGCCCTGACGGAAGTGCATTCCATGTTACAGCGTATGAACGAGCTGGCAACCCAGGCTTCCAACGGAACCAACAGCGAAGCTGACCGTCAGGCCATCCAGAATGAGATTGACCAGCTGAACACCGAGATCGACCGTGTTGCCGAGACCACTAAGTTCAACGAGATGTATCTGCTGAAGGGCGACGAGGGTACTCAGACAAGCGCGGTTGCTGCCCATGATGCAAGGCTGAAGGGAAAACTCATCGACAATGGCGACGGCACAAGCGTATTCCAGGCAGATGCGCTGAAGGATGGCGACAAGGTCAATATCGCAGGCGTAGAGTACACCATCGGTACAAAGAGAGCCACTTCGACTAGTCAGCTTGATGAGGATGGTAAGATTGATCCGAGATCATTGAATAAAGATATCACCGGTTATACTACGGCTAGTGCCTTAACCGCAGTGACTGGCCTGAGCGTAGGCGACAGTATGACGATTGGTGTTGCTGCCCGTTTATTCTGACTTCTAATAAATCTGATTGATTGTCACAAAATTAACCGATATAATGACATCAGCATATAGAAAGAGAAAGTTCCAGAGCACTTACTTTTGA
>JAETSX010000185.1 GCA_021769425.1 Eubacterium sp.
TTTGTGGTCACCATGCGGCAGTAATAATATACATACCAACACGAGTTAGGAATCCTGTAGCTCTCTCATGCTACGAGGAGGTATTAAAAGGTGCGTTCCGACAACGCATCTAATGCTGTATATTATTGCTTAATCAAATGAACATTATAAATTTAGGAATTCTTGCTCACATTGATGCAGGAAAAACTTCCGTAACCGAGAATCTGCTGTTTGCCAGTGGAGCAACGGAAAAGTGCGGCCGTGTGGATAATGGTGACACCATAACAGACTCTATGGATATAGAGAAACGTAGAGGAATTACTGTCCGGGCTTCTACGACATCTATTATCTGGAATGGTGTGAAATGCAATATCATTGACACTCCGGGACACATGGATTTTATTGCGGAAGTGGAGCGGACATTCAAAATGCTTGATGGAGCAGTCCTCATCTTATCCGCAAAGGAAGGCATACAAGCGCAAACAAAGTTGCTGTTCAATACTTTACAGAAGCTGCAAATCCCGACAATTATATTTATCAATAAAATTGACCGTGCCGGTGTGAATTTGGAGCGTTTGTATCTGGATATAAAAACAAATCTGTCGCAAGATGTCCTGCTTATGCAAACTGTTGTCGATGGATTGGTTTATCCGGTTTGCTCAAAAACATATATAAAGGAAGAATACAAAGAATTTGTATGCAACCATGACGACGATATATTGGAACGATATTTGGCGGATAGCGAAATTTCACCGGCTGATTATTGGAATACGATAATCGCTCTTGTTGCAAAAGCCAAAGTCTATCCGGTGCTACATGGATCAGCGATGTTCAATATCGGTATCAATGAGTTGATGGACGCCATCACTTCTTTTATACTTCCTCCGGCATCAGTCTCAAACAGACTTTCAGCTTATCTCTATAAGATAGAGCATGACCCCAAAGGACATAAAAGAAGTTTTCTAAAAATAATTGACGGAAGTCTGAGACTTCGAGACGTTGTAAGAATCAACGATTCGGAAAAATTCATCAAGATTAAAAATCTGAAAACTATTTATCAGGGCAGAGAGATAAATGTTGATGAAGTGGGTGCCAATGATATCGCGATTGTAGAAGATATGGAAGATTTTCGAATCGGAGATTATTTAGGGGCTGAACCTTGTTTGATTCAAGGATTATCCCATCAGCATCCCGCTCTCAAATCCTCCGTCCGACCGGACAAGCCCGAAGAGAGAAGCAAGGTGATATCCGCTCTGAATACATTGTGGATTGAGGACCCGTCTTTGTCCTTTTCCATAAACTCTTATAGTGATGAATTGGAAATCTCGTTATATGGTTTGACCCAAAAGGAAATCATACAGACATTGCTGGAAGAACGATTTTCCGTAAAGGTTCATTTTCATGAGATCAAGACTATCTACAAAGAACGACCTGTAAAAAAGGTCAATAAGATTATTCAGATCGAAGTGCCACCCAATCCTTATTGGGCCACAATAGGATTGACTCTTGAACCCTTGCCGTTAGGAACAGGGTTGCAGATCGAAAGTGACATCTCCTATGGTTATCTGAACCATTCTTTTCAAAATGCCGTTTTTGAAGGGATTCGTATGTCGTGCCAATCAGGGTTACATGGATGGGAAGTGACAGATCTGAAAGTAACTTTTACTCAAGCCGAGTATTATAGCCCGGTAAGTACACCTGCTGATTTCAGACAGCTGACCCCTTATGTCTTCAGGCTGGCTTTGCAACAGTCAGGTGTGGACATTCTCGAACCGATGCTCTGTTTTGAGTTGCAGATACCCCAGGAGGCAAGTTCCAAAGCTATTACAGATTTGCAAAAAATGATGTCTGAGATTGAGGACATCAGTTGCAATAATGGGTGGTGTCATATTAAAGGGAAAGTTCCATTAAATACAAGTAAAGACTATGCCTCAGAAGTAAGTTCATACACTAAGGGCTTAGGTGTTTTTATGGTTAAGCCATGCGGGTATCAAATAACAAAAGGCGGTTATTCTGATAATATCCGCATGAACGAAAAAGATAA
>JAETSX010000186.1 GCA_021769425.1 Eubacterium sp.
AAATAGCGATAGGTAATCCTTTGATGTTATCTCCGGATTTTCCCCCGCCCTAAACCGGGCATGAACCTTTCAGCTCACCCGGCTTGCCATCAGGAACAGAATTTATTTCATCTCAATAACTCTCAACGTGGACAAGGCTTCTTAACTTATTGAGTTTTTCTTTCTGCTTTTGGTCAAGGCCTAGGATTTCCATATACTTTCTGATAATATCAGGGTTTGTAGCATGAATCAGGTGATGTACATCTTCACATACCAACACCAGATTTTGATAATTGTCCTTGCCGCCTAAATACCGTGGCACTTTGTGATGGCAATGAATATCGCCAATAGAAAGCACTTTGCCAGATACGGCGCATTTTCCCATTTGGGCCGAATACAGTGAAAGCCTGTTATCGTTGTATTCGATAGTACGGTACAGAACCGGGTTCCTCATTAAGTAATGAAGAACCGTCATGTCGATTCTGTCCAGATTCTTATGGATTTCGGCTCTGCCCTCGGGCATATAGGAATTGATTTTGCGGTTCATGGACTTTGGGGGCTTGTGCCGTATGTAGCCAATCGGGACAACTGCGTGTCCGGCTACATATCGGAGCTGTTTGCTTTTCCCATACCGTTCCCTGATAACTTTCGGAACTTCACACGGAATCTTCCTTTTTCTGACCTGTTTTGCAGTTTTAACCCGTTCTTTCAGTCTTGCCCGCAGGCTCTTGTGGACAGATAAGGCGAATGGCGTAAGGTCATCGCAGACCTTTGTGGCTAATTGATAGTAGTCATGGATTCCCATTACATAAACGTTGTAGCGGCAAATCGCCTGATATTCAGTACGTTTGCCTTGTGACGGGAACTCAATGTCGTAAATCAGCCGTTTTAAGTTTGGTTTTATTTTCGCAATAGATTTCTCTCTGATATGGCTCTCTACTACATATTTGGCGCGTCCGTTGCTCCGTTTCCCACGGGGGATAACCTTTAACTTGAAACCAAGAAACTCTGAATACTGCTCTTTCAGGTTAATCACCTTCGATTTTTCAGGACTGATTTCAAGAGAAAGCCTTTCATGGAGCCAGCTTTTGGTTGCGTGGAATAACTTCACCGCATTTTGATAGCTGTTCGTGAATATCTTAAAATCATCAGCGTATCGGACGCAGGTGACTTCTTTCAGCCTTGTCCTCCGCAGTGCGGCAAATTTATGGCTCTTGCTCACGCTTCCGTTGTAATTGACCGATTCCTTGTAAGGGAACTCCGTTGGTATTTCTTCCCATTGGCTGGCAAGCCACCAATCCAATTCGTTTAGAACTACATTGGATAGCAGGGGAGAGATAATACCTCCCTGCGGCGTACCCACCTCCGGGAATCCTATCCCGGCCACCTCCGCTTTTAGCATAGCTGATATAATACTAAGCAGCTTCTTGTCTTGGATTCCCATTGTCCAGAGCTGTTTCAGCAGTTTTCCGTGGTTCACGTTGTCAAAGAACCCCTTAACATCTATGTCTACGACATAGTGGAGATTGCTTCTCTGCATATTTTTGTGAACCTGGGCGATTGCGTGCTGTTGGTTTCGGTTAGGGCGGAATCCATAACTGTGGTCGTGGAATTTCGCCTCACATATCGGCTCCATGACCTGCAATACGCACTGTTGTATCAGCCTGTCCATAATCGTCGGTATTCCGAGCGGGCGCTTCTTCATTGGGTCATTTCCTTTCGGAATTTCTACCCGCCGGACGCTTTGTGGGACATACCAGTTTAATTTGCGCTGTATGGCGCATATAAGCTGTTCATCAGAGAGTGCTGATAATTCTGTGATTGTTTTTCCATCTGTGCCGGGCGTCGTACTCCCGTGGTTCTTCTTGATGTTGCGGTATGCCAGCCGTATGTTTTCGGGTAATGCAATGATTTCAACCAGATGTTTGAAAACTTTGCCTTTATTGCTGTCGGCATACAGCTTATCTTGAATTGCCTGGAAGTCATAATACTCGGCGTGCCTTAACTTATCTTTCTTCTTTGCCTTTCCTGTTGCCA
>JAETSX010000187.1 GCA_021769425.1 Eubacterium sp.
GAAGTGTAATAAGGACGGTTCAAAATCATATCCGGTACACCTACAGACACAGAAGGCTGCCAGATATAATTTCCATTAGAATCCTTTAACTTACGGAGTGCCTTAACTGTGGAATCGTTCAAAATCCATTTCGCATTCTTACGGTAAGGAGCCTTTAAGGAATAGAACAGATCCATGACATCATCAAATGTGATATTGGCTGTCGTAGTTGTTACACCAACTTCTCCACCTCCGGTGGCATTGAAAATACCAACAGGCTTTCCGGCACCGTCACCAACAAAGAATGCTTCCTCTTCCTTTGTGGAGATACGTCTTGCAAACTCTTTCACGATATATGCCTGAACGTCAAATACACTATCATTTAAAAGTTCATCCGATACTTTAATCATAGTAGCAAGTTTATATGCCCCGATGGATGTCTGACCAAAACTGTCATCAGATTCAGGGAACTGTCCGTTCTCGTCAATCCATGCCGCTTCTCCTTTGCCTGTGACAATCGGAATCTTACGGTCACCACTGGAAGTCCTAATCACAGTAGCAAGGGTTCTGAAGAAACTCTCCTCTTCCAGTCCTTCCACTAATTTTCTTTCAAACTCATCCGGTACAAGGTAACCACCTTCAGCATCTTCTCCGATGGAAAGAGCATTGTTGACATCATAATAATTCTTCTTACGCATCGCATTCCAGAATGCAGTCTGGTATTCTGCAGATGCACGTCCTGCCCCTTTATCTCCCGGCTTCATGCCCGGCTTATCCTTGATTGGTTCGGAAGTAGCCTTGGCCAGTTCCGCATCAATAGCAGCCTGTCTCTGCAATCTCTCGATTTCCTTACCGAGTGCCACCACATCCGCTTCCATTCTTTCGTAGGTCGCATTGTCCTCTGCAGAAATCAGACCATCACTGCCCCTTCTGGAATCCAAAAATGCCTTGGCAGTTTCCCATGCTTTCTTTCTCTTTTCCATTAATTCCAATACTGTACTCATATTCATTGCCCTCCTTATGGCTTTAGCAGACTGAGCCTCTTTTCAAGCTCGCTAATGTTTACCTTTTTCTCCAGCTTTCCCGGAATCAGCTTATTAAAAAAGGAATTGGTAACAGCCGACCTTGAAAACAGGATGGCTTCCAATTCCTCTTCCTTCTCTTCTTCCTTTTCTTCCGGATTTTCCTCTTTTTCCTTATCAAAGAGGATTTCATCCGCAAACCCTAGTTCCACAGCTTTCTTTGCATTGAACCAGGACTCTGCATCCATCAGATGTGAGATTTTCGTGCGGTTCAATCCGGTTTTGATTTCATAGGCATTCATAATGGATTCTTTGACTTCGTCAAGCATTTCGATTGCCTTTTTCATCTCTGCTGTATCTCCAATGGCTATCGTAGCCGGGTTGTGGATCATCATCATTGCCACCGGACTCATCAGCACTTTCGTTCCTACCATCGCAATCACGGAAGCCGCCGAAGCAGCAAGACCGTCAATCTTCACAGTCACGTTGCCTTTATAGTCCATCAGCATGTTGTAGATTTGGGCAGCTGCAAACACATCACCGCCCGGACTGTTTATCCATACGGTAATGTCCCCTTCGCCGGATAACAGTTCGTCTTTAAATAACTTAGGAGTAACCTCATCCCCGTACCATGTTTCATCTGAGATTTCTCCATTTAAAAAGAGAGTTCTTTCCCCCTCATTTCTGACCCAGTTCCAAAACTTTCGTTTCATCGTAGACCTCCTCTGTTTCTATTGTCTGGTGGTTGCTGTGGTTCGGTTTCCTCTGACGTACTTTCCGTTCCCTCTTTAGCAAATGCTCCGGCATCTTTCAGCTTCGTCATCGCACCATTCACAAGGTACAGATTGCCACCTTCCTCTTCCGGCAATGGATTCATATCTTCCATTTCACGGATATCGTTGGTTGACAGCCAACCATTCTGTCTGCCGATGGCGTAACCATTCATTCGGCTCTGATAATCTCCACGGAGCAGACCGTCCAC
>JAETSX010000188.1 GCA_021769425.1 Eubacterium sp.
CGGGAGTTTGACAGTTAAATATTAAAAAAAGTGTTCGCAGGTCGCATAAAACCTGCTTTTTTTGTGTCAAATTTATTGTTTTATTCTATTGTATTTTATAGCAATATATGGTAAAATAAGGTATGGAGGTTTTTTTATGCGAGTTACGACATCTAAATCAAAAAATTCAGAATCCTTTTATATTTCGAAAGGATACATCAACAACAAAGGGGTTAGTACTTCTGTGATTGTTCGTAAACTTGGAACACTCAAAGATTTACTTCCTGAACACGGGCCGACTCGTGATGATGTTATGGAATGGGCTAGGGAAGAAGCCAGATTGGAAACAATAAAATACAAAAAAGAGCAACAGACTAAATCTGTTCAAATAACTTTTCATGCTGACCAAAAGCTTGATTATAATCAGCAGGTCTTTTATCGGGGAGGATATCTTTTTCCGCAGGCTTTTTACTATCGTCTTCATCTTGATAAGGCTTGTCGAAAGCTTCGGGACAAACATAAATTCAAATATGATATCAATGCCATTCTTTCTGACCTGATTTATGCCAGGATTTTGGAACCGGTAAGCAAACGTTCTTCATTTAAAGTAGCTTCTGAATTTTTGGAAAAACCTTCCTATCAGCTGCATGACATATATCGGGCTCTTGATGTATTAGGAAATGAATGTGATTTTATTCAAGCCGAGGTATACAAAAACAGTCATCTTCTTGGAAAGAGAAATGATAAGATACTCTATTATGATTGTACAAACTATTTCTTTGAGATTGAGCAGGAAGATGGTGACAAAAAATACGGTAAATGCAAAGAACACCGTCCAAATCCAATCATACAGATGGGAATGTTTATGGATGGAGACGGCATCCCTCTTGCTTTCTCGCTTTTTCCAGGAAATGCAAATGAACAGACTTCATTAAAACCTCTGGAAGAAAAAGTGCTTCAGGATTTTGGCTGCACTAAATTTATCTACTGTAGCGATGCAGGGCTTGGTTCAGAATCCATTAAAAGAATTAATCATGCAGGAGAACGGGCATTTATTGTTACTCAGTCTATTAAAAAGTTAAATAAAGAGGATAAAAAATGGGCTTTGGATAAGACAAGCTTTAAGCGTGTCACAGATGATTCACCGGTTGATCTTTCAAAGATCCCAGAAGACGATACTGGATTATATTATAAGGATGAGCCTTATACCCCGCATTCCCTGCACCAACGTCTTATCATCACATACTCTCCTAAATATGCCAAATATCAGAAAGCGATACGTGATGCTCAGGTGGAGCGTGCTGAAAAAATGCTCAAATCCGGAAAGATAAAAAAAGAACGAAGAAATCCAAACGATCCAGCCAGATTTATCGGGAAGACCGCTGTTACTGAAGATGGTGAGATTGCAAAGATTGAAAACTATCTGGATACAGATAAGATTGAAAACGAAGCACTTTATGATGGACTGTATGCAGTAACAACAGATCTGCTGGACGATGATGTAAAAGATATCTTGAAAGTAAGTGAGGGACGATGGGAAATCGAAGAATGTTTCCGCATCATGAAAACCGATTTTGAAGCCAGACCTGTATATCTTCAAGATGAAACACGCATCAAAGCACATTTTTTGATATGTTTTCTTTCATTAGCCATCTACCGTTATCTGGAAAAGAGTTTAGGAAGCATTTATACTTGCGAAACGATTTTGGACAAACTCAAAACCATGAATTTTGCTGATGTACAGGAACAGGGATTCATGCCTCTGTATACACGGGATAAATTAACCGATACTTTGCATTCAGTGTGCGGTTTTGAAACAGACTTTCAGTTCATTACGAAAAGTCAGATGAAAACGATTCAGAAAAAAAGTAAGGGTAGGAAATAAATTACCATACTTCAAAACGAGAGCAAAACACCTCGCAACCAGCATAAACACTGGGTTTGCGAGGTGTTTTAATC
>JAETSX010000071.1 GCA_021769425.1 Eubacterium sp.
GATAGAGGTCTTTTTCTATTCACCAAATAAGTGAAAGACAATATTCAATTAAAATACAGTAACTGTCCGGGGCTCAGCGGTTGATGCTGTTGTACCGTGAATAATTCAGGCTTAATGTTTGGCGCAGAATATTTTTCTGAGAGCGCTGTTCCACAAACGCAAGCGTAGCGGCGGTTACACTGAGGTTCGGGAAGCAGTGTAATCAGGAAAATAGGCCAGCAAAACATAAAGTTATTTAGCGTGGGTTATACTAGTATTTTATTCATAAGATTTTTTCTGTTTTCACATTTATTTCTTATATTTTTCACAAAATATTGACAATTAAGGTTCCTATATGATAAATTATTACTGACAGAATATTGTATCATTACTGTCAAATAGACTAAGAATAGGAAAGGAATATGCGTTATGAAGGAAGGAAAAAAATGCAACAAAATTGTAAGTCTTGTACTTGCAGCCATTATGATGGTTTCCGTATTCGCTGTTTCGACACCTGAGCAGGTGCAGGCAGCCGGGGAGCTGAGTTTTAAAGGCAGTGGTAAATCAACTGTAGCAATCACAGATGAAGAATGCACATATGTTACAGGAAAAGAAACTTACATTAAATTCAAACCATCTAAGACAGGTTATGTTACTGTTACTCTTAAGAACAATTCTACTGCTGCAAGCGGCGGCGCAGCAGGTTACTTAACTTTTTGCAACGGAAGCAAAAGCTCCCTTGGCCAGAACCGGGAATATTATGATACTGTTGGTGAAGGTTCTCGCTATTACACCAGAACATACGGTGTAAAAAAGGGAAAGACATATTTCTTCAAAGTTGAAAGCGTAGGCGGCGTAAAGATTACTGCAAGCGCTGTTTCTGCCAAGAAAGGCACTAACAACAGCAGATCCAAAGCGAAAACCCTTGGAAAAAATAAAACTGCAAAAGGTCTTATCATCGCTGGCGAAAACAAAGCGGACTGGTACAAAATTAAAGTTACCAAAAGACAGCAGGTAAAAATAAATTATAACGTTAAGACAAACGGCGCTCAATATTCCAGCGGTATAGTCAGCTATTATAATGGACTTAAAATCGCTCTTTATCAGAAAAATGGAAAGCCATTTGCTGATGGCTCCAATTATTATGCGTTAGCTAATATTAAGAATCCAAAAGATGTAGACGGCCCTTACTATCTTTATAACAGCTACAACGGTCAAAAATCCGGCATTGATCCAGGAACCTATTACATAAAAGTAGAACGTTACAACAAGACTTCTTCCGGTTACTATACTATTAAATGGAAATAAAATAAATCGGGATTGTCGGGAAATAGATAATCCAAAACAAGGGCCGATGAGATTCATATAAGTCACATCGACCTTTGTTTGGAACTATCTATTTCCCAACAACCTTTGTTTCGTAAACTTTCTTATGTACTCATTCCACTATTGAAAGTTTCTGTTACTGCATTTCATTAACCAAAATTCAATACAGAATTATTCTATTATTTCCTCCAGATGATACTCTCGTTATATTCTAAAAAAGGAGCAGTTGCCCAAAGTGGTTGCCTCTATGTAAGACTTATAAGCCTACCTGAACCGCCAAGTACAAGGTAGGCTTATTTTCGCCTGTTTTTCCTACATCCGCCAGCTTATTTAAAATATGCCACGCCGCTTTCAAACAGCTTCATATCCTGTTCTCCGTAGATATTTACGGCTACACTCTCGCCCCGGCGCTCCGAATGCGCCATCTTGCCCAGAACTCTTCCGTCGGGACTGGTGATTCCCTCAATCGCCATGTAAGAGCCATTAATATTCCACTCTTCGTCCATGGTAGGCGTTCCGGCCTCATTGACATACTGGGTTGCCACCTGGCCGTTTGCAAACAGCTTGTCCAGCCATTCTTTGGAAGCGACAAAACGTCCTTCTCCGTGGGATGCCGGATTGCAATAGGTTCTGCCTAATTCCGCCTGTGCCAGCCAGGGAGATTTGTCGGTTACCACTTTCGTATACACCATTTTGGAAATATGACGTCCAATGGTATTGTAAGTCAATGTGGGAGAATCTTCGCTTTGCTGACGAATTTCTCCGTAAGGCGCCAGGCCCAGCTTAACCAATGCCTGGAATCCATTACAGATTCCCAGCATCAGGCCGTCTCTTTGCTGCAGCAGCCGGTTGACTGCCTCCGCTATTTTCGCATTGCGGAATGCGGTGGCGAAGAATTTTGCACTTCCTTCCGGCTCGTCTCCGGCGGAAAAACCGCCCGGGAACATAATAATCTGAGACTGATCTATGGCTTTGACAAACACATCCACAGAATCTCTGATATCTTCTGCGCTTAAATTTTTAAATACTTTTACAATGGTATCGGCTCCGGCACGTTCAAAGGCTTTGGCGCTGTCATATTCGCAGTTGGTCCCCGGGAACACAGGTATAAATACCTTCGGCCTTGCCGTTTTATGTCTGCATACATAGACATTTTCCGTATGGAACACATCTGTTCCCAGTTCTTCTTTGCTTTCCACTGCAACAGTTGGAAATACTTTTTCCAGTGTGCCGGTCCATGCGCGGATGGCCTCTTCCATGGTAATTACGGTATCGCCGTAAATAAATTTCTGCAGCCCGTTTACTTCACCGATTACCCTGCAATAAGACAGATGTCCGCCGCCCGCTTCTGAAACGCCTGCTTCTGCTGCGACAGTGCCTGACTTCTGAACCCCTGCCTCTGCTGCGGCAGCGCCTGACTTCTGAATCCCTGCTTCTGCTTTCTCATACTCCCTCATGGCAGTCTGAACAGTCTCTTCCACCAGATCCACTTTATCCGCGGGAACTTCTGCAATCAGTTCGCCGAACTGCGGGGAAAACATGCAGTCCTCGCACACATCCTGTTCGATAGTAACGCCCAGCTTATTTCCAAATGCCATTTTGCTGACGGCCGCGGCAATGCCTTTTCCGTCCAGCGCATAGGCGGATACGATGGCTTTCTGCTGAATCAGGGAATGAACAGCATCATATAAATTCATTACCTGTCCATATACCGGCAAATCATATTCATCTGCTGCAATTTTAAATACCATAATCTTATTGCCCGGCCGCTTTAACTCCGGCGTTATGATATCCTGCTCCTTCGCCACGTCCACGGCAAAAGACACCAGAGTAGGCGGCACATCAATATCATTAAAGGTTCCGGACATGGAATCTTTTCCGCCGATGGAAGGAAGCCCAAAACCGATCTGAGCGCTGTACGCTCCCAAAAGCGCTGCAAAGGGCTGGCTCCAACGGCTGGGATCTTCACTCATTCTGCGGAAATACTCCTGGAAGGTAAAGCGTATCTTCTTATAATCTCCGCCTGCCGCCACAATCCTTGCCATAGATTCCAGCACTGCATAAACCGCACCGTGATAGGGGCTCCAGGAAGACAGCTCAGGATCGAAACCATAAGCCATCATGGTGACCGTGTCGCATTTTCCTGTATCCACCGGAAGCTTTGCCACCATGCTCTGGGTTTCTGTCAGCTGATATTTTCCGCCGTAAGGCATAAATACGCTGCCTGCGCCGATGGAGCCGTCAAACATTTCCACCAGCCCTTTCTGGGAGCATACATTCAAATCAGACAAAGTTGCAAGCCAGGCTTCCTTCACATCTCCTTTTTCCAATGCTTCCCCGACAGCGGGAATCTCTTTTTTCTCAAAGAAATTATCTTCTTTGGAAGGAATGTCCACAGCCACCTTGGTTTCCTGGTGAGCGCCGTTGGTATTTAAAAATGCCCGGGAAATATTTACAATTTCTTTCCCTCTCCACTCCAAAACCAGTCTCGGTTCCTCTGTCACTACGGCTACTTCAACGGCTTCCAGATTCTCTTCCCCGGCGTAATCCAGAAATTGCCGCACATCCTCCGGAGCAACCACAACCGCCATACGCTCCTGGGACTCGGAAATGGCAATTTCCGTCCCGTCCAGGCCGGCATATTTCTTAGGAACTTTATCCAACTGAACCCGGAGCCCGTCTGCCAGCTCGCCGATTGCCACTGATACGCCGCCTGCGCCGAAATCATTGCATTTCTTAATGATATGGGACACTTCTTCCCGGCGGAACAAACGTTGGATTTTACGCTCCGTAGGGGGATTTCCCTTCTGCACCTCTGCGCCACACACTGCGGTGGATTCTGTGTTGTGGGCCTTGGAGGAACCTGTGGCGCCGCCGATTCCATCACGCCCGGTCCTCCCTCCCAGCAGAACAATCACATCTCCCGGATCGGAAGTCAGGCGCTGAACCGCACGTCTTGGAGCCGCTCCCATCACCGCGCCGATTTCCATACGTTTTGCCACATAATCGGGATGATAAATTTCCTTTACATATCCGGTGGCCAGGCCAATCTGATTGCCGTAAGAACTGTATCCATGCGCGGCCTGCCTTACCAATTTTTTCTGGGGAAGTTTGCCCTCCATGGTTTCCGATACCGAACGGGTAGGATCTGCCGCACCGGTTACGCGCATCGCCTGGTACACATACGTGCGTCCGGAAAGGGGATCGCGGATGGCGCCTCCCAGGCAGGTGGCAGCGCCGCCAAACGGCTCAATTTCCGTGGGGTGGTTATGGGTCTCATTTTTAAAGTTCACCAGCCATTCTTCGGTCTGGCCGTCCACTTCCACCGGAACCACAATGGAACATGCATTGATTTCGTCAGACTCT
The DNA here is from genome assembly GCA_021769425.1 of Eubacterium sp. GTDB lineage: Bacteria > Bacillota > Clostridia > Lachnospirales > Lachnospiraceae > Petralouisia. The sequence continues at coordinate 4,672 of JAETSX010000071.1, forward strand.
TCCTGATCCGCCAGCTTTCCCTCTTTTTTCAGCCGCTTCATTGCCATCAGCGCAAGATCCATCAGGCAGATAAATTTATCGTCCCGTCCCTGATACAATTCTTTATGGGTATTCTGATAATCCTCCCAGGCGTCCGTCATCGGCTGACGGTAGAATCCTTCTCCAAAGGAAACCTCTTTTAATTCCGTAGAAAAAGTGGTGTGGCGGCAGTGATCGGACCAGTAGGTGTCCAGCACACGGATTTCTGTCATGGAAGGATCTCGTTTTTCTTCTTCCCGGAAATAATTCTGTATATGCAGAAAATCTTTAAAAGTCATGGCGAGTCCGAAAGAATCATAGAGGTTTTTCAATTCAGCTTCTGCCATGCCGGTAAATCCATCTAAAATCTTCACATCCTCCGGCTCCTCGAAAGATTCTTCCAGCGTCAGGGGTTTTTCCATGCCGGTTTCTCTGGAATCCACTGGATTGATGCAGTGTTTCTTAATCGCTTCCAACTGTTCTTCGCTGACTTCTCCTTCAATCACATAGGTGGTTGCAGAGCGGATCACCGGCTCCTCATTCTCATTTAACAGCTTCACGCACTGTTCTGCGGAATCTGCCCGCTGATCATACTGGCCCGGCAGATATTCCACGCTGAACGCCTGTGCATTTTTGGCGTCAAAAGTTTCTTCATAAACATCATCCACCGGCGGCTCAGAAAATACCGTAGCCAATGCTTTCTGATAGGTTTCCTCCGAAAGATGCTCCACATCATAGCGGATCAGCACGCGGACTCCGGTGACCGTTTGGATTCCCAGATAACTTCTGATTTCCGACTGCAGCTCTTTTGCCTGAATTGCAAAATCAGGCTTCTTTTCCACAAAAATTCGTCTTACGTCGCTCATAATTCCCTCCTGGCATCTGTGCCGTCATGAAGTACATGCTGCATGTAATTCCGCGGCGGTTTTTGCTGATTTACAGTTACATTGTAAACCCTCATCATGCTTAGCCTATCGTGCGACAGGCCGCATGGCCATCCATACTATGGAAGTCAGAGACTTTCATAGTAAACCCTCATCATGCTCAGCCTGCCGTCTAGCGGGCCGCATGGCCTTCCTAGTATGGAAGCCAAGGGCTTTCATACTAATTAGTATAACATGCTAGATTTAATTAGAATAATTAATATATTTAATTCTATTTATAACTATTTCTTATTTATTTTCCGCCGCTTTTTCCGAAGCGGGATTTTCTATTTGGATGCAGACGAAAAAACTTGGACTTTTCCTTCCGCACATAGACCGAAAAACATTCCAAAACAGGAACTCCCCTTTCAGATATTGAACGATCCGGCAGAATCTATTTACATTTTCTATATTTTATCACATATTTCGCCGGGAAGGAAGAAAAAGTCTCCTCTGTCATTGACATAATTATAATCTATGCTTATAATTATATTGGATTTTTACTTATAGTACTTCTGTTTTGCAACAAGGAGGCTCTTATGGATATTAACTATGAACTGTACAAGGTATTCTATCAGGTTGCGTCTTCCCTCAGCTTTTCCGAAGCTTCCAGGAAATTATTTATTTCCCAGTCGGCGGTGAGCCAGTCCATCAAAACACTGGAACGGAAGCTGGAACAGCCTTTGTTTATCCGCAGCACCAAAAAGGTAAAGCTGACTCTTGCAGGAGAATTGCTGTTAAAGCATATTGAACCTGCCGTTAACCTGATTGAACGGGGCGAGCATCAGTTGATCGATTCCAGCGCCCTTGGCCTGGGACGGCTTCACATCGGCGCCAATGACACGATTTGCCGTTATTTTCTGGTGCCTTTTCTAAAGCAATTCCATGAAAAGTTCCCTCAGGTTCCCATTAAAGTGACCAATGCCACTTCCTTACGCTGTGCGGATTTGCTGACCCAAGGCAAGGTTGACCTGATTGTCACCAATTTCCCCAACTCAAGGATCAACAGTTCATATATTCAGAAAACAGTCGCTTCTTTTACAGATGTGTTCATTGCAAATCCTTCCTGCTTTCCTTTTGAGCAGCAGACTGTTTCTTTTGCAAAACTGAATCAGTGCCCTATTTTAATGCTGGACAAGAAATGCGCCACCAGTGAATTTCTGCAGCATTTATTCCTGCAGCATCAATTGGAACTGATTCCGGAGGCAGAACTCAGCAGCAATGATTTATTGATTGATCTGGCTAAAATAGGAATCGGAATTGCATTTATTCCCGATTACTGCCTGACCAAAGACATGACAGATCTGTGTATCCTTAAGACAGAAGAACCCATGCCGGCCCGCCGGATAGTGGCTGCCGTGAATTCCAGCCTTCCCCTGTCCCCATCCGCCGGCGAATTTTTAAAATTATTACCTACATACCATGAGGAGGATTTACCATGAAATTTAAAATGTTTCACGAAAACTACAACGTACAGGATTTACAGAAATCCATGGATTTTTACCGCGAAGCCTTTGGCCTGACCGAAGTGCGCCGCAAGGAAGCCAAAGACGGCAGCTATATCATTGTATACCTGTCCAATGAGGAAAGCGACTTCTGTCTGGAATTAACCTGGCTCAAGGAAAAAGAGGGTCCTTACGACTTAGGCGAATGCGAATTCCATCTTGCGTTCCAGACGGACGATTACGAAGCGGCCCACGCTAAGCACAAGGCTATGGGGTGCATCTGTTTTGAAAATCCTGAGATGGGCATTTATTTTGTGTCCGATCCCGACGGTTACTGGCTGGAAGTGGTGCCGGTGAGAGACTGATGCGAAATGCCCTCCTGCTTTGCCAGATGAATATGCTTTTCGAAAGGAGATTGACAGGACAAAATCATCAAATGATCAGAAATCCGCACATCTATGGAATACTCAAAAAGGGGCTTGTCCTGAAAACGTAACTTAGCTGCAACCTAAAAAAGTATTTTTAATAAGCTGTCGGAAAATGGCAATTTCCCACAAGATATAGCTGTAATTTCTGGGATTTTACGACTATATCTTGTTTGTGAATTTCATTTTTCGACAGCCTCTTTTGAGGTTCTATAATTTTCATCTATACCATTTTCAAAATGCAGCAAAGTAAGCGGAAGTATTGCATGATTTGCATTCTCTTTAGAACTGCTTCCTCCCCCTGCTGCTGGAAATGCCCATAGCCTCCCGGTATTTCACAACAGTGCGGCGGGAAATTACAATGCCTTCCTGTTCCAGCAATTCTTTTAATTGCTGATCGGAATAAGGGGTATATTTATCCTCCCCTTCCACTAATTCTTTCAGTCTCTGCTGTATCCGTACCGCCGACATATCCCCTTTTTCACGGAGATTGCAAGACTGCTGCCTTACCCCCCTGGAAAAAAAGTAACTGAACGGATAAATGCCCCAGCTGCACTGCAGGTATTTTCCTTTTACTGTCCGGCTGACGGTGGATTCATGGACAGACAAACGTTCGGCAGCTTCTTTCATCATGAACGGACGAAGTGATTTCTGGCCGTACAAGAAGAATTCCTCCTGCACTTCAATCAGGCATTTTGCCAGGCCAAGGAGCGTGGAACCCCTCTTTTCAATGGCCTCCTGTACCTGCTCAATCTGATGGATTTTCCCGGTTAAATATTCCTTCACTTCTTTGCCGCAGTCTGTCTTTAACATCTGCAGATATTCCTGATTCACCCGAATGACAGGATAGGCATAGCTGTTCTGCAGAATTTCAAAACGATCCTGAAATTTTACAATGATCACATCCGGAACAATATAGCGCATCATTCCGCCGCTGTCAAATCCCTGAGCAGGTCTTGGATTCAGCCTTTTAATATTGGCTGCCGCTTTCTTCACCTGTTCTAAAGAAATCTTCATCTTCTTCGCGATAGCGGGAAGCTGATTCTTTCCTAATAATTCCAGATAATTCTCTGCAATGGAACGCTCCGTCTCATATTCTTCCCCCAGCCTGTCAATCTGCCTTATCATGCATTCTTTCAGAGAGCCGGTACAGACCCCGGCAGGCTCCAGTCCTTTCATCACTTCCAGGCAGGCGGCCGCTTCCTCCTCCGTTATCCCAAATCGCCGGACAAGTTCCCCCAGTCCTTCTGTATAATACCCGCTGGAATTGAGAGAGTCGGCAATATACTCAAAAACAGCCATCTCCAGTTCAGAATATTCATTGCTGATGAGCTGAAGCATCAATGCATCCTTTAACGTCTCTCCCTCCCTTGCGCCGATATTATTCAGATAATCTTCATTATCCCTTCTGTCATACTGGTAATAGGTCCTGTTCTGTTCGTCTAAGCTTGCCAGCCACTCTAATTTCCGGACGCGCTCTTCGGCCTTATCCTCTGCTGCGGCCTCTTCAATGTCTACCACCGGATTCTCCAGTGACAATTCCCGGATATACTCTGTCAGCTCCTGTGCGTTCATCTGAAGTATCTCAACGGACTGGAGCATTTTATGGGACAACATCTGTTTCTGGCTTTGTTCTAATTGGATTCCCATACTAATTTCCTCCGCTTATCTGTCATGTATTTACAGAAATTGTATCATCATGCAGAGGTTTTTTCAAGAAAAACAGAAGCTGCAGTTCCTAATATACCGTATTTTCTTCTATACATCTACCGGGAACCTCCACACATCCTGGGTTCCCTGTTCCAGGGCTTAACGTCAATCACAACATTCATGTAACAATATAGTACCCTAATTTTACTTCCTTAACAGCAGCTTCTTTCTTCCCCAACACATCCATCAGCATCTGAACTGCCAGTTCGCCGCTTTTCTCATAAGAATAGTGAACCGTTATCAGCGGAGGCGCTGTCACTCTGGCCAGTTCGGAATCGCCCTGCCCTGCCACCAAAATCTCTTCCGGTATCTTTACGCCATGCTCACGCAGATATTGCGCGGCACCGGCAGCGATTGTATCCGTTGCACAGATTAGGCCATCCAGATCATTGCATTTTTCGGACAACTCCTCAGCTTTTTCATATCCGGAAGCAACCGTGAAAGAACCAATCACATAATTCTCTGCCAACTCATTATAACCGCCATCGCGTACCGCATCCTTAAATCCGCGATATCTTTCGGCTCCTACTGCTTTATCCTGCTGTATTACGCCAATATATCCCAGCTTATTCCTTCCTTTATCCAAAAAAAGTTTTGTAAGATCATAAGATGCATGATAATCATCATGGAATACACAGCAATATCCCGACAACTGCTGTCCCACAATCACAACCGGAACGGATAGTTTCTTCAAAATACGTTTGTATTCTGCACTGAACACAGTAGCAACCAAAATTACACCGTCCACCTGCTTATCATCAAATGCAGACAGATATTCCATTTCCTTTTTCGGATTATTTTGGGTGACTGCCAAAAGCATCTGATAACCGCTTTCATTCAATACAGAAAGTATTCCTTCCACCACTCTTCCAATGGATGCAGACGCAATTTTAGGCACAATCACGCCTATCATTTTGGTTTTCTTTGTTCTCAATGTCTGCGCTTGTACGGAAGGCCGGTAGCCAGTTTCCTCTACTACTTTCCGAATTGCCTCCCGTTTTTCTTCTGAAATATATCCATTATTAAAATAACGGGAAACGGCTGCCTTAGATACCCCCGCAATCTTTGCAATCTCTGCTATATTCATCCATACCGCTCCTTACATTTGTTGTCAAAATCTTTCTCGAAATTATAGCATAGACTGCTTATTTTTTCCAGTCCGTATCCGATGCAGTTACTTTGCTGCCTCTATTTCTTTTTCAAATAATAAAAACTGTATGCCACGTTGTTGCCATTACAAAATGACCGGCATCAGGCAGGTATCAAGGAAGAGCATCATATGTATTTCTATTCAATCGTAAACAATTTTTCCATTGTATCAGTTTTTCCGGTTTTAACCACTTTAAAATCAGGATAATCGTCGCTGTTGGTCAGCAGTACGGCTGTTGTTGCAGAATATCCTGCCGCCTGAATTTTTGAAATGTCAAATGCCAAAAGCCTCTGCCCTGCTTTTACCTTTTCCCCTTCTGATACAAACAATTCAAATCCGTCTCCGTTCATATTCACAGTATCAATCCCCACATGGATCAACACTTGCATTTCTTCTGATCCGGTGATTCCCACTGCATGGCGGGTATCTGTGACAGAGGCAATTTCTCCGTCAAATGGCGCAACCACTTCTCCAATCTCCGGCTCAATTCCTATTCCATCTCCAAGAACTCCCGAAGCAAACGTTTCATCCGGAATCGCCTCTCTGGCAATCACATTTCCCTTTAAAGGTGAAAACAACGCTTTTTCCGCTTTCTTCTCACACTCTGTACCTTCTGTTTTCCCTTCATCCCTTATATCTTCTGTTTTTCCAGTATTTCCTGCATCTTCTGTTTCTTCCTTCCAGACGAACCAGGTCAATACAAAAGAAATTCCAAAAGATACTGCTAAAACAATCGCGTACTGCACTGTATAGTCCAGAGTAATCAAAAATCCCGGGAGTCCCGTTACACCATAAGAGGTAGCCCCAATATGGAACACAGAGCCCAGCAATGCTCCGGCTGCACCGCCGACCATACCGCACGCCAATGGTTTCACAAATCTTAGATTCACGCCAAAGATAGCCGGCTCTGTAATTCCCAACGCCGCTGAGATTGAAGAAGGAATAGCTACCGATTTAGTCTTTACATTTTTTGCCTTTAAACCAACTGCCAGACACGCCGCTCCCTGTGCAAAATTCGCTGCCGATGCAATCGGCATCCAGATATTGATTCCTTCTGCCGCCGAAAGCATCCCAGCCTCAATAACATTGTACATATGGTGAATGCCGCAGACAACGGTAAGGGGATACAAAGCTCCCATAATCATAGCGCCGATTCCATATCCAACCGTAATAATCCATCCCGCAAAATCCAGAACATAACTTTCTGCTGTTGAAAATATCGGCCCGATCAGCCCCAAAGTGATAAAAGCAGTTACAAGCACTGTGCAAAGTGGAGTTACAAACAAATCAATCATTTCCGGCACATGCTTATGCAGCCATTTCTCAATCTTACACATCATCCAGACAGCAATGACAACAGGAATCACATGCCCCTGATATCCTACTTGCCGGATCGGAAATCCAAACAAATGCCACACCGGGATTTCCGCCGCTTCCATAGAGCCTACAGACCATGCATTAAGCAGATTCGGATGAATCATGATCATGCCGATAACGGCGCCAAGAAAAATATTTCCGCCGAATACCCTTGCTGCGGATACTGCAATCAATACTGGAAGGAATGTGAACGCCGTATTTGCCATCAAATCCAAAATTCCATACCAATCGCTTCCTGCAAATGCAGGAATTGCTTTTCCAAGCGCTTCCACCAGTCCCATCATCAAACCAGAGGCCACGATAGCTGGAAGAATGGGTACAAACACATCCCCCATAGCCTTAATCATTCTCTTAAATATCGGCTGACCGGCCGCTGCCGCTGCCTTTACCTCCTCTTTCGTTGCAGCCATCATTCCGCTTACGTTCAAAAACTCATCGTATACCTTATTCACTGTACCTGTACCGATGATCAGCTGAAGCTGTCCATTGTTGCTGAAAACCCCTTTGACGCCGTCAATGTTTTCCAGTTTTTTCATATCGATTTTGCTGTTATCCACAGTAACCAGACGGAGTCTGGTTGCACAATGGGCTGCACTTACAAGATTGCTTCTTCCGCCCAGGGTCTCATAGATTTCTTTTGCGCATTTTGCATAATCCATAGCCATGTTCTTTCCTCTTTTCCATTATCTTTTTTTCTGAAACCGATATCCATTCTATTATTCTTATCCGCAAACTAAATGATGCTTCAAAAAAGCATTATAAATTCCATTCTCATGTACAGACGGACAAATATCATCTGCCAGTTTTTTCAGATTTTCACTGCCATTCTGCATACAGATACTAATGCCTGCCGCCTCCAGCATTTCTTTATCATTCATGCTGTCTCCGATCGCGAAAGAATCACACAACGGAATATTAAGATAATTACAAACTCTTTCAATCGCCTTCCCTTTGTCAAACTGCCTGTTTACCACTTCTCCATTGATAAAACCATGTTTGTTTTCATCCTGAATACAAAATTCAAAATCAGACGCCAGCACCTTCTGAGGCTGCGCCAGCTGTTCTTTCGACCGGCTCATAAACACTATCTTATAAACCGGTTGTCCTTTGTATTCATTCATAGGCAGAATATTCAGAGACTTCTCAATCTGTTCTCTCCATCGCAGCAGCTCGCTATTGCTTCCTTCTGCAGCATTGGCACGAAGAAATTCCTTAAACCCTTCATCGGTATAGGAACCGTCCAGACATTCCACAGTCCGATAAACGCCATTGTCTTTCAAAACACACATTGCAGTTTGCTTTTGCTGTTCTGTCATGGGGCAATCATATATCACTTCTTTCTGACATTCGATATATCCTCCGGAGCTGGCTACAATCCCATCAAACTCATATTTCAGCAAAGGCAGCAGCATATTGTAATTCCTACCGGTGCACAGGAATACTAAATGCCCCTGGGCTCTGGCCTCTTTGATTGCCCAAATTGCCGATTCAGGCGGGTCATTGCTCCCTGGCTCCGTCAATGTTCCGTCAATATCTAAAAAAATAATCTTTCTTATCATTTATCTCCTCCTATAGCAGCTTCTCTTTATACATGAAATCCCTGTTCCCTGCATCCTCCAAAATTCTTTTCCTTCTCTGTATCACTTTTTATGATATCGATTTCATTTGTATTATTATAATAATTCATGCTTTATTATTTGTAAATTGACATAATAAATAATATTGTTTCCTTATTTTTGTATATAATGCTGAAATCAATTTCACATCGAACAAAGATTTGATTGTCATATCTATTTGATAAGATAACCTTTTCCCTATCAATATTTCAACTGCAAATCCTTGGTCTTTCCCATGGATCGCTGGGTTGCATGAACAATATTACCTGCACTCATAAGAAAAGCCAAGGACTTCTCCTCAGCTTTTCTTGTTCCATTTCTTCCATATGAATTGAAAAATATAATGCCCCATCCAGACAAACAGCCCCATCACCGCAATATAGTCCATCAGGAAAAACGCCAGCGGCTCTTCAAAATCAAAAAACACAAAATGGCTTTTCAGAAGCATATAGCTTCCGATTTCTCGTTTTAAAAAAGCATATATCCCATATCCCGCAATCAGGCAGGCAATGCCCCGAAGAAGCTGCCTCAAGCGCAGCATCGGTTTTTTCACAAGCTTTTTTGCCATTCCCACCATCATTCCCCAGTGGATACCAAGATGAAGGGACAGAACAACCAGTCCCCAGTATGCAGAAACCATATGCAGGTTCCTGGCAAAGGATCGTCCGCCCTGAATGGGGAGAAAGGAAAAAACATACCTGGAAAGAATGATTCCGCTGACCATGGAACCAGCCATTGCCAAAAGCGCTGCTGTCATGCCAATATCCACAGCTATTTTAAAAATTGCCTTTCCTCTCATACAGCTTTCCTCCCTCTCCCAGCAGACTGAACACTTATTCTGTGAAAACATTTTTCATCAGGCTTTACCGAATAAAATTGGTAAACACAGCCTCTTCCCGCTCCGGCATCGGAACGCCGGCTGAGCGGGCCGCTTCCTGGCAGCGCAGCATATATGCCATATTCCTGCCCAATACACGCATGGTATACAAGCCTTCCGCATCCTGCTTCACCTGTTCTGCATTTGTGCCATGCACCATATTCCAATAGCGTGAGGATACCACCGGCATTTCCTGGATGGTAAAATATTTGTTCAGCTGATCAAAAGCCGCTGTCGTTCCGGCACGTCTGGCAGAAATAACAGCTGCTGCCGGTTTCATATAAAACGCCTTGTTTCCATTTGCCCCAAGTTCGGAATAAAACAATCTGTCCATAAAAGCTGTCATATTTCCGGCAGCCGCCGCATAATGCACCGGGCTTCCAAACACAAACCCATCTGCCCCGTAAGCTTTCTCACGGAACTGGTTTACTGCATCATCAAAGACGCAAGCGCCTTTTTCCCGGCATTTCAGACAGGCGATACAGCCGCCGATTGGCTTGTTGCCGATCCAGAAGATTTCTGTCTCAATTCCTTCTTTCTGCAGCGTATCTGCTACTTCACAAAGAGCCGTATATGTACATCCTTCTTTGTGGGGACTTCCATTTACTAATAAAACTTTCATTTTTATCATCCTTTCTGTTATTTGTGCTGATTATGCCCATATTTTATAGTGCCTGATTCCTGCTGCTGACCCCGGTTAATTTTAGGCTTTGGCTGTTTCCCTGCGCCAAGACAATATTCTTCTGGCTGATTTTAATTTTCTGTTTCGCCTCCACAGAGGGGCTGTATAAAAATGCAGCCATCACAAAAACCGCTATGAGAAAGATAGCCGCTATCTTTTTTCTGCTTTTCATTTATTTTCCTATCCTACTTTAATACGGTATTTGCAACATAAGCGCTGATTTCTGCATCATCCTTGGAAAAAATACCTTCATCCACCACTGCGCCCTCGGCGCACGCTTTGATAAATGCAACCGACTGGGCGTATTGGGATTCATCCATGGATGCGGACTGAGAAACCGGATAAATATGTTTTCCGCTCAAATCATAGCGTTCCAAAAAAGTTTCTCATCACCTAATCCAAAGTATTCTGAAACAAACATACAAGTTCCTCCCTCATATAGTTATTTTTCCAGCATCATCAAGTAGCTGTCCAACCTCGCATTCACATAACCCGCAAACAATTTTTGCATTGCACCAAAATCATGTTTTACATGGTATTCATCAAACGCATTATAATAAGAAATCCGGTCTGCAAATTTAATGTCAATTGGCGGATATCCAGCTTTCATCAATTCCAGGTTTACAAGTAGCCTTCCGGTCCTGCCATTTCCATCAGGCAATACCACATTGAGACCCCGCAAGAAAACGATAGTTAATTTCTACTTTTTGCTTGCGATCTTTGCCGGTTCCCTCTGCCTGATACACATAAATGCTATCAATCAGTTCTACCAGCATAGAACGGTTTCTGGGTTTTCTTTTCCTCGGCTATGATCCTTGCTTTCAAATCATCCCTCTTTTGGGTGAGCTCTTTCTGCTCGTTCTCATAAGCCGATGACATTTTCTCGAAACGTTCGTCTGAAATCTTCCCCAAAGCATTCTGCTCAAATAGCTTCACAATTACACTGTCAATTTCCGCGATCCGTTTTTCAGCTATTTCCAAGTCCTGCCTGAATTGCTTGATTTTCTGGCCACCGCCCTTTTCGCTCAATTCGTGCATTTCTTCGATGAACTGATCGCCCAGAGTCTCCATGCTCTTAATATGTTTCTGAATATCGCCCATAACAATCTGCTGTAATGCGTCATACGAAATTGCGTGTGTCGTACAAAGATTACTGTTTCTCGCATAGGTTCTGCAGCGGAATCGGGGTTCCCTTCCTTAGGAACCGATACCAGTTTTTTGTTCTTAAATGATTTTGTCTGTGTTTTATGGGACACCATGTGGCCTAGATACACTTGATTCTCCAAAATCATTTTTACATTTTTCCCTACCCAGTCTGTCGGAAACTTGAATCCGTTGCTTGTGTCCAATGTACCGTTCTTCATTGCCCGGTATGCCCGCGGGATTAAGATTCCATCCTCGCATAGAGCCCTTGCAATCTGATGTACGCTGTTGCCCTGCTTCGATAATTCAAAAATACGCTTGACGGTAGGCGCTGTTTCCGGGTCAACCAGTAACTGGCGTTTGTTCTTTGGATCGACCATATAGCCATATGGGGCAAAGGAACCGCAAAACCCGCCATTCAAAGCCATTGTTTTCTTGACGCTGCGGATTTTCTTTGATGTGTCACGGGCATAATACTCATTCATAATGGATTTGAACGGCATCATTTCATTTTCATCAAACCTTGTGTCAACATCGTCATTCAGGGCAATAAACAAAATGTCATTGTTGGGGAAGATTTCTTCCACATAGTACATGAACATGGCATTGTTTCGCCCGAAACGCGACATATCCTTAACCATGATACCGGTTGGCCTTGTATCGTCCATAGCATCCTTAATCATACGGTTCAGGTCTGGCCGGTCGAAGGTAGTCCCGGAAATTCCGTCGTCCACATATTCACCGATCACTTCAAAGCCTTTTTCCTTTGCGTGATACCTTAACATCTGCAACTGATTGGTAATGCTGTTGCTTTCCTTATCAGCATCCCCGTCATCTTTGGATAAACGTGCATATAATCTAACTGGAAGTTTTGTCTGCTGTTTTAACATTTCTGCTCCTTTCC
>JAETSX010000189.1 GCA_021769425.1 Eubacterium sp.
TTCTGCTTTGAAGAAACGGAATTACAGCGTTTATGGGCTGATGTTCATGTACAAAATATTGCATCGTATAAAACTTTGGAAAAAGCAGGCTTCAAGCGTGAAGGACTTATCCGTGAGGGGAAAATGGTAAACACATACTGCGATTACTATTTGTACGGTATGACTAAAGCTGATTATATTGAAATCACCGATAAGGGGCTGCCTCCTTACGAGCGCTGCGAACGCTTTTTCCGAAAGAATTAAATCCATATAGCCCCAATCTGTCGGACGACGGCAAAAGAAAAAAGTCGTCGTCCGACAGCACTTGTCCCATGTTCTGATTTTTACGGCGGCTTTGAACAATTTAAAGTTGCTGTAAAGTGAGAATACCCACGCTGACGGAAAGGAGGTGGCGACATGGGAAATTAGCTGTATTTGATATATCTGAACCGGGCGATAGAATTGCGGAAAAGCTGCTCATGTTGTTAAGCGCCCGTCAGCGTCAGGAGTTAGTAAATTATCTTCTCGATTCTCAAAAGTTACAGAATAATCTGGCTGACAGCCCATGTGCCATTTCCGAAAATTATAGGGTGCAGACAGCCATTGATGAACCATTTACAGAAATTCAAATGGACGATTTATATTTCTGCCAGGAACAACGGCTTGTATGTATTGGCGAGCAAGTAATCAAATTAACGGCTAAGGAATTTGATATTCTTGCTTTGTTGATCACTCACCCGAAGAGGGTATTCACTTATGAACTGATTATGGAATTGGTCTGGAATGAGGACTATTCCTACTACTCTCGTAAAACAGTCAACAACCATGTGAGCAATCTGCGGAAGAAGCTGAAAGTTACGCAGGATTCCCCGGACTATATCAAAAGCGTTGTTGGCGTTGGTTATAAATTTGAAGTGCCATAGCAAAGGTCACAGGGTAAGATTCCGCTTCCCTTGTGGCCTTTATTAGATATGGTAAGTGATGAAGAAACATTAAGGCGGCTTTACAGTTTTTGATGCAAGAGAAAATTATCCCGAATTATTTTTCCTAAAATGGAAATTATAGGAAGTTCACAGTGCAAATGTCTAAAAAGTTATCCCGAACATTTTTTTAAGAAATGCCTCTGTTACTGGCTTTCTATGAAGTATTCGGGATAATCTGATTTTCGGTATAACCAGTAGTTTTAAGAGTCTTTGGCAGAGGAGCTGTTTACAATTGCCGCATTGATAAACCTTTGATAACTGCCTATAATAGAGTTATTATTTTGAACTGCTATAACAGAGAAATGCAAAAAAATAAAATTATCTGTCCGCTGTAACATTTCGCGGACATTTGCTTGTTATACTATCTGCAAAAGGCAAAGGAAGTGAGGAAATGAAGCAGATTTTAATTGTTGAGGACGACAGTTTTTTGAATAAGATGTTAGCCTACAACCTGACCGCAGACGGTTACGGCGTGACTTCTACCCTAAACGCCAGAACCGCAGCCGAAGCCATCCGCCAGCGGGAATTTGATCTGGTGCTGCTGGACATCAACCTGCCGGACGGGAACGGTTTTGAACTGTGCAAACTGATAAAGCCCCAGCACCTGGACACCATTGTAATTTTCCTGACCGCCAACGATCAGGAGAGCGACCAGATACGGGGCTATGAGGTAGGTGCAGTGGACTACATCACAAAGCCCTTTGTGATCGGGGCCTTGCAGCGGAAAATCAAAGCCATGTTCGTCATGCTGGAACACCACAAACCAGCCAAGGACATTTACGACGATGGGCGGCTGTTTCTGGACTTCTCAGAGCAGACGGCTTCCTTAAACGGCAAGCCCCTGACCCTATCCCCGATGGAGTACAAAATGCTGAACCTGTTCCGCAAAAATCCCCGGCAAGTGCTGACCCGTGGGCAGCTTTTGGA
>JAETSX010000072.1 GCA_021769425.1 Eubacterium sp.
AAGTCTGCCCATTTTTAGGCTGTTTTGTGGCAGAGTGGGGTATTGGAAGAGGTTGTAACGGTAACTACGGCAAATTTTATGCCTGCTCATACCGCCGTGAATAATTCAGGATTAGCGATATATTTCAATCCACACTCCCACGAAGGGAGTGACCCCCACAACGCCTGACTATTAGCAAGTTGTTCCAATTTCAATCCACACTCCCACGAAGGGAGTGACAAAGGCCCATCCAACGCTCTATTTACCGCTTATGATTTCAATCCACACTCCCACGAAGGGAGTGACGCCAAAAATCACTATATTTTTCCCAAATACGGATTCTTGTTTAAGCAATATTAACAAATTATTATATCGCTCATTTCATTTTAATATGGAATTCACCACATTTTGTTGCTTTTTACGGTGCGAACCTCCCGGACATTTCATGTCTGCTTACCATCCGCACCAGCCTATATCATTAACGTTCCCTCAGCATCATAAGATGATTTACTGCCAAAGTGCTCAACTTTTGTCTGATAGTTATTCCCAAGATAATAAAAACGCAGGCTATCTTCTTTCTCATTAATCAGTGAGACAAGCCGATCCTTTAACATTAATAACTGTGAAGCATCCAAGATACATTCAAAAACTGAGTTTTGGACACGCTGTCCATAATTGACGCACTCTTTCGCAACTTTGCGCAGACGAGCCTTTCCTGCTGCACTCTGTGTAGAAACGTCATAAGTAATTAATACTAACATCCAAACACCTACTTCCAAAAAAACGGCGGATACTCATCCATATCTCCCCGGATAGTCCGGGCAAGTAAAAGAGCCTGCACATAGGGAACCAGTCCCCATTCTATCTTTTCTTTTAAATATGGATGCTTAATGGTTTCTCGTTTGTGCTTCTGCCATGCGTTAAAAAATACCTTTCTGCCATCATCATTTAAAAAAACTGCATTATCCTTTTGTTTTTCAAAATGTGTTGCCTGAATTGCTTTCGTATTAATCAATGTCAAAATAAACCTATCCGCAAGAACCGGCCTTAATTCTTCCATCAAATCAAGAGCCAGTGAAGTTCTCCCCGGTCTGTCACCATGCATAAATCCCACATAAGAATCCAATCCAACGCTTGACAGCGCATTCGCACAGTCACCTGCAAGCACTGTATAAGCAAAGGACAAGATCGCGTTTATACGGTCAAGAGGGGGCCTGCGGCTCCGTTTTGTAAACACAAAGTCATCTTTCTGATTTAAAATCATATCATTTAGTACAGAAAAATATTGCTCAGCAGCCTTTCCCTCTAGCCCCCGGAGTTCCTCCCGCGTAAGCGCTTCGTCTATCTTAGGCAGCGTATCATATAAAATATTTGATACATTTTTAAGCTTTTCTGCATCCACCCGGTATGCATGATCACGCAACGTACGTTCGATACTCCACCTGCAGTTAAAGATTTTCCCAACAATCATATTCCTGGCAAATGCAATACTCCTGCTTTCGCTATCGGAAATACGATACTGTTCTTTTCTAAGGAGCACATTTCCATATTCCTTCCCAACAACCCTGGCTAAAAATTTGCCTCTGGGAGAAAAGAAACTCATCCCTATTTTCCGCTCCGCGCAAGCGCCCATCAACGCCGGGCTTGCACCTTTATAGGTAAAACATATAATATTCTCCAATGTGTGAAGCGGGAACCTGCCCAGTGTTTTATCATCATCCTGTATTACAATATTTTCGCCATCCAAAGTTAAATAACAATTCTCTGTCATGACATATAAAGTATTCAATAATTTTCTCACGCCAGCGCTCCTAACACGATAATCAAAGCACAATGCCACATAATCTTGCGCTCTAATCATTCGCTTTTATATTCTGTTCAATATATTTCCTGACTTTTATAGTTTTTTGCAATTTGGGGATACACAGACTTTCCAGAGAACATGCTTTGCACTGCTTTGTAGGCTTCACGTTGGGCGTATATCCTCTTTGGAACAAAGCATGCATTTCCTTCGCTGCTTTCTGCACGTCATCCCTCAGCTCATCGGTAAATTCCACGTGGCTGCGCCGTCTGTTTTCACCATAATACAAATATCCATCCGGTATCCTTACCTGAAACATTTCTTCCAGACAAATTGCCTGTGCACACAATTGTAATTCATCCGAATTATTTTCTTTCGGTGATCCATGCTTATATTCCACAGGGATAGGATTCCATGTCCTGTCATATCCAAACAGTTCGATTCCATGTTGATCCTGATGAAATTCAACAACATCGCACTGCCCGCTTAACCCAAGTTCATGGGAAGAAATGCGCAATCCTCTTACAATCAGCAAATCCCCTCTCTTTTCAAACGAGCCTTCGTCATGGGCTTTTTTATGCATCAATTCTCCGGCAGTTGTTTGGTAATTTTCTGCCCATTGCTGTTCAATATGTATCATTGCCCACTGCCTTCTGCAAAAGGCAAAATGCTGAATGCCGGAAAGCATGAGATAATCTTCTTCCGCATACATTGCTAAATACCTTCTATCTCTTCCAGTTCCAGGTTGGGCAGCGAATCAATTGTTATATCATAATCCTCAAACTCTTTTGGGTCATCTGCTTTTGCTGCAATTTTTATCAACCTGTGGACCTTTGCGGATGAATACTGCCCCATCGGGCAATTGTGTTTCCACCAATAGACTTTGCATACTTCCATACTTCCGTCAGGCCTTGCAGAAGAACTGTCATTGACAAATAAGGTACGTAAAGCCTCTTTTATCTTTTCGGCATCCGCATCGCTAAATCCTGTCTTTTCAGCAAGCTGATGGTTGATGCTGCCTTTAATTGCATATAATGCGGAAGATACTTTGTGCTTCATCCCCATTGTATCAGAAGATTTCTTCTCTTTCGTTTCGCTGTTCACACTTTTGGTTATCTGCATGCTGTCAATGGATATGGGCAGTACGCTGAAAGCCGAATGGACAGAAACAGGTCCTCTCACGCCGACAGATACGCTGTCCCCTTTAAATGCAAATACCTGCCCAAAGCTGCGGACATCGATCCAGGTCTCACATGCTGCTTTCGCATAGCTTTCTTTGTCCTTATCTTTTAACGCCTTTTGCATCGCCTCATTTTTCTTTGCCCTGTCTGCAAGGCTCCTGCATTCATCATCAGAACGCTCATCACTCTGCACAAATATCCTTTCTCCCATATCCTGCAGTCTGTTTCTGATTTTCCGCTTAATGCATACATCCGAAATTTCTCCAAATCCATCATAGGTCTCCCGCGGCCTGTTTCCATTCAGCGGATCACCATTGGGATTTGCATTTCTCACCATTACCAAAACCTCAAAATCAATCTTGTTTGTAAATTCACTCATTATTTATCTCTCCTTTACTGTTCTTTTTTCTGAAACGCATGTTTCATATATTCCATCTGCTGGTAATATGCCGGTATATACATTTCTGACAATGCCGTATTATCAAAACCGTTTTCTGACAGAGGCACCATAATTTCGCCTGTCCACTCTTCAAACTTCATCCGTTCATAATCATTCAGCTTTTTTTCATAAGCAATCAGATTCTGTTTGATCGTCTTTGCTGTTTTCGCTGGCCTGCTGCTATAAGCATTCCAATAACGCTTTGCGTTTGTGGTTCGCTGTTCCTTTACTCTGCCGTTCTCGTCTTTCTCAAACATAGCCCGCTGTTCCATGTAATCAAACACTGCAAGCAGCCTTCCAAACAAAACGTTCCGGTCATTACTATTTTCCTTTAGAAAATTCTCCATGTTTCGGTTCCCCTCCTCATAATTATATCGTATCATGGCACATGTGACGCACAGCACATCATTGTACCATACAAAATTGCTCATGGTCTGCGGCATAGATACACGCCTTGCCGCTGCCTGTATCATATCATACGGAATCTTTGCGCTTTTTTGGGTGATGCATGGAAGCAAACGCTTCACGGTTGCCCTCAGCAGCCCTGTATCTGCCTCTAACCATTCTGACCTTTGTACGCCAAATGCTGCAAGAGCCATATCCCTGGGTGACGGCGTACATTCACATGTTACTTTCTTTTTTTCTTCTCCTGGTTTTCCCACTTTTACCGTCCGACGCCATTTGCAATGGTTCTGCCAGTGTAAAATAGCGTCCAGGTACTGCTTTGCGCCTATCTCATCATAGTACGCAATGGACAGCCGCCCGGTGGTTGCTGCCTCCAATGCAATAATTGCTGCCCTGTCGTCCGGCTTAATTCTTCCGGCATATCCATTTACCGCATGGTTAAACTGCTCTGCAAAATGTTTGCCGGTATCACTTTTGCGGATACTGGAAGATTCATAAGTATCAATTGAATCAAAATCAAAGTCAAAATCGTCAATGCCGCTGTACGCATTAACAGAATCCTCCATAATATCCGGAATCTGCATGTCCCTGTTTATCATCCAGCAGACAATTGCCGATCCATCACGGGTATATCCCTGTTTCTGAATCAGCCATCTTAAAGCATTGTGCGCTTTCTGGGATGTATCATATCCCACGGAAACCGCCTGGTCTTTGGAAACAAACCTGCCCCGGTAAGTAAAACCGGATTCATCATTTCCCGAAATCAATTTTGCTTTGTCTGCGCTGTTGCGTATCTTAGAAGGATGCTTATCGGAACAGGATTCTATCTTTCCAGATGCATAACAGAGCTTTTTGTCTGCTAACTTCTGTTGATAATAAGAGCTGTACCTCTTGTACAATTCCTGATTTTTCCATACTTCTCCCGTACTGTCACTGCCCAAAATCCGAAATCTTACATTTGCTCCTGTTTGCCCCAATCCCTGTATTTTAATATTATCTGTAAGCCTTCCAACCTCATCTAATTCCAAGGTTCCTTTTTTAACTAAATCCTGTATCAGCGTTTTCTTTTTTAGGTATTTATAAACCGCCTGTACCATAGGATGTGTATATTCCGATTCTGCCCAGTCTTTAAGCTGACTGATATAAGCTTCAAAATATTTTTCCTTATTATCTCCTGTATATAAGGCGTAATCTCCTGCTATGTAACAAAGCTTATCGCATAGCGGATGCGGAGCAATCCCGCTGCTTCTGGCAGAGGAATCCTCTGTAACCGGAATAGCTGTAACCGCATCACTGCCCTTTTCCAGCTTCTGTGAGCTCTGGAAATTGCCGTCCAGGTCAATTGCCGCTTCTATCTGTGCATTGAAGGTTGAGTGGGAAATCGGCAGGAGTACTGCCTGATCGTTTTTCTCGACTCCTGCCAGATGTGAATACACATCATAGGTTTCCGCCAATGTTTTCAGCCATGCCAAACATATCACCTCCCGCAAACTCTTCCAATCCTTTAAAATTCTCTCCCAACACAAACTCTTTCGGCTGTGCATCCCGCAGAATGCGCCGGATCTCACACTCTTCGGGACGCGGGAACTGTATGACGCCATCTGCCATCTGCGCATTCCAAAGCCGCACCGTCATTTTGCCCTTTTCCTCTTCTCTGACCGCTTCATCGGGGTATGTAATTCCATGCACCATGATGCCGAATGACATATTGGTGTTATCGTATACGCTTTCACCCTCCCAAAACGAACAGGGTTCCACATATCCCTGGCACTCCCTTGCCCCTAAAAAAATATCTCTTCTCCCTCCTCTTTCCAGCATTCTCTTTGCAATATCATAATGCTTATTTTCATTCCTGTCATGAGCCAAATCCGGCCTGTTTTCATTCCATTCAAAATGCGCCTTTACCCGATATTCTACATTTCTCAAATAGGTATAATATGATAGATCATTTCCTCCACTGTACTTAATGGGCCTGATTCCTTTTGATTCTGTCTGTATCGCATTCATAATGCGGCACTCATCAATCACCCAAGTAATCGTCGGTTTCCAGTAAATGGATTCCGTTATTCCTTTCAGCGCCTGATACGTGGGTACCTGGTAACTGCATTTCTCACCCCCTGTCTTTGACAGCGGATCGGTAAACAATGCATATCTTCCAAAAACGCTGTATTCAATGATATTAGGCTTATTCATATCTCACCCGTCCTTTCCTTTTGTCTTGTTTCGATTTTAATCCGCTCCACGCTGGGTGCAACAGAAATCGTTCTGTTTTTCCGCCATGTCTGGAATTTCAATCCGCCCCACGTGGGAGCAACACAAATGCTCTGTTTTTTGCCGTGTCTGGAATTTCAATCCACACTCGCTGGGAATAACGCAGACCGTTCTGTTTTTCCGCCGTGTCTGGAATTTCAATCCCCCCACGCTGAGAGTAAGGGCTGCAAGGCCTGTCCCGCTTGTGCCAAATTCCATAATCACTGTTAAAATATCAGTGTTTCCCACTCCGGCGTAATTCCATAATCATCGTTGTAGGCTCCGGGCGCCGCCACCATATACAGATTCGGCATATTACCGCTTACTGGCTGTATCAGCCCTTCCAGCTTCTTAAGCTGGCTTCCTCTGACATTTACCGTGTAGCGCTGGGCCTGCCGTATGCAGGCTTTTATCTCCCGGGCATCCGAAGTTTCCTGAATGGCGGCTATAAGTTCCCTTCCTTTTTGATATGGGACAATCACGCCAAAAGACCCATCATCTATGATTCTGTAAGCCTGCCCTGCCGTTTTATATGCCTGATTCATGCTGTTCTTATTTTCCCTGGGTACAAATCCTCTGGATAAAAGCTCTGCAACATTCGTGTCTAATTCCTTTATGGGAAAATTCATTTTATCCGAACCATTCACATATACAATTTTATAATACTTGTCCATCCAATCAGGCATCAGGATACTGTCCGATTTCCCGCTGTGATTATATTGATATATTACACTTTCCGCAGCCCTTGCACTTTGCTGCAATTCTTCCATATTTCCGCTGTTTTCGCCTTCCAGCAGAATCAGATATATCATCCCACATTCCAGCTCTCCGTTTCTATTGCACCGTCCTGCAGTTTGTGCCAGGCTGTCCAGTCCTGCCATAGACCGATAGACGCACGCAAAAGAAATATCTACCCCTGCTTCAATCAGGTTGGTGCTGATTACAACAATATTTTCCTGTTTTTTTGCAAGAGTTTTCTTTATTGATTTTATTTTATCGCTCCTATGTTCGGCGCATAAATTGGTCGTAAGATATTCGGCATTGATATTTCGCTCCTTTAACATATCATACAGCTTTCGGACGGCCGATTTCGTATTCAATACCACAAGAATAGATGGATATTCTGCCGTTCGTTCTTCAATCTCATGTGCAAGGCTCTCAAACGTATATGTCTGTTCTATTCCAGAAGTACAGATTTTTACCCGTTCAAACTTCTCAAACCAGCCGTTCCTGTTTCGTATCATATATTTGGGTTCACTGTAGCAAATCGGACACTCTGCTTCCTCCAGAGTTGGCTGGGTTGCGGTACACAAAATTACGTTTGTATTGCACACTGCATTCAGAAAATTTATCATGTAGTTAAAGGTATTGACGCACTTTAACGGCATCGACTGAACCTCATCAATAATAACAACGGCATTGGCAAGGCGGTGCATCCGGCGTATCGACTCACTTTTATCCGAAAAAAGTACATTCATGAATTGAACAAATGTGGTACAGATAAACGGCTCTTCCCAATTGATGTCATATCTTGACGATTGGTTCTTCCGGTAATCCTCATCTTCTGTTCCCACGCTTCGGATTACCGCCGAATGATGTTCTAAGATCCACCCATCATTGCCGATTGCATCACGGAATACCTGGGCATTCTGTTCTGTAATACTGATATAAGGAGATACATAAATAATGCGCTCTGTTTCTGGATGATGTTTGCAATATTCCAATGCATAAGCAAGGCTGCTAAGAGTCTTTCCGCCGCCGGTAGGAATAGGCAGGCAATAGATTCCGGCGGGATATTTCGCAAATTGCTTACATTCTTCCTGAAGGGAATTTCTCGCATCTATTATGGTTTTTTCTTTCTCCGTCAATTGAGAATGGGCGATGGACTCCTTCTTTCTTTGCATATATTGTTCAAAATTTTCTCCGGCCTTCTCAAATATCCCTGTTAGGTCAAATTCAGATTGTTTTGATAACGTATCCACATTACTCATAAAATCTGTCGTGGATTCCCAGTCAGAATCAATTAATATGGATAACATCAGGCGCTGGAAACATGCAAGCAGGAAAAACTTGCAATCCATCAGCATTTCTTTTGCATCTTTGGCAAATTTTAAGCATAATAAAGGTTTTAACTTTACCCAAATTACTTTTATTTTGTTCCAAACCAGATGAAATTCCTCCGATGCCTCTCCAAAAATTTTGTCAAATTCATATTCATCCAGATAGTCCCGTTTTGCATTGCTGCATGCTTCCTCATAGTTATCCACCTGGCTTAGCTTTTTGGAAAAGATATCATTCTGATCTATATCAACACAGTCAAACAAGCCATGATGGGCCGCTATGGCATAGGAAATCATTTCAACCATATATTTCATATCGCCGGATTTCTCATGGCACATATCATAAACATATTTTGCGCCTGTTGACGCATGTGCAATCGTACCCTTTAATTTTTTCCTTATGTTTTCGTCAGCGTATAGGTAATCAAAAAATACCTGCTTATTTTTTCCCATATCATGGAAAAGGCCGCACAGCGACATAAGCTGTGGAATTCCACACCCTTTTCCCTTTTTGTTACACAAAAATACTGTCTTTTTTGTATGTTCTGCTACGGATTCTTCCCGATGGAGCCCATCGTCTGAGATATGCGCGATCAAATTACTCCCCCTTTACAATTGATAAGCTCATTGTTTCGTGCTGTATTTTTATTACTCCGGCGGCTGAATATCGATGAATTTAGGAAAGTAAAAATGTCAATATTTATACCCGTGAGCAAAATCATTTGCCAGAAGATTGTTCATAGCTTTGAGGAAAAAAGCAAATGATTTTGCAAATAAGTATGCTCGTGAGTATAACCGCCGGAGTAATATCATCAATAGTCTAATTATGTCGTCATAATATGAGCTTGTCAAGAATCTTGAGAAGAAAAATTTGAAAATCCACGAAATTTATCATATAATATCGGCAAACATTCCATACATATGCTATATCCTAAAACAGCTTCATATCATATTTGGATCATTGTATGATAATCATAGAATGGAGGCTCCCAATGAAAACCTGGCAAACAGAACTTACGCCTTTTACTGGCAATCCCTATACAGAAGAATACTTCACCCCATCCTCTGTTTTTTTCGACATCGAAACCACAGGCTTTTCTGCTGCCCGCAATCAGGTATATTTGATTGGAACCGCTGTGCAGACAGACGGCAAGACATGCATTACGCAGTTTTTTGCAGAACATCCCTCCCAGGAACAGGAGATCATTTCTGCATTTCTGGAATTACTGTCCCAATACGACACCCTGATCTCTTTCAACGGGACAGGCTTTGATGTGCCTTTCCTGAAAGGCCGCTGCGCCCATTACAAAATGCCGGAACATCTGGATTCTTTCCGGCACCTTGATATTTACAAACAGCTTTCCAAATATAAATCCATCCTGAACCTGCCCAACCTAAAGCAGAAAACCCTGGAAGAATTTCTCGGTGTTTCAAGGGAGGATTTATATTCCGGCGGAGATTTGATTTCCGTCTACTTAGCATATGCAAAACACTCTTCTTTCCAAGCCAGCGTTCCTTCCGAACCGTATCACAGCAATCACAAGAACGATGAGAAATCCCCAATTTCTCCGGAAGAAGCCTGCGCTCTTTTAAAACTGCATAACTATGAAGATATGGAGGGCATGATAAAGCTCCTTCCGCTGCTTTCCTATCCCCGCTTTTTTAAAGGGCATTTCCAGGTTTCCTCCTGGGAAACACACGGCTTTACTACCTATGAGGGAACCGAAGGCCGGGAACTGATTCTGTCCTTAAAGCCGGATCTTCCCCTTCCAAAGCCTTTTATCTGCACCCAGGGAACACTCTACGTTTCCGCCTCCTGCAATCAGCATACTACCGGCTGTGAAGCTCCTGCAAAACTGGCAAAAAGCGGTTCTCCCGGCTCCTGCAGCCATGTTAAGATGCGCATCGAACTCTTTACAGGGGAACTAAAATATTTTTATCCCAATTACAAAGATTATTATTATCTCCCCATGGAAGACACTGCCCTGCACAAAAGCGTCGCCGCCTATGTTGACAAAGATTACCGCGTCCAGGCAACCGCTGCCACCTGCTACTGTAAGAAATCCGGCCAGTTTCTGCCCCAATACCAGGAACTGTTTTCGCCTTCCTTAAAACAGGACTATCCAAGTAAAATTTCCTGGTTTGAACTGACAGAAAACTTCACCGGCAAGGTAGAAAACCTGAAAAAATATGCCATGCATCTTTTGGAGCAATTATAATATTTTTTTCAACAGTATCATACTTTCATAAGGTCTCAGAGTCTCTATCCACTTCACCTGCTCCGGGGGATAATTGCCCAGCAGCCGCTGATATTCTCTGTCCTTGATCGGTTCCGGCAGCTTTATCTCCCTGCCGGTAAAATTATTTACCACAAGAATCTCCTGTTGGTTCCAGCGGCGCCGGTACGCAAAGATCTCCGGCTGTTCCCGATACAAAAATTCCACGGCGCCTTCTGAAACAGCCTCATATTTTTTCCTCAGCCCTGTCAGCTTCCGGTAAAAATTAAGGATGGAATCTTCCTCTTTCTCCTGCGCAGCAGCATTGATCCAGGAATGATTTTTGGGAATGCCAATCCAAGGTTTCTCTGTAGAAAATCCGGCATATTCCCCAGCGTCCCACTGCATCGGGGATCTGCTGTTATCCCTGGAACGCTGCCCTAAAATTTCCAGGGCCTCCTCCTTTGTCTTTCCCTGCTCCAGCAAAATATGATAATAATTGATGCTTTCCACATCCCGGTATTCCTCAATATCCCCATATCCCGGATTCGTCATGCCAAGCTCCTCCCCCTGGAAAATATAAGGGGTTCCCCGCAGCATATGGATGCAGGCTGCCAGCATTTTTGCGGATTCCTTCCAATACGTTGTTTCATCCCCTAATCGGGATACAATCCTGGGCTGGTCATGATTGCACCAGAACAAAGCGTTCCATCCCTTCCCCTTTTCCATTTCACATTGCCAGGTTTCAAACAATTCTTTTAATTTCCGATAATCCGGCTCTGCCAATTCCCATTTCTCCCCATCCTTGTAATCTACCTTCAGATGATGAAAATTGAAGCACATGGACAATTCCTTTTCCTCCGGATTGGAATACCGGATACAATGTTTTAGGCTTGTGGAGGACATTTCCCCCACCGTAACCATATGATTAATCCCGGTATCCGCCGTCAATTCTTTCAAATATTCATGCACCTTAGGACCATCGGAATAAAATCTTCTTCCGTCCCCTTCGGTATCATCCTCAAATACCTCCGGCTTGGAAATCAAATTAACCACATCAAACCGAAATCCCTTCACTCCCTTTTCCTTCCAAAACCGGATAATCTCTTTTAATTCCTCTCTCACCCTGGGATTCTCCCAGTTCAAATCTGCCTGGGTCACATCAAACAGATGAAGATACCATTTTTTCAGAGAAGGCACATATTCCCATGCAGAGCCGCCAAATTTTGACTGCCAGTTGGTAGGCGGCTCTTTGGGGGAGCCATCCTTGAAAATATAATAATCCATGTAATCCGGATCTCCGGACAATGCCTTCTGAAACCATTTATGCCGGGTGGAGGTATGGTTAAATACCATATCCAGCATAATTCCCATCCCTCGTTTTTCAGCTTGTGCAATCAGTTCCTCCACATCCGCCATTGTGCCGAAAGTCGGATGGATCTTCCGGTAGTCCTCCACATCATATCCATTATCATTCATGGGCGATGCAAAAAAGGGAGTGCTCCAGATATAATCAACCCCAAGGCTTTTGATATAATCCAGCTTTTGTATGATTCCCCGGATATCTCCAACCCCGTCTCCATTGCTGTCGCAAAAGGATTTGGGGTAAATCTGATAGATTGTGCTTTTCTTAAAATTTTCCATAATGACCTCTCCGTAATCTTTCTTGCTCCTTAATCAAATACCGCTACAACCGTTTCCCCGGCTTCCCCTTTTATTCCTGTCACAAACCGGATATGCTCTGCGCCGGCCGGTTCTGTAATGATGCATACCGTAGTATCCGGATGCCCGGCAGCCTTAATTTTATCCCTGTCAAACTCAAGCAGCGGCGCTCCTGTATTTACCTTCTGCCCTTCCGACACAAAATACCGGAATCCATCTCCGTTCATATCCACCGTATCAATTCCCACATGAAGAAGCAGCTCCATCCCATCGTCCAGTGTCAGTCCGCAGGCATGCCTGGAATCCTGCATCAATACGCTTACAACCGCGTCTGCCGGGGCATACAGAATATTATTTTCCGGAATGATTGCAATTCCTTCTCCCATAATCCCTTCGGAAAATACACCGTCATTTACCTCTTTTAATTCAATGACTTTTCCAGTGAGAAAAGCCTTTAATTCTTTTCCCAAAGTTTTTGCTTCTTTACTTATCTGCCCTGTTTCTCTGCTTATCAGTTCCCGTTCTTTTTCCTGGCTTTCTCCTTTGCTTATCTGTTTCTCTGCTTCTTTGCTTTTTGCTTCTTGTTCTGCATATTTTGATTCTTTGTTGGCATCATTCTCCTTTTCAGCGGATGCAGGCTGCCAATCCTGCAGCTTCTTTTTCCCCGCAAGGATTGTCAGTGCAAAGGGCGCTGCCACTGCAATGGCCATGCAGATGGCAAAATTTCCCATATACTTAGTCTGAATCGACAGAATCCCCGGCAGGCCGCCTACCCCCACTGCATTTGCCGTTACTCCCATTGCCACACATGCCACCGCTGCACAGGCAGAGCCAATCATTCCGCAGACAAATGGAAACACATGCTTCAGATTTACACCAAAAATGGCAGGCTCCGTTACTCCCAGATAACAGGAAATACAGGAGGGCACATTCACTTCCTGAGCCTCTGCATTTTTTCTCTGCAACACTGCCATGGCAAGGACTGCAGAACCCTGCGCAATGTTGGAAAGGGCAATCATGGGCCACAGCATCGTGCCCCCATAGTCTGCAATCAGCTGCAAATCAATGGCGTTGGACATATGGTGAAGCCCTGTAATTACCAACGGCGCATACACAAAGCCGAAGACCGCGCCGAACACAATTTTAAAGGAGCCTGTAATCCCTGCATAAACCATGGAAGAAATGGCCGAACCTATTTTCCATCCAATAGGCCCTAATACAAAGTGGGAAGCCATTACTGCCAGCAGCAAGCTGCAGAAAGGCACCACAATCATAGAAATTACCTGGGGCGTTATTTTCCGGAAAAATTTTTCCAGATAGACCAGCGTAAATGCAGCCAGAATCGCCGGAATCACCTGAGCCTGATATCCTATCATATTCACCCGGAAGAAGCCGAAATCCCAGAAAGGAATCTCCTCTGCCCCTGCCACAGAATAAGCGTTCAGAAGCTGGCCGGATACCAACGTCAGGCCCAGAACAATTCCAAGCATCTGCGTAGTGCCCATTTTCTTCGTCACAGACCAGCAAATTCCCACCGGAAGCATATGGAATACCGCCTCCCCAATCAGCCACAAAAAGCTGTCAATCCCTGCCCAGAATTGGCTGATGTCGCATAATGTCTTAGTTCCGCTTTCAAATAAATACAGACTGTCAATGCAATTCCGAAATCCCAGAATCAAACCGCCGGTAATAATCGCCGGAATCAGCGGGGCAAAAATCTCCGCCAAAGCTGCTACCATCCTCTGCAGCACGTTCTGATTCTGCTTTGCAGCATTCTTCACCGCATCCTTAGACACTCCTTCGATTCCCGATACCCCAATAAAATCATTGTAAAAATCCGCCACCGTATTTCCAATAATCACCTGGAACTGTCCTGTCTGAGTAAAACTTCCCTTTACTGCCTTCATAGCTTCTATTTTCTCAATATCTGCTTTTTTCGGATCATTGAGCACAAACCTCATACGTGTCATACAATGCGACACTGCTGCAATGTTTTCCTTGCCGCCTACGTACTGCAATAGTTCTTTTGCGTCCTCTGCATACTTACCCATTTCTTACCTCCTGCTTTTCCTTTTTCTTATCTTGTTCAAACAAGTTGTTATATATTTTATACCATACTTGTTTAAACATGTCAATACTGTTTTTAGAATTTGTTTAAACAAGTTTTGTTTCCTGATTAAACTTCCATCCTGCTTAACCTATTGTGCGACAGGCCGCATGTCCATCCTTACTATGGAAGTCGGAGACTTTCATAGTAAACTTCCATCATGCTTAGCCTGTCGTGCCACGGGCCGCATGGCCATCCTTACTATGGAAGTCGAAGACTTTCATAGTAAATCTTGACAATTCCGCATTCCATACTATAATAAAAATAAATGTTTAAACAAGCAGGAGCGATACTTATGCCAAAAACAAAATATACTGAAATCTATCGGGATTTAAAAAACAAAATAGAAACGGGAGAATATGAATTTCAGGAACTGCTGCCCTCCGAAAACCAATTGATTCAATCCTATGACTGTTCCCGCAACACGTTACGGAGAGCCGTCAGTTCCCTGGTCACAGACGGTTATGTGCAGACCATGCAGGGAAAAGGCGTACGCAATATCTTTCAGCCCACTCTGCAAGCCTCTTTTACCATCGGCGGCATTGAATCTTTTCGGGAATCCGCACTGCGAAACCACCAGGTTCCCAAAACAGAAGTGCTGTGCTTTACGGAAATTACCGCAGACAAAAAAATATCCAACCGGACAGGCTTTCCCGTTGGAAGTGAATTATATTACCTTCAGCGCCTCCACTACCTAGATGGAAAGGCACTAATTCTGAACCATAATTATTTTCTGAAGCATGTAGCCAGAAATCTTACCAGAGAAATTGCAGAACATTCCATTTACGAATATTTAGAACAGACGCTTCATATCACCATTGTAACCAGCAAACGGATTATGACAGTAGAAAAAATGACAGAAATTGATGAAAAATACCTGGAACTTGGAGATTATAACTGCCTTGCAGTAGTCAGCAGCCAGACCTACAACAGTGACGGCGTAATGTTTGAATACACCCAGTCCCGCCACCGTCCAGACTATTTCCGTTTCCAGGATAATGCAACCAGGCGCATGATGTGATTTCATTCAGAGGAGTAGCTTATCCTGCTCCTCACTTAAGATATACCCGTGAGCGAAATCATTTGCCAGAAAATCGTTCATAGCTTTGAGGAAAAAGCAAATGGGTAATGTAAACAAGTTTGTGTTTTTTGGAAATAAATGGCTCCTTTTTGGTAAGAATTAGGATATGAAAATTTTTATCGAAAAGGAGTGTTTTTATGCCAATTGCAAAGGAACAAA
>JAETSX010000073.1 GCA_021769425.1 Eubacterium sp.
GTCGAGGGCTTGACCAGGAGAGAGCAAGGGTCGGGATGGATGGATTGTCAGGCTGTATGGATTTTTGAAGGCATATGTTTAGAATAATTGGATAATCCTCGATAGCTCAATGGTAGAGCACGCGGCTGTTAACCGCGGGGTTGTTGGTTCGAGCCCAACTCGGGGAGCTTGAAAAGTCTTGTAAACATCAAAGTTTACGGTGATAAGGAAGTAATTTCAGATTAAGCGGTATAGTCCCAATCATAAGGGATGTACCGTTTTTTTGCGTTTCTATGCGCCTTGCCGTTTCGGTTGCGCGGCAGAAAGGAAATTGATTTCTCCGACAAAGTTGAAAACAATATCCACTTTCTGTACCCGCTTCCCGTCTACCTTTTCCGCTGTCAAAATCGTTCTTGTTCTGCTCATAGGTATCGACTTCCTGCTGTTCGGTCTTGACCTTTTCTTCCAGTTCCCGCTGTTCCGCTTCATACTCTGCGGATAGCTTCAAAAACCTGTCGTGGTTGATTACTCCACTTATATCGCCCTCATAAATCCGCTTGAAGATACGGTCAAGTTCTACTATGCGCTTTTGTGCCTGCATAACTTCACGTTTCCTGCGCTTCATTGCCTTTTCCGTTTTAGTAGAGCGTTGCTGATACATCATTTCCTTAAAAGCTATGATGTCATCATAGAAAAGGGCGGTCACGTCAAATATCCTGCTCCACACAATCTGCTTCAATACTGTCTCTCCAATCATAAGGATTGTCGGAATATGGATTTCTTTTTTTCTTTGCATAGTAGGCTTTGGCAGTCAGCGCCTTATCTTCTTTGAGGATTTTTGCTGTCTGCATGGGACCCTTCCCACCGATACATAAATCAAAAATCCGTTTCACAACAATAGCGGCTTCCTCGTCTACAATCCATTGCTTTTTGTCGGTTGGACTTACCATATAACCAGAAGGCGGCTTTGTCAGATGTTCCCCGCCTGTCCCTGCGCCCGTTTGATTGCCCGTACCTTTTGCTTGTGTCTTTGGCGTAAAAATCGTTAAATAGGTTGCGGAACGGGGTAAAATTGTTGTCGCCTTTTGCACTGTCTACGCCATCATTGATTGCGATATAGCGCACGTCACGTTCCACGAAAAAGATTTCCGTATAGTAGCCGACTTTCATCGCGGAGCCGTTCCGAGCCGCCGCAGGAAGTAAACACTTCATAGTATGTGCCGCCGATTTTGTAGCAGACGGTTTCCTTTGTCGGCTTCCCTTTTTCCGGCAGATAGCCGCTGTCCTCGATTTCCAGTTCCCAATCCATTCTTTTCTCTTCCCTTCCGTATTTGTTAAATTGAGAAGTTTCGGAGCATGTATAGGAAAATAGTACTATTTTCCGTAAATCTGCCCGTCTGCGCTATGACTTGCCGGACAGATTTTGCTTGTTGGGAAGAATCCAAAATCCTCTTGAAATCCCTCTCACTGCCTATAACACCGCACAGGACGGTTTTGACGGAGTTTTGAGAGAATTTTCTCAAAAAATATTCCTTGTTCCTTAATACGGGGAAGTCTGGAAAATGCCAAAGGCAGAAATCAAATTTCTTATTCCGATACTTGTTTTCATTCGGTTGACCGTATACAATTAGAACTAACAAAGTTTTGAGAAAGGGTAAATGAAAATGTTTGCGTATATTTCTGCCCCGGAAGCAGCGAAGAAATGGGGTATTTCAGAAAGACGGGTACAGAAACTATGCGAAGAAAACCGCATACCCGGCGTGGCAAAATTCAGCCGTATGTGGCTGATACCAAAGGACGCGGAAAAACCCAAAGATAAACGTCGTAGATTTTGATTTTATGCTCTTTTGTATGTTGGTGGCTGATAGTTGTATCTCAGTATTGAATTCATTGAAATGTAGAAATCATAGGATATACTTAATAAAAAGCAGGTGACGAAATGGTAATAAAAACCGAACAAGATTTAAGTTGCAATGATATTGAAGTTCTAATCCGCTATGCCAAGATAAATAAACGGGTGAAACGGCTGATTACTTTAATACGGTCATTTGATACACGAATTAAATGTAATGAAGAAAATACGGAACGTTATGTAAATGTTTCTGATATTTTTTACATAGAAAGTGTTGATAAACGGACATTTATTTATCTTGAAAAAAATGTTCTCCGTACAGATTACAGGTTATATCAATTAGCTGAAAGTTTAGCAGATTTGGGATTCGTTCAAATCAGTAAATCATGTGTTTTGAACATTAACGCTTTAGAGAGCATAAAGCCGCTTATCAACAGCCGTATGGAAGCAACCTTGCAGAATGGGGAAAGGCTTTATGTTACCCGTAAATATTTAGATAATATCAAACAGGCTTTACAAGGAGGAACAGGGATTTGAAAAAAGTATCCGTAAACATTTTATGCAGTACAGCAATTACTTTACTTATATTAGCCATTTTGGGTGCGTTTTCCGGTGCGCAGTTTCTTCTTATCAATAGCGTTTTTCAATCTTTCATTGTTAATATTGTCATTCATATAGGACTGCTTTTTACACATAGATTCGAAAGCAGTTATGCCATATTGGAATTTATGTTAGATATTGGTTATATGGAAGTTGTAGTAATTATCTTTGGAGCCATTTTTAACTGGTATGGAAGTACCCCGATATGGGTACTTGCTATAATGACCACAATTATTTATATTGTCGTAGTTTTTCTAAACATGGTTCAAATGCGGCAGGAAGTTGAAGAAATAAATGAATTGCTGCAAAAACGAAAATAATATTATATCAAAGGAGAATGAAAGATGTTCCCTATTCTTAGCGCAGAAAAAATAACAAAAGACTACGGAAAAGAAAAAATAATCAAAGGAATTACGCTTGCTCTTTATCAAGAAACATTTACTGTAATTCTTGGTCCAAGCGGCTCAGGAAAATCCACGCTTTTGAATATTCTTTCCGGCATGGTGAAGCCTACCACGGGTACAGTTAAATATGAGGATAAAATAATTACTGCTTTATCACAGACAGAGCTTGCCGATTGGAAACGAAATAATATAGGCTATGTTTTTCAAAATTATATGCTTTTAAGTAACCTTACGGCAGAAGAAAATATTAAAGTCGGTATTTCTTCCAAAATGACACCACTTGCGTTTGACAGGCTGACCCGTATTCTCGAAATAGATAGTCTGTTAGATAAATTTCCTGCACAGCTATCCGGCGGGCAGCAACAACGGGTTGCTATTGCAAGAGCAGTTATCAAAGGGACGCATTTCATATTTTGTGATGAAGCTACCGGGGCATTAGACGAAGAAAACAGCAAAAAAGTGGTAGAACTATTACACAGTCTGAAAAATACTTTCGGCGTTACTATACTTTTTACAACACATAATGAACAGATTGCACATACAGCAAATCGTATTATAACTATGAAAGACGGAATGATTATTAGTGACATGGAAAATGAAAATCCAATATCTGCAGGCGACATGATTTGGGGGGTGAGTAATATGGGACTTATATATAAACAGCTTTTTAAACAAATGATAAAAGATAAAATCTTTTTGGCATTGTTATTACTCCTTACAATGTTGACCTCACTTTCGTTTTTCTTTGTAATGAGTTCTATCGACGGAAACATAAAGATACTGAACAGATTGCAAAACCTTACAGCCAACCAACAACTATATAAAAGTGCGCTCAATTCAAATATGATACTTGCTTATACATTTTGGTTATCCCTTGTAAGTCTTTCCATAGTCGTATTCGTTATGTTTTTTTACAGATTTTTCAGAGCCAATAAAAAGCAAATAGGGTGCATAAAAACTCTTGGTTTCAAAAATAGTAGCTTGCAATTCTTCTTTATTGCCTTTACAGCAGTATTGTCTGTTTTGGGCGCAACATTAGGATTATTTGGGGGATATGCCTTATCGGATATTTTAATCAGGGCTAATTCAAAGACTAATGATGTGAGCGGTTTAACAAAAAGTATAAGCGGATTTAGTTTAGTTATAGGTCTTGCGGTTTCTACAATCATTTTTTGCGCTGTAGCATTATTGTGCTATGGCTTTGTAAGAAATAAAGAAGCCGGTTCATTGTTAACAGGAAATAATGTACAAAATCGTTTTTCGGTTACATTGAAAATTGCGGATAAAATAAGCCGTATTGTACCCGTAAATAAAAGGCTTTCTTTGAGAATTGCTCTGCGCAAGCCGTTGTCGGTATTGCTTTTGTTTGTATCTGTTATGTCATTTAATGTGTGCATGATTTTAGGTCAATCGTTGAATATCAGTAGCGCTAAGATATTTCATACGCAAACCGCAGGTCATAATTATGAGTATCAAATACAATATCAAGAATATAAAACTGCCGATATTTTCAGTGACGCGATGATATACATTGACAGTATATCAACTATCACAATAAATAATTATGAAATTGAACTATTACAGATATAATCTATGCAGAATAATAATATTTTGAAAAGCGCAAAAACCAATACCGAGAAAATTATCGAATGGATATTATGCCCTGTTTGCAGTAGCAAGACCCATATAAAAATCCGCAGCGACACAATACTGGAAAACTTTCCTTTGTATTGCCCAAAATGTAAAAATGAAACGCTAATTAACATTCAACAATTTAGAATATCCGTTATCAAAGAGCCAGACGCACAGACGCAGAGCCGGTAACAAGCAGAACTTTTAAGCTGCTGTTATCGGTTTTTCTTCTGCATGGGCTTTTGGGGTAATAGCCCCTACTGGGAAGAAAGGGGGATGAGAGAAAATGAAATATTCTGGACAGTTTATGGAGCATATCGAATATGCGTTCAATGCGTTCTGCAAGATTGTACTTCGCCATGAAGCAATCAACGCATGGCGGGATTTGAAGCGGAAAGAGGAACGGGAAATATCTCTTGACTATCTGATGTCAGAACGATATTTTGAACCGTCTGCTATGGACAGTTACTTTGAGAAACAGGACAAGCCGACCGTATTTCTTGTGTTGGGAAAAGAAGTGATAGTTGACAATGAACAATTAGCGACAGCATTCTCAAGATTGCTGCAGTTAAGACAGGAAGTCCTGTTGCTTTATTACTTCGTTGGTTATCGTGATGAAGCAATCGGCAGGCTGTATGGGCATTGCAGAAGTTCGATAAACCGCAGAAGAAATGTTGCACTGAAACAGTTACGAAAAGAATGGGAGAGATTGGAACATGAGGAACAGGAAACTGATACCTTTTGAAATTCCACTTTGACCGATAACAGATAGCAAAGACAGGAAAAGTTGTCAAGGGTAAACTTCGTGCTACGCGCCCTTGACAGCTTTTCCTGCCTTTGCCGTTGGGCAGTCAAGAGGGCGAAATCAGAAAACTGCTTTCGCCTTCAATTTATTATTAAGTTTGTTACGCAGTAGAGGTTATTTTGTCCTTGATTTATGTGGATTTACGGGTATTGAAAGAACAGGGTAAGGGTTTTATATGCAAATCCTCAAAAGCGGCGTTCTATTATTAATGATTATTTCACGCTAAGGGATCCGGAGCGGAACCCTTAGCGTGAAATAATCATTACTCCCAATTTCTGATGGGATACAAAAGCGAGTGTTCTAATCCAGCATGATCTCTTTCACAGACAATTGTTCCATTTTCTTTGTGTAGGCAATCATCAGCAGTTCGTACAAGACAAGGAACACTGCCAGAGAAATCAGCATTACCGGAACGTCAAACTGATAGTCCGGCACTCCTTCCATATCTTTAAATATGATTGTTACCATAATCTTTAACAGCACATATTGATAGATCGTGCCCAATGCAAATCCACAATACGCCCAGGGACGGTAACCGCTTAGCACTGCTTTTTTGCATTCCTTTGCACTGTAGCCAAATACTTTCATCATGATAATGGTTTTTCTGTTTGTCTTAATGACAGAAGTTGCGGCGATAAAGAGTGTGGTCACGGCAAGAACCAGGCCGATTGCCATTATCATAACGCTCATCATCCTGCTTGCCAGTTCGTCCATGCTGAAAGACATTTGCGTCATCGCTGCAAAACAGAATACTGCAAAGGTAATGAAAAAGATCAGAGACTTTCTCTGTCTCACATTGCTTTTTTGAAGTTCCTGCAAAAAAGGCAGATCCGTGTCTTTTTTTGCAGGAATGATTTTTCGGGAGGATTGTTCCCGAATCAATTGGAGGGCAGGAATTTTTAATTTTACGAAACTGTAAAGAACTGCCAGCAGGGAAAAGAAAATCGTTGGAAGCAGTACAAGCGTTAGGAATAATTTTGGATGAAAAGTGATTGAAACTTCCGGCAGATATCCGTCTTTGTTCTGAAGTTGGTACAATTTCGGCATCAGAAGATGAGCTGCGGCATAGCCCAGGGCAGTTCCGGCAAATACCGCCAGGCCAAAGGCCCGGAAGTCTTTGGCTATCGAAAATCTGTTATATCCCAGCGCCTTTAAGACGCCAAGCTGTTTCTGGTGCGTGTCAATGTAATGTCCGATATAAAAACATAAAAGCACGGCGGCAGTCAAAAGCAGGCAGCCGCCGGACACTGCGCTGACTATTTTTGCTGTGCTGCATTGCGCTTCATAAAATATTTGTGAAATCTCTGTAGTTATAAGATTTTCCACAGTAATAAGATCCAGATAATAATTTAAAAACATGGCAGACACCAGGACGGCGCAGAAACTTACAATGAATATGCCAATCATTTTATAAATATCTTTGAAATTTACAATCATAGTGATTCCTCCTACCATGCAATTTGATATGCAGACTTTGGATTGCTGTTCTGATATTGTTTTACAATTTTACCGCTGTTCATGGAGATTACGGTATCCGCCATTTCTGCAATGTTCTGATTATGGGTTACCATTACCATGGTAAATCCCAGTTCTTTCTGCAGTTTGCAGATTAAATCTAAGACCATTCGGCCTGTAGCTTCATCCAGCGCCCCGGTAGGTTCATCCAGATACAGTACGCTTGGCTGTTTTGCCAGAGCCCGTGCAACTGATACCCGTTGCTGCTCTCCGCCGCTTAATTCATGGGGGTATTTTTTACTTTTTTCTGCAAGTCCCACAGCTTCAATTAAGCTGCCGTAGTCTTTATTCTTTGCCAGATCTGCGCCCATTTTCACATTTTTGTCCACAGTCAGATTGGGCAGAAGAAAATATTGCTGGAAAACATATCCAATGGCGTTTTTCCGAAAAAGAGTGATCTCCCTGTCGTTCATTTCACAGATATTTTTGCCGTTGTAACACACCGTTCCGGCGTCTGTCGGCTCCAGGCCGGAAATTACATTTAAAAGTGTGGATTTGCCGGAACCTGAAGCGCCCAGTATTACCATGAAATCTCTGTCTTTGATCTCTAAAGAAATGCCTTTTAGCGCTTCGCTTCTGCTTTCTCCTGTTCCGTAAAATTTATGTAAGTTCTTAATTTGAATCATATGCTGTCCTGCCTTTCTGATACATTAATATTTCTGGCTGCCGATTATATTTGGGTTTCTCTGCTTTTTTCAAGCAGCAGCAGGCCCTGAAAAACCTCTGTCAAACGTTCTTCCAGTTGTTCTGCGGCGTAGCTGCACAGCCCTGTGGCAAACATGGTGGCAATGCCATGGGTATAAGTCCATAAATGCTGATAGATTTTCTCCGCAGTTTTCCTGTCTAAATGATAGGGCTCCTGGACGGACTGCAGTATTCTGTCATAATGTTCGTCTATCACGGGCAGGATGGAAGAAATATCTTTGGAATCCACAGGGCTCATGAACAGCAGCCAAAAGAGCCTGGGTTCTTCTCTGGCGAAGCGGATATAGGCAATTCCCACTCCGCGGAACGGAAGACGGCCCTTTAATCCTTCGTCTACATACTGCCCATATAGTTCCTTTGCTTTGAGAATGACAAGCTCTCTGACTTCATCCATATTTTTAAAAACAGTGAAAATGGGCCTCGCGGAACTGCCCAGCCGGTTTCCTAATTCCCTTGCGGTAACGGCATCAATGCCCTGCTCCCTTGTAATGCTCAGGGCCGAATTCAGGATTTCGCCTCTGGTAAATTTGGCTTTTGGCGGCATATGCACTCCTTTCTAAAACGTATGTTTTAAATTGATTGTTTTATTATAAAATTAAATTTGGGATTTGTCAAGATTTCGATAAATTGAAATGTGTTATTTTTCTATTTGTATTGCAATTGAAGAGCTGGATGCGGGTATTTTTGCGTCAGTTCCATCTGCTTCTTAAGCCTGTTTTTCAGGCTGTCAAGGAACCTGTCATTTCCTATTACCTTAAGCATAGGGCCGAAGGACAGAACCTCAATCAGTAATTCCGTCTCCATAGACTGATTGTAATAAATCAGGCATTCATAGGTGTTTTCTCCGATTTTTCTGGTATTTTTCTTATAATTTGCAAAATGCAGCATGGCCCGTTCCAGAGCATTGCGTTTGTTGATAATATGAAGCCGGAGCGGTTCTTTATAATAAGAATCCTGAATCAAGGTATTTAAGTCAATCTGCGAAGTGAAACATTTATCGATAAGGCAGACTTTTTGAATGCGGGCAAGGTTTAAAGTTTCCAGGCGCAGTCTGCCGCCTTTCACATGCTTTAAGGCAAGCAGCCGGAATTTGTCATTTTTTACGGAATATTCCAGGCGTACAGGCACATAGTAATGGTGGACCCGGGTTCCGCTGGGAGAATTGTAGTCCAGAT
Organism: Eubacterium sp.; assembly: GCA_021769425.1. Classification (GTDB taxonomy): domain Bacteria; phylum Bacillota; class Clostridia; order Lachnospirales; family Lachnospiraceae; genus Petralouisia. The sequence goes on from JAETSX010000073.1 coordinate 8,668, forward strand.
CCACATATTGACTGCGCTTTTGGGCGGAAAGCAGGGTACGGAAATTACAGCGGTAAGTTTCGTCTGTGTAAGGATCTCCGTCCGCAAACCGGTCATAATAATAAATTTGCTCCTGGCTCCAGAGGGGCTCTACAGAATCCAGCATACCGCCCAGCGCTTCAAATTGTTCCTGGCTTAAAAAGAGCGCCATGCGGGGATCAGACAGCAATGTCTTCAAGTAAGATTTCTGAAGGCTGGAAAGGGGTGTGAGAAATGCAGCGTCTATTTTGGAAAGATAGAGTTCATTCTCCCTTTCAAATAAATTCCAGCTTCCGTTTTCTAGTTTGGGAATCATGGCAAGGAGGCTTTCTTCAAAGCCTTCTTTGCAGATCCGGCTGCGGATCTCATCTATGGTGAGGGCATTCTGACAGGTCAGCAGGCTGCGCATCACCTGGAAATAACAGCTGTAAATTTCAGAAAACAGTTCCATTTGTGTTTCCTCCTATCTGGTACGTTTGATACATTATTTGCAAATCCTGATAAAAACGCTGTTCCACAGATTTGGCCGTACATTCCAGTGACAGAATCCTTCCGATAAAGGTTCTCACCCAGGGCAGCATTTCATTGCAGTCAAAGGATTCCCTCTGGTACTGCCAGGTATTTTCATCAATCCGTGTGACAGCGCCCCCTCTGCCCTCCCGTTTCAGACGGTCAACAATATAGAGTTCGGAGGGCTCTTCCACATGCAGCGTCATAGTTAAGACGTCAAGATGATGGCGCTCCGTTCCCTGAAAGGATACGCCCCAGAGCAGGCGGCGGTTCCGTTCCAGTTTCTTTTCCAGGTCTTCATATTCCGGTGCAGGCTCCATACAGGCAGCATGTTTAATGGTGTCCAGGCGGAAGCAGGTAAATCGTTTGCTTCTTTTGACATATCCGCACAGAAATCGCCTGCCGCTTCTGGAACTGACAAATAGCTGCAGCGGAATGCAGTTTGCAGTATTTGTCAGGCCTTTTTTGGAACTTTTGATGGTAAGTTCCACGGTAAGCTTTCGGTTCATGGCATCCAAAAGGGCCAGGAGTATTTCATCTTCCAGCGTATGTACGAAGAAGCTGTGTTTTACCCGAAAGCTACGGTTTTGGCATTCCAGTTGTTCTAGAATTTCATTTCCGATGATGCCCAGACAGCCTGCCATTTGATAAAAGGCTAGGGCGTCCATGATATTTTCATTGGATTTCAGCCAGCGGGCCAGAGTATTGTCCAGGGAAAACAGGACAGCCTTCCCATTTTTTTGCTTGGTTAGAAGCCCCTCTTTTTCATAAGCATTGCATTTGCGCCGGACAGTCTGAATGTCGAACAATGCCTCATATTCTGTCAGCAGCCGGTCTGTAATTTCTTCTGCAGTCAATGGCCGCCCATTCTGAAGCAAATCCAAAATCAGAAAATGCAGCACAATGTCGTTGTCAGTAAAACTTTTTGTTTTCCACACCCGGAACAAGGGGTTGGTATCCAGAAGATTGCTGTCAATGGCAAGAGAAATATTAAAGCCGCCGGACACATAATCTCTCTGTACGAAGGGACCAAGCCAGCTTTCCAGCCTTCTGCGTTCATTATCGTAAGTGCGGGGGCTTTTTTCCTTAAATTCATTCCGGGTTTTGAAGCCATAGATAAAAAAATCTCTGACATATTCCCTTGTTTTTGAAAAATTTTTAATCAGTTCCTGAAAATTTGACATTTGTTTTTCTGCTCCTGTAGCTGGTAGTATATTTCTTACAATGGCTATGATTAGTTTACCATGGAGTTTTCAAATCGACAACTATAACAGCTGGCGCTGACGAGTTCGCAACCTTTTTGAAATGATAAATTACCAGATTCTGTATATAATAATCCCATCAGCAGCGAACAAGAAAGGATGGGGATGATATGTTTGTATTATATAATGAAAATACGAGATTTCCGGTAAAAATATGGCTGGAAAATCAGGAGGGGCTAGAGGAGAATTGTCTGGAACAGGCATATCGCCTGTCACAGCTTCCTTTTATTCATGAATGGGTCTGTTTAATGCCGGACACCCATGCAGGCAAAGGAATGCCAATCGGCGGAGTGATTGCGGTAAAAGATGCGGTTATTCCAAATGCGGTAGGCGTTGACATCGGCTGCGGCATGGATTTTGTCCCAACCAATATTCCCATGGAGGAGATCCGGGGAATCCAAACGGGGAACGGCACAGTGATTCAGGCAATTATTGGAAATATTATGCGGACCATTCCTTTAAATACTGAGCGGTATAAAACGCCTCAGGGTTCAGAGACCCTTGACCGGGCAAAAGAAGAAATGGAGAAATATGAGAATAATCCAGAGCTTCTGCCTTTGATTGAAGATGGGTATTATCAGGTGGGAAGCCTGGGCGGCGGAAATCATTTTATAGAGCTTCAGGAAGATACGGAAGGGTATCTCTGCATTATGATTCATTCCGGAAGCCGTCATCTGGGGAAAGCGATCTGCGATTATTTTCATGAGACGGCCAGAGAACTGAACCGGAAATGGTACAGTGAAGTAAAGGATGAGTACCGTCTGGCTTTTTTGCCGGTACAGTCCGAAGAAGGACGGCAGTATATCAATTGGATGAATCTGGCTATGGATTACGCCTTTGAGAACCGTGCACGTATGCTGGAAAAAATATGCGGAATTGTCACAGAAGTGATAGAGAGGCACACAGGACTTAAGGTGGAATTCGGAGAGGAAATCAACTGCCATCATAACTACGCCGCATTGGAAAATCATTACGGCGCCAATGTATGGGTGCACCGCAAGGGAGCAACCAGAGCGCGGGAAGGAGAGCTTGCCGTGATACCGGGGGCGATGGGATCTTACAGCTATGTAGTGGAAGGAAAAGGAAACAAGGAATCTTTCTGCTCATCTTCTCATGGGGCAGGCAGGAACTATTCCAGGTCAGGGGCAATGCAGGCTTTTTCGGTGGAACAGGTGATGGTGGATTTAAAGGAGCCGGGAATTGTTTTAGGAAAGCGCAAAAAGAATGACATTCCGGAGGAGTGCCGGTTTGCCTATAAAGATATTGACCAGGTGATGGCTCAGCAGTCAGAACTTGTAACTCCAATCCGAAAATTGAAGACAGTGGGAGTGGTAAAGGGGTAACTATTGTTAGGAACGAAATGATGAAATTCTGCGCAAAATGGCAAAATTTCACACAAAATGACGAAAGCTAGGTTCCGGTTTATCCGGATTAGGATAGGGAATATATGAAGAATGATTCAGGAAATAATTTATTTATGTCAGGGCATTGGAACTCAGTTTCTGCCCGGCGGCGCCTGCAGCGTGCTGTCAGGCGTACCATAAATATTTCACATAACTTAACATGGGGTTAAGAAAAAAATTGTGCTGTCGAGGGTTCAAATCCCTCCCGTGTCAACGGTAGCTCAGTGGGTAGAGTACACAACGAAATGGCAAAGACCGGAAAGGTCTGCGGTTCAAATCCGCTCTGAAGCAATGCTTTATCCCCAATTCAGGCATTGCCATAGCCAGGAATGCGGAGTGAGGCAGAATGCCTTGCAGCCATATGGTGCAGAGGAGAGCGGCATACTTTGCAGCTATACGGCGCAGAGGAAAGCGGCATACTTTGCAGCTATACGGCGCAGAGGAAAGCGGCATACTTTGCAGCCATACGGCGCAGAGGAAAGCGGCATACTTTGCAGCCATACGGTGCAGAGGAAAGCGGCATATTTTGCAGCTATACGGTGCAGAGTGAAGCGGCATACTTTGCAGCCATACGGCGAGGGGAATACGGCATAATCTGCATTTTTGGGAGTATAGGGCATGCAGTTGGCTGGCCGCCTGAAAATCGGGGATACCGCCGGTATGCAGTTGGAACTGTGCCACGCAATAAGAATGGCTTTCTAGGGACAGATCAGGCATACCGCCTGTATATGTCAAAAACAGAAATCATCTGACGGCAGGGCATTAATTTCCCGCTGCAGCCTGCTCAACCGGTTTTCCGCGGCAGGTCAAAGAATGAGGGATAAAGCATAGTAGCGAATAATAATAATGATCTCTTTTGCGGAATCATAGAATAGATTTTTATAACAGAAGCTTCAGTGAAATGTACAAGAAACAGATGGGAGGTAAAATATGAAGTATATGGTGAAAGACAATCAGGCAGGATTTGTATTAAAAAACGGCATATTCCAGAAAATGATAACCGCCGGAACCTATCATTTTTCCAGAACCTTAGGTTATCAGATAGAGATTGAGGAAATGGAAGGGGAAGTGGATTATTTGGATGTGCCTTATCAGGTTTTGGCCAAAGACCCTGCGTTTCTGGCATCCACTGTACATATGGAAATCCCCGATGGGTTTGCAGGTTTCCTTTTTATCAACGGAAAGCTGACTTCCTTTGCAAACAGGAAAGAATACACATTCTGGAACGTATTTGAGAAGCATGAAATCAAGATAGTTTCTATGGAAGAAACTGAAATAGGGCCGGAGGTTACAAAGCAGATGATGGCCATGGTTCCGAGAAATCTTTATACCGCAATGTCAGTGGGAGAGGGGGAAACAGGGCTTGTGTATTATGATAATGTGCTGCAGAAGCAGCTTTCCAAAGGAGTGTACCGGTTCTGGAATTATATCCATGAGGTGGCCTGCCAGGTGTACGATATGAAACAGCGGGAGTTGGATATCGTAGGGCAGGAAATTCTCACCAAAGATAAAATCGGTATCCGGATGAATGTTGCCTGCATGTATAAAATAAAAGATGCAGTAAAATTTGCCGCCGTAGTATCGGACTTAAAGGGACAGCTTTATTCCGCCGTGCAGCTCGCCATAAGAGAGATCGTTGGAAACTATAAGCTGGATGAGATATTGGAGAAGAAGGAGCAGATTTCCGGAGAGATTTACAGCGCATTGCAAAAGAAAGAGGAAATGTTCTGCATTACTTTTCTGGCAGCCGGAATCAAAGACATTATTCTGCCTGGGGAAATCCGGGAGATCATGAATTCCGTGCTTGTGGCGGAGAAAACAGCGCAGGCAAATGTGATTTCCAGAAGGGAAGAAGTAGCCTCCACCCGCTCCCTGCTCAATACAGCCAGGCTGATGGATGAAAACCAGACGCTCTATAAACTGAAGGAACTGGAATATCTGGAGCGGATCTGTGAAAAAGTGGGAGAAATTTCTGTTAATGGAAATATGGGGATTGTGGAGCAGTTGGGAAAAATGATAGGAGCATAAAAATTTAAAAAAAATACTTGCAAAAAGAATAAAGTTATGGTAACATTGTCTTTGTTGTTGACAATGTTACGGCTCCTTGGTCAAGCGGTTAAGACATCGCCCTTTCACGGCGGTAACACGGGTTCGATTCCCGTAGGAGTCATTTCTGTAAGATATTATTTCTGGTATTTTATGGAATATAAATCTTGACGAATATTTTATTATTTGTTATAATATAATAAGTTAAGGCATTGAACCATGGTTCTTGCCGGAAGTTAAGGTAACAGTTCGATAAGTTCGTTACGGCGCAGTAGCCAAGTGGTAAGGCGTGGGTCTGCAACACCCTGATTCACCGGTTCAAATCCGGTCTGCGCCTCTTAGAAAAGCCCGGAAACTCAAGGTTTCTGAGGCTTTTTTACTTTTTCAAATTACTCTTAAATGATTGAAAAAATAAGGTGACAAGAAATTAGTGAACCAGCGTATCGACCAGATTTACCTTCTCCTTCTTCATGGGACAGTTGTTTCAGATTTTCTACAATTAGGTTATAATTCTGAAAAATAATGGAGGGCTGTCCTCTTCTGAGGTTGTTCCGGTTCAGTTCCAGCTTATCTGCCGTATCTTCCCGGATCCGCATCCCTTGCTGCGTATTTTATTCTGTACATGATTGCCTCCAGTGTTTCCCATATGCTGTTTTTGTTCCCAAATCATTTTTAGAACAAAAATGGATGCCTTATCTATCCAAAAACTCATGGCGCAGCTTTTGACACCCTGCCCAGAACAACGGGACTGCCAGGATTAAAAACCCGGTTTCCGCGCACAAATAAACGGCACAAACCCTTGAATAATCCCTGATGCGGCAGTCTGTATTCATCTGCTGTATTCCGTTTAGAATTAGCTGCCCGTAATAATTAACATCAAAAATATTATTTTCCGGCAAGTAGACGGCTGGTATGCGCACAAGCTGTAAAAGAAGCGCAAAGCCAAGGAGCGCCAGCGCCAATGCGCCAGCGCCAAGAAAAGCCTGAAAGCCTCTCTGGGCGGTATGTCCCTTACATTCATACGCAGCAATAAGCTTCCGATAGGAGAATATGCATAAGCGCAGAATAAACCATAAACCGGCAAAAAAGAATCCCAGAAGCAGAATGCAGTCCCCTAACTGGTGCAGGCGCCCCAAATCGTTCCTCTCCCCTTTCAGCGGGATCTTCATCGTCACTGCCGTCTCCTGCTGTTGCTGCTCGGCTGTTTTCCCGGCGTCCGCCCCGATCAGCAGATGTTCCGCCGGCGCGTCTGGATTCTCTGGCACGTTGCCGTAGATCACAGGGATGTTTGCGGAGCCCAGTTGGACAAGAATATCATCGTCCTTATAAACCCCGCGGA
>JAETSX010000190.1 GCA_021769425.1 Eubacterium sp.
ACTGGGAAGATAAGTTCCCGATGAATGATTGGTACAAAGATACCGTAAGTGCATTATAGCACATGCGCATTGGCTTGGGAGTGTTTCTTTTTTTATTTTGTTTGCAGCTACGCTGCGGTATGATATGATAAGTGATATAGTTGTATTTTGTACTTTTAAAATCTTCCAGTTTCCAGAAATCTTTCATCTGGCGGAAATGCTCTTCGATTTCTGGACGTAGTTCGTAGGTATTTATGATCTGCCGGGTTGTCTTACTGGTGTCTGTCGTCATAAATACAAAACAGTTGTCTGTTTTTTTATCATGCACAACACAGGCATTTATGGGGACATCTTTTTCTGGCTCATCGCTTTCCCATAACGGGCCCAGATCTGTCACCGGCTGAATCTCCTGTCCCTTCCTTTTAGGGTTTGAGCGCTTCTGCCATTTCCCACTGGCGGTGGCCAGTTTTACAGCATCCTGGTAAATGATCATGTTCTCTTTGGCAGGAATGTAGGCGTCTACTTTGCGGACGGTCTTTAAATAGTTCGTCATCTCCCGTGACAGGAATCCCCTGTCATTAATCAGAATGTCATTTTCATGGAAACAAGAAGTGTTCTTAAGCATCTCTTTGCACTGTTCCATGTCATGGGTTTTAAGTGTGCCAAACACGGCTTCTTCCACGATCCCTGAATCATCCAGAACGCCTCTTAGGACACCGAGCTTATATCCGCGCATGGTTTCCCGTCTATCTTTACCACAGAAGAATTTTCATAATTCTCATTGTCCAGGTTAACAAGGACCTTTGTGCAGTCCAATATGTGGATACATGGCTGGATATCCAGTTCTTTTATCAGATATTTCTGTACATAACCGTTATAGAAGGAGACCCATTCCTCGCTTTTGTATTTCGTAAGGAGTTTGCGCATCATGCTTTCAGAGAAAAGTCCTTCATTCACATCTCGCTCATTATCCCAGATGTTCCACCCGAGCTCGGCCAGGAGTTCCGCTTCCGTTACGGCAAAAGGGACATCCGTAAGACTGGTTTTGCATTTGAATTTGGCAGTGACAGCAAGGCACAGCAGGATATCGAAAGGAATATGGCTGTTATCCCTGCGTTTGTCTGTCAGGGCATGCGTGAGAAGATCTGTAAGTCCCCGTCTATTCATGGTAAGAATGATGTCGTCTATCAGGTTGGGGAATGACATTTCTGCCACATCTATTTTTCCTGTGCGAATCGCTTCATAGACCTTTTCCTTATCGTTTCGACATATCTGAATCATGAGACACCTCTTCTTTGGTATATAATAGAAATTTCTCATTATTATACCAGATTTTTGATGACTTGGTCAAAAGACTAATTGAAGTTAAGCTGAACCAACGAGTAATCACACTTGAATACAAAATGGTTTTTTTGTATAATGAAACCAAGATAACACCTGATTATTTCCCTGCTATGAAAACGGGGATGAAAGGAAGAAGGAATGGAAAAAACGGATATTGCGAAACATACGATTAAAGACAGCATTTTCACAAATTTATTTCAGGATAAAAAATACCTGATTCAATTATACCGGGCGCTCCACCCAGAAGATACAGAAACTACGGAAGATGAATTGAAAGACATTACGATAAAAAATATATTAGTGGATGCGTGCTATAACGATTATTCCGATTCTTGGTTTATTCCGATTTTAACATAGGCAGACTGGGAAAAGCAATATATTCCGCATTCCCAGCCTGAAATTTTCCCAAAAGAATCGGAATAATCATTTAGAAAAATACTCCTTGGAATTAGAATTATATTATCAAATTTCAAGGAGGTTTTATTTATGACAGAAGATCTTTTGCAACAGAAAATTCAATGCTTATTGGACTGT
>JAETSX010000191.1 GCA_021769425.1 Eubacterium sp.
GGAATATTCAGCCGCCACTTCATCAATACGGCTCAATGCTCCCTCGATTTTAGCATCCCTTTCCTGTGCCAGCTTTTCAAGCAGCTCCTTATAGCCGTTTTCTCCCAGAATCCCTCCATCAAACGCATTTTTAGTAAGTTCACATTCATGCTCATAAGCTGACTTTGCCGCATCGATACTCTCCCTTGCGTTCAATGCCCGTGTGATTGCTTTCTTGTAAAAATCAGTTGTTTTCATGGTAAATCCTCCATTCATATTCTTATTTTTTATAATACCTATCTGCTTGTTGAGTAACTCTATTGGCAATCCGCTTCACCGCTACTGTTCCCCCATACATCCATTGCCGTACCGTTCAAGGCTTCTAAAAGGGTATCATCAATATCAGATTCCTGTGTTGTTTCTCCAATCTTGCTTTCCAGTTTCAGCAGTTCTATTTCTAATTTTCGGTCAGAAACATCACGGTTTAGAATCTCTCTGCCTGCGGAAATCCTGTCCGGCATGTCTGCTCCCTCGTCACCATCCATCACCCTTGTAAAGAATCTCAGTACATCATCGCCAGATGCTATACGCTTTTGCTCCGTAGGGGCGGTTCGCTGCCGTATATACTCTAAAATGTAAGGTTTTGTAAGGTTCTCTTTTCCCATCTGCCTTGCCGTATTAGCGGAATATCCCGCCTTTCTCGCCGCTTCTGCCGCATTTCCGCACTCTATGTAATAATCCGCAAATGCTTTCTGTCTGTCATTCATTACTATGTTCTTCCCTTCGCTATTTGCATTGCCGTTAAAATCTCCTGCTTCTTATCCTCTGGGAGTTCCCGGCGAAGCATCCGGCAGAACGTGGTATCAGCAACGCCGATCATGTCCGCTATCTGCCAATGCTTAAAACCGGATTCTTTTATGGCTTCCCTGATTTCAATATTGTTCATCATCTGCACCCTTTCTTATTCTTGCTATTATTACTTTAACATGAAAAAGGAAATAATTTGTACCATTCTGCATCTACCTGATAAATCAGAGAAAACCGTTACAAAAACACATATTACCTTTCAGGTTCCGGCAGCAGTTTTTTAATTATACTTTGCGGCGGCGGAACTAACCATGTCAAAAAGCCACTTGTATTTTACCCTCACATGTATTCGTGCCAATATTTCCCTTGTTCTTCTCCAAATACCTGATAAGGGAGTACGGCTCCATATTTCCCACATTATCCATTTTCTGACAAGCCCCCCTGATTCTCCTGATTTACTCAATTTCTGATTTTTATACATCTTCAACAGTTTCCGCAGCTTCATTTTCCGAAAAGCCGCCGCAACGCTGTTTACCTCCCTGTTTATACGTTCCTCATCAAGAAGTAGCTGCCATGCGTCCATCAGTACATCAACCGAAAGATAGTTCTCCAGAATATGCCGACAATCGAAAAGCCCACTTTCAGTAAAAAGAATGTCTGGAAAATCTGCAAAATTCATCTTTGTGTCCTCTCCGTCTATCATCAATTCATCTGCAAGCCTGTCCGAACACAAATTAAGATAATGCTCCATGCCGCCACTGGCCAGTAGCTTTTTAAGGCTGATCACTTTCGGCTCTAAACCTTTCCTGTTCCTAATTGCCCTTATCATTCTATCCTTTGATTTCATCTGTTTGTCCTCCTGATAGTTTTATATACTTCACTGATAGTTATTGCTTACCATTGCCAAATAACCACACCCCTGCCGGAAATTTCCGGCACCCCTCCCCCAAAATCTTAACTTGACCCACAAGTAATCATGGATATTTATGTGTTTCCATGCTATACTAAAGAAAAAGGGGCGATCCAAATGACTGCTGAATGCAAGAATTGGCAAAAAGAATTTGTAGA
>JAETSX010000192.1 GCA_021769425.1 Eubacterium sp.
GAGGTTGTGTCAAAACGCTGGCACAACCTTTTTTTATGCACAAAGCCCAGACTTTCACAAGCCCAGGCTTTGTTATTACCCAAAGTTTTTGTATCTTTAGGCATAAAGTTTTTCATTATGGCAAAGTTACATTTTCGTCCTTACATTCCCAACCAAACAGTTCTTTTTCCCGGAAGAATTGATGAAAACATAGCAGCGAATGATCCGGTTCGCATAGTTAATACAGTTGTTGATAATCTCAATCTTGACAATTTCAAGAAGCTTTATAAAGCAACCGGTCGTTGTCCTTATCATCCTAAAATGATGCTTAAGGTGATTATCTACGCCTACATGAACAATATCTATTCGTGCCGCAAAATAGAGAAGCTTCTCCTACGTGACATTCATTATATCTGGCTTTCCGGTAATGAACATCCGGATTTTATTACCATCAACCGTTTCCGTAATCGTGTAAAAGAAGAGATAAATAATGTATTCACGCAGTTGGTTCTTGTCCTTGTCGACAAAGGTTTCATCAGCCTTGACGTAGAGTATATCGACGGTACCAAGATTGAGTCCAGAGCCAACAAATATACTTTTGTCTGGCGCAAGACAGTCGAAAAGAACCGTACAAAGCTGATGGATAAGATCCGCATTCTCCTGGAGCAGGTGGATGAAGCCATAGCCCAAGAGAACTCCACCAAAGACACACCCGTAGAGTTCACTCCCGCCATGCTCTCAGATATAGTGAATGAACTTAAAGAGGTGCTGGAACACCAGCCTGTAACAAAGGACAAGGAACAAAAGAAAGTCATCCGGGAAAAGAAGAAACAAGTCCGGGAACTTGAGGAACACCGTGACAAGTTGATGGAATACGACAACCATCTTGACACTCTTGGAGAACGCAACTCCTATTCCAAGACCGATCCTGATGCCACCTTCATGCGCATGAAAGAAGACGCCATGAGAAACGGGCAGACCAAGCCCGGATATAATCTGCAAATAGGTACCCAGAACCAATTCCTCATAGACTTCCGACTGTTTCCCAATCCAACCGATACACTGACCCTCATACCTTTCTTCCACTCCTTTGAGCAACGCTATAACCGCTTACCGACTGTCGGTGTGGCAGATTCCGGTTACGGCTCGGAAGAAAATTACCGATTCATGCAAGATAATGGGATAGAAGCCTTTGTCAAGTACAACTACTTCCATAAAGAACAGCGTCCCCGTTATACCCCCAATCCATTCCATGCGGAGAGTCTCCATTACAATGCGGAAGAGGATTATTACGTTTGTCCTATGGGGCAGCACATGAACCGTATAGGAACCAGGAGTGACAAAACAGCTAGCGGATACATCACCGAAAGTGCCCGGTATAAAGCACAAAGATGTGAAGGGTGTCCTTTACGTGGTAGTTGCTTTAAAGCCCGGGGGAACCGTATTATAGAAGTCAACCACCGATTAAACCAATACAAACGGCTGGCACGGGAAAGGTTACTCTCGAAAGAAGGCTTCAGGCATAGGGGAAGGCGATGTATAGAACCGGAAGCAGTTTTTGGACAAATGAAACACAACATGGCATACAAAAGGTTCCGGCATGTGGGAGAAGACAAGGTTACAATGGACTTTGCCTTCTTTGCTATAGCTTTTAATATCAAAAAGATGTGTACAAAACTATTAAAAGCAGGAAAGAGAAGGAGTACACACATTATATTTATCTTTATCAGACCACGTGTGGCTCAACATACGAGGAATATTAAGCCTTACCTAATTACTGAAGAAATAGTCGCATAGACAAAAAAAGAGGAACGACTATTTTTAAGATAAAAAAGGAGATGTGCCTTAGTTTTGACACACCCCC
>JAETSX010000193.1 GCA_021769425.1 Eubacterium sp.
TCCATCAGCTCCTGATTTGAGATCCTTAAAACGAACTGTCCTCTTGCAAATCCAGATAAAGACATATCTTTTGCATTGATAGAAGAAAGGACAGAAGATAAACCTAACAGTAAAACGCCTGTCAAGACAAGAGAGGCGACTGTCAGTATATTCTTTTTCTTATAACGCAAAACCTGACTTACTGCCAAAGACCCCGGCGTTAGTTTGTGCTGCCTATGTTTACATTTGGGTTGGCTATTTTGTTCATAGCGGGAAGCCTCTATAGGTGAAACGGCCGCAGCTATTTTAGCAGGCTTTTTGATGGACAGGCGCACAGTGGCATAAGTTAACGCAACAACAACCGGGCATATCCATAGCACATTCCATAATTCAAATCCATGCGGAATTAAAAGATAAGCCACTGCAATTCCCACAATTAGTCCAATAGGAATTGCAGGCAACATCAGCAAAGTCCCCTCCCTGAGAACAAGTCTTTGAATCTGTTTTGCTGTCATCCCTATTGTGCGGAGCTGTCCATATTGTTTAATGGAATTGATAATGGAAATATAAAAAATGTTGTATATAACCAAAACACCAGCGATCACGATAACAACCAGCCCGGCAACAGCCGCCAGAACCATCAATGCCGAAGGCTGGCTAAGGTTCAGATACGCTTCATTATAAGAAGGAGCCGCCTTACAGCCTGCATCAGCCGCTATCTCTGATATTAAGTTTTTTACATCCCCAGAGCCCGCATCTAAATTTACACGGAGCATTACTGCCGGTGAAAAGTTATCCCATCCATCCATTTCTAAGAAGTATTCTTCAGAAACCATAGCCGCATATAAGGAACGGTCAGTGCCTTTCGCCCCTGTTTTCAGGTATCCTGTTATAAGAAAGGATTTTTCTTTGCCGTTGTTTGGGTCTGGCAATCGAATGGTATCTCCAATTTTAGCATTTATCTTCTGCCGGATTAAGTATTCCTGTTCAATCAGTATTTCATTCTCTTTCTTTGGCATTTTCCCCTGGTCAACAGACAGCCCATTTAATGTAAGTGCATCATTGTTGGAATACGAAATATTAAGACGGTCATTTCCAGATTTCACACTGCCAATGGAGGCTGTGAATCCGCATAAATCCACCCGCACATCATCAGACAATTTTTGATATTGTTCTTTTTCTATGCCGGAAATAAGCGCATGATAAGACCCTGTTATGTTATTGCCTCCATTTTGGTTCACTGTAATAATTCCAGAAACCAGAAGCAATACGGATGCCATCAAAAATGTTGCCAATGAAATTGCAATAATCGTAAAAATCTTCTTCAAACGCTCTTTCTTTAATTGAGCAGACGCTAATTTTTTAATAATAGCGCTGGTGTCATTCTCAAAAGGCCATGTCATATCTTGCCACCTCCTTACTCCACAATCCTGCCGTCCTCAATCCTTACGATCCGGTCAGCAAGCTGGGCAATCTCGTTGTTGTGGGTAATCATGACAATGGTCTGGTTAAACTCCATGCTGGTACGCTTTAAAAGCCCCAGTACATCGGCGCTGGTCTTGGAATCCAAATTTCCGGTGGGCTCATCGGCCAGGATGATGGCCGGCTTGGTAATCAATGCGCGGGCGATGGCGACACGCTGCTGCTGTCCGCCGGAAAGGTTATTCGGCATATTCTGCAGTTTATCTTCCAATGCCAGCATCCTCACAATCTCGTCCATGAACTTCTTGTCTGCCACATCGCCGTCCAGCTCCACAGGCAGGACAATGTTCTCATACACATTCAGGATCGGGACAAGGTTATAGTTCTGGAAGATAAAGCCGATGTTGCGGCGGCGGAAGATGGTCAGCTCCTC
>JAETSX010000194.1 GCA_021769425.1 Eubacterium sp.
AAAGGTACAGCTTTTCGATGGGCTTCATTCTGTATGCAAAAATACGTTTGCGGCAGATAAAGGCAGCGTAACTGCGGCATGATAAGTTGGCAAATCTTTTTGCTCGCCAGTATAATATAGGCTGTCATCTGCTCCACCGTTGCCACTGCATTACCCATAATCTTTGTAAATGTGTTTTCTTCCTTTTTCGTTATTCCATAATAGGAAGCAATACATTCTGCTTCCGCTTTGGCAAGCTTCTGCAGATTACTGTCACTGGAAAGCCATTTTGTTGCTCTTGTGTTTGTATGGAATGAATGCTCCAGAATAATACCCGGTGTTCCTACTGCATTCGCACCACGAAGCACACCATAGTATTCTCCATTTGTACCCTGACGTGTTGCGGTTCTTCCGCTCTGTGCAGTTCCCATCACTGATTCCACAACCTTTGCCAGCTTCAGACCAATATCCGTGCTGCTTCCATTTAAAAGGACATATGCCACCGGATAATCCACACTTTCGTTTACACCGTTCCCTGTAGCGTTAGAATGGACAGAAATAAAGAGGTTACAGCCTTTGGAAGCAGCACCTCTTTCATACAATGCTCTGTCTGTATTCTGATTTGTCCTTGTGGTTACCACAACGATACCAAATGCCTCCAACTCCTTCTTAAGATAATTATGGAGTTTCCAAGTCATGTCCGACTCATAATAAGAAGAGACCGCAGGACTACGGTTATATTTACCGTAATGCCCTGCGTCCAAACATACTTTTACTGCCATGCTATTCTTCCTCCTTCTCATCCGCTTTGTCCTGCAGCTGCTCCAACACATCTTTCAGCTTCTTTGGTACTGGAAGTCCGATAAGGGCAATGTTCTCTATAATGGAAATTCCCTCATTGGATAAGTAAAAGAAAATGACTGCGGTGCGGAGTACACTTCCGTTCTGAATGATCTGTGTATCAAGCACATGGCCAATACCAACCAGACAGAAAATTGCTACCTTTTTGCAGATGCCTTTAAAACCGACCTCGCTGGATATTTTTTTCTGTACAAATGCTGCCATAAGTCCGGTGGCATAATCGATGACCACAAACATAAGGAGTGCATACAGAAAACCATCCAGTCCTCCAAGAAACCAACCCATAAAGCCTCCTACTCCTGCAAATACATACTGCATTGTTGTTATTACCTGTTTCATAACTGTTACCTGCCTTTCGTAAATTTTTGAGTATGAAAAAAACAGCCCGCAAAAGGCTGTTTGATTCCAAAACTATATCTGATCTGGCATACTGTCCCATAGCCTCATATCTTCCTGACCGAGACTCCATATTGCAATCCCTGACACACCATAGGTGTATGCTGCTTCATTTGCCCAATAGACAATGCTGTCCACATCGGAGTAATACATAATAGAAAAACCATCCGCATCTCCGAGATACATCCTCGAAAGCCAGACATTCAAATCATGTGGTACTACCTTCATTTCATAATCGTTGCCACATTCCAGTGACATTTCATGGGAATGGAAAAAGTCGTAATCCATAGAAATCCACATATCCAGTTTCTGCAGTAATGGTTGCTGTAAATCTTAATGTGTAGGCAGCACCGGAATATACTCTCACCTTATTTCCACGGATTCTCATTTCCACGGTATATAGGCTTGGATCACTCCGTAAATCTGCATTTGAGGTCTTACTGAAAGAAGATGCATAACTACCAAGTTTCTTGCTTCCCTGATACAACTCCACACACTGTGTATCGTAATTTATACAGCAAAAAATGCTTCCAAGAAAGACTCCTGCCTTACCGCCTCCTGATGATTTAAAGGCAAATCTCGCCCTCACATGGATTTCAGAAAATCCAGTATAATCCAGTGCCAGTTTTCCGCTGCCTTCCAACTGCGAATACTTACGGACACGGTCAGAACTTTCATCCTTCCAAATCTTCCACGAACCGTCAAGCACTGTAAAATAGTTGGTCGGAATTTCTGAATAATCACAGAAATCTTCATACCATACAAGCGCACTTTCGGGCTTTCTACGAAGCACCTCTGCAGTAATCTTAAATGCCCTGTCGGGCTGTACCATTTCTCCATTCACATCCATGAATTTTCTTGGCTTCAATCCATAGTACACTTCCCCGGCAGTCGCTTTCTGTGAAAAATCCGAACATACCCGAAAGCCATAAAAAACTACTCCAGGCACTCCACCGGACACAGTAATGGTGTGCTTTCCTGCTGACAAGCTGACTCCACTTTTTAATATCCTCCAGAACTTCTTTCTCCAATATAAAAAATACAGCCTTGATTCCGACAGCATCTGACTGTCCCCATCAAGACTGATTCCGATGCTATTCTTATCCCATCTTGGATAAACAATCTCAACTGCCACATCATATGTTCCGGCTGTTGGTATTTCAAATGTGTATTTCAGCACCGCTTCTTCATCCAAAACAGATGCATATCCTTCTCCAATGACTGCATTGCCTGAATAAGAATCCGGCACACCGTTCCTATCAACACTTATTGTTCCGAAAGAAACCTTCTGTTGCTTCAGATAAGTTGTGAGATATTTTCTGCCACTATAGGTTTCATGCTTTGTCGGCTCTGCTGTTTCCCTGCTCGTATCCCATCCTTCCATAAAGTCATATACATGAAGCAGTCCCCAAGGGACCATATCCGTCCAATCCCAATATGAAAAGAATGGAATAAAGGGCTGTGGCGGTGCATCACCTGTATGATTATATAAGCCCTCCATCCAATATTTCGCAGCATAATAGGTAAGGCTTGTTCCCCGATAGGTCGTACCAAGATTCTCCGTAGTATCGTATATCTGCCATCTCCATCCATATCCGGGAAGCCCCATCATTATTTTGTCCGGGTTCATTGCATTGGCAGCATAACTGTAGATGCCTTCAAGCCAGCTTCTCGGAGATACCGGCCCCGGTGCTGAACCCGCCCAACTCATACCATAACTCATGATTGCTGCTGTGTCGCAGTATGCATCCAAATCGGCATACACGCACCAATTCTCGCCGCCAACCGAACCGCCAACACT
>JAETSX010000074.1 GCA_021769425.1 Eubacterium sp.
TTCGTGTCCCGCATCGCAACCGGGGACTATGACTGCATCATCATGTCGCACTCGCAGTTTGAGAAGATACCGATCTCAAAGGAACGGAAAGAGCGTATGCTGCAGGACCAGATACACGAAATCTCCTTTGCGATTGATGAAATCAAGGCGGAAAAGGGGGAGCAGTGGACCATCAAGCAGATGGAGGCACAGAAGAAAAAGCTGGACGAACAGCTAAAGGAACTGACAGAGGAAAGCCGCAAGGATGACCTGATTACCTTTGAGGAACTGGGCATTGATTCCGTCATGGTGGACGAGGCGCACCATTTTAAAAATTTGTCGATTTTCTCCAAAATCAACAATGTATCGGGCATATCCAGCACTGGTTCCAAGAAGGCAATGGACATGTACCTGAAATGCCAGTACCTTGATGAAATCAACGACGGCAGGGGCATCGTGTTCGCAACCGGAACCCCGGTGAGCAATACCATGTGCGAACTGTATGTCATGCAGCTCTATTTGCAGAAAAGGACACTGGAACGGATGGGAATTTACCATTTCGACTCATGGGCGGCAAACTTCGGGGAAGTGACAACCGCACTGGAACTGACCGTGGAAGGCAGCGGGTTCCGCTTTAAGAGCCGTTTCAACAAGTTTACGAATGTGCCGGAGCTTATGACCTCATTCCGTGAGGTGGCGGACGTGCAGACTTCCGATATGCTGAACCTTCCGGTCCCTGCATTGAGGGAAGGCAAGCCGATCATCGTGGAAAGCGAGCCGGACTGGTATGTGAAGCAGGTCATGGAAGAGTTTGCGAAACGTGCGGAAAGGATTCACGGGGGCGGCGTCGATCCGAAAGAGGATAATTTCTTAAAGATAACAGGGGAGGCAAGGCTTTTAGGAACGGACGCAAGGCTTCTGGAACTGGATGCGCCGAATAACCCTGACGGGAAACTGAATAAGGTAGCAGCGAACGTGGCAGCCGAATATTTTGCCGGAAACAGGGACGGTAAAATCGGCTGCCAGCTTATTTTCTCGGACATCGGCACACCGAAAACAACATGGACGCCTGACTGGGCGGAGCGCATCAGGAACGGCGGGCAGTTTGACATTTACAACTACCTGAAAACCGAACTGGTAAAACAGGGCATCCCGGCAGATGAAATCTCCTTCATACACGACGCAAAGACCGACGCACAGCGGGAGGCGCTCTTCAAGGATATGAGGAGCGGCAAAAAGAAGATACTGATCGGTTCCACGGACCAGTGCGGGACGGGCGTAAACGTGCAGGCGCACATCACGGCGATGCACCATGTGGACTGTCCGTGGAAGCCCTCATGCATTGAACAGCGGGAAGGGCGTGGCGTAAGGCAGGGCAATGAGAACGATGAGGTGGCAATCTACCGTTATGTCACAAAAGGGACATTTGATGCGTACTCATGGTCGCTGGTGGAAAACAAGCAGCGCTTCATCTCGCAGGTGATGACAAGCAGGGCGGTGTCAAGAACCTGTGAGGACATCGACGAGGCAACCCTTTCCTATGCGGAGATTAAAGCCGTGGCGACGGGCAACCCGCTGATAAAGGAAAAGATGCAGCTTGAAAATGACGTACAGCGGCTGAAAATGCTCAAAAGCAGTTATGACAGCCAGCGGTATTCCTTACAGGACAACTTCATGATCCGTTACCCGAAGTACATCAAGGCAGCAACAGAGAAATTAGCCTGTGTGCGTGAGGATACAAAGGCAGCGGAGGCGGCGCTCATTGCGGAGCCGGACTTTGCGATTACCGTGGACGTTGCAGGGAAAAGCACGAAATTCACGGAGCGGACGGACGGCGGGACATTCATGCTGCAGGCGGTCAGCCAGTGCAAGACCGGGGAAACAACCCATATCGGAAGTTTCAAGGGGTTTGAGCTTCTGGTGGAAAAGAACTTCATCGGCGTAAACAACATGGTGCTGCGGGGAAAGACCGACTACAAGGCGGAGCTTTCCACAAGCCCAGTGGGAAACATGGTAAAGCTGGAAAACCTCTGCCACGGCATACAGGTCAATATACCGGAACTGGAAAAGCGCATCGAGCAGTACCAGCGTGACATGGAGCAGTCAAGGCAGGAATACGAGAAGCCTTTTACACAGGAGGAGGAACTGAATGAGAAAGTGGCACGTTTGAATGAGCTGAACGTGCAGTTGGACTTGGAGAACGGAAAGACCGAGGACGTGGACCTCTGCGAAGAACAGAACAATGCAAGGGTGGCGGAGCCGGAAAATTACCACTGCTTTCCGTCCGGAAAAGAGGGAAGATGATGCGGAAAATCATGGCAGTAATATTCATTACGGCGGGACTGGCGGCTATGTCAGTCCCCCTTTTCTATCATTTCTACGGGAACCAAAAGACAAATGAACTGATAGGGCAGTTTGAACAAAACGTGGAACAGGAGCATAAGGAGGATGGAGAAAAAGAAGAAGAAAGGGAAACAGAGACGGAGGCGGCGGATACCAAAGCCCCCGTTAGTGAAGAGGATGCAGCCCTGCTTTCGTCCGGGGACGTGATCGGTCTGATCGAGATAGAAGCCTTAGACCTGAAATATCCCATTGTGGAAGGGGCGGACAGTAAACAGCTTGCCTATGGGATCGGGCATATATCCGGCACGGCGGCAATCGGAAGTACCGGGAACTGTGTGCTTGCCGGACACCGGGGGAGCAGGTACGGCACTTATTTCAAGTACCTGAACAGGCTTTCAGAGGGGGACACGGTAAAGATTATGGATAAAGACGGAAATATACACCAGTACGAGGTCGTTTCATGGGAAGTCGTGGGACCGTATGATAATTCGGTAAAAGCACAGGGGGAAGAAACGGAGCTAACACTGCTGACCTGTGAGAACAGCGGGACAATGCGCCTGATTTATCACTGTATTTATAAGGAGGCACAATAGCATGGAAGAAAATGTAACGGAGTACCAGTTTGGCACAATAGAGGACATTCTGCGGGAATGTGAAGCCGAGCCGACGGAACCGGACAGGCAGACGGAAATGGACGGCGGCATACTGCTGACCAGCGGCGTCCATGTCTACCTGCCACGCCATGAAATCAATGTGCATGAGGGATTTTTCTGCCACATGGAAAACGGGCAGCTTGAACCGCTGTATTTCCTGACCGTCATTTATGACAGGGAGGATAAAGAAGTTCTGTATGATGCGGAGGAAAACTTCGTGGACACGGTGCATCAGTGGCTGAAAGGAAAACGCACACCGGAACAGTTGGAACAGGAACCCTGCGAGGTAAAAGGGATTAAGGAGGATATTGTCTATGGAAAAAGCATACAGACTAGGGGAAGTGGAAGAAATCCTTGCAGGGATGGAACAGCTTGCGGAAGTGTCGGACGACATTATGGAAAGCGATGAGGATTACCAGATCGTCATCAGCGGGTGGCAGGTGCATATCCCCGAACTGGGGCTGAACCTGTATGAAGGCGTTTATTGCAATTATGACGGGGAGGAGGACGGCTATCTGCCTGACTTTGCAGTAACCGTCGTGAAAGAGGAAGGGCAGGACGAATGGCTTTACTATGAACAGGACGGCTTCCTGATAACCCTTGCGAATTACCTTCATGGGAAAACGGACATGGATTTAGGGCAGTTGGGGCAATTATCCTGTTTTATCCGTATGCCGGAGAAAAGCCTGCCAGCGGAAGAATGAACCTGCCTGACACTCTGAAAAGGAAAGGCAGTTCAGATAACAAAATAATATTTCATCGTCCAGAGAGGACAGAAAAGGAGTAACTTATGGAGTATTCAATCCAGTTAAACGCAGTAAACAACCCGGAAAAGAGTGTGAGGGCATTTGCAACCCTCGTGTTCGGGGACAGCTTCAAGGTCACGAATGTAGCAGTGCTTGAGGGCAGCAAGGGCAATTTCGTATCCATGCCCAGTTTCCGTACAAAGGAAAGGGACGAACACAACAATCCGGTCTATAAGGACGTCTGCAACCCGATCACGAAGGAATTCCGTGAGGAACTGTACAACGACATCTTAAAGCTCTATGAAGAAATGGAGCAGACGGGCAAGGCAGAGGTCAAGATGGAGGCGGAGGAGCCGGACGAGCCGGAGTTTACGGTAAGGGTAACGCCTTTTGAGCGTGAGGGCAGCAACATGGTAGGTCTTGCGAGCATCGTGCTGAATGACAGCTTTGCGGTAGGCAATGTGAGCGTGGTGGAGGGCAAGAACGGAATGTTCGTGGCAATGCCGTCCTATAAGGCAGGCAACAGGTACAGGGACGTTTGTTTTCCGATCACAAAGGAGTTCAGGGAAAAGCTCAACGATGCGGTGCTTGAGACGTACCAGCAGGCAAAGGAACAGGCAATGCAGGAGGGGAAGGAGCGTGCATCACAGCAGATGCAGACCGATGACAGGGGCTTTATGAAAGCCAGCGGGGAGCCGCTGCCGTTCCGCTAGGCAGAACCAGTAACCAGAAAGGGGCAGGGCGGGAAACCGCCCTGCGGAAAGGAAAAGAAAAATGGAAATGACAGCAAACGTGGAACTTACAAAGGAAAAAAATCTCATGGAGCTGCTCGATCTGCTCCGTAAAAACAATATGAAAGAGGCTGCAAACAGCATCTTTGAAATGGCGGCGTATGTCGATGTCATGGAGAAAAAGATGGATTCGGTCTTAGATGAGCTTACGACAGTTAAAAACCAGCTTCATAAGATGGAAGAGCGTGAGGCAGAGAAAGGGCTGAAACAGTCACTCAAAAGGGCAGTAAACAAGCTGGAACAGGACTGCAAAGCCATGAAAGAAAAACTGTCTGAGGTCAAGGCAGAGATCAAGGCAAAGGCAGGGGAAATCGTGACGGCGGCAAAGCAGAAAGGGAAAGCTGCCTTAAACAGAGTGGCGGAGTTTCTTGGAATTAAGAAAAAGTTAGAGGGTATCCGCCAGAACGTGCAGGAGTCCATAGCAGACGTGGATAAGAGCATTGGAAAAATAGATGCTTTCGGCACAGGCATGAGGGAAGCCGGACAGAAGATCGCCAACACGTTCCGCACGTTTGCGGATAAACCGGAAAAAGAGTACGGGGAAAAGAAGTTCTCAAAGACGGAACTGATAAAGAAGCCGTTTCAGGCAAAGAGAAAGCTGCTGTCCGGCATCTTAAACTGTGCAGATGCCGCCATAGAAAAGACAGAGCAGCTTGCCGTAGACGTGAAACAGTACCAGACGGATAAGGCAGAACGGGAAATGGGCAGCGTTGACAGCATGGAGGCTGTTAATCCGGTTGAACTTGCGGTAGTGGCAGAGCCGGAGTTCCAGTATGGGGCAGAGGCGTTTGAAGCACACCAGCAGGAAACAACAAAAGCGATGGCAACGGATAAAGTGACAAAGAATGAGCCTGTAAAGAACGGAAAGAGCCGATAGGGAAAAATCCTCTTGAATTGAACTTAGGTTTGATTCAGGGGGATTTTTTGTATATATTGGTCGTTTTCTGCAAAAACAGGACGCATTCTGCAAGAGATGTTGTAAATTAAAATATAAAAATTTATTATAAAAGAAAATTATTGAGTTCTATATATCTCGATATATTTAAAATGTTAGAGAATAAAAAATAATTATAGAAAGAAAGGCATATGAATCACGAATGATGGAGTTAATAATGAGAAATTTTCGCAAATCAATTCGTAGTATGTAAGGGTATGGTAATATGAAAGGAATGGTATATGCGTTATTGGCAGCTTTTTGTACTTCTTGTATAGGCATATTTAGTAGTATACTTATGGAACAGGGATTATCAAGTAAAGAAATAGCATTTATGAGATGTTTTGTGGCATTGTTATTTACCTTTGTACTAAGTATATTGAATGTAAACATAAGAAAAAAATTGAAGATTGGTAAGAGAGAAGTTTTCCGGTATATCTTATTGGCATTTTTTGGAATTTATATATTATATATATTTGAAACAACAGCAATTCAATATATTCCGGTTTCTTTAGTATCGTTTTTGTTTTATGCATCGGGAATATTAACAATTATTCTGAGTTGTATATTTTTGAAAGAACAGATGAATATTGCTAAAATTATTGCTATAATTATTGTGTTTACTGGAATTGGAATAATGTTTATTTCAAATTTGAAAATGAACGGAAGTTTATCAGGTATTTTATATGCAATAATTTCGGGTGCAGGATATTCACTATATATTTTCTTAAATAAAAAATGGAACATAAAATCAGATATGAAAACAATTCTGTACATATTTTTGTTTGGAACAATATTTTTAGGTATTCAATTATTGGTTGGTGGTACAGTAATCAATATTAATGTCAATAATATTCCATTTATTATTCTTCTTGCAATAGTACCAACAATGGGAGGGCTTTATTTTACTAATAAAGCAATTAACTATGCAATGGTTGGTGAGGTTCAATTAATACAAATGTTAGAACCATTTATATCTACTTTATTAGGTTTTGCAATTCTGAAACAGGTTATTTCAGCAACAGATTTTGTTGGAGGGATATTTATTATAGTTGGCTTGGTTGTTTTAGAAAAGGATAATATCATGGAGATAATAAAATCGAAGAAAACACACTGAAAAGGAATTGTGGATAAAATAGAGACTTGTAAGTCATATCAGCAAGAAGCAGAGAAAGCAATGAATAAGAGCAAAACAATAAAGAATGCTGTCTGTAAAAAGAGAAAAAGTTCTCTTGAATTGAACTAGGGTTTGATTCAAGAGGACTTTTTCCAATTCTGCAAAATTATTCCTGTTTCTGTAATATGACTTGAAATATAGCGAGAAATTAAACATAATAATATGGGGTTTTATAAACGAAAAGGAAGTTGAGTGGATTCTTTCTTTAACTATATAGCAAAAGTGCCGACATAAGTTATAAATATATAAGGAGTGAAGGAATGTTTTATATAGCAGTATGTGATGATGAGGAATATTTTCGCACAAGAGAAGAACAACTGATCATCAAATATATGGAAGCCAAAGGCTATCATTATAAAATAGAAATTTTTGATTTGGGAAGTGAGTTGTTGAATTTAGGAAATGCCATATCCAAATTTGATATGATATTTCTTGACATAAATATGAAAGAAATTGACGGAATAGAAACCGCTAAAAGAATCAGGCGAGTTACGAAGGATACTTATATCGTTTTTGTCACAGCCTTTGTTACATATGCATTGGAAGGATATAAGGTAGACGCAGTACGCTATTTGTTGAAAGAAGATGAATATTTAGAGAAAGCTATTTATGAATGTCTAAATACCATTGTATATAAAATGAATTATGAGGAATACAAACATACCTTTGAATTTCAAGAAGGTATCGTTGAACTTTATTATGAAGATATTCTGTATGTTGAAAGTAATTTGCACAAATTGATATTTCATATGGTAACAAATGATACAGACAGATATACCACATATGAAAAGTTAGATATAATTGATGAATTATTACGGGAGGCTGGCTTTTGCAGAATTCATAAAAGTTATTTGGTAAATTTAAAGTATGTGGAAAGCATAGAACGATATAAGGTCAGGTTATCCAATGGAGATTGCTTGGGAATATCTAAGTCAAGATATTTAGATGCAAGAAATGAGTTTGTTTGTTACAGAGGTGAAATTTAATGGAAACGCAGATATATGGGATTTTTTATGCAATATTGTATGTGGTGTTGTGTAAAATGTTTGTGGAGACTTTTGAAGAAAAGCGGGATCTCACGAAAAATCTGTACAGATATGGAATATTTATGTTCCTTATAGTAATGGTTTATATGGTTTCCGTGATGTTTGCCAATAACTTTGCTTTGAAAGAAATATTTATTATTGTTCTAAGCACAATTTGTATGTGGATGAGTTTTCAGCAAAAAATTGTCAAAGCAGTAATATTAGTTTTATTTTATCAGGGAGTAGGTTTGATTATTGATTATATTTCTGTTATAGTTATGTCTAAATGTTTTCCCACTATAACAATGGAACGGTTATCTGATCCTGCGGTAAATTTAATGTTAGGGACATTGAGCCAGATTTTTTTGTTTTGTTTTATCATGCTCGTAAGAAGATATGTCGTGAGAAAGTCTGTCGAAGTATTAACAGCAATGGAGTGGGTGCGGTTTGCTATCTTTCCGGTATTTACTATTATTGTACTGGTTGCGCTTTTGACAGGTTTTCAAATTCCGTTAAATAACAGTCAGAAAAATATTTTAATCTGTATTGCTTTTGGTCTGCTATTAATGAATATCATTGTTTTTGGTTTAATCAATGATATATTAAAAAGAGAAATGCTGATAAGAGAGAATCGATTATTCCGTGAACGTGTAATAAATGAAACCGGGATGTATAGGACTATCTCGGAAAATTATGATAAGCAGAGAAAAAGAGAACACGAATATAAAAATCAAATGGCATTTATTGCTGCGTTAGCCCGTGATAATAAAGTAGAAGAATTGAACCATTATTTAGAAGAGTATAATAAAGAAATATTAGAGAACATGGACTTGATTGATACAAATAATGTGATAGTAAATGCAATATTAAATTCAAAATATCAGGAAGCGAGGGAAAAAGGCATTGTATTTGTGGTAAAGGTCAATGATTTATCCGATTTAAAAATAAAAGATGAAGATATTGTTCTTATACTCTCTAATTTATTGAATAATGCAATAGAGGCAAGCGAAAAATGTATTGAAGCTGTGGTCAGGTTAAAGTTCGTGAAAGAAAAAAAGCAGATTATCATATCTGTTGTAAATACAATGGCAAATGAGCCGTTAATCAATGGCAATAAATTTGTAACCAGTAAAACAGAAGATGCAGATATGCATGGGATTGGTATTGAGAATATTAAGGAAGCAGTAGGAAAATATGGTGGTTCCTGTGTGATAAAACATGACAGCAAGAGTTTTCGTTTTGCAATTCTTATCCCTGATTAGAAAAGAAAGTAGGTACAGTTTTGTATCTGCTTTTTTATTGAATTTCCAATTCTGTCAAAAAATTCCTGATTCTGCAATAGATATAAAATAAGTTTTTGGTGCGCCGATATGGTAAATGAAAGTATATGGTGTTACTAAGTGGAAATTGATACTTAGGACTGGGAGGTGGGAGAGTGACAGAGCTTATGGCAGATATGCTCACAGAGCGTTTATTGATCAATGGGATGATAAGAAGTTGTGACAAAGAAATGTACCATTATTCAATCCAAGTCTTAATTGAAAAAATAGTAGGATTTTCAGTCATTTTTATGATTTCAATCAAATGGGGAGCCTTGTTGGAAACAGTTTTATTTGTTTTTTGTTTCTCTTGTATTAGAGGACATACTGGAGGGTTCCATGCAAAAAGTTTTTCGGGATGTTTTATAGGTACAATAGGAATTTATATTGCATATATAAAATGTTTTTATCCAATTTTGCTGAGGAATATGGATATTAATATGCTTTTGCTTTTAATAGCTGGAGTTCTTATTTTTATAATAGGCGCTGTAAATCATCCGAATATGGATTGGAGTAAAGATGAGTATAATGTAAGTAAAAAGATTGCAAGAGAGGTTGTCATAGTGGAAGTATGTAGTATCACAGCGCTTTATTTGTTGGGAATGAAAGAAAGTTATGTTTTATTTATGAGTTTTGGATTGATTTTAAGTGCATTTTTATTAGCACTAGGAAAAATAACAAAACAGGAGGTGAAATGTGAATGAAGAAAAAAGTGGAAAAAGGTTTGCTGAGCATTGTCGAAAAGGTAGTTAGATTGGAAGTACAAAAGAATGATGGCGGTGATCCGCCAATCTGTCCGTTTATTTTACATCAACCTAAAAGACCGAAAAAGCAAGCCGAATTTATATCAAACAATAAAGGTTAAACTTTTAAGAAAGGTGGAATTTTATTTATGAAGAAAAAGTTTTTAGGAACTGTTTTAGCAGTTGCAATGACAGTAGGAGTGGTATTTACAGGTTCAGGAACAACCGTAATGGCAGCGGAAAGTGTTACCGAACTTGAGGAAAAAATTGCGGATGGAGATCAGATGGAGTTTGTCCAGATTTCGGACGAAGAGCTTCCTGAAAATTCTATCCCGGAAGAAAGTATGAATGTAGTAAGCAGGCAGTTCAATGGTGCAGCGGAAATTGACATTGCTACATATGCAGACGAAGTAGATACAACAAATACAAATCCAAGCTATGCGATTCCGGTATCAAATGACTCAGTATATCAGGGGGCGATTGAAAGTGAAAATGAAGTACGGTGGTATACATTTACACTTAGCCAGAAAAGCACCGTAACCATTTTCATGCAGATGGCAGATACAATGGACGCAGATTTGTATATCTGTTCCGATGATTTTACTATTGTCGGAGGAAGTGCAAGTGAAGGTGCAGGGGTATCAGAATTAGCGGGATCAGTGCTTGATTCAGGAACGTATTATGTTGCAATAGAAGGATATGAAGGAACAGGAAATTTTGCATTTATGTATTTCCAAAGCTCTATTGATGCTGATTACGAGATTAATGATTCCGCATCATCGGCAACCAATGCTGTATTTAATTCGAGCATTACAGGGGTTATAGACAGCCCGGTTGATATAGATTATTACAAGCTGACAGTAACAAATACTACAATAATGAGATACTCTATTTCATCTTCTATGGGATATTCATTTCTTTATGCTGGAAAATCCGGTGACAATGCAGCGATATATGCGGTTAATGGCGATGTAAACATGGTTAAGATGCTGCCGGGAACATATTATTTTGCGGTTTTAAGTGAAGATGACCAATATTCGGCTACATCTACATACACAATCAATTTCAATAAAATTGCAGAATTGGCAAATGGTGGCGGTTCGGATATTATCGGCATATGCGAGAAAGCAGGAATTGTTTTTCAGGCAGATAGCGATGGAAGTAATTGTTATGTGAATGGCAATCCGATTGATTACAGTTATTCTTATGTGAATAACTTATCTAATTCCGCAGGTTCGCAAAGTTATAATATTTCAATTCGGAAGAGAAACGATGTATATGCATATCTTGGAGACGGTGAATTTGCGCCGAGTGCAGTATATTATCATAGTTCCACAAGACCTGCTATGAATGTAGGCAGCAGACCAGCACTGGAACTTACATTTTATTCAGATACCGACTTTTACAGCATACATTGTAGATGTACAGGGGCTTACGATATGAACAATTTTTGGGATGAAACAAATGTTGTTCAGGTGTTGATTGATCCCAGTACAGGAAAATTGATAGATATAGTGCAGTTCAACTATTACTATGATTTTGCACCAGTGGGAACGAATTATATTACCATTACAAGACCATATACAATGACATTTTATCAATAAAGTAGGGAGGAATATCTTTGAAAGTTTCAGGTAATGACGGAATTAGCACAGCCGTTACAAGCAGTGTAGGTTATGCTAATGCTCCACAAAATGCAGCTTCTAAAGATGTAAAAAAAGAGGAACCGATAAAAATTGATATTTCCAAAGAGGGCAGGGAGCAGTATAGGAAAAGTTTAGCTGCCCGCAATCAGGAAAAAATGGGCTTGGAATCAGTGAAGGCACAGAAAAATATCATAAAGCATTTACGCATGGATTCTGATTTTGAGTCTAAGTTCCATAAAGAAGCTGAAATGATGTCGGCGGTAGCAAAAGAAAAAGGTACAACAATGAGTATTCAGGGCAAGGCAGAGAACTATTTCAGTACATATGCAAAAATGTATGATGAAATCGTTCAGGGATATGAAGCCGGAACCAGAGAGATATATGTTTCTGAAAACGGCGAGTATAGAAAGCTGACAAAAGAGGAAGAGCTTTCTGCACTGGATAAGGCTTTCGGAAAAATTGCAGGGGATTTTGAGAAACGGGAAACAGTAAACCAGAATGCCCGCAACATAATAGAAGAGGGCTTTAAAAAGTTTGCACATTATAGGAAGACAAAGGCTGGCAGCACAACGACAGTTGCTGATAAAGAAACCAAAGCTGACAGTACAACAATTACCGAAAAGGAAAGCAAAGAAACAACCAGTAATGTCATTGAGGGTATCAGCAAAAAGATGATTGACGCTGCTGAACTTTTCAAGGCGGGATATGGCAAGAGCGATTTAGCGACACTTTTGGCAGGTATTAAGATGTTTGGATAATCAGATATAAATGGGTAATAAATATTTTGCAGTCACATATGCCAAAGATATAAGGAGGTATTGACTCATGAAAAAATTATTTTCTTTTATTACATGTATTGCTATGTGTATGATGCTTGTTATGCCTGTATCAGCAGCAGAGATAGCACCAGAAGAAGAGATTGTTACAATGACACAGGAAGCAGGGGCATCGGTATATACTTATAATAATTATTTCAGGAAAATCACGCCGAAGTTAAACTCTGTGTTTGGTAATCCTTCAGATGCGGCAAAACTTTCATCAGGTTCTATAAGTGGGACTAATCCAAAGATTACATCTGTAACGATTTATTCACGTGTAAGTACAGGAAGTGATCCGTTTTATGTGTATGTGGAAGATCCGAAGGGGAATGTTGGGGTAGCTGCAGTAAGTTCCAGTGGTACTATAACAACAGATGCATTTAATGGCTTAAATCCGGCAGGAGATTGGTATGTATGGATAGTAACTGCGGGTGATGTTTCAACTGCCACTATAACATTAACAGTAAATTATAGTTATTAGAATATGAAGCGATGTGACTGCAAATTATTTTTGTTAAGGAGGACGTTGTATGAATATCAATATTAATAACATGAAGTGGATTTCCCAAAATTCACTAATGAATAAATTGTTATCGCAAACAAGCGGAAGAACAGCAGATGTTCCTAAGCAGGTGAAAAATTTTAGTGGTGGTGTCAAATATAGACATAGTAATATGTACTATGATGAAAATGGAATACCGTGGCGTTCAAAAGAAGAAGCTGAAAGATGTATTACAGGAAGAAGCGATTGGAGAAAAATCGTATCCGTGTCAGATGAGGTCAAGGCAGATTTAGCAGAGGTAGTAAAACAGGATTTTATTAGCACTAATGGGTTGGGAATACCCGAAGGAACTAGAAGAAATGATGTTATCAATAAGTATTTAAGTACTATTGCTCCTAAAAATTGTGCTTCTGCATGTTGGACATTAGATAATATGGCAGGGGATTATGCTACAAAATTGGCAAACTTGGTAAGAGAAAATAATCCAGGATGGAAGCCGGGAGATGCTTTTGATACAAGTATTTTGGATCAGCTTGATGGCACTCTCGGAGGTGTGGATTTTAAAGTATAGATTATTATAAGTCAAGGAGGATGAAAATATGGCAATGGAAGTTATGAACAGTTACGGCAGTTATGCTATGCAGTATATGACAGGTAATAGCACAGCGAGTGGCACAAAGAAAAAGGATACAGAACAGACAGCGGAAACAGCGAATAGTAGCAAGTCAAAAAGTACAGCAGATTATGCGAGTGAATTGGAAAAGCTTGTGCCAAGTGTGGATTTTGGTGTTGGAAGCTCTGTATCATCAGCTAAAAGCGGTAAAACATTGACTATTAATCCACAATTATTGAAAAAAATGCAGAATGATCCAGCACAGGAAAAAGAAACAAAAGAGCTTATTAGAGGCGTTGAATCGGCAATGAATTTGATAGACAGTATCACTAAAGCCAGTGGTTGGACTTGTGTATATAAACATAGTTACATAGATGAAAATGGGAAATATCATTCTGTTGGACATTATAGAAATGATTTTATGATAAATATGAGTGATAAACTTCGGGAAGAAAGACGAGTAAACTCCGAAAAATTGATTGAGAAGGCAAAGGAAAAGGCAGCAAAAAGAGAAGAAGAATTAAAGGAGTCATTAGAAGAAAAGGAAGTCGAAAAAGGCGAGGAAAGTACAGCATATAACAAAGCAGAGCAGATTTTAAAAGAGAAAATGGCAGATTCAAAAGACGGAACGATTTATTTGTATGATACTGATATTAAGCCAATCATTGAAGCTATAAAAGAAGATGAAACAGGTAAAGCTGCTGCAAAGAAGCAGACACAAGTCGGTTCAAACTTGGATTTGCAAGTTTAAAATATAATTAGTAATACCTATTTATCCTGTTAATTACACAATATACAGTTGAATAATGAACTATAAGATTTTCTTATGCAATTAGTGATAAGGAAATTCTCTTATAGAATAATTAATAGGAGGTGATAAAATGAAAAAATTGGGCAAAAAAATAGTCGCACATGAGAATACTTTGACTGCATTTTGTGCTACATGTACTTGCGATTTTGTTCCTTGTACTTGTAAAAGCACAAGCTATGATCCGACAGGATCATATTTCCAGGCTGATGCAACTATACAGCAAAAAGCCCCGAATGTGCCGTACTTTATGTAGTAATATTGCAATATCATGATGTGCGAAAGGGAGTTAGATTGCTGATATACATGCAGTCTAACTTCTTTTCAATGGAGGGTAAAAATGAAAATAAAAAGACCATTAGTATTTGTGTTTAGTATGTATGCTAATTTTTATTTGTATGATGTGAATACTAAAATGATAATTGGTATAAGCAGAGATTTATATGATTGTTAACTTCCTGATTTTTTCTCACTCAAAATCGCATTATTCTCTATAAAACTCAGGTTTTGGCTTTTCTCCTGGTATTATAGGTAGTAGCAATTCCTTAAAAACGATAACCATATTTTCGTCATTGGGATTGAATACCATATCCATGATTTTCTCTTTGTTGAACATGTTATTCATAAGATCCCTTGCTTTGGCCACATCCCATGTCATGTTGTATTTTGCCTGTTTGGCTCTTTGTTTGCTTGTAAAGCATACCATCGACACCACAATTCTTTATCAGTCATTACGAACCTCTTCCTGCAAAAACGCCATGATTTCTTCGTATGATTTTGAACTTTTTTCTACTGCCGCAAACAGTTCCTTCTTCTTCATCTCATCCTGCTTTGCATATAAATCTTTGAGTTTTTTCACTTCTGCATCATACTTTTATTTTGATTTTGCAACCGCTTCTTCCTGCTTTAAGATTTCTTCCTTTATTGAAGTTACTTTCCTGGTCCTTGCCATCGTCTTTTCCTCCAGAAATTATTGCTTTTCTTTGTCATATTTTTCCATCATATCAGCCAGTTCGTTCGCTTGCTTTCGAATGATTTTATCATCCATTCTGAATGCTGACAGTATTGTCTTCTGCGTTGCAGTCACTGCATGATCCATTCGATATCTTCCATCAAGACCTTTTATCATTTCTATCTTGTCAAGCTCACGGATAGCCGCCGGTACTGTCATAAAGTTCGGCTTCTTGTCCAGGCGCTCCATCTCATTCTTTAAGAGAGTGTACATCTTGCATCGAATAATTAGTGCCACAAACTCCGCAAATATCTTTGCATTGGCCGTCTCGTCAGACTGTACTCTTAATGCTCTGTTCCCGAGATATGACTTATCTCCCAGAAAGAGTTTTTCAGAAGCATCCCTACTCTTGTATAGTTCCAAGGCATCTTTCGCAGTCATTTTTCTTGATGTGACGATAACAAAATAGCCTCCCAGATCGATTTCACGTTGCACAACGTCGGTCTTCTCCCTGGCATAAAGAAATGTTCCATCCGGTTCATATATTTCAAGGTGAAAATACTCTTTATATCCTTCTGATATCGTTACTGCCTTTCCCTTAATGCTGTCAAGGTACTTTTTCATACGGTCAATCTTACTTTCCGTCTTCTCGTGTTCCGCTGTCGCTCTCGCATCCGAATAGTAAATATGGAAGTATCTTTCTTCTTTATCTGATGCATACAGCTGTTTCTTTACCGTCATTCCGAATGCTTTATACTGTCTGATACCATACTCTCTGACATTTTCAAACTTCCCTCTATTTTCAAGGATCAATTCACTTACAAAGGAAGACATTCCTTTGACCATGATGACAAAATCATAACCGCATTGGTCCATGTACTGGATATTTTCTTTGCTGAAATATCCTCTGTCGAGGATAAATCCAACCTTCTTATACCCATAGCCCATCGCCTTTTCAAGCATGAACTGCAGCTGTGATATATCTACAACACTTCCGGGATACTGCTCGTAAAAGAGCGGTTCTTTATTTTCAGTGTCATATGCGATTGAATAATTGAACACCGGAAGACCTTTATCATCCTTCGGATGTCCATACTCCACCATCTCAATATCGCCAGCCTGACAATTCTTATTGGTAGAGTCATAAGATATATATATCTTTTCTCTATGATCCCTTTTTTCGTTCCATTCATTTAGAAACCCTATCCTTGCATCATCGGATACTGCGGCAAGGAAATCTGATATTTTAGCATCGCTATATATGTGCATCTTCTCTGTAAAGAGAGGATGATTATAAGCATACACAGGATAATGCTGTGCCGCATTTCCTTCTGTAATAATGGAGTATGTCGCCAGGTCCAGAAATAAACCTGCGTCCTTGGCTCCAAGATGCTTTGTAACCATATGGGGAAGATTGTATTCTTCCATGATTTTTCTTACAACCAGAAATGTACCTATCTTCAGGCAACTGCTTCTGTCTACTCCGGTCTTGATTTCCGGAAGAC
>JAETSX010000195.1 GCA_021769425.1 Eubacterium sp.
TTTGATAGTGTAAAATTTTTTTCGGAAAATTTAAGAAGGGAACTCTTTTTTGTGGTAGAGTATAAGTGCCTAAACAAACACCCGCACAAAAGAAAGGAGTTCCCTATGGTCAACAGTATAATCTTTTTTGAAGAACGTTGCATTAAAATTTTTGAAAAATTAGAAGATGATTTTCTTAAAAATCCAAAAAATTTCGCAGAGTATGTTTATGGCGTCACTAACGTATTATGCAAACTCGGAACAGAAATGATCCGGGAGTCCCTGGAAGCGATGGATCAAATGCTGTGTGAGAGCTCCTTTCGCCGGAAGTCATGGAGCATAGAAGCACACCACTGGAAAACACTGACTACCTCTCTTGGAGATGTTACCTTCAAAAAAACGCTGTTCCTAAATAAACAGACAAAGGAGTATTCTTACCTGCTCGACCGTATCCTGGGGCTGGAGCCAAACCAGCGCCTGATAGAAGATGCGTCTGCTCGGATGCTGGAAGAAGCGGTGCAGACTTCCTATGAACGAGGTGGGCAACAGATGAGTATGACTACACAGGTAAGCCGTCAGACGGTCAAAAATAAGATTCATGCGCTGCAGTTTCCGCCAGAGAACACAATCCCAGAACAGAAAAAGGTGGTGGACTATCTGTATATGGATGCAGATGAAGATCATGTGGCTTTACAGTTCCGCGAAAAGAAAGGTGATCTTACGAAAGCAGAAAACGGAGTGAAAAATAATGGTCTGATCACAAAAATGGTCTGTGTTTATGAAGGGAAAGAGGAAGAAACATTTCATGGCAAGCGCAGAGCGCTGACAAACTGCCATTATTTCTGTGGGGTGAACGGCAAAGAGGCAAACTTAAAGTTCTGGGATGATATTTACCAGTGTCTGGAAAGGAATTATGATCTGGATCAGGTGAAAAAGATCTATCTGAATGCAGATGGAGGAAGCTGGATCAAAACGGGAACAAAGCGTCTCAAAGGCGTCACTTATGTGCTGGACGGGTTTCATCTGGAGAAATGCCTGATAAAGCTGGCGCCGCATCTGAACAGGAAAGAGCGGATACCCGTGCTGGAGGAGTTCCGCAAAACAATCCGGAATCAGACAAAGAATGATTTCAGAGAACTGGTGGAAAAACAGAAAAAAGGGATGGCCAAATGGAGGAAGCGTGCAAAAGTGGAGGAAGCGGCGGAATATATTCTTTCCAACTGGACAGGGGCGAAGCTGCGGCTGAAGCATAAAAACGGGGTACTGGGGAGCAGTGCGGAAAGCCACGTGAGTCACATCCTGTCTGCAAGGATGAGTTCGAGACCAATGGGGTGGAGTCGTCAGGGAGCGGCAAAAATGGCCGAACTGAGGGCGTATTATTATAATGGATGGAGAACTGGGAAAATATCTGGAACGTATAAGTCACAGCATGTCGCTGCAGAATAAAAAGAGAGTGTATTTTCAGGCTCAGATCAGAGGATTGTAAAACAGATTCAGAAGCACAGGTGGAAGTCTGCGCAAAAAGGAGCTGTTTGTGCAGGGAAAAGAAATATAGTACAGCTAAGAAAAACAAGCAGTCATTTCTATTTGAGAAAAACATTTGTGGTAAACTCTGACCAATCAAACCCGAAAGTAAAGTTACACTATCTTAATATAACCTACCACTTGAACATAGGCAGCTTTAGTGTTAAAATTGTATCAATATAGACAAAGTGTTACATCAGCCTCCTTGCGTGGCGATACGCTATAATCAGCCGTATCTTACGACAAGGGGGCTTATTACATTATGGCAGCTACAGAACCAATCAGAAGCAAGAAACAGTTAAAGAAGTTAGCGGATTATTTTTTGCAGAAAGGGCAGATCAGGAATTACACCTTAATTATCATGGGAACATATACCGTACTGCGGATTTCTGACCTGCTCCGCCTTAAGTGGTCGGATGTGTATGATGAGGAAAAACAGGAGTTTTACACCCATATTACTGTTACGGAGAAGAAAACTGGTAAAGGCCATACTATCGCCTTGAACCAACAGACGCTCGGTGCGCTCCGGCAGTGCTATTTGAAACGCAAAGGTGAGTACATCTTTGCTAATAACCGCAAAGAACTGAAAGCTATCAGCCGAGTACAGGCATGGCGGATTATCCATGCTGCAGTGGTGGAACTGAGAATCAGTGGGAAAATTGCCTGCCATTCATTGAGGAAGACTTTTGGCTATCATGCGGTAAAGAGCGGGCAGATATCGTTAGCAGTAATTGTAGACATCTATAACCATAGTAGCTATGAAATTACAAAACGCTATCTCGGCATTACGCAAGATGAACGTGACGAGGCATATCTAGGGATAGAATTGTTTTAGGGGAAATGTGGATTTTCTTTATGCAAAATAGGCTTTGCACATAGGCATATAAAGACATAAAGGAATATGATTTAGGGTTAAGAGCCAATTCATGAAGATGGCTCTATTTGTGATAGATAAATTTATTACCAGATTTATAAAGTGTTATTTGGGAGATAAGAAATACGCAAAACGTGAATCTGCTACGTTATGAGCAACACAGGATAGGATTTGTGCGCAGCGGGTATATCTATATCTACTATCGCAAGTTGGGGAGCTCCGGGCAGTACGGCTACAATTGGTCATCTATGTCCTTCTCTAATACTAACGGTGCTTACAACTTGGGCCTCAACGATAGTGACGTCTATCTGTCAAGCAACAGTCCTCGTTGGTACGGCTTCCCCCTCCGCTGCCTAGCTAGTTAGAGTATAGGTAGTAGGAGGATGAGATGGCCACAATTTGCCAAGTGTTATTATGAGATGGTCAAATACGCAAAACTCGTATCGTTATTGCTAATCCTGAATTATTCACGGCGGTATGAGCAGGCATAAAATTTGCCGTAGTTACCGTTACAACCTCTTCCAATACCCCACTCTGCCACAAAACAGCCTAAAAATGGGCAGACTT
>JAETSX010000196.1 GCA_021769425.1 Eubacterium sp.
GCCATAAATATGGAAATAA
This sequence comes from Eubacterium sp., assembly GCA_021769425.1. GTDB lineage: Bacteria > Bacillota > Clostridia > Lachnospirales > Lachnospiraceae > Petralouisia. The sequence goes on from JAETSX010000196.1 coordinate 20, forward strand.
ACAGTTGTATATGCAATTGGAAGCGTGACAGGAAAATGAGCAAATCTGTGACGGCGGGTGAGGCTGAATCTGTGACAGCTCATGAAGTTATTAACAGAAATGTCATTCATTATGGTTTTATAGAGAAATTTATAGAGGAACTTGGAACGAAATACCATATAAAAGAAATTGCTTTTGACCGTTGGGGTGCAACACAAATGGTACAGGATTTGGAAGGTATGGGATTTACCGTTGTTCCTTTCGGGCAGGGGTACAAGGATATGAGTCCGCCAACAAAGGAACTTATGAAGCTGACGCTTGAGGAGCGAATTGCCCACGGTGGGCATAAGGTTCTCCGTTGGATGATGGACAACGTGTATGTCAGACAAGACCCTGCCGGAAACATCAAAATGGATAAAGAAAAATCTACAGAGAAAATTGATGCTGCAGTAGCAACCGTCATGGCACTTGACCGTGCAATCCGTAATCAGGGAAGTGATGGCAGTGTGTATGATGCCAGAGGAATTCTGGTGTTTTAGGAGGATGACATGATTTTGGTCAGCATATTAGGCTTCCTTCTCATAAGGGAAGCAATCAATCAGGCATTGGAGGGATAGCAGATGGGAATAAAAAGTTTGTTTGGTTTCGGTCAGGCGAGGGATAAGCCTGTACGGAATTATAGCAATGGTGAGTATACATTCAATTTCGGACGAAGCACCAGCGGAAAGAGTGTCAATGAAATAACTGCTATGCAGACTACTGCAGTTTATGCATGTGTGAGGATTTTGTCAGAAGCAATCGCATCGCTTCCAATTCATGTATATCGATACAAAGACGGTGGGAAGGAAATGGTCTGTGACCATCCGCTTTATACACTGCTTCATGATGAGCCAAACCCAGAGATGACTTCATTTGTGTTCAGGGAAACGCTGATGAGTCATCTTTTAATTTGGGGAAATGCATATGCACAGATCATACGAAACGGGAAAGGCGAGGTGCTTTCTCTGTATCCGCTGCTTCCCAACAAAATGAGTGTGGAGAGGGACAGTAATGGAGTGCTGTATTATGTGTATTCCCGTTATACAGATGAGAATCCCAACATGAAAAAGATGGGAGATATCACCTTAAGGCAGGAGGATGTGCTTCATATTCCCGGACTTGGATTTGATGGTCTTATCGGTTACTCGCCTATTGCAATGGCAAGGAATGCTGTCGGTATGACAATGGCCTGTGAGGAATACGGTGCCAGTTTTTTTGCCAATGGTGCAAATCCCGGTGGTGTGTTGGAGCATCCGGGTGTGTTGAAAGACCCGGCAAAGGTAAGGGATTCTTGGAATGCAGTGTATCGTGGAACGACCAATGCCCACAAGATTGCCGTACTTGAGGAAGGGATGAAATATCAGCAGATAGGTATACCACCGGAGGAGGCGCAGTTCCTGGAAACAAGAAAGTTTCAGATTAACGAAATCGCAAGGCTGTTTCGGATACCGCCACATATGGTCGGTGATTTGGAAAAGAGCAGTTTTTCTAATATTGAGCAGCAGTCCATGGAGTTTGTGAAATACACACTTGACCCGTGGGTAATCCGATGGGAACAGGCACTTAAAAAATCCCTTTTTCTGCCGGAAGAGAAGAAAGAGTTTTTTATAAAGTTGAATGTGGACGGTCTGCTCCGTGGAGATTATCAGAGCCGAATGAATGGTTACGCCATCGGCAGACAGAATGGTTGGCTGTCAACCAACGATATCCGTGAAATGGAAGATATGAAT
>JAETSX010000007.1 GCA_021769425.1 Eubacterium sp.
GCTAATCTTATTATACCAAAGACCAGGTGCTTTTTGTTGTCAAGGAATAAATATTTTGGCATTCAAAGTCAGAAAATTAAAGGTTTTTACCCGCTTTGGGATGTGGGAAGTTTGAGCAGCTTATTTGGGAAGCGCTCTACACGCACACTGCTCCCTGCTTCAAATCCCCACTTTTTTACCCAGTTCCCTTGTAACATAATCTGCGGCGCAGTTTTCCCTCAGAGCAGCCTGAGATACGTTTTCCCCTTTGTTTATTGTGGATTTATATGCTTTCATCCTGTGGGTGATTTGCAGTCTTCAGATTTATTTACCATTTTTCCGTTCACCGGAAAATTCTTCATGATACGAAATATAATGGTTATATATCTATACCTATTATAAATAAACCATATATTACTCAATCTTACAACAATATTCTGAATAAAATATAATAGACAGAGGAGGTGCGGAAATTGCCTAAAAAGGAAAACCCCTTACGCCAGCTTCCGGCAAGTTCGGATGGTTACGGCGATATAAAAATTCATTTAGCTGAAATATTGGAAGAAAAAAACATTTCTCTGAATCAACTGTCTTTCCGTACGGAAATGCAGAGAACACAACTAAGGAATTACAGGGATGGGAAAATACAACGTCTGGATATTGATATTCTGAAACGGTTATGTTATGTGCTGGAATGCAGTCTGGACGAACTGATAGAATACATTCCGCCAGAAAAAGCCTAAGCGTAAAACAGAACTGCATGAGGCAATACAGTAAAAACAATGGTAGATTACTATGAAAGTCTCTGATTTCCATAGTAGGATGGCCATGCGGCCCGCCAGACGTTAGGCTGAGCATGATGAGGGTTTACTATGAAAGTCTCTGACTTCCATAGTAGGATGGCCATGCGGCCCGTTGAACGGCAGGCTGAGCATGATGGGGGTTTATTATGAAAAAATTACATTCCCTGATTTTAGAACAAAAAGAAGACGCCAGGCACGGCGAAGCCTTTTTCCCGATCCAAAAGTACATCACCGCCCTGTCTCCCCAATATCCCGTATTGACCAATCACTGGCATGAGGAGGCTGAATTTACCCTGATTCTGGAAGGGCAGGGCACTTACCAGATTGAGCTTGCAGAATACTCCGTGGAACCGGAGGATTTGATTTTTGTTCCGCCGCTGATGCTGCATTCCGCTTCCATTCGGCCGGCAGAATCATTGCTCTCCGAAACCTATGTTTTCCATATGAATTTTCTGGGCGGCAATTCCACCGATATCTGTTCCACCAGATATCTGCTGCCCTTAACCCACCATGAAATTATCCTGCCCTGGGTGGTAAAGCCGGATCATCCCATTTATTTTTCCCTGCGGAAACTATTTGCCCAAATCAGCTCTCTGTACAACGGCGATATTCCAGGGTATGAACTGGCGTTAAAATCCCTGTTTCTCCAGGTTATTTTTCTGTTGCTGCAATATCAGGAAACTGCGCCTGCCCCGGATCATTCCGCGGTTCTTTATTCTGAAAAATTAAAAACTGTCCTGGATTATATGGAAATGCATTATATGGATGCTCTCACCGTTGCGGACTTAGCCGGCCTCTGCTATTTCAGCGAGTATCATTTCATGCGCTTTTTTAAAAAACACATGAACATGACCTGCATGGAATACCTGAACAATCTGCGGCTGGAAAAGGCGGTGGAACTGTTAGAAGAAGACAACGCTTCCATTCTGGAGGTTTCTCTTTCGGTGGGATTCCATAACCTTTCCTACTTTCACCGGGCATTTAAAAAGAAGTTCCATATGACGCCCGGGGAGTTTTTAAAAATGAAAAAAATGTAAAAATCGCTCCGACAGCAGTTTAATTGCCTTCTCTTTGATACCTGAAAATATCCATACCATGTTTTTATCTAAAAACTCTTCCTGTGGAAGACAAACAAAACTAACGATGGCATTTTCAATAACAAGACAGTTTATAAACCCCTTTCCAATTTCAGCCAAAAAACATAATAATTTCCATTATATTTTTATTTCCATTGCAGATAATAACACCATGGTAAGCAACAACGTTTCGAGGCGGACATCATTCCCTGGAATGAGCCATTTCGGAATGATGTTCTTGCCAGAAAGAAAACAATAAGAAAAATATTTGGAGGTGAATCGAAATGGCTAACAGCAATTCTGGTTCTAACACAAGTAAAATGGCAGTGCCTCAGGCAAAAGAGGCAATGAACCGTTTCAAACAGGAGGTTGCATCTGAAATCGGCGTACCTTTGAAGGAAGGTTACAACGGTGACTTAACTTCTGCTCAGGCTGGTTCTATCGGCGGAGAAATGGTTAAGAAGATGATTATGAAACAGGAACAGCAGATGTCCGGCGGACAGCAGTAACCATTACTGTACCATTCTGCCCAGATAGAAATTCCCCGGTTTTGGAATTCTTCAAAGCCGGGGGATTTATTTGTTTTCCCCTGCATTGACATTAAATACTGAGAATGCTACAATCAATAACACAGGAACCTGCCGTATATCACTGATTTATTACTCTGCGCCCAAGATCCGCCCATCTCACCGCCAGAGTAATACAGACCAATTCAGGGGGATTTTTCTATGGAAATTGAACGCAAATTTTTACTCCAATCACTGCCGGACAATCTGGATTTTTATCCTTATCATCAAATTGAACAGGGTTATCTCTGTACCGACCCTGTGGTCCGCATCCGCAGGCAGGATGAAGAGTATTACCTTACTTACAAATCTAAGGGGCTGATGGTGCGGGGAGAGTACAACCTTCCTCTTACCAGAGAAGCCTATTTTCACCTTCGCTCTAAAATAGACGGCATTCTGATTTCCAAAAAAAGATATCTGATTCCGCTGTCCTCCCAACACACTGCTGAATTGGATGTTTTTGAAGACAAACTGGCTCCACTGATTCTTGCAGAAGTGGAATTTGCAACAGAAGAAGAAGCAAATCATTTTCTTCCGCCGGAATGGTTCGGAGAAGATGTGACTTATTCCGAAAAATACCATAACAGCACATTAAGCCGTTTTACTGAATGAATCAGGAGCCGCTAAGAAAAATCTTGTAAATCCTGCGCACGATTTACAAGATTTTTCTTAACGGTTCCTTAGTTTATGCAGCAGGGAGGGTATAACTTCCATTATAAAATTGTCTGATATCCATGATGTTTAATCCTATGAAACACTCTTTGTTGATTTCCTACGCTTTCCGAAAATACCACAGCATCCTTAAATTCGATACTTTTCAATTTTACTTCAAAAATTATCTTATGAAAAAAATCAAAAATAAGATATTATTCAATTTTACCATTTCGCTTTTCAAACTGTTCAATATACTTTCTGATTATAATTTCCAATTCTCTATTTGCCGAACGAGCATTATATTCAGCTATATACCGAAATTTTGCTAATAATTCCGCATCTATGCGAAGAGTAAATTTTAACATATTATCTTTCATCAATCGTCACATCCACACTTTTTTCAATATTATACCGTCATAATGACAGCAAAAAAATATTGACGGTATATTGACGGCATACTGCCGTCGTATTATAATATGATTATTATGAGAAAGGACGAAAGATATTATGAATAAAAGGCAGCATTTACCAAAAAATCCACCCATGGAATTACAAATGGATGAAACCGACAGCAAACTTCACGAAATTTACGAAAATTTCACTGCTACATGGGAATATAATGAGACACTTTGCAATCTTGACTTTGATATCGACTTTCTGTTAGACATTCTGGACGTTAAAGAATACCGAAGGCTGGAAGAATATCTCCGATATTACTGTTCCAGAAAAGACGAACTTTTATTCAGACTCGGCTTTAAATACGCATGGGCATTATTTTCTGAATGCGCAAAACCAATTTAGAATACATAATTAATACGTAAGTATGTGTTCCCGAAAATTTACCGGAACTTCCAATACTCGCCGTTTGTTTCATCCAAATATCGCAGCAGATTACACAGAACAAATCTGTAAAATGCTGTGATATTTAACCGCCGGAGTAAAGCGGCGGCAAGTTCCGCTCTTGTTCATTCTCTAAGTACTGCTGAATATGTTCCAATACCCTGTCAATTTTGCTGTTTTTTTTTCTATATCCTCGCTGTCCCTTGCTTCTCTCAAATCATTTTTCACAAAATTCATAAGCGAGCTTTTTTACAATCTGGCAAAAATCCTCCTTCACAATCTCATATTTGGATGGATCCCGCAGAATTGCCGAAGGATGGTATGTGGCAGTCAGCGCACAGTTTTTCCGGTATGTCCAGGCGCCGTGCTGCCTGGTAATCTTAAAATCCGGCGAAATAAGACGCTGCGCCGCCACACGGCCCAGGCAGACGATAATTCTTGGCTTTAGAAGAAAGGTTTCATATTTCAAATAAGGAAAACACGCTGCCTTCTCCTCTTCTTTCGGATCCCGGTTGCCGGGAGGATGGCATTTTAAGATATTCGTAATATATATTTCTTCTCTGGTAAGCCCGCAGTCTTTTAAAAGGCGGTCTAACAGCTCTCCGGAGCGCCCTACAAAGGGAATCCCCTGACGGTCCTCCTCTCCTCCGGGCGCTTCTGCAACCAGCATAAGCGCTGCCTGACGGCTCCCGCGTCCCATCACAGGCCGGCATCTGGTCTGGCTTAAGGGACATTGGGTACAGACAGCAATGTGTTGTTCTATATCATTCCATGTATATTGCATAAAGTCTCCTTTGAGATATACTGCACGGCAAAAAGATTTGCCGTGCAGTTGCGCCAGCCGCACGCCGCAAAGCGGCAATTTTCCTTTGTGCGGCTGTGTGCATATTGTTATACTAAGCATCATTTCGGCGCTTAGGAACTGCCGCAAAATAACATGCCCATATTGCGTAGGATTTTTCTTTGAAAGTGCAATGCAAAAATCGCGCGCATAGCGGGCTATGTAAACGATTTTTGCATTGTGCTATCGAAGAAAAGGACAAGCAGGATGGGTATGTTATTTTGCGGCAGTTCCTTAGAATAAATCAAATATTCTTCACCTTCGCAATATCAATCAAATCCAGTTTCTCACTGGCTGTGGCATGCTCCAGACTCTCCGCTAGGGCATTGGCCGTATCCATAGCCGTGATACAGTACACCCCTGTCTCTATGGCATTGCGGCGGATTAAAAATCCGTCCCGGCTCTTATCCCTGCCCTGGGTGGGGGTGTCAATTACCACATCTATTTTATGCCCCAGAATCAAATCCATAACATTGGGAGATTCCTGGGAAATCTTATTGATGCGCCTTGCATTAATCCCCCGGGCCTGCAGATATTTTGCCGTGCTTCTGGTGGCGTAAATTTTATAGTCCAGCGCTTCAAACCGTCTGGCAACCTCTACCGCCTCCGGTTTATCCGCATCTTTTACGGTCATAATCATCTGCCTGTGTTTGGGCAGCTGTACGCCTGCCCCCAGAAACGCCTTGTACAGCGCCTCATCAAAGGTTCTCGCAATTCCCAGGCACTCTCCGGTGGATTTCATCTCCGGCCCAAGGCTGATTTCCGCTCCCCGGAGTTTCTCAAAGGAAAATACCGGCATTTTAATCGCCACATATTCCGACTCCGGCGCAAGCCCTGTGGGATAGCCCATACCTTTCAGCGTATTGCCGATCATCACCCGAGCCGCCAAATCCACAATAGGGATGCCTGTTACCTTGCTGATATAAGGAACCGTCCGGGAGGAACGGGGATTCACTTCAATAACATACACTTCTCCCTCCATGGCGATAAATTGAATATTGATAAGCCCTACCACATGCAGAGCCTTTGCCAGCCGCCTGGTGTATTCCACGATTTTCTCTTTTACCTCAGGACTGATAGTGGGCGCAGGATAAACGGAAATGCTGTCGCCGGAATGAACTCCGGTGCGCTCGATATGCTCCATAATGCCCGGAATCAAAATATCCGCGCCGTCACAGACAGCGTCCACCTCAATTTCCTTTCCCTGCAGATATTTATCCACCAGAATAGGATGATCCTGTGCAATCCGGTTGATAATCTCCATAAATTCTTCGATTTCCTGATCCGTGTACGCAATCTGCATCCCCTGGCCGCCCAGCACATAAGAGGGACGCACCAGCACCGGATAGCCCAGGCGATTTGCCACTTCCTTCGCCTCTTCTGCGGTAAATACGGTTCCGCCTGCCGCTCTGGGAATCTGAGTCTTCTCTAAAATCTTGTCAAACAATTCCCGATCTTCTGCCGCATCTACATCCTCTGCTTTGGTTCCCAGAATGGGAACGCCCATTTTCATCAGGCTTTCCGTCAGCTTGATGGCCGTCTGGCCTCCGAACTGAACCACTGCCCCGTCCGGCTGTTCCAGGCGCACAATATTTTCCACATCCTCCGGCGTCAGAGGTTCAAAATATAATTTGTCCGCAATATCAAAATCGGTGGATACTGTCTCCGGATTGTTGTTTATGATAATTGTCTCATAGCCTTCCCTGGCAAAAGCCCAGGTACAGTGGACGCAGCAGTAATCAAATTCAATTCCCTGTCCGATCCGAATGGGGCCGGAGCCCAGCGCCAGAACTTTTTTGCGCCGTTCTTTGCCATCCCGATATCCGGCGTCAGCGCCCGCTTCATTTTCACTTCCGAAGCAAGAATAATAGTAAGGAGTTTCCGCTGCAAATTCCGCCGCACAAGTATCCACCATTTTAAATGCCGCCGTAATTCCATAGGCATACCGCATATCCCGGATCTCCATTTCCGTTCTGCCAGTCAATGCCGCAATCACGGAATCCGGAAATTCTATGCGTTTCGCTTCTTTTAACAGCTCCGGCGTCAGCGCTTCCTGTTCCAAACGGGTTTCCATTTCTGTTAAAACAGCTATTTTATCTATAAACCACAGGTCAATTTGGGTAATCTCATGAATTTCCTGATAGGAAATTCCCCTGCGCAGCGCTTCCGCAATCACCCAGATTCTTCTGTCGTCTACTTTTTCCAGTTTTCTTTTCAATTCTTCTACGGAAAGCCCCGTAAAATCATAACTTCTCATGCTGTCCACATGCTGCTCTAAAGACCGGATGGCTTTCATCAGCGCCCCTTCAAAGTTGGTGCAAATGCTCATTACTTCTCCTGTGGCTTTCATCTGAGTAGTCAGGGAACGCTTTGCCGTAATAAATTTGTCAAAGGGCAGTCTTGGAATTTTTACCACGCAATAGTCCAACATGGGCTCAAAGCTGGCGTAAGTTTTTCCTGTAATGGCATTTTTAATTTCATCCAGCGTGTATCCCAGGGCAATTTTAGCCGCCACTTTAGCAATGGGATATCCCGTTGCCTTGCTTGCCAGCGCCGAGGAACGGCTGACACGGGGATTCACCTCAATGACGCAGTACTCAAAACTGGCGGGATGCAGCGCATACTGAACATTGCAGCCGCCGGTGATATTCAGCTCTGAAATAATATTCAGAGCAGATGTGCGAAGCATCTGGTATTCCTTATCCCCCAATGTCTGGGAAGGCGCCACCACAATGCTGTCTCCGGTGTGGACGCCCACAGGATCAATATTCTCCATATTGCAGACTGTAATGCAGTTACCCGCCGCATCGCGCATCACTTCGTATTCAATTTCTTTCCAGCCTGCAATGCACCGTTCCACCAGAACTTCCCCTACCCGGCTGAGCCTCAGTCCGTTGGTGAGAATCTCCGTCAGCTCTGTCTCATTATGGGCAATTCCGCCGCCGCTTCCGCCCAGGGTATAGGCCGGACGCAAGACCACCGGATAACCAATGGTATTGGTAAATGCGATACCGTCTTTCAGATTGTGAACCACCTTGGAAGGAGCGCAGGGCTCCCCGATTTTTTCCATGGTATCTTTAAATGCCTGACGGTCTTCCGCCTTGAAAATGGTTTCTGCGGTGGTTCCAATCAGCTTCACTCCATGTTGTTCCAAAAAACCGGATTCTGCCAGCTCCATGCCCAGATTCAGCCCGGCCTGTCCGCCCAGGGTGGGCAATACGCTGTCCGGCTTTTCCTTTAAAATAATCTGTTCCAACACCTTTGCTGTTAAAGGCTCAATATATACCTCATCTGCAATTTCCTTATCCGTCATAATGGTTGCAGGATTGGAATTCACCAGAACAACTTCCACGCCTTCTTCTTTTAAAGAACGGCATGCCTGGGTTCCTGCATAATCAAATTCCGCCGCCTGCCCGATGACAATAGGGCCGGAACCAATCACTAATACTTTTTTGATATTCGGATTCTTCGGCATTACTGGTTCCCTCCCATCATATTAATAAATCTGTCAAAAAGATAACTGCTGTCCTGAGGTCCCGGGCTCGCCTCCGGATGAAATTGGACGGTAAAAATATTTTTGCCTGTATAGCGCAGTCCTTCGTTGGTGCCGTCATTGACATTAACAAAAGCCGGAACCGCCACAGACGAATCAAGATTATCTGTGTCCACCACATAGCCGTGATTCTGGGAGGAAATATACACCCGGCCTGTTTCCAAATCCTTCACCGGATGGTTGCCGCCCCTGTGGCCGTACTTCATCTTATGGGTATCCGCCCCATTTGCCAGAGCCATAAGCTGATGCCCCAGGCAGATGGCAAAAATCGGCGTATCGGAATCATAGAGTTTCTTAATCTCCTGAATCACCTTCATGCATTCCTTAGGGTCTCCCGGTCCGTTGCTGAGCATAATCCCGTCGGGCTTTTCTGCCAGGATTTCCTCTGCAGCCGTATCCGCCGGATAAACAGTAACGCTGCATCCTCTGTTTTGCAGCGATTTCGCAATATTCTGCTTAGCTCCTAAATCCAGCAACGCTACCCTTTTTCCTTTGCCTTTCAGGATGTAACGCTCTTTACAGCTTACTTGTTCCACCACATTTCCAGTGGCATATTCTTTCAATTTGGGAAGAATCTCCTCCAGTCTGAAATCCTCTCTTGCGGTAATCATGCCGTTCATGGTTCCCTTTTCCCGAAGAATCTTGGTCAGGGCCCTGGTGTCAATTCCGGCAATTCCCGGAATCTCATGCTTGATAAGAAAATCCTGTATCGTCCCTTCACTGCGGAAATTGCTGGGCATTCTGGACAGCTCCCTTACAATATATCCTGTCACCCAGGGCCTCACAGATTCCATATCCGGCGTAATTCCATAATTTCCGATCAATGGATACGTCATGACTACGGCCTGTCCCGCATAAGATGGATCTGTTAAAACCTCAAGATAACCGGTCATGGAAGTGTTAAAGACAATCTCACTGATTACTTCTTTGTCAGCGCCGATTCCAATGCCCTCAAACACGGTTCCATCTTCCAGTATTAGAAATGCTTTCATTTCATTACCGCCCTTTCTGTCTGATTTTTGGCAAAAAAAAAGAGTCAATTGCGTCATTGCAGTCTTTTTCGGGTTCTGTATTATTCTGTTATTATTTCCTTTTCAGGGCATATTCTATCATAATGAAAACGATTTTTCAAGTTTTTCCTGGAAATGCCTTACTGTATAAACTTACAATTTGACTGCATCACATTGCCGTGATAATATAGATACAGAGACATTTTATATTCGGAGGCCAACAGAATTTCCGAACCATCTGTGCACCGAAATATAACTTTGTCCCTTGTCACACGAATGCCACCAAAAGGAGAACCTATGAAAAAATTAAACATTCCAACAAAAATCATTACTTTTTTACTGTTACTTACCCTGTCATTGTCTCAGACAACAGGCGCCGTCCAGGCGGCCTCTACACGCCCCTCTGATACATCCAAAGCGGGCAGCGGCAACATTCTTGCCGGAGTGTCCGGCTCCTTTGAGCGGGTAGAAAAGTCCAAAATTTTAAAACGGATCAACGAAATCCGCAAAGAAGCCTGCGAAAAAGGCTATCCCAATCCCAGTAACGGAAGAAAACTGACCAGTTCCGATTACAGGCCAATGAAGTGGTCCTCCAATCTGGAACTGGTGGCCCTGCTTCGGGCAGCAGAATCCACGGTAAACGAAAGCCATACAAGGCCCAACGGTCAGAGCTGCTTCAGCATCCGCTACAACGGGGAGCAGAGCTGGGCAGAAAACCTGGCCTGGAATTACTCCGGCCTGATGGCTGGCATTGAGCAATGGTATGAGGAAAAAAATGACTGGGTAAACCAGAACGCCAATGCCGTAACCGGCCATTATAAAAGTTTAATCAATCCGGCTTACCAGTTTATCGGCCTGGGCTCTTTCCGCAGAAGCGCCGGAGGATGGTACGGCATTTCCGCAGAGTTCAGCTCCAGCAACGCCGGCTCACAGACCCAGTCCAAATTAAAGGGCAAGAAAGTCCAGACCATTGAAGTTCAAAAAAGGAACCTTTCCAATCCGTCACTCAAGGCCCCCTCAAAGCTAAATGTGAAAAAGACAAAACAGCTGACGGTTTCCTGTGACATCAATTACCCCGGAATTATGGGCGGCGTTAATACCACCAAAGGACGCATTCTCAAAGGCATTGCCTGGAAATCCTCAAAGCCCTCCGTGCTGCATGTGAATTCCAACGGAAAAATCACCGCAAAAAAAGCCGGAAAAGCAACCATTACCGCCAAAGTAAAAGGCTGCTTTTCCGTCAAAAAAACTATCGTTGTTACAAAATAACATTTCATCTGCGTTCAAATTCCCGAATTCGCTGGGATAGCTGCTCCAACTCTTCTTTGGACAGTTCCGGCAGCCGTTCCAGCTTTTCCAGGAACACAGAGATAGTCTCCTTTTCCCGGATTTTTAAATATTCCATATAGTAACTTACCACAACTCCCGGAACCATAGCCGTCATCAAAATTCCATAGAGACCCACAAGCACAGTGACCGCCCGTCCAATCCCTGTCACTGCACAGATATCGCCGAAGCCAATGGTGGTAGCCGCTACAAAACAATACCACAGGCCATCCCCAAAGGTATGGATGTCCGGCTCTGCCAAAACCAGCACAACGGACGCCCCGCAAAGAAACAGCAAAAAACTCATAAAAATCTGCAGCGTACCCGTCCGCTTCAGGATTTTGTAACACCGTTTCCATGTCTTCATCAATCTTTACCTATTCCTCCGGCTGCACGGACACTGCCAAGACAATCATACTGATGCCGCTTTCTATAAAATAAATTCCTACCAGAATTCCGAAGGTAAATGCCAAAAGCATTGGATGCACCAGGGAATACAATCCCAGCAGCACACCGAGAACGCCAAGAACCATTGTCCAAATCCAACCTTTATTATCTGCAAGTTTTTTCTGTTTCAGAGACACAAGGATCCCCACAACTCCCTGCAGCAGGAACCATGCCGCCATAAGATAAATCAGCATACCGTCTGTCATCAATTTCAGTCCCGGCACTACCATAATCACAATGCCAAGGATGACGCTTAAGATGCCAAAAAAGAAAGGCATCCCGTATTCTTTCTCCATAACTCCTCTCACAATTGCTCCGATTCCATAAACCAGCAGCAAAATTACCAGAAAATACCCTGCCTCCAAAAAGGTCATAACAGGGGTACAGATGCAGGAAACCCCGCAGATCGCCATAATCACTCCAAGAATAATTGTAAAAATTTTCATTACTGAAATCCTCCTGATTTTTATTTCTTTTCTTTCTTTTTTTTATTTGCGGACACGGCCAGGGACGAAGCCATATTTCCAGCTGCCGCTGCAAGGAAAATCCACAGAAACAGCTTAACCGGAAAACATAAAAACAGCAGCGCCGTCACCGCCAGGGGCTTCTTCATAATTGCACCCAAAAGCGCAGCCGTCACTGTGGCTGCCGCAAAGACCCCATGGCTGCCGGCATCCGGAAATACCAGCATTGCAGCAGCATATCCAAGACATACTCCCGCAAAAATAATCGGGAAAAAATGCCCTCCTTTCAATCCCGACTGAATACATATATTAGTAAGAAGCACCTTTAAGAAAGCAATTGCTAAAAGAGCCAGCGGCAGATAACTGCTGTAATCCTTCATTAGCTCTCCCATTGCCTCCTCCCCTGAAAACATCAGGATCGGCGCTGTCATACCCATAATTCCAAGACACAGGCCTCCCGCTGTCTCTTTTACAATAACGGGAAGTTTCCCCGCTGTCTTTGCTGCGGCCGCATGAGTGACAAAATAAAATCCGGCCAGCACACAGCCCAACAGTATATATACAACCAGCATCAAATAGTCAAAACAATCCGGCTGCATTTCCGGAAAGGAAGGCATGGCAGACAGCCCTGCGCCTAACAGCCCTGACAGCAGCATATAACAGCCGGTTCCCGCTGCAACTGCAAACCCGTATAAAAACAACTTCATCGTTCCCGGAAGCTTGATAATTTCTTTGTCCTGGTTCTCTTCCTCCACGGTAAAAACACCGAAGAGAGGGGAACGGAACAGCACTCCCAAAGTCACTGCCGCACCTACCTGAGAATATTCCTTCGCATTCTGCCTTGCAAAGGAAAGATTATCTCCGACCCAATAGCAAAGCCCTACAATGACTCCGGTCAGACCTGCCTCCGGTCCGATGCTGCTGCCCAAAAGCAGCGGAAACAGCGCACTTAACAACAATACTAACATATTGGAATAATCATACGTTTTCTCAGCCTTCACCTTGCCCATCACAGTATCCAGTTCTTCCGGATAATCCCCGAATTTCCAGCGGAAACATCCTATCAATGCTCCGCCGGCTGTACACACAATCAGTGTATAGTATGGAATGGAAAACCGGCTGGGAATCCACTCCCACAAAAAACCAATGCCCAGAGACATTACCTTTAAAAAGGCCCATATCACACCGCCGGCCACGCCGCCTATAATTCCGCAGAATAAAATAAGGTACAGGCTGTTTCTCACTGCTTTATTCATGATTCTTCTCCTTCTGACCTTTGGAATTTCCGCCCTGAGACGTATCAGGGCCATTTCCTCCGGCTGCGCCGTTCTTTCCTTTGGCATAGGAACTCCCGCCTTGCAAATCCTCAGGACTGTTTACCTTGGGAATCAGCGCAGAAGCCAGCCTCCCTTTGCCCCGCTGCTTCAGATAGACAATTCCAATGGCGGAAAAGACCACAGCTCCCACAAAATTCACCATCAAATCCTTCATGGTATCTACAATTCCAATGTCCAGATACCCGCCAAGATTCCACTCTTCTCCATTGATCACCACAGATTCCACTGCCACAGTCACCGGATTGTTGGCTCCGGCAGGATCCAGTTTCACAGAGCTGATGACTGGCAGAATCCAGTCTTTCTGCATATCTGTATGGAAAAACCAGTCCATACTGAACTCAAAGAATTCCCACACCACTCCCACCGTCATGGAAAAACAAAACGCCACAAAGGCCACAAAATACGGAGACATTTTCACCGAAAACCGCTCGCTGCGGTTAAATAAATCAATCAGCGCAAATCCAATGGCCGCCATCAGAAATCCATTGGTGGTGTGGAGCATTGTGTCCCAAATGGGAATCTTTATGTAAAAGGCATTAATTTCCCCTAAAATTTCCGCGGAAAAAATAAAAATCAGAATCACGGTTTTCAGCCCCGCCGGAATCGTCACTCCTACTGTTTTTTCAATCAGCTGGGGCACCATAAATAAGATCAGCGTTAAAATTCCCAGAAACATGTTATGATAGCTTCCCAGGAAAAACTGACGGATCACAGACAACATTACCAGGGCAATCAGCACCAGTTCCACCGCTGTTTTTTTCGTTTTGTTCTCTTTCACTGCAATTCTCCTTATTGTCATAAAAAACATACTTTTTTTGCCAAATAATCCTCAATTCCTTTTTCGAAATCGTTACGCACTTTCTGCAAAGGCTGCTTTGGCTTCCATGCTGCAGCCTTTACTGCTCCTGCATCAGCCTTTCCACTGTCCTCATCGCCTCCTGCACGGTATCTCCGTCCAGAACCAGAATCAATACGCTGCACAGAAGTTCATAAATATCCATCATCAGCTCGATAATATCCACACACTTTTCCAGTTCGTCTTCGCTGTCCAATTCTGTCAGCATTGTATACCGCATCCCAATGGTGTGTTCCGGTTCCTCATCATCCTGCATATACAGAAGCTGACCCACAGAAATCACCTTGTTCAACGTGTTAATCATCTGCAGAATCACTAATTCCGTCAGCGTTCCCGGGCTCTCTTTCATCATCCCGTCCAGGCGAAGCTGCCCGTAAAACTGCATCATGCTGCCATAATCCGGCAGATCTATAAAATTACAGGTAAGATCCAGGCTTAACTCCTCGCTGATTTCCAGGCCTATCACCAGAGCATCCAGCGGCGCCTCCTCCCCTTCTTCCAGAAATACGCTTTCCAGTTCATATTCTTCTTCCAGGTGCGTTTTCAGCCCCATTAAGCCTTCCCGCAATTCTTCTTTTTCCATTACTTGCCTCCATTCTGCCCTGCAGCATAAATGTTTACGCCCACGGCCAAACCAGTTCTATATTGATATCTTGTATCCATAATACTCTTTCAATTCTGCCTTTCCAAGAATTTTTCCCGATTTCTCATATTCCTGCTGCAGCGCCGTCATAATATGCTCCATCCCGGTAATTTCCTGCCGGGAAGCAGCGATAAAGGCGGCGTTTAACGCAATATTTTTGATAGAAGCCCCGGAAATCTCGAAATTCTCTGACAGATAAGGAATGTCTATGTCCTTCTGCAGAGGCATCTGCCTCGGAAAAACTTTCTCCCAGAGCAGGGCCCTCTGCTCTTTCTGGGGAAAAGTAAACCGGATGATATACTTCATCCTCCGTTTATATGCGTCGTCAAAATTCTGCATTAAATTGGTGGCCAGGATGGTAATCCCATCGTATTCTTCCATTTTCTGCAGCAAATATGCGGTCTGGGCATTGGCGCTGATGTCTCTGGCGTCCGACACGTCCACCCGCTTGCCGAACAGCACGTCCGCTTCGTCAAAAAACAGAATACTCCGGCTCTTTTTCACTTCGTCAAAGATTTCCCGCAGATTTTTCTGGGTTTCTCCGATGTATTTGGACAGCACGCCGGAAAGATCCACTTTATATAATTCCAGATTCAGCTCTCTGGCAATCACCTGAGCCGCCATCGTTTTTCCCGTGCCCGGAGGCCCCGCAAACAGAAGGGAAACCCCTCTTCCATAGGCAATCTTATCCTGAAAGCCCCACTGCTCATAAACTTTGCCCCGATAAGCCACCTGGCTGCAGGCCTGGCGCAGCAGCTCTTTGGGCCCTTCCTCCAGCACCAGATCCTCCCAGGCATAAGCCGCATTCACCCGGCTGGCACGCTCGCCCAGCCGGTGGGAAATCTTCTGCTGACAGGCCTGATATAAGAGAGCGGCAGATACCGGAACCTGCCCCTGAGCCCTATTTGTAATGCCGGCATCCGGCGGGGCAGGATACAGGCGTTCCCTATTTGTAATGTCGGCGTCAGACGGGGCAGGATTTAAGCGGACAGCCAAAACCGGGGCCTGATCCCTGGCCTGCCGGCAAGCAGATTCTGCCGCTTCCCTGATAATCCCCGGCGTAAAATCAAACTGCGCCGCCAGCCTGTCATACAGAGAAGCTGCTGTCTCTCCGGCAGATTCTGCCTCCGAGTCCTGCTGCAGATTCCGGCTGCGATTGCACGGAGATTGAAGAGATGGGGGATCTTCTGCCTCCAAGTCCTGCTGCAGATTCTGAGCGTCCAAAAACGCTTCCTGCTTCCCCATATTTTCCGCCAGAAATTCCTGCCACAGACGGCTCCTCTCCTGTATCGTGGGAAAACGCATCCGGAATTCTTCCGTCTGATATCCGAAAGGATACTCGCCTTCCAGCGCATCGGCGCCCGGCTCCTCTTCCACCGTCAAGAAAATATCACGGAAAAACAGTGAAGCCCGCCGAAGGATTGCCTGTGCAGTCCGGCGCTTTTTCTTCTCACCGGCCCAGAGCGCTTCCCAGTGGCAGAATGCCAGAAGCGCCCGATCCAGCACCGCACGCACTGCCGCTTCCCCCACCGCTTCTCGTATCTGTTCCTCGCTTCTGTCCGCCGCTTCCCTGAGATCGAAAAACAGCACGCCAAACCCCAGGCTGCCGGCTGCCCGGCGAATCTGCAGCTTCTTTCCGCTGCCGCAGGGGCCCCGCAGCAGAAACAGCCTTCCCTTCTGCTGGGCTGCACCTTTTACCGGCTGGCCGCTCACTGCACCTTTTGCCGGCTGGCTGCCCATCACATTTTCTGCCAGACGGCGGCTAATTGCCTCCGCTGTCTCCTGGTTAATATTCAGCCCGGCTTCTGTCCCGCTGCCGGGAATGTAAAGCTGATATTCTGCTTTCCGGTTCAGTAAATCTGATTCATAGAAAAACACAAAATCAATTAAGTCCTTGGAAAGCTTCAGCCGCCAGGAAAGCTCGCTTTCCTGAGAGGCCCCTTTCCCGCCGAAGATACAGCAGAGCATTTCTTTCCTTGCGAAAACCTGATGGATCATGGCGTTTTGTTCCAATTCCTCCATGGTATACATCTTCACACACAGATCCAGAGAGGGATACCGCCAGGCAAGATCGTCCTGGAGATAGCAGTACAGCCGTTCATATTCCCGGTTCAGTTCCGGCGCCATGGCAAGGCAGGCCATGAACTGTTCAAACTCCGTCAGCTCCAACTTCCGGAGCATATACTCAAAGGGCAGCATCACCCCGCTTTTAATCGTACGGTATGCCTTGTCATGAAATTCCCGCCACCGGGCAAACAGCGCTTTCCGTTCTCTGCGATAAGCTTTCCGATCCATATGGGAAAAAGCGTCCTCTAAGACATTGGAAAGTTCTTCCTGAAATAATCTGGTATTGTACACATGCCTTATTCTCCCGTCTTCTCCTAGGCGCACAGCATACCTGGTATAAAGGCTGATTTCTTCTTTTACCAGGACAAGCAGCTCCTGGAAATATTCCTCCTGTCCCGAAAACACTGTTTCACCGTCCTTTCCCTTTACATTCCTGCAATTAGGGCATCCTTGAAGGCATCCCGATTATTAGCCTGGAGCAATGAGGCATAATTCACGCCCATACCACTCAAACTCTCATCAACTTTTTCATATCTTTTCATGATATTGCCAACTTCCGCTTTCTTTTCAGCGGTAGGTTCGCCCTCCAAGGCAGCGGCTGCTCCCCGCAGTCCATATTTCTTGTCGTCGGCAATCCCTTTCACCATCCCGTAAAGCCTGTTTTTTATCATTCCTGTCTCTTCCTGCTTCCCTGTGCCTCCTTTATCTCCCATACGCTTTTTAATAAAATGATTTGCAACGCTGCTTCCCAGCAATCCCACGCTTGAAACCAGGCCTGCTTTCCCGCTTAAATCCTTCAGAGTCTCGTCCTTCTCATTATAAAGGCTGGCAGTTTTCAGAGCATTAGATCCAAGCCCTAAAACGGTTGAAATAAGATTTGATACGCCTATCTGCGCTTCTCTCATCTTTTTCTTTCTGACTCTTCGGAATCCTAGAAACAGTATCACAGGTTCCTTATCTGCATCAGTGACATTCTCTCTTTGCACAAAGCTTGCGGCTCTTTTTACAAATTGTTTTCTCTGCAGGGTGCCTTCATCGCCTGATTCCCTTTTCTTTTTCTTCTTCTTTTCCTCTGTTTTCCTCTTCTCTTCCTCTTTTTTCCCCTTCTTTTCCTCTTTTTTCTCCTTTCTTTTCAAGCGCCGCGCACGTATTCTCTCTCTAAGCGTTTTTTTCCTTTCGGCCGGCGGAAGTTCTTCCCTTCCTTCCTCTTCTTCCTCTTCTTCCTCTTCTTCTCCATTCGCTAAGTGATTGCCCGCATTAATATCACTATTATCATTACTACTATCACTATTATCATTACTACTATCACTATTATCAGTATCATCATTTGGCAAAGGAGCCCCACCATCATTACCTGGCGCAAGATTGCCGCCGGCTGGAAGATCCTGCTGGACTAAATTTCCTCCCTCCTCCGCATAACGCTTCATCGCTTCCTCTGCTTCTTTCGCCTGTGCATCTTCAATCTCATTTGCTTTGTCAATCTCCCCTCTCATAGTGTGCAGACCATTCAGCTGAGCGGTAATTATTCCCATCTGCCCTACCATACCTGAAATCGTCGCCACTTTATCCGCCACCTTTGCCACCAATCCCTTTCCTCTTCCATTGAAAGCCTCAATGGCTTTTGCAAGAGCAGCCGCTTTCGACAGAGTATTAGCCAAATCAGTAACAATACCGATTACCATAAATATCTTTTCACTTATTTTGAGCTTTTTTCTACCCTTTACCAGGGCCACTACTTTCTTGATCAGTCCCCGGATGGAATTTACGCCAGCAATGATACTTGAAACCATGCCAACTATGGAATTCGTCTTGCTGTTTTTAAAACCTTCGTCAAAATAACTTGCCACGCCGGTAACCCCGCCGGTTATCTTTGCAATCTGTCCCGCCTGATCCATCAAGTGGCCTGCGCCTTTAACCTTTGAAGAATTCATAAAGCGAGAAAAACGGTTCGGCCCTTTGCCCGCGTCCTTTTTCTGCAATGCTTTCTCTTCACTTGCCGGCTCCTTACCCTCATCCATCATTCTTAAATGAATCACGGCCCGGTACAATTTCCCCTCTTTTCTGGTCTGATATACTTTTTGCTTCAATTTCAGAAATTCTATCTCTTCCTCGCTGGCTCCTTCTTTGGGAAAAAACGTCTCCTCAGATACATGTAAAACACTCAGATCTTTCAGCGTATCGAAAGCTCTGTTTGGATCAGCGTCAGGCTGTTCAACTTCCTGCTCTCCTACCCCGGCATTTGCCGCTGCGGCGGCAACCTCCATGTTTAAAGCGTCTAAGAGTCCTAAATATTCCGAACCTTTTTGTTTTTTTACTTTTTCCCTTACTTTTTTCGCTCCTTTTACTTTTTCTTTTTCTGCTATTTTTGCTTCTTTTCCTGCTTCTTTTTCTGCTTTTTTTGCTTCTTTTTCTGCCTTTTTTTCCTCTCTTTTCTGCTTTCTCTCCGCCCTCCATTCTTTGCTTCCTTTTTTGGGCTTATGAGGCTGCTCACGATTCTCAATCAACGGCTGTTCTTCATGATTCGGAGAATCAAAAGTCTCTCCTACAGTCGAACTGCTGCTTTCTACAGTGTTGTTTGAACCTCCAACAACAACATCATCGTCATCATCGTCATCTTCATCATCATCGTCGTCGTCATTATTATTATCATTTTTATTTTCACTTGCTACTTGACCTGCCAGTCTATCCTCGGCTCCCGGAATGCCATTACTATTTCCCCTGGCTCCCGGAATGCCATTATTATTTCCTAAATTCTGGCTTCCCATCGGCTGAATCGGAACATTTGTCGACCCATTAGTATCCTTATCATTTTCTCCGCGGTCTTCCTGAGTATCCTCACTGCTTTCTTCATTCTCGCTGTTTCGCACTTCTTCTATTTCCGGCATAATCTCACCTCACTCTTTCAGAAAGTTCCGTCAGAACTTTTCAATTACTGTTTCAATTTCTTCCTCCGCTGCAAGTTTATAATACTTATCACACCGGTACAGATATTCCTTCGCTGCCTTATCCTTCCGGTGCTGTTTCAGCACTTCCACAAAAACAAGCCTTGCTTCATAGAACTTCTTTGCCACAAACAGCCCCACACCCTGTTCAAATAACTGCCGGGTCTGCTCTTTATAATAGAATTCTTCTTCGGAATCCCCGTCGTATACGTCATACACCCGCTCATAGGAATTGTCTGCCGCCAGATAAATATTTCCCAGATACCTGGCATGGTAATGCTCTTCAAAATCCGGTATCTGCTTATAGACCAGATGGGTAATTAGAATATGGGCGCCGTATTTATCTCCTTTCAGCCGCAATGCTTTAGCCAAATCAGAATGGGCGGAAATCGTTGTGGCTTCCATCCTCTGTTCATGCCCAATGACGCCAATCATCACGCGTCCGTAGCTGATGGCAATAGTTCTGCCGTTGCCGGGCATCGTCCGTTCCAGCAAATGCTGGATATCAATGGCCGCATCCAGCGCCTCTTTGCTGCTGGGACAGCCGTATGCTTTTCGGACAGCTTTATTTTTATTTCCCTCTGTCCTCTGGCTGGCTGCAGGAACATCTGTACCGGGTAAACCGGAAACTTTCTCCGTAAAGAAAGCCGACAGCCCGGTATCCTCAAAATGCTCCACCACGCCGGAATGGCTGTTGATGGGTTCCACCAGCATAGACAATACCTGATTGATGTCCATGCACACCTGTTCTTCCGAAGATGAAACCCTCTGTTTTGGATAATCCATGGCATGCAGCGACAGAATGGTAAAATCTCCGATCATCTGATCTCCCAGTTTCACTTCCTGAATAGATTCTTTTCCCAGCAAATCAAGGATTTTGGCTGGAATAAACTTATAGTAACCGTCTGACATCCCCTGAATGTCCTGTACATACTTTTCAAGCTCCAGTGACATCTGGTTAAAAGCCGAGGAGATATCTGCCACTTCATCATGCCCCCGCACCGCAACCGTTACTCCCAGGTTTCCGGACGCCAGCTTTCCGGCACATTCCTTTAATGCTTTCAAAGGCCGCAGGAAAATATAGAGAATCGCCAGCAATGCCGCTGTCAAAGCCAACAGCAGAGCAGAAGAAACATTTTTTAGGTTCCACTGGTAATACCACACCTGGTAATCCTGAATATTTCCATCCACTGACACAGCCAGCAGTCCGTATTTTGTCCCGTCCCCCAGCACAAGAGGAATAAATTGATTGTTCCGCTTTCCGTTCCTGTTTTCATCCGTCATATTTATTATCTCACCGGAATCAAAAGCCTGATAAATTCCTTCTGCAGTCTCCGGATCATACACCCATTCCACCGGAACTCCGCTGTATTCCGACATGGACTCACTGACATACAGTTTTCCTTCTTCATCGGAATGAAAAATACTGTAAACATACACACACAGCTCCCCAATTCCCTTATCCTCCTTCAGGCTGCGGTGACTCAGCATCAACGCCCGATCTCCGGAAGGAAATTTATTCGCGTCTTCTTCAATGTTATGTACAATATCCTCTTTCAGCACTTTTCCCAGCGCTGACAAAGCAAAGGTCTGGTTGCCCCCCAGCTGCTCCCGCATACTCTGTTCTATCCAATATTCCAAAAAGCCGTCCATTACCAAAAGCCCCAGTAAAAAGACCAGGCAAAGCCGGACTAAAATCGTCTGAAAATGGTATTTTACCCGGGCCATCCAATACAGGCACAAAATCACCGCCGTCAGCGTAATTCCTCCGTAACTCCATGCCATTCGATGCAAAACTGCAGGCAGGGTAAGAGAAATTTCGCTGATATCCCGATGTTTCCCGTCCTGATAAGAGCAGATAGAAACCCGGCCATTCCCATCCTCCACCCCTGCGCAAAAGCCAATTCTGGTACAGTCCGGACTCTGAAGATTCTGAAAGTTAAATTCCGGTGCATCCTTCTGAATCTCTTTCTGAGAAAATACTACTTCTGATTTTCGTTCTGTCAAGTCGATGTAGCGGATACATTTTTTCTTATAATCCAGTACATAGGCCCCTGTCCCATCATCGGAAAGGCTTTTGAATCTTCCGCTTTTGCCGGTAATCCCCTTTATTTTGATCAGCTCTTTGGCTCCGATCTCCTTGGCTCGGACTTCTCCTGCATAATCTGTCCACAGTAAAATTCCGTCTCTGCTTAAAAAAAACTGGGCGTTCAAATAAGGATATTCCATAGGCGCCTCTTCCAAAATCTCCTTATTTCCCTTCTGATCCAGAGAAAACAGTCCGGCAGTTTTCGCCTCTTTTTCTGAATCCGGTATGCCTACATAATAAAGCCGCCCATCCCGGATATGCTGAACTGAAATCTGACTGTATTCATCGGCGTCCTCCGTCAAATCATACTCTGTTTCCACCAGCTTTCCCCGTTTAAAATCACATTGATACACTTTGCAGCTGATTCCGGCCCAAGATTCTACGTTGATTTCTTTTAAAAGCACATAAACATTTTCCTGGCTGTCAAAAAAAATCTGGCTGATCATCCGGTATTTTTCCCTGTCGTGCTTTTTACAGACAATCACATCCCCCTGCTTTCCCTCTGAATCTGAACGAATAATTTTTAAATCTTCACTTTTCCCCCGATCTACATAATACAGATATCCATCTTGTAAATGAATCTGTTCAATATAATTTAATTTAATTTTTCTTCCATACAAGGTAACCGCTAAAATTGCAAAAATCGCCGCAGCCGCAATGCAGGAGATGCCATACAAACTTTTTTTATTCATATCTTTTTCCTCAGAATCTATTTCCATCGCCTGAAACATTTCTTTACAGCTGCACGGTGGGACAGCCCGAATTGGTAAACTGTATCATCCCTCCAAAGGAACAGGTCAGCTTACAGGTATCGTCCACTGCCGGTTTGCCCCCTACCAGCACCTGCGGAACTCCCGGCGTCCACGGCCCTGCCGGAACCGGCGTACAGGGCATCGGCGTCAACACTCCCATAGCCGCGGCAGTAGCCGCGGCCACCGCAGGGTTCGCCATACTCTGACACATTCCGAAAGGTGCAATATTTACAAAAGGTATTGTATCTGAAATACAGGCCAGCGGCATCGCCGACATTACCTGCGCTGTAGGCAGAATCGTCAGTACTGAGGGCGCCATGCCGAAGGTACAGGTCAAAGCCGCTCCTCCTGTCACACATAATCCCATTCTTTCAATCCTCCTTAGAAATATAATTCTCTCGCCCCTGAAAAATCTCTGTCTTCCCGCACTCTTCCTTTCCCTGCTCCCCGCAGGAATAATACAGCAGGGATTTTTCCTGGGAAAGCTTCGGGAGCAGCAGATAAAAATCTCCCTTTTCATCTGCCATGCTCTCCAAAGCCGGATAAATCACCGTGTCTTTCATGAAATAATCTGCCCCTAAAGGCTCCTTTAAGGGATAAGGGCCGGCATCTTCGGCGATATCTTTTAATGTAAGATAAATGCCTGATGTCTCCTGCTTCCTTCTGATATACCAGAGAGGACTGGACAGCCTGCCTTTGAGGTAAAAAGAAATGGAATTTTCCCCTCTCTTATAATCTCCCAGCAGCCGGCAGCTTTCTTTTTCATTTTCCATATGAAACTGACAAATGCTTCCGGGCCTGGCCCTGCCTCTGACTGCAGTATGCTCTGCCCGGCGGGGATAGGCCGGTGAAGGGTACATCAGCACCTCCTCCGGTTCTTTCCCAGCATCGGATTTCAGGCAGATTTTTCTGCGCTGATAAATGGGAGATTCAATTTCCACTTCAAATTCCGGTGCACTCACATCCACAAACAGGAAATATCCGCCCTGCTTCTTTTCCATTTTTCCTCCGAAAGGAACATGAATCCGAATGCCGGAAAACACCGGCTCCCCGGTAAATGCATCTCGCAGCAGAACTGTCTTGGACAGCCGTATCTTCGTTTCCTGCAATACCATATTACGTCTCCTTTCCGGCAAAACGGTAGTTGATTTCCGTTACTCTCTTTACGGCCTTCTTCTTTGCAGACTGAATTTCCACAGGCCCCGCACTGTAGAACAGAGACGTCCGGTACGCTGCATTGGGCACGGTCCACAGCCGTACCTTCTCTTCCATCTCCAAATCCTGCATCTGAATGCGGATATTGGCTCCACCGGGTCCTTCAACCGGCAGAAAACTGTCCGGGTCCAGAGCCGCGTGATCCCGCAGCGCCTGGATGATTCTGCCAAACATCTGATGTTCCTGGACTGCCCGGTATTTCAAATCGCTTTGCAGATAAAGAGTGATCATATAGTGGAGCCGCAGATAAACAGAAGGATAGCGCTGCGTATTTCTTCCGATATTGGTCATCTCATGGGCCTGGATGGTATTATCTTCTCTGACATCGTAAAGCCAGACCCCCACTGCAAAATCCCCGTGGTCTTCCGGCGAACAGAGGCCGATCTGATCCGGACTGTTTAAAAGTTCCGGTATCAGAGCTTCTTTCAGCAATGACAGGATTCCGTTTCCCGTGTCCGCGATTTTGGTATAATCTGACATAAGCATTCCTCTTTCTGCATTTGGGTAAATAATTTCTTCTATTCCGGCCTGACGCTTCGATCCAGCCGCTCCAAGGCAGCGCTCCTTAAATCTTTCGGCTATAATTAAATCTATTCCGGTCCCGGCGCTTCAATCTGCTCCGTCTCGGTCAGCGGCCCTTCATCTTCTTCATCCCCGTCCTCATCCTCTGTAAAATTCAGAATCGACTCGGGTTGGGTCAGAATGCCATTTTTAAACTGGCCGGCTTCTAAGATTTTTCCGGTGGAGGCCTCGTAGCGGGCGCCCCGGCCGTAATAGGTTCCATTGACAAAATCTCCTTTATAGAGCAAATTGCCGTTTTCATCCCAGAGCTTTCCGGAACCGTAATATCTTCCCTTTAAAAATCCGCCGTCATAAATCAGATTCCCCGTTACCGTGTGATACAGTTTTCCCTGGCCGCTGTACTGACCCCGGTAAAATTCTCCGTCATATACCAGATTTTCCGTAGCGGCATCCGCCAGCTTGCCCGCTCCCTGATACATGCCGTTTACAAAGCTGCCCTCATACACCACAATTTTTTTCTGGGGATCGTACTGCTTGCCCTCGCCTTCGTAAACATCTGATTTGAAACTGCCCTCATAAATCAACGTCTCTTCCGCATCATATGCTTTTCCAAGACCTTCCCGCTTTCCCTTTACAAAGGCCCCCTCATAAATCATGTTCTCTCCCTCATAAAGTTTTCCTTCGCCTTCATAAGCGTTTTCCACAAATCCGCCTTCATACACCAGCCTGCCGTTTTCGTAGAGTCTTCCTTTGCCGCCGTACTGGCCGGCTGTAAATTCTCCGTCATAGAGCATGTTGCCTTCCGGATCGTAATCGGTTCCGTCGCCTTCTTTTTCTCCGGCGATAAAACTGCCTTCGTAGAGAAGCTCGCCTTTCTTTGCTTCTAAGATTTCTTGCGGAGATATGTCTTCCTCTCCCGGCTCTGATTCTTCTCCTTCGTCTGCCGTTCCAGCTTCATTCTCTGATTCTACGCCAAAGCTGCTTTCTTCTGCATCATCTGCACCCGCACCGGAACCGCTCTCTTCTGCGTCTTCTGCTCCTGCACCGGAGCCGCTTTCCCCGGAGCCTTCCGCTCCTGCTCCAGAACTGCTTTCCCCGGAGCCTTCTGTTCCCGCTCCGGTTTCAGAGACGCTTCCTCCTGAGCCTTCTGTTCCCGCTCCGGTTTCAGAGACGCTTCCTCCTGAGCCTTCTGTTCCTGCTCCGGTTTCAGAGACGCTTCCTCCTGAGCCTTCTGTTCCCGCTCCGCTTCCAGAAACGCTTCCTCCTGAGCCTTCTGTTCCCGCTCCGCTTCCAGAGACGCTTCCTCCTGAGCCTTCTGTTCCCGCTCCGCTTCCAGAGACGCTTCCTCCTGAGCCTTCTGTTCCCGCTCCGCTTCCAGAGACGCTTCCTCCTGAGCCTCCCGTTCCGGATTTGCCTCCTCCAGAATCTGTTCCGGTTCCACTCTCGGAATTACCGGAACCTGTTCCGCTTTGCGTTTTAGTACTCTGGGTTCCTGTTCCGTTTGCAGAAGATTTTTTGGATGCATTGCCAGTCCCTCCGTTTTCAGAACCGTTGCCGTTAGTTCCGGCTCCTCCGCTTCCAGTATTGCCGCTTCCGGCTCCTCCGCTTCCATTCTCAGAACCGCCGGTATTTTTTCCGCTTTCCTCATTTTCGGAATTTTCGTTTCCAGGATTTCCGCTGCCAGTCCCAGAACTTCCGCCTGTACCGCCAGAAGAACCCGATTCCGCTCCAGAAGAGCCTGCACTTGCGCCAGAATTCTCTCCTGCGCCTCCAGATGTCTCGTTTCCTCCGTTCCCTTCACTGGAGGATCCGCTTCCGGATGTTCCGCTTCCGGATGTTCCGCTTTCGGCTTCACCGCTTCCTGACGATGCGTCGTTTCCGGCCTCTCCTCCGGATGTTCCGCTTTCAGCTTCATCGCTTCCTGACGATGCATCGTTTCCGGTCTCTCCTCCAG
This sequence comes from Eubacterium sp., assembly GCA_021769425.1. GTDB lineage: Bacteria > Bacillota > Clostridia > Lachnospirales > Lachnospiraceae > Petralouisia. The sequence goes on from JAETSX010000007.1 coordinate 25,937, forward strand.
ATGCTCCTTCCCCGTTCCCGGATGCCCCGTTTACCTCCTCCAAAGCGCTGATTCCTTCTCCATCACCTTCCCCGGAAGCTTCTGCACCTGCTTCCGCAGCCGTCTCGTTGGCCGCATAAACCTTTCCATCTCCCTCTTTTTTACCGTTTACAAAATCTCCCTCATACACCGTATTGCTTTCCGCGTCAAATTCCGTTCCGGTTCCTTCCTTTTCTCCGCCTACAAAGTCACCGTCATACACCGGCTCTCCGTCTTCATAAAGCGTTCCTTCCCCCTCATACTCTCCCTCTGCATTCACGGTTCCCTCATATACTACATTTCCCTCCTCATCCGTTAAGGCAACCTCCTGCAGGGCCGGCTCTCCATTCTCAAAAACGCCCTTTGCAACCACATCTCCCTCTTCATCATAGAGCGTTCCCTTGCCCTCCGGTTTCCCGCTGGCAAATGTCCCCACATAATTTTCCTGGCCGTCTGCAAAATACAGCGTGCCGTTCCCCTCATAAAGTCCGTTTTTAAAGTCCCCTTTGTAAACCAGATTTCCTTCTTCATCGTACAATTTTCCCTGGCCGTCATACTGATTTAAAAGAAAAGTTCCTTTGTAGCAAAGCGTGTCAGAATTTTCATAATACAGCTCCCCTTCCCCCGAGTAGGCTTCCATCTCAAAATTCCCCTCATAGAGCAGCGCTCCCTCATAGGTATAGAGCTGCCCTTTTCCATTAATCCTTCCCTCTTCCATCTTCCCTTTGAAAATCAGCGTACCGCCGTCTTTCTCCAGCAACTCCACGTTGCCGCTGTATCCAATCATTTGAGGAGAATTAATCACCATGGTCTTAGTAAAAAACTGCGATATCAGAATCGGGTGCAGCAACTTCAGATACAAAACCGGAAGAACCACTGCCGCCAGCATCAAACAATAGACAAACCTTTTCAGCACATAATAATGGCCTATGGAAAAGTAATCCTGGATTGTCCGCTCTTTTTTCTTTTTCTTCTGATTGATCCCTTTGCGGACATCGCTTAGCACTTTTGAGGAAAAAGATTCCGGACTGACCATCCTCTTTGCCTTGCGATATACCACCTGAATCGGCGCCGTTAAAATATGCGACAGCCTTCGGGCTGTACGTCCTATCAGTCCGCCCCGCATCTTTCATCCCTCCTGACAAACTTATGATTTCTCACTCCTGCTGCTCCTGAATCTCCAATGTCCCGATTTGCCGGAACGTAATACCCTTATCCGACAACACCGGATTAGGCAGCGTCAATAACAGATAAACGGCCGCTGACAGAATCAAAGCTGCCGCAAGCATCGCCCGAATCTTAGGAAAAACTTTTTTCAGCCATTCCCAGGCCCTCCACCAGATACGCCCCGGCCTCAATTCCTCCCGCTCGCTTTTGGTCAGCACAGATTCATAGATATTGTCATAAGCCACATAGCAGTCCCACAGATAAGCGAACCGCCCTTCCTCCACATCCCGTGCAAATTTCATCAGTTCCCGGGAACTTTTTTGCTCCAGTTCCTTGGCAAACAGCTCCTGCACCAGTCCGCTGACCCGGTTGATGCAGTCCTTTTCCTGCACTTTCCAATAGTAATCCACTTCCGTAAAAAAGTAATTAAACCGGACGCCTAAGGCATCGTCCACCACAATATTATCCTTCCGCAATATTTCATAGAGAAAACATTCCGGCATATTCAAAAGAAAAATCTGTGCAAAAATATTTTTCATTAACAGCAAACGTTCCTGAAGATGATAATTTCCCCGCTCAATGGCCTGCTGCAGCGTCTTTCCGCTGGCATGGCTGAAAATGATATAATATTTTCCGTCCGCATTGAAGCTTGCATACAGATCTTTAAAGGTATAATTGATATTCGCCTTGGTGGTCACCGGCACAAGCCGCCTTGCCAGTTCCATATCATTGACACAGGCCACCGTATATTTCACACCTTCCGCTCCGGCGTCTGCCGCCGCATACAGTTCAATGGCCCCGGAGCCTGTGGTCTTGATTTTTGAAATCAGCTCATACTGTTTCTCCTGAAACTTAATTACCATTTTTCTCACTCTTTCTTACGCACCGCTGGATTGGGGCAGTCTGTCACATGGGATACGATATCTTTACTCTTTCTCACGCACCACTACAAAGGTGGAAGCCTGCACCTCTGGGTATGCCATGCTTGATACCGTAATCTGGAAAATTCCTTCCGTCTCCGGCGCTGTATATTTTCCGTTTTTGTCAATGGAGCCGCCGTCCCGATCCTTGACGCCCCATTTCAGGCGTTCGTCGGTAAAGCCCTCCAGCACAGCAGTGAATACCACACTGTCTCCCGCAAATACATTGGGATTATCCGGCTGAATGAAAATACGCTTCTTCTTAATGGATACCGGCTTGCGGATCTCATTGCGCAGAGCCGTCCAGTGAACCCGCACCTGTTTTGCATTGTCATTTTTTAAGATTTTCAGTCCAATTTCAAAAGTGCCCTCAGAAGGCATCAGCCTGGCGCCCAAAGAGGCCGCAAACCCGTTCTGTCCCTGAAACATAGACGCGTCTCCAAACATCACCTGGGTATCCCCGGTAAATCCATGCTCCACCTCGTATCCCAATTCAATGGTAACAGGGCCGAATCCCAGCCCGTGGACAATTTCATCGGAATACAGCACTTCTCCCGGACGCATATGCCCGATTTCAAATACCGTTTCCCCATAGGCAGCTTTCAGCGGCTTCTCCTCTTCCTTTTCCTTCTGCATTTCCGTTTCCAGAAGCCTGGCATCCTTTAATTTCTTTACATCCTCTACCAGCCTGCCGATTACGGCGGCGGAAATCTCCGTATGCATAATCTTCTGTCCAAAAGGAAGCGGCTCCACCCGCTCAATCAAACACACGTCCCCGGCCCGCACCACATGGATTCTGGCCAGATAAATCCCCTGCTGAAAAGTATTTCCCACAATATAATCCATGGCCGTTTTATAATATTCCATCTGCAGGGATGCATACTCGTCCAAATCATTGACCGACGCCCGGCTAATGCAGGGATCTGTCTCACAGTATTCCCGTCCCCCTACCTGAAGTTTAAAGCTGTCCTTTACCAGAGCCGCCTGGGCCTCCACATTCTGAACACAGGCTGTTTTTAAGGGAATTTCCATCTGGCGTTTCCCGCCTTTTGCGGGCTCAGATTCTTCAAAAGCCACCCGCACCCGGTTCCCCTCTCCATTGGTAAGAAAGGACAATTCCAATTCATATTCAAAAGAAAATTTCTGCTGGCCGGTATGCTCTATTTCAATCCGCAATGCAGTGTCTTTTCCCATTTCCAAGAATTTCGGCAGTACCTGGCAAATAGTGATTCCCTGTCCGTGCCATACGGTTTTTTTCTCCTCATAAAGCCTGGAAGGAGAATATATTTCCCGCTCCGGCTCTTCCTGGGTCACAAACAGGCGATATCCCTCTTTATATTTGTTAAATTCGCTGCTGTTACGTCCTGCCATCCCTGTAACATTGTGCATCAGCTCGGCAGCCTCTTCCTGATATTCCAGACAGAGATAATAAAAGCCTTCTTCCTGCCCGTCTCCATATCCCTCCAGCTCCGTAATTTTGCGCACCGCCGGTTCATCCAGAACAATTTCCCGGCCGGCAAAATCAAGCGCCAGCCCCCGTTCTACAGAAATGCTTTCATCATCCACTTCCACCACGCCAAGGCCGCAGACTACCCCGGAGCCAAAAAGGAAACGGTTAATGGTTCTGCGCTTGTCGTTAAAATATTTCTGCTCTGTCTCAAAATCTTCTACAGACAGCAGCTTCCCATAAAAATAGCGGTTCCTCTCAAATGGAAAGCTTTTCAAATTCTTCATCTTTCTTTTCCTCCTCTGCCCCGGCTTCTGCTGCGCCCACCATAGACGGAATTGCAGCTACGCCGTTTAAATTTGCATTCTCATAAGCCACCAGCATACTGTTTACGCCTGCATACACGTTTTGCCCCAAATATATTCCCGGCCGCAGAATCATCAGATGCATCCTGATATGAGCCGGCTGTATGTCTTCTATCATCTTCTTCAATGCATACTGTTCCCGCAGAGAAGGCACTGCCTGCTCCCGCACCAGCACGCTTACCTCATAAGGCCCATGGGCATAAGACCGTATCAGGCTTTGGTATGCCCTGTCATTCCCCCGGTACTGCTCAATCTCTCCATATTCCAGGAAAAAAGGCCTTTCTCCGGTAAATGTGCCTATCATATGTTCCATATATTCCCTGGTTCCCCGAATCAGATTTTTTTTCACAATTCCCTCTAATAAAAGCCTTAATTTCTCTTCCTGCCACAGATGCGCATTGGAAATTCCCACCCATCTGGCCAGCCAGCGCAGAAATTCCGGTTCCGCAGCCATAGGGTCTAACTGTCTGGCGGAACCTGCAATTCTTTCCTCCAGATCCTGATACACCGCTTCAAACATCCCCAAAAATCTTCCAAGAAAATCCTCTCTGCCCCCGGTCTGGTAAATCATGGGAAGGTAGGACAAAAAGCTGCGGTTTCCGGCATACAGCTTCATATGATGGATTTCTGGAAGGAATCCTGCCTGGCAAAAGAGCTGAATCTCCATCCAGAGATATCTTCCCCTGGCATGGTACAGCATAATATCCTGAGGATTTGCCACAATATGAACCAAAAACGGCTCCATCAGACGGTGTTTCTTCTCCGGGGAAATCTCCCGGTTTCCAATCACTTCCTCCCAGGCGTACATTTTGCCGTCTACCGATACCTGGGATTCATCGCTGCAGTAAAAATAAAACCGGATGGAATCATCCCCGTAGCCCTCGCTTTCTATCACTGCCCGGTGCCACTGATTCCCTTCCTCCCCGCTGTCCAACAACCGGGAAATAAAAACTCCGCTGTCTGAAACGCCGTCCTCTAACGCAAGCCCCTGCTTTGTGATTCTGATATCTTTCCGGTATCCGGACTCATAATCCTTTTTTTTATTAAAAACAAAATATCTCAACTGATCCATCCGATCACCTCTTCGCCTGCAGTGACAATATGCCGAAAGAGCATACTTATCTGCCAAATCCTTTGACCCACGGGCTTACCAATTCTCTCTCGCCGTAAAAATTCTGAAATCCATTTCCTTCAGATACGGCAGCCCATTGGGCGGAAGTTTCACATCCCCATTCACAAGATGCCGAAATCCCTTTCCACTTGCCTCCACCGACAGGGATCTGGCCTGCTGCACACAGGGCAGCATATCTATAATCCCATATATTTCACTGCTGGAAACCGGCCTGCCGATTTCCCAGGCGGTTTCATCCAGATAGGCGCGCACCGCCTCTTCAATCATGATTTCCGCGTCAGTAAACTGAGGCCGGATGACAATTTCCGCGAAAATGGAAATGCCCACATATTCCGGATTTAAAATTTTCACCGCAGTTCCAATCATCTTCCTGCTCTGCAGCATCTGCTCCAAGTTCTGGCGGTATTTCTCATTTAAACAACCGTCTCTTTTCTTATAGCTTAAGGGCCGCACCACAATGGAAATCTCATTTTCCGGCACATGCTCCGGATCGGTTCCCTCTTCCGGAGTTATTACCTTGCTGTCTAAAATCAGCAGCCCGGGCGTGCGCCGAACCAGTTCTTCATAATCTGAAGCAGTAACCCCCCGGTTAATCTGTTTTAAATCCCTCCGCAGACGTTCAAAGCACTCCTCTACCGTCTCATTGTCCCTGCCTCCGGCCGTGCTCTCATACTGCCTTACCAACAACTCCGGAAAAACCTGGCACTCCCGGATTTTCCCGGCCTTGATATTGCCTGATTTCCCTTCGCTTACCCTAAGGCGCAACAGGCGGATTCTGCCGTCCGGCGCCATCCCGTTTTCGCAGTTTCCGAATATCAGCCTGTTTTCTCCCGGCTCTAACACATAGACTGCATCCTCCGGCGTGCAATTGTCGAAATCACTGACTCTCCGGTAGGGATAATATCTTCCGTCCTGCCGGTCGCAAACCATCAGTTCAAATTCATCACAGACAATTCCGTCCATATCCAGCGCATATTCCTGGCTGGCAAAGCCTCTTCCTGTGCCGATTTCCCGCCTTTCCCAAAAATCATCCTCACAGGCGGCCAGGCGGCAGGTAAGCCTGCCTTTGGCCCAGACCGGCCTTGCAAAAAACAGCAGGCAGTCTCCCTCTTTTGTCTCTTCTTTCCGAATAATACGGGCAGGAATCCATCCCCCGTCCCGCTCTAAGTAAAGCTCCGTCTGCCCGCTTTCTGCCAGATACATGCTGCTGACAAGAGATAGCATCTGGGATGTGTCGGAAAGTTCAAGATCATAATCTTCATAATCGCAGTAAGAATACTGCTGCCTGACCTCTATCTCATTAAAATACATATTCTGTATCAAAGGCGCCACATCATAATTGTTTTCTGTCAGGGTAACGCGAAGCTGAAAAGCTCCATATGTCTGATCCTCCGTCATCTCTTCCGGTAAGTAAAACCCGATTCTGCCGCTTTGTAAAAAAGCATATGTAGTATCAAATTCCACAGGAAGCACCTTCCAGCCTTCCTCTGACTGATATTCCCATTTAAGTTTTGCCAGAGGAATGAAATCTTTCCCGATGGGATTGCGGCTTACTTCATAATCGGTACGGATATCAAAAGTTACCGCCGTCAGGCTTTTGGGACGGAACGCCTGATCCATAATGAAATAGCAGCAGTTTCCCTGTTTCGGATATTCTCCAAAAGGATGCAGGCGCATCTGCTTTTCCAAATCATTGCCGATGTTCACATATTTTTCCAGCAATTCCCCGGACAGGAGATAAGCGCCCATCAGCCTTATGGGATGGGGCCATTCTTTTTTCACCGTCTCAAATACCATATCATCTGCAAGAAATCTGGTCCCTTTCGGCAAAGGCGTCTGAGGGCCGGACATCCCGGCGGGCAGCTCCACGCTGACAGCTCCTCGGGCCGGCCTGGCACACCCCATAGAGACGCCGAATAATTTCAGATATTTCTGCCGTTTCCAGCCGCAGAGCTGGCTGATATGGTACTGTTGGATCTCTTTGAGCCAGGCTAGGAGCCCCAACAGCATAATTCCCGGATCCGATTGGTTATAATTGGTCCAGTCCGGACATTCTCCGGGGATTTGAAATACCGCATCCGCTTCAATTTCCTGATAAGATTTATCATCCAGATTCAAATTGTAGAACATGGCCTGCGCTCCTTTTTCAAATTCTGTCAGGGCTCTGCAATCACTTCATGAAAGCCGCTTTTCGGCAGCCGGTAAAATGGCAGCAGCCGTTCCTCATTCACTTCATATTCCTCAAACCGCCCGCTTCTGTATTTCCGCAGGGAAAGCTGGCTGATATACTTTACGCCCTCCACTTTTTTCAGAGCGTGGGTAATCTGGTTTTTATCCGGAAGTGTGCCGATTTCCCAGCCATTCCCGTAAAAGTTGCCATACAGAGGATTCAGAAACCTCTCCAGTTCCTCCCGCACCCGCTTGATGGCGGCAAAAATTTCTTTTTCCTGGGTCAGCTCCAGCGTCACCTTCACATCCAGCCGGATCAATTCCGGCATTACAATATGAAACCGCCCCCGGTTTAAAATATTTTCATCCATATGAGCAGACAGGCAGGCGTATATTTTCTTCCTTATCCGCTCAAAGCTGTAAAAACTTTCTCCATAATCTCCGGGAAGCACAACCAGGGTCACCGCTCCCGGCTGACTGCGCCCCGTTTCATCACGGCCCGGAAAACACTTTACCCGGCTGACGTCCCTGGCTGCCTCTTTTGCCATATCTTCATAATCTTCCGCAGAAACACACCGCCTGCCGTGACGCAAAAAGCCTGCACTCCGCTCCACAGCCTCCATCACCGTTTCTTCCGGCAGCCCGCACACCGTCGCCATGGGATTAAATACGCTGTTGATAAATCCCACTGTCCGATCCAGCCGATTCACTTCCCCGGCTGCAAGGTTTCCTTCGGCGCCCCGGCTATAGCTGTATCTTACATGAACCTCAATTTCCTCCTGTTCATTCCGTCCCCCGGCCTCCATATATTTGGGAAACAACAGCTTTCCAGTCCGTCTGTCCGCCGCAAATTCCTTCCGTCCGCCGCTTCCTTCTGTCAATTCCTCCACTTCGTTCCACAATTCCCATTGTTTTACCGAACCTCCGGCATAATCTCCCGGTTCCAGTACCCGAACCTCCAAACTGGAAATATCCGGATAAGAAAGCTGTATCTGCTTTTCTTCTGCACGGGGTTCGATTCCATAGAACTCTTCCAGGGTTTCAACCCCCAGAATACTGGTGGCATTGGCATATATTCCCTCAATTCTCGGACAGTTCATCCTATCATTTTCCACTTCCTGTCCATTTCCTTCCCGAAGGCGTATCCAGTACAAGTCCTCTCCGAACATCTTCTCATGACTGCTGTCCTTTCGCCCATACCAGGAAATCAGACCCGTATGGGCAAAGCCTTCGGTGCCGTCTGCAGGATGCATTTCCTTCCAGCCTTCCTCGGACAGATATTCCCACTTCATTCCTGACAGATTGCTCTTCACCGTATCATGCATCACAAACAGAAATTTCAGCGGGCCTCCCACCGGAGGCTGGTCAAATCCGAAATAGCAGGTTCTCTGTTTCTCTGTTCTTGCTCTGCATGCAGGAAATGCAAATCCCTTTGTCTCCATCTCCTCTTTCCTGTATTCCGTCCGCTCCATATTGCTCTGCTGAACCATTTGAAGGGGATGCAGCGGCGTTTCCATATAGCTGTAACTGAAAGAAAAATTCCCTATTACAGGCGCAATGTAAGCGCCTTTTGTCTTATAAGCATTATTCATCCGTATAATTCTGGCGCGGATACAGTAATTCTCTGCCGAATTCACCAGTGCAGGCTGAATATCCTCGGGGCAGGTAAATTCCATCCGCCGGCGTACGCCCCGCAGCCCTTCCGCCACGGAAAAAATATCCCGGTACTGAGAAGACACTGGCAGGCGCTTCCAGCCGAATCCGTTATAATATTCCCAAATCACTTCCCGGATGGTAATATCGTACTCTTCCTCCGGCACAAATTCCTGTTTCCGCATAATCCGTTTCCAGGCTATTTTCGTGCCCGACACAATTTCTTCAATGGGAATTTTCACAAAATCCAGATCAAATTCCAGTGAAATCTGCGCCCCCATTTTCCCGAAAATTTCCTGGCTTCCAAGATAGCATTCATCATACAGGGAAGGATTTTCACCGAACGCCAGAAATTCCTCAATTTCCTGATCGGTGCCGTTTACATTGATAAATTCCGGCTTCTGCCCCCTGCATTCTGTGCCTAAAGCCATCTCTTCCCAATATATGCCTGAAAAAAATTTCCCGTCCAGAATTTCCGCCGAAATCACATACTGGGAATGAAATTCCTCCATAGCCGCAATTCCCTGTGCCCCGCCCGGAATCCGAAAACAAAGCGCACCGTCCTGATAAGTATAATCTGAAATTCTCTGATACTCTTCTCCTTTGCCGTAGAAGAAACGAATGCGGGCGGGATCACAGAGAGCTTCCTCTAATTCCTTCTCCGTCTTCCCCTCTGCCGGCACAAGAGAAAGCCGCACATCAGCATAATTTATAATCTTTAGTTCCTGCCCAAAACAGAAAAACAGCAGATGGCGCTGCAGATTCTCTTTCCCGTCCTGAAACAAAAAGAAAGAGGGCACAGGATCTTTTCTTCGGCTGAACAGCTCATAAATGGCGTCCTCCTTAGGAGCTGCAAGAAATATCCTCTGTATTTCCACAGAACACACCAGCGCTTCCTCCTGGGTTTCAAACACAAGCTGCCCGTCTTCTGTATCTGCCAGAAGCCGGGTTCCAATGGGAACCTCCGCCTCACTGACAAACCCCTCCGGGAGTCCAAATACCACAAAGCCTTCCGCCGGACTTGCCGGAAGCAGCTTTGCGTTTATTCCGTCAAAGAAAGAAAATAAATCTCCCGCCACGGACATATTAAATTTTTTAATATTGTCATACATCATGTCTGCAAAAATGGATACCAGCGCAGTTCCGGCATCCGGCTGCTCCTCATCATATCTCCACTCCGGAACATACTGCCTGGCGCATTTTCTCATATAATCAATGATGTCTTTTTTTGACATTTTCTCCATTTGCGGAATATCCATAACTGTTCCCTCTTTTACATCTCTGGTCATTCTCCCTCATTGATATAGAAAGGATAGACCATATTATACTGATTGTTGGTGGCGCGGACTACATAGCTGATATGGATCAGAAGCATTCCCTGATCAATCTGCTCATCACTGACTTCTGCCTGAATATCCATAATTCTGGGTTCCCAGCGTATCAAGGCATGCTCCACTTCTGTTTTCATGGAATACAGCGTGGTGTAATCCACAGATTCAAAGGCATATTCCTGGATTTTACATCCAAAATCCGGGTGCATGGGCAGTTCGCCCTGCCTGGTTCCTATAATAATCCGAATGGATTCCCGAATGCTTTCCTCATTGGAAGACATTTTGATTCTGCCGGTGGCGCTGTCAACTCCCACCGGGAACTTCCAGCCAGCGCCCAGAAATGCTTTTACACTGCTTCTTTGATCCATGGTTTCTCCTTTAATTAATCTTCACCATACTGCCTTTAATTTGAGTGACTCCCGAAGCCTGCAGTCCCATCTCTCCGTCTGCCTTAACTTTTATGCTGGTGCCCTCTACCGAAGCGGTCTGTCCAGCCAGCTTTAAAGTCTGCTGTGCGTCCAGTTGAATGGAACCGCAGGTAAGCTTGATGGTGTCAGCATCGGCTTTCATCACTTCTTTTGTTCCTATGGTCAGGGACATCTCCTGTTTTGCTTTCAGCTTCATGGCCCCGTTTTTGCAGTCCAGGTGGATACTGTTTTCTTTTTCCTTGTCCTGTACAAAAACTGCCTCATTTTCGTCGTCCATTAAAATGGTCAGGCCCTTGGGGGTATCTATTGTAATCTTTTGTTTCCCCTCAGTTTCCGTAAAAGTGATTTTATGGCCGCCTTTTGTCATGACTGTCTTTGTTTCATTTTTTTCACTTGCCGCCCCTTCCGGAAGCTGATCCTTCCCGTTCCACAGACATCCCAGGACCACCGGCATATTCATATTTCCATGGATAAATCCTACAAGCACCTCTGTGCCGATTTCCGGCAGCCAGTAATTGCCGAATCCGTCTCCGCCGTAGCCTGTCATAACTCTCACCCAGTCGGAAGTCTTTTTATTCTTTTCTCCCATCAGGTATTCCACTTTGATCATGCCCTTGTGCTGCTCATCCCAGATATCTTTTACAATGGCATTCAAAAGCCCGGGAGCCGTTATCTCCGGATATGTCTTATCGTCTTTTTTATCAGTCAGAAGTTCATCATAAAAATTCAACGTTTCCAGCCTCCTACTTCAAAAGTTGTCCGATACCCTTCTCCGCTGAAAGAATGCTTCGCCTCAATAATGTCATAAGTTCCGTCAATGAGCCTGGAGTCTCCTTTTTTGATTTTCACCCGGCCGCCCGGCTGAATTTCCGGTACGCCGATACACACTCCGGTGGCCTGCCTTGCCTGCTTTTTCATCTCATCCGCTTTGTGCTCCGCAATCTTTTTGGCGTCGCTGTTGTCTTCCACAGCCGCATCCATTTCCGTAGTCTCATTTTTCACCAGTGACTTCTGTTTATCGTCGGCTTTCACCTTGACTTCAGCCTCTACCTCTTCCTTTTTATCTGTGTCCTGCCCCATAATCCTTATGACGGCGTCCTGAAAAGAAGCCCTTCGCTGAAAGGAAATAAAGTCTTTGGCCCACTCCATTTCTACGGTATAAAACAGCTCTGCCGAAATATCTTTAAAATAAAGTTTTCCGGCATGGACAAAAAAATCCCTGTTTGCTTTCCTGCACAATTCTTCTTTGATAAAATCATAATCGCTGCCGTTTTGGATGATACAGTCTGTTTCCAGCTTATCTGTGGCATCCACATCTTTCGTCTTAAATACAGGATTATATGCTTTTACCACTTCATTAAATGCCTCAGAATAGCTTTTTACCTGGTGGGAAATATTACTCTTCTTGCTCCCCATCATCATTCTGCGGACATCCACTGCCGTAACCCGAACAGAAGGATTTTCCGAAAGCTCATAATTTATTTCATCTACATATCCGTAAAACATGGAAGTCAGGGAGGAGCCATATCCCATCTCAACCTCTATCATCTCTCCCAGAATAAAATCGCTGATATCGGAAACGAAGCTGCGCTTTTCCAAATCATACACATTGGTAAGTTTAATCACCGCCGCGCTTGCAGCAGATTGGGAAAGGGTCAGTTCCACGGATTCCACGCCGTATTCACTTGCTCCGATCAGGTCAAACCCGCCTGCTTTTACCTTCAAGGCAGGCACCATAAAATCGTTGTATTTTGCGGCCAGACTTGCCATGGAAATTTTCGCCACTTAGCGTCACTCTCCTTTCCTGCCGAAACGCTGTTCGCTTTGCATAAAGGCGGACATTCCTTTCATTTCATCCAGCTTGAAACTTATACCCGTGAGCGAAATCATTTGCCAGAAGATTGTTCATAGCTTTGAGGAAAAAAGCAAATGATTTGGCAAATAAGTATGCTCGTGAGTATAACCTGTCCGGCGCCAAATCAGAGCGCCGGCAGCTTTACCACCTGACCCGGCCGGACATCCAACGGATTTAAGATCCCGTTCTCCCTGGCAATCACCTTCCACAGATCCGGATCTCCATATTCCATTCCGGCAATGTCCCACAATCCGATTCCCTGTCGGATGGTGCGGTATTTGGTACGGTCCGGCGATTCAAAGGGGGATTCCCGCCGCTTATCCTTAGGCGACATCAGAGATTTAAATGTCAAGCTCACCTTGGCGCGGACCGGCATTCCACTTTCGGTAAACATGGTATAGGTATGGCTGAACTTGGTCACCACTCCTTTAAAATTCAAGGACCCCCATTTAAAGGTTACCTTGGGAGGACGATGCAGGCTTCCGTCAATGGACGTTGCATCTGCAATCCGCTTTGTAATGTCAGATACATCGGTGGAACTGCCGCCGGAACGGCCGAAAGAGAACAGCGAAGGCGACTTTTTCGGCACATAAGTATCCAGAAAAAGATTCAGCGATAATTCCGTCGCTTCGCCGGAAATATACTGTATGATAGGTCCGTCCAATCCAGGCACTTTTTTTTCTGAATAATTCGCACTGTCTGTCAACTGATATTCAGATGGATTAAACAGCACGTCTATGACACTGATTCCAATTTCTTTTTCAATTTCCAGTTTCGCCTTAGTAAGTCCCAAAAGTATTCCTCCTTTCCCGGATTCCCTTTACACCAAACCTCTGCGAAGCTTCTCCACATGCAGTTCCTCATAGAGCTGTCTCTTCACCTGTTCTGCAAAGGATCTCACATCTTCTCTTGCCTGCGCTGCGCCCTCTGTTTTCTTCAATTGCTGCTCCACTTCCTTCAGCTTCTTGTCCAACTGTTCCTGTGCGGATCTTATCTGAGCGTTTTCCTCCTCCATGCGGATTCTGGCTCTCTGCTGTTCTTCCTCCAATGCACCTGTTTTCTGTATGGAATATTCCAGTTCCTGAAGCCGGTAAGAAGGCGGCCGGACATTTTGGCGGTCTGCAAAGTTCCTGTGCGGGGCCAGCGCAAGACGGGTTTTGGAAAGTTCCAGACTATCATTTTCCATTGATGCCGTCTGAGGATATTCTGTTACACCATTCCCATCGGCCTGGAGATATTCTATGACGTTATTTTCCTCTGCCTGGAGATATCCGCCTGTATTGTTTTCCTCTGCTGTCCGGAGATATCCGCCTGTATTGTTTTCCTCTGCTGCCTGAAAATACTCTGTTACACTATTTTCTCCCGGCGCATACGGATATCCGGTTACACTGTTTCTATCTGCCTGGAAATTTCCGGTCATGTTGCCTTCCTCTGCTGCCTGAAAATACTCTGTTACACTATTTTCTTCCGGCGCATACGGATATCCGGTTACATTGTTTCTATCTGCCTGGAAATTTCCGGTCTTATTGCCTTCCTCTGCTGCCTGAAAATACTCTGTTACACTATTTTCTTCCGGCGCATATGGATATCCGGTTACATTGTTTCTATCTGCCTGGAAACTTCCGGTCATATTATTTTCTTCTGGTGCTGGAAAATATCCGGCCATATTATTTCCTTCTAATATATAGGGATACCCTTCATTATACCTTTCATATGCATTTTCACTGGCAGAATCTCTATTATAACTCTCATATGCTTCTATACCGGCAGAGTCTCTATTATAATTTTCATATGCTTCTATGCCGGCAGAGTCTCTATTATAATTTTCATATGCTTCTATGCCGGCAGAATCTTTATTATAATTTTCATATGCTTCTATACCGGCAGAACCCCTGTAGGCTTCTTCTTTCATTAAATTCCGGGCATTTTCTTCCCGTGAAACCGGTAATCCCAGGTTTTCTTCCATTTTCCGAAGCTTCCTTCGGACTGCCAGACGCCTCTGTGTTTCAAACTGCTGAATGCGCTTTGCCAATACAGTATAAGAAGCCGCCTGGTATCCCTTTCCTTTCCTGTGTTCCAGTGATTGGGCCGCCGCGCCGGATGACTGCTTCTTTTCCTTCATATCTTTCTGAGCAAATTCTGCCGGATCCCGCTGCATTTCCCGTTTGTCCTGTTTTTTATTCCGGCTGGGAACAAAATGGCTCTGGACTGAATCCTGCTGCATTTCCCGTTTGTCCTGTTTTTTATTCCGGCTGGGAGCAGAATGGCTCTGGACTGAATCCTGCTGCATTTCCCGTTTGTCCTGTTTCTTATTCCGGCTGGGAGCAGAATGGCTCTGGACTGAATCCTGCTGTATTTCCTGCCTATCCTGCTCTCTGTGCGCTGCAGACGGCTCTGTTTCTGCCATATATAGTTCCCGCACATCAGATATGTTAGAAAGCCCATCGGAAGCTGTAACTGCTGGCTCCTGCCCAGCATCCAGCAATTTCTGCATCTTAACCACTTCTGACAGTTCTTTCACAAGAATTCCATACTGCGCTTCATCCAATTGCCGGACATCATGTAAAAGCTCCTGAACCTGCGGCATACTCAGCTGGACATCTGTATAAACAAGTCCCGCATCTATCCGGTGATTGATTTGACGTAACAGCTTTTGCAGGTGATTCCTGTCCTTCGCCAGTTCAATCTGCCGGCGTATCACCTGAGTCTGCAGATTCTCCTGTCCAGCCTCTTCGGAAAAAACCACCTCCTGCTGCCGTCCTGATAAAATATCTGCATCCTGCCGTTCCTGCTCATACTCCGGATGGCTCAAAAGGGCTTCCCCCCATTCCCATAGTTTCCAGTGGGATATTCCCGGTATTCTTTCATTGCCCGGCAAACTTTCTTCTACAAATCTTTTCTCTTCTATTTGAAACAGTTTTTTTATAATATCTTTATTTTCTTTCTGGAATAATCGTTGAACAAATGCTCGGTTTTGGGGCTTTAATAGGTTTTCGGCCAGCCTCTTATTTTCTGTTCGCAACAGACTTTCTGCAAATTCTCGATCTTCCAATTGCATTAATTGTTCAGCAAATTTCCCATTGTCTATTTCCAACAGCTGCTCTGCAAATTCTCGGTCTTCTATTTTCAATATTTGCTCTGCAAATGTTCGGTCTTCTATTTTTAATATCTTTTCTGCAAATGCTCTGTTTTCTACTTTTAATAATTGCTCTGCAAATATTCGGTCTTCTATTTTTAATATTTGCTCTGCAAATTCTCGGTCTTCTATTTTTAATATCTTTTCTGCAAATGCTCTGTTTTCTACTTTTAATAATTGCTCTGCAAATGTTCGGTCTTCTACTTTTAGTATTTTTTCTGCAAATGCCCGGTCTTCTATTTTTAATATCTTTTCTGCAAATGTTCGGTCTTCTATCTCTGAAATTTTTTCAGAAAATTCTTTCTCCGTCATCTGCGGAACTGATTTTGAAGATTCTGTTTTTTCATACTGCAGCATGATATTTGCCGTTTCTCTTTCTTTCACATTATGAGACAAATTCTCCTGCTGCAAAATCAAAATCATGTCCGCCAGATATTTGATAAACTCTGTTCGCTGTGTTTCCTTCAATTCTTGGATGTGCACCAGTAATCTCTGAATTTCAGGATCCTTCGGAAGATTTTCCCGCCAATTCAATGTTACTTTTTCATCAGATATATTCTGCTCTTCCATATAGCGGTTAATCTGCTTAATCATATGTATCAGTTCCAGCTTATACTTCCGGTCAGCAGACAGCGCCGTTTCTTCCGTTCTTGTACGAGATTCCAGTTTAGCTGCTTCGGTTTGATTTTCTCTTTCTTTTTGTTCTGTATACAGTTCCTTTTCAGAAATTTCTGCATCTCTCCAGTCCTGCTTTTGTTTTATCAGAAAAGATTCCAAAAGCATCCTGCTCCATTTGCGGATATTCCAAACCTCCTCCTTCGTCACTTCCTGACGGTGCCGGCTGAGAAATGTCCGCTCTGCCTGCTGATCTGCCTGTTCCTGATCCTGCCAATCCTCCGGCAATACCTGCTGATAGAATTCCCGATAAGTCTCGAAAGCCTGCGCCTGATGATGCTCTATTCTTTCCCTGCGTATCTCCCGTTCCTGATCCAGCCTGTAAAACACATAAGAAACGCCATCTCCTGAAAAACGATCTGTATGTTCCATGATACCGCGGTTTCGTTGATCCGCGTGTTCCATTACCGCATACACCGGCGGTTCTTCTGGTTCCGCTGCACTATGCTCCAGCCATCCCTCTGGCTCCGCTGCACTATGCTCCAGCCATCCCTCTGGCTCCGCTGCACTATGCTCCAGCCATTCCTCTGGTTCCGCTGCACTATGCTCCAGCCATCCCTCTGATTCCGTTACATTGAATTCTCTCACCAATTGCCCAATATCCACAATATCCGCAATCTTCTGAAAGGTATTCTTCTCCAGCATAACAGCAGCCCGTTCCTGAAGATTTTTGATCTCTTCCTTCCGATATTGTTCCCGCAAATGTTCCATTCTCTCTGCCAAAACTTTTTTGATGTGTCTGGCTGATTTTTGAGTACGCTGGAAAACAGTTTTTTCTTTGACAGCCATCTGCTTTA
The DNA here is from genome assembly GCA_021769425.1 of Eubacterium sp. Classification (GTDB taxonomy): domain Bacteria; phylum Bacillota; class Clostridia; order Lachnospirales; family Lachnospiraceae; genus Petralouisia. The sequence goes on from JAETSX010000007.1 coordinate 43,030, forward strand.
GATTTTTTATCTGCCCAGCAGACTTTTCCGCCTGTACTGCAGACTTTTCTGTTGGTTCTGCAAACTTCTCCGTCTGTCTTGCGGACTTTTCTGTTGGTTCTGCAAACCTCTCCACCTGTACTGCAGATTTTTCTGTTGGTTCTGCAAACTTCTCCGTCTGTCCTGCAGACTTTTCCAGCTGCACCCAGACTTTCTGCAAGACTGCTGGTTTTGCCTGTTCCAGGAAACGCAGCATCTCTGTCCTGCTTTTTTTCCATATTTCCTTCTGCCGGATAATATCTGTCCCTTGCGCCGCCTGGTGGTATACAAAACAGAACTCTTTCTGTTCCATCTTTGTGACTGCTTCCACAAGCTTTTCCTGGGCAGATTGTTTCCGAACAGCATAAAAAACCTGCCGGATGCTTTTTTCCTTTTCCAGCTGCTGAACCATTCTTCTGCACTGCGTTTCGTCACATTCTCTCAGATATGCAAGAAACTCCTGTTTTTCCTGCCAGATAATATCTTCCGCCAAAGTCCGATACTCTGTTTCTGAGAGAACGCGGAGCAACTCTTTTTCCACTGTCCGCATTGCCCTCACAGAATATTCCGCCGAATATTCCCGCAGACGGACGGAAAAAAGAGAAAGCAGACGGTATTCTTCCCTTTGCTTTTCAATGGCTTGGCAGGCCTTCTGCCAGCTTCGATACCTGAGATCCCCTTTCTCTGCCTGCCAAAGCAGCGCAAAGTACTGTTTTACGTTCCGATACACCGCAAAATCACAGCTTTTCAACTGTGTCATATAGTGCCGCTCCATCCGCTTAAGGCCGCCCTCCATCTGTTTTTGAGCAAATTTTGCCAGAGCCGGAGATTGTTCCAGCCTCATTTGCATCCTTTGATTTCGGATTATCAGGTTCAAAAGCAGCTGCACCTGCTCTGGGCGCTGTCCTCTTTCTCCCGTTTCCCCGTCCAGATAAATAAGCTGTATCTGTTCATACTCCGGCGAAGAAGTAGGAACATACTTATCCCACAGCCGCTGCAGCATATCCTGTCTGATATGAAGATGTACTTTCTTAGAAAAAGGCTCTCGTAACTTTAACATCTGACTATTTCAACCGTCTCTTACAATCCAATTTTATTAATGGTTTCTGTTAATCCATTGTGGGATATCTCCACTTTCTTAATCAGCAGGCCGCTGCTTGAGGCATCTAACGTGTCAATTTCCCACTTGGTTACCACGCCCCAGTTGGCCTGATAAGTTGCCGTAGGGATCATCCCCTTTTCCGGCATTACCATAATAATAATTCCCTTTTTCAGTTCATATCCCGCCGTCAGTGTGGTACGGGTCAGCTCTCCGCTGGCAATCCCATACTCCAGAATCAGCTTGTCCATAGACTGCCTGGGCTTCTGCAGATAATGAACCCTGTCGTTCACCCCGCCTTCCAACACCGTTTCAAATTCCATTGTAGCGGAGATATTGGATACTTTGGAAAATCCCAGAGGTTTTCCATTTAATATCACCTTAAACTTCGTGCGCTTTGCAAGATTATCCTGTATTGCCATGTATTTCACCTCTTACTCATCAGATCCGGAAAATGTCGTTTTTCGGCGGCTCATGGCTGACTTTTCTGTTTATCTCTGATATTTCCTTACACCAACGGAGCCGTTCATTATGTGTAAGATTCAAAACATCCTCCCGGCTCCAATGTACATAATAGGCAATAAATGCCGCCTCTTCATAAATTCTGTCCGCCGGATACACATTTATGGCCCGGCTTCCATAAAATTTACAGGCACTGTAATCTCTTTCCCGCAATGGGGACAAACCGTACGGTAGACGGGAACTTCCGCCTGATTGATCCGCTCGTACAAATCTTGCAGATATGCCAAATCCGCTGTATAAAGCCCCTCAATTACTTTTGTATCCACCGCAGGCATGGTTCCCAGGCTTGTAATCACTCTGGACAGCAGAATAATCACTAAGTATCCGGGATTCTGCTGCACCCTTGGGTCACGCAGAGGTATAATCTCATCTGCAGCCGTAGCCAGGCGCATCCTTCCTTCTTTGTGGAGATTTCCCTCTCTGTCCACATACCCTCTGGGCAGAACAAAAGAAAACTCTGTCTCAAACATCTTCTGTTCCCTCCTGCTTTCCTGTCAGCTCCGGAAAGCCCGCGTCTTTCCGGAGCCATAGCAATATAACTTTAGGAAACCCTGGTCATTCCCTCATGGGCAATTTCAAGTGACTCAATTGCAACCTCAGAAGAAGTTGCATTGAAATCCGGCGCCGTATATTTTGCCGGCCATGCATTGATTACCTGCCAGGATGCCGTGGCAGTTTCAGTCTCATCCAAAATAGTAATGGTAATTGTCTTGCGCTCCACTTCACCTTCCACGCCGGCAATCATCCATTCATACATTACCATAGAGTCTGCAACGCCCTGTTTCAACGTAATGTTCCCATATTTTTTCAATCCCGGAAGCTTCAAAGGCGTCTGAACCATATCGCCTTCCCGGTATTCAATCACATCAATGGATGCGTCAAATCCGGATGCTTCCGAAAATCCTCCGGCCTCTAAGCCGTCTATTTCCACCTTATATCTAAATTTTCCATATGGAGTACTTGCCATCTCTTCACAACGCTCCTTTCTGACTATTTATTCCCTGAAGAAATGGTAACTGTTCAGTCCCGGCAGACGCTCCGACCTGACTGAATAGTTACAAGAAATATTTTCCTGCACCATCATTCTTATACGGAATCGCCTGTTTTCTGTGAAATCCTGAAGATTACAAATTCAGCAGGCTTCACCGGTGCAATGCCGATAACACAGACCAGTCTTCCATTGTCAATATCATCCTGGCTCATGGTATTTCTTCCGCAATTTACAAAAAATGCTTCTGACGGCGCAGATCCTGCAAGCGCCCCATTTCTCCAGAGCCCTGTCAGGAATACGTCAATGGTCCGTTTCACACGTACCCACAAAACCTCATCATTGGGCTCAAATACTGCCCAGTTGGTATTCGCCTTAATGCTCTCTTCAATGAAGATAAACAGTCTGCGCACATTTATGTATTTCCAGCTTGGATCGCTGCTGGCTGTACGTGCACCCCAGACACGGATGCCCTGTCCCGGGAAAGAACGGATCAGGTTCACTCCCTTGGGATTTAAGATATCCTGCTCGCCTTTGTTAAACTGGCAGTCCAGTCCCACACAGGCCCGCACTGTCTCATTGGCCGGCGCCTTATGCACTCCTCTTGAAGTATCGCTGCGGGCATAAATTCCAATCACAGAACCGGAAGGCGGAATCGCCATGTTCTTCTTATCCAGCGGATCAAAAACCTCCAGCCAGGGATGGTACATTGCAGCATAATTGCTGTCCACAATGTCCCTGTGGGCAATGATGTCATCCATCTTTCTTGCGTCTCTGGGCATATCCAATACCGCAAACCGGCTGGCAAGATTCTCACAATGGGCAACCAGCATTAACTGCACGTTGGGATCCACCACTCCCGGAACCGCCATAATGGAAACATTGTCATTATCCAAAAATGCCTGTATGCCCGTTCTCTTTCCCGCTCCCTTATCCACGCCGATAAAGTCTGCCGCGCTGATATTGGAAACAGAGCCGTTGCTGCCGCCCTTTAAAGAAATGACGCAGAATGCCTTCTCCGGATCTGCCCCTGCAATCTCATCAAAAGGAGCTATGGCTTCGGTCTTTGGTTTTCCCACATACTCTGCGGTAATCAAATCCGATTTTGCCGTCTTCTTCTCAATATAATTGGGAATTGACACGTTAAAGGACAAATTCTCATAAAATTCTACAATATCATCAAATTTTACTTCCAGATTAAATTCACAGGTGGAGATCACCTTAGTTGGAAGCAGATTCTTGTCCACAACATCCTGTTCAAACTCTTTTTCAAAAACAATAATATTGTCCTGGCTTCTGACCACACGATTGTATACCACATTTGTCATATCCTTGTATACAACCACATCTCCCTCGTGGAAACCTGCCGAACTTTTGACGGAATACTGTTTTCCGTCCGCTGTCTCAAGCTCCTCTAAAATCTGTGTCTTAGCCTTGCTTGCCGGGGTTACTACAATACTCATGCTATTGCCCCATAACCCAGGATTCTTCGCCTTTAAGCGAAGCACGGCATCCTCAGCCGGAATTCTTGCCTGGGCAGGCTTCGCATCCTGCGGCGCCACACGGGAGATAAAGCAGCGGGAACCGCCGTTAACAAAAAAGTGTTCTACCGCATAAGCTAAAAATCGGTATTCCCCGTACTCATTTTCAGAAAGATACCCACCGAATTTCCTCTTAAAATCTGCAAAATTGGTAACAAGCTGCGGAACTCCCTCCGCCGGGCCTCTCTCGGCAAGTCCGATAAATCCGGCTGTACTCGTACCAACGCCTTCCATGGGCTTTCCGCCTGAATCAAATTCCTCTACATATACGCCTGGTGATAAATATTCAGCCATAATCTTCCAGCACCAGCAACTTTTGCCGCTAATGCCGGCTACCTCCTTTCCTTTTAAAAACTGCACTCTGCAACAATATAACAATTCTGTTGTCTGATGTTTCAAATTATAAACCACCCCACTGAACAAAATTCTAAACAATTTTACGTTTTTCCGAAAAGATTGACACAAACCGTACCCGAAAAAATGCAATCGGTGAAAAAGCCCCTGCATTTTTTATGATTTGCGGTATGATAGAAACAAAAACATCTTAGAACATGCATAAAAGGATACGGCAAAATGAGGAACGAAAACAGCAAAATTCAGATACCAACGATAAACAAAGGCTACACAAAGCGAGGCATCGACGCCCTTCTTTCTTCTTTGGAAACAGGAATTATTATATTGAATGCCGGGGCCGGGTACGGAAAAACCCAGGCCCTGGCCAATTATGTGCGCAGTTTTCCCGGGAAAAGCGCCTGGTACAGCATCAGCGAAACGGATAATGACCTGATGTCTTTTATCCAAAATTTTACCAAATCCGTCCAGTATGCCCTTGGAAATTCCAGTGGGAATTTTGCCGTTTCAGCGCCTCTTTTGGAAAACATCGACATTGTAATGGAACAGCTCGTGATCTGGCTGGACGAGCGAATTGACTTTCTGAATATTATTCTGGATGATTTCCAGGAAATCACGAACCCCGACATTTTCAATCTGCTGGATATTTTAATAGAAACTATGGAGCGCAAAATCCGTCTGTTCCTTGTGGAAAAACGCGCGCTTCCCCGCTTTTTCGACAAATATATCCAAAGCGGATATGCCGTCTGTCTTGGCATGGAAGAGCTGAAATTCACGCCGGAAGAAATCGCTTCCCTCTTAGAGCCTTCCAGCGACAGCCGCCTGCATTGGGCTAAACTGATCTGCGATTTTACCGAAGGATGGCCGGTGGGCATTGCACAGATCATGCTGCAATTGCGGCAGCAGAAAAAACCTGTTACCTCAGACATCATACAAAGCATTTGCGAAAAACTGGAGGTTTCCGATTATTTTATGACAAGGGTATATCGGATGCTGCCTTTCGATATTCAGACTTTTCTGAAAAAAACTGCCGTTTTGGATTATATGACTCCATCCATCTGCAATAAAATCGCAGGAATCCACAACTCAGACAGCCTGCTTCACTATCTGGTAAATGAAATGCTTTTTGTCCAGGCTCTTGGAGACGGCAGCAATTTATACCGCTACCATTCCATTTTCCAGCGGTTTTTGTTATCTCAGACACCTTTGGAAGAACAGCAGGAAACCCTTCGGACTGCCGCTTATTTTCTGCTGAAAACCGGCGACAGGATTCAGGCTGCCGAATATGCCTGCCGGGGCAGCGCAGCGGATATTGTCCAGGCTGTGCTGGAAGTTTCCGGAGATTCCATGTTAGAAGAACGCCTTTACGGGACCATGGATCGGTGGTTTTCATTCCTTGAAACCAACCATTGTGAATTGACTCCCAGAGCCAGATTCATTTACGGCAAATATTTGATGGCATTAGGCCGCACAGCCCAATCCCTTCAGCAGATTGAGCAGTCCGGAAAAGCCTTTTACGAGGAAGGCAGATTGAAAGATTACAAAAAGGTCCTCTTGTTCGCTGCAGCGGTAAAACGCAGATCCGGCGACCTCCAACTGACTGACGCATATTTAAAACAAGCTGAAGAATTTCCGGAAAATAACTGGAATGAGACAGCTAAAGCCGTCTGCACCGAGCAGGTAAAGTTAAAATGCTGTCTCCACCAGTTAGAAGAGGCCCTCGCCCTTCTTGACGAACAGACCCAAAAAGGAATCCGGTTTCAGCCGGGCAGCTTCCTTGCCGCCGCCTGGCAGGTTCTCCCGAAACTGGTTTTGGATCCAGTGCAGCGCCCTGTCTCCTGTGATATGCAGACGGAGACTGATTCAAGGACGAACTCTTCTGCATACAGCATGGGAACAGAGACCATTCCGGAAGGATTTCTTCTCAGAAACTGCATCCTGGCAGAACAGATGAAGTCTTCCTACTTGTCGGGGGATTATCCGGCTGCCGGACATGCCGCAAAGAAAATGATTCAAAATTCTGAATATGAAACACTGCAGACGGCAATTGCCTGGGAAATGCTTGCTGTTTTATCCTGGGATGGCGGAAATTACCGAAAAGCCATTGAACAATCCCGGACCGGCAGCGCTTTTTTGCAGAAAAACCACATATGGAATCCCGGATTCACCCCAAAGCATCAGCAGATTTTAAATGAAATCCAGTCCTTTCACCGGAATACCATAGACGCCCGCAGCCTGATTACCCAAAAAATAAACCAGGATGCTACTGACCCAAAGGAATCCGGAAAAATCAAAATCCAGTGTATGGGCTGTTTCTCGGTGTTTCTTCCCGCTTCTCCAAATCAGGAAATGAAATGGCGGACCAAAAAAGCAAGGGAATTGTTTGCCTACTTATTCCATCTTCAGGGAAACAGCGTTTCCAGAGAAGTTCTGGTGGAATTATTGTGGCCGGACGCAGGAATAAAAAGCGCAATTGCCCTGTTCCATACCACCCTCTACAGTATCCGGCAGTCCTTTGGACAGGAAGGCCTTGAGGATTTAATTTCTTATGAGAATAAGAAATATTCTCTGAATATGCAGTTTGTAGACTCTGACTTAGCGGAGCTGACTGCCTATTTCAAAGATGAAACCGCATGTACCGGCAATCCGGAAAAGATCATCTCTCTTTATCCCGGAAGCTACATGGGAAACAGCGGCTATCTGTGGTCCTACGGAACGGCTAAGGAACTGGAGAACCAGTACCTGAGCGTGCTCCGTTCAGGCGCGTCCATGCGGACCTCCCAGAAGCTGCCGGAAGCCGCCATACCATTTTTCCAGAGAATGTTGGAAGCCGATCCCTATAACGAAGAAATCCTGACCCGGTTGATTGGATGTCTGTACCAAAGCGGCAGGCAATCCGAAGCAAAACAGCAGTACGATCGTATGCTGAAACTGTATCAGGAAGATCTGGAACTGGATTTTAAAAAGACCTTTAAAGAGATTGTGGCACAGGAGGATTTATGAAGGAATACCAGAATTACGGGGAATTTTTAAATGATTTAGTAATATGGGGGGACTGTGTCTGCCGGCCGCAGCCTTCCGAAGATATTCACATGGACTGCTCTGAGATCCGCAGTCTGCAGCCTTCTAAGGACATTCACATGGACCGCTCTGAGATCCGCAGGCCGCAGCTTTCTCAGGACATTCACATGGACTGCCCTGAGAGCTGCCGGCCGCAGCCTTCCGAAGATATTCACATGGACTGCTCTGAGATCCGCAGTCTGCAGCCTCCCAAAGGCAGAAATCCCAAAGAAGCCTTTTCTGCCCTGCTGAAGAAAGCTTCCATCAGTGCGGATCACGGCGTTTTTTCCCCTTTTCTCTATCTTGCTCTTTTGGCCCGTCTGGAATGGACGGAAATGCTGCTGTTTGCAGCTGCACTCTATACAGGACTAAAGGGAGAAAGCCTTACTCCGGGCGTCTGGCAGTTATTTCTGACGGAAGAAAGAAGCGATTTCCAGGATAGCGGGAAAACAGACTCTTTCGAATGGGAACTGTTTTGTCAGTCCGCCCCTCTTCTTTATGAACGGGAGTGGGATGAGACTTTTTTTGGCGTCCGCCTTAGAATTGTTCCTCGGATATTCCTTTTTCTGAAAGGAATCCTGGCAGAACCTATCCATATTCCCGGCCTGAACTGGTATTATCAGAAAGAAGATTTTCCCGGCAAGCCAGCCCATTCCCATTATTCCAGCAAATCCACTGCCGCCGGACATAGTCAGCAGGCAAACGCCCTGCCCTATCTGGGGAAAAATATCCGCCTCTGGGAAAGAATTGCCTCCTGCATTTCTGAGATTCCTGGACAGAAGCTGGTATATCTGAACGGCCCCAAGGGAAGCGGACGGAAACTGAATTACGCTTATCTCGCCGCCCTTTTCGGGAAAAATCTTGCCGTGATAGACTTCGAGCAATTGGAATCCCAGGCCCAGCTTCGGGACATTCAGACAGAATGCCTTTTGAATCACTCCATGTTTGTCATTGAACTGCCGGCGGACGAAACAGACCTTTCTCCTCTTCTAAACTGGCTTCAGGAAGAAGAAACTGTTTTTTTGCTGGGCGAGAAACCAAATCTTGTGAAAATTAACACGTTTCAGCGGCAATACCTCCCCTTTTCCATCCACCCCCAGGATATGTGGAAAGACAAAGAACTGTATGAACAGCTAACCCTTGACTACCAGTGGGAACAGGACAGGGTGCGCACCGATTTCCTTAGCCGCTACAATTTCCTGCCCGGCAGAACACGGGAAATTCTGGAACTTGCCAAATCCTATTCTTTCAGCGCAGGAACCTTCCGGATTACCGACGAACATTTGAAACAAGCTGTCCTGGGCGTGTCCTCCCATTCTCTGGATCGGTATGCAAAAAAAATACGCAGCATTTATCAGATGAAGGATCTGATTCTTCCGGATCTGCCCAGACAAAAACTATTTCATGTCATAAACCGCATCCGCAACCGGAAACTCGTCTATGAAGAGTGGGGATTTCTGGAAAAATCAGCTTACGGCAACGGCGTATCCATGATTTTCGCCGGCCCGCCGGGCACCGGTAAAACAATGGCCGCACAGGTCATGGCCGGGGAACTGGGCATGGAGCTTTACCGGGTGGAACTGCCTGCCGTTGTGGACAAATATATCGGGGAAACAGAGAAAAAGCTAAACCGCATTTTCGGGGAAGCGGAAAAAACCATGGCGATTCTCTTCTTTGACGAAGCTGACGCACTGTTTTCCAAACGGACAGAAATCAAAGAATCCAATGACAAATACAGCAATATGGAAATTGCCTTTTTACTGCAGAAAATGGAAGAATATGAAGGCATCAGCATTCTGGCAACTAATTATCTGCAGAATTTTGACGGCGCGTTCCGGCGCAGAGTCAGCGATATCATAGATTTTCCTCTGCCCGACGCCCTCCTGCGTCAGCAAATGTGGAAGTCCATGATCCCCTCAAAGCTTCCGGTATCAGAGGAAATTGATTTCCGCTTTCTGGGAGAACAATTTGAAGTATCAGGCAGCGCCATCAAAAATTCTCTGATTTATGCCGGTTTTCTCGCTGCCGAAGCAGCAGAGCCATTGCTTACCATGGAACGAATCCTGAAAGGACTCAGCCACGAACTGGAAAAAAGCGGAAAAAAACTCAGCCGAAAGGAATATGGAGAATATGGGCATTTATTTTAACGAGCCTCAGAAAAAACAACGCTGGGAATCGGGACAGGCAATTCTTCACCGGGAAGCCAGCGAATCAAAAGACAAAAAACAGCAGCAGAAAACCAGCGAATCAAAGGAACTAAAACAGCCGGAAACTATAAAAAATTCTTACGGAAAGCTGAACTATCTGCATCATGGTAGAAAAAATGGTCAGGAACAACACGGTTTTTCACTGGAGGCTTTTGAAGCCCCCGGCACTCCCCTTCACACCGAAAAAGAAAAGCATCTTAATCCTGCCTCCATGAAAAAAATAAGACGAAACGGCAACCAAACGCTGTTTGCCTCGGAAGTTCCCCTGCATAACCAGGCCCTCTTCTACGATATGTCAGACAGTAAAAAAAGCGTCCGTTTCCTCAAATATATGAAGCTCCTGCTGAAAACCCAGGGCCACCAGACCCTGCAAGATGCCTTTGGCTTCTTAGACCAGGAATCCGAACACAGGGAACTGGAAGTTTTAAAAAAGACATCCGGAGAACTGTCTCCGGAAGAATTCCAGTGGAAAAATCAGTCCATGAATACCCTGAACAGCCGGCTGCAACGGAAACAATCCAGAGAACGTCAGCTCTGTAAAGACCTGCAATTGCTGTTGGATCAGCGGCGCGAACAAGAGCGTACGGCCGCTGGACGCCCCCTGCAGAAAGCAGCGGAAACTACACCGGAAAGCAAAGAAAAAAGACGGGCCGACAACTTCCCCAAAAGACATTTTGCTTCTGTTTCAGAAGATGCCGCCGTATCTTCTTCGGATACCTTCCCCGCTGCATCCGAAGCTCCGCCCGAAGAACAAGATTCCCCGGCAAAAACAAAATAATTTGTAACAGTTCAGCCCAGGACTTTGCAGCAAGTGCAAAGTCCTGGGCTGAACTGTTACAATAATTTCCCGCCGCCTCAAAAAAACCTGTCCAAACTCCATGAAGTATGATATAATCTATTACAAGAATTTACCATGAAGAGGGATCCAGCGCTTACCATGTGGAGGAACCCAGCGCAAAACCAACATATATCCACAATGCAGTGTGCTGGGAGGAGTCCTGATGGTTCCCAAAATAACCACAATCCCACTGGAAAAATGAGTCCTGATAGCCCCCAAATCAACCACAACTCTGCCAAAAGAAACCCTGGCAGCTTTATTCACAGGGCCATCCTGGAGCCAGAAAACACGTTCTGCTCATTCGGAATCAAATCACATTATCCCAATAAGGAGGAAACCAAATGACAGATAGCGAATTATTACTTGCAATATCCACTATGATGGATCAAAAGTTCAAATCTGAACTTCAGCCAATTAAAAATGATCTACAAATTTTAAAGGAAGATGTCAAAATATTAAAAGTTGATGTTCAGGACTTAAAGCACAATATAGATATCCTGAAAACCGAAGTCAAAGATCTTAGAAACGACGTCGACATCCTGAAAACCGAAGTCAAAGATCTTAGAAACGACGTCGACATTCTGAAAACTGACGTCAAAGATCTTAGAAACGACATCGATGACTTAAGGGACAAAGTAGAAAGCTTAGAAACCAGCGCCCAACGCATACAGAACAGTGTTCACCGTCTGGAATTATCTCAGGAGAACATCATTCTGCCGCGTCTTAACACGATTGAAGCCTGCTACACAGACACCTATAACCGTTACAGGAACAACGCGGACAGAATGGACGCATATTTTGACGACACTGAACTGCTGAAACGTGTAGTATCTGAACATTCTGAAAAAATCCAGAAGATGGCATAACTACCGTCTTTCACTTCTACGGCCAAATTTTTTCTTTTTCTGCTGGTGGGCCGCAATTCTTATATATAATGTTTCCGGCAGGAACCGACCAAATGTTACCGCTAATTTTACCGAAAGTTTCGGAACAATTACTGTTTTTCCCCGCTTCATCTGCTGATATGCATAGCGGGCGCACCAGGCAGGGCTAATTCCCCTCAGGGCAAATTCTACCTCAGCAACCTCATTAAACTCCGTGTTCACCGGGCCAGGGCAAAGACACCCAATATAAACAGGGCTCCCTTCATATCGAAGTTCCTCCGCAATTGCCCTGGTCAGGCTGGTCACATAAGATTTTGTAGCGTAATACGTTGCCATATAAGGTCCGGCAGGCATCAGCCCTGCACAGGAAGCCACATTCAAAATAGAGCCGTAGTTCTGCCGTTCCATTTTCTTCAATACCAGTTTTGTAAGAAGGTGCAGGGCTCTGACATTGACAGAAATCATATCCAGCTCTTTTTCCAATCCCCCTTCTTTAAAGACGCCACAATGGCCAAATCCTGCGTTATTGATCCAGATTGCCACCGGCTGATCCGCTACAGCCTGATAGAGGCGGTAGCAATCCTCCTCTTTGCTCAGATCCGCTTCCACAATCTGACATTCCGTTTTTAAATGTTTTGCCAGCTTCTCTAAGCGATCCCCTCTTCTGGCAGTAAGCGCCAGGGCATACCCTTCTTTTGCCAGTATTTTTGCAAATTCTTTTCCAATTCCGGAGCTTGCTCCTGTAATTACAGCATATTTTTTCATTTTATAATTTGTTCCTTTCTCCTGTTTTCCGGCGCTGTTCGGTCTCACACCTTTTTATTAAACACTGACAGCTCCTCATGATCCTCCATATTAAAAAACTTCTGTCTGTCATTATGCGGGAAAAGAAGTTCCATATAAAGACTGCCCAGCAGTTCCTTAACCTCCTCTGCATTGACTTCCTCCACAGGCAGCTGTTCCATTTCCATCTGTTTTAAATTCGAAAGCACCGCTTCTATCCGCTGTTTGTCTGTAGGCAGTTTTTCAAACATCGGCAGCGGCTTGGGAAGCTGCTTCGGCTCTTCGGTTTCCGGCTGCAGAATTTCCTTTGTCTCCGGTATCTTATATACGATATTCCTGCAGGTTTTCTCAAAACACTCCGGATCATATTTGGACAGATACTTTAAATCCTCCATGGTCAGCGTGTGCTTGTTGTGAATCTTGATATAGATATTTACAAGACGTGTATCTTTACCCATAACATCCTCCCTTCTGAATATATCCCCTTGCCGGATTTGTTCAGGCTGCAACGCCATTGAGCTCCCGCCGGGAACGAAGCCTCAGATTTGATTATTCCGGCGGTAAACGAAACCTCAGGATTTCTATTTCCAGTATAATTCTCCTGTCTGTCCCTTGTCAATATTTACATACAGACAAAGCTGTAGTAAAATAAAAAAATACACGATACAAGGAGATTCTAACATTGTTTACAAAAAATCATACTTTTATGGAAATTATGAACACAGAGCCTGTCGGACGGGCCATTGGAAACCTGTTTCCATCCTGCTGGATTTCCCGTATTCCGCCGGAACACAGCCAAATGACTATGGAACAGATTCAAGAAAAAGATCAGATGGAATGGGGCGCGCCTTTTTTATCAGGCGCTTTTGTGAAAGCCGCAAATCTGTTGATGGAAACTGCCGCAAACCAGCGTTTTCTCTTTCTTCCGCTCTGGCGGCCAGCCCCGGACAACAATGCCTGGATTCCGGATGCAGACCAAAATACCGCCGAAGGAGTATGGCTGTTTACCGGCAATCCCGCCCTGGACAACCAGGCATTTGCGCATACTGCCGGAACCAGCACAATTCCTCCCTATCCCACAAATGCAGTTCCTCCCAAAAACCGCAGGCCTCACCGCCGCCCTGCTGTAATTCTCTGTCCCGGCGGCGGATATGAAATGATTTCTTCTTATTCCGAAGGAATACAACTGGCTGAGCGTATGGAACGGGACGGAGGATATAAAGCTTTCCTGCTCAATTACCGCCTCAGTCCCAACAGCTATCCCCTGCCCCAAATGGATCTTGCACTGGCAGTCATGCATGTCCGTGCCCATGCAGATATTTATGATATCGATCCCGCTCGTATCTTTGTGGTGGGAGCATCCGCAGGCGGCCATCTTTGCGCCAGTGAAGCCTTATGGCATGAAACTTTAAAGAAGCTGGCATTGACGGCTCTCATGGAAGAATCACAGGAAAACCGCCGGCTGATTTCTCTCTATCAGGATATTTCCGCCAAACCGGACGGCCTGGGTCTGCTGTACCCGGTCATCAGCTTTCAGTCAGAGTACCATGCCGGAACCTGCCAAAACAATACAAAAGGAGAGCCTGCACTTCGGGAACTGCTTTCTGTGGAACAGCATATCGCCCCGGACTATCCTTTGACATATGCATTCGCCAACGCCGACGACCAAAGCGTTCCGGCAAGCAATACCACACGCCTGGAGGAAGCATTAAGCAGGGCAGGCATTCCGCATCTATGCCAGATATTTCCCACCGGAGGTCACGGAACAGGTCTTGGGTATGGCTGCTCCTGCCAAAAATGGAGTGAAAATATGCTTGCTTTCTTTGCCTCTTTCGCTGAGTAAAGCCCCGATTTGGTAAAAACAGCCTCCCGGCAGAAACTGCGCCGTTTCCCTGTCCCTTTTGCAGGCCAGCGCCCTGATTCTGCCGAAACAGCTTCCAGGTGGAGACTGCACAGATTCTGTCCACCAGATAGCTGCATCTCCGGTAAGCAGGCGTACTGTAGCAGGTGGCCGAAGACTCAAACAGAAAATAAGTGAAAGCCCCGTCGCAAACCATTTCTTCCGCCATCGGCGGAAATCTGTCAGAATGATAGGCATAATATACATTTTTCCCGGTGTAACTGTCTTTGTGCACTTCATAAAAATAAACTCTGGAGTCAAAAAAGCGGCCTCTGGAAGCAGTAACCGCCAAATAAGTTTTCCCTCCCAGTTCCGTAAAAGCGGCTCCATTGGCAAACCCGGGAATAATAACTTCATCCTGTTTCTGCAGAGTGAACATCTGCCCCGATCCGGCAGCCTCTTTCTGTTTCGTATTTTCCTTTTTTACCCGAAAACTTCTCAGCCATCCTTTTCCGCTGATTCGGTTGGTATAAGTTCCCACCCACAGCTTATTGTCATGCCAGGTTACAAAAGAAGCGATTACACCGCAGGGCACATTCTGATCATACTCCTGAAGCTTATAGCTGCCCTTTCCTGAATCAGCCGCTTCTTTGATTCGCTCATAGGAAATCACGCTGCACTGCCTGTCAATGCTTTTGGCTATCCAGACATTTTCTCCGTCAAAAGCCACCCCGCCCACATGATTGATATCCGGCAGTATAATGGTTGTCAGAAGCCTTCGGTCTTGAGGGTTCCGGTTTGACAGCACATACAGCGCCGATGGACTTCTCTTCCCCCTGACGTTTTCCCCGGAAAAATCTCCGCTGTCATAAGCCGTTACCAGCATATAGTCTCCTGCCGTACAGATTCCCTGGGGCACCATCTGCCTGCAGCTCTCTCCCAGTATATCTGTAACCTCCAGACCCGGCACTGCTGTAGAATACTGGGATTGGTACAGACTGCCGAAAGAACGGTAATGACTTAAGGTATCCTGAAACTTCTTTTCATATCTGAAATCCATGCTGGTAGGCGCCGGCTCCGGTTCTGTTTCCATATTTTTACAAAAAAAACGGGCCGCATGAAATCCTCCTGCTGTCAGGAGACACCACGCAGCCGCTGTCATATAAAATAGCACGCTAAACTTAAAAAATAAACCCTTATTGTTTTGTTTTCTCATACACTTTCCGCCTTTGTCGTATTTTACCAATACTTTTGTCGTTATTTATAGTATAACCAATAAATTTACAGACACAATTAACAAAAAATGTATATTTTGTGAACTTTTTTCATTTATTTTTACACATTCTGGAAATAAATGTCAGACAAACCCTTTTGTTTGATTGCAGTCATTGGCTGCAGTATGGTATAATAAGAAAAAATGTTAAGGAGAGATTCTTATGGGCATAACAGACATGAACAAATTAGACGAAATGCAATTAAGCGTATTAACTGAAATAGGGAATATTGGCTCCGGCAATGCCGCAACCGCACTGGCTACTTTATTGAATACTTTTGTGGATATCGAAATTCCCAATATTCACCTTATTGACTTTGAAGATATTTCGCAATATCTGGGCGGTCCGGATAATTTTGCTCTGGGTCTTACCATTGCTTTGGACGGGGATATTCAGGGAATGATGCTGCAAATCATACAGAAAGAATTTGCCGAAAAATTGATTAACACATTTTATGAAAAAGAAATTTCTTCCCTCCATGACATTACAGAAATGGATTTATCCGTAGTGCGGGAAATGGGCAATATCACCACTGCCGCTTACATCAATTCCATTGCCAAAATGACAAATACATTTATCAATATTACCCCGCCGGAGGATCACATTGATACAGTGGGAAATATTCTGTCCGTTCCCTCCAACAGTTTTGCTTCTCTTGGCAAGAAAGCGCTGTTTATTGATGAGAGTTTCTGTATTTCCGGGACACAGATTAAAGGAAGTATGATTCTAATTCTGGAATATTCTTCCATGAACACCCTGTTTCAAAAGCTGGGGCTTCCGGTTTAAAATACAGTCTGTGCCACAGCCAACATTCTATGTTACGGTACACAGGAATACAGGGCTGCCCAGTTTGTGTATGGAAGGGCAATCCTGTATTTCTGTCCGTATCCAAAATATAGACAGTTTAGCTAAACATGATGGAAGTTTACTGTATTCTGCTTTTTATCTGATTTAAAATCTCACAAGCCGCTTCTGATTTGTCCATCCGTTCTAAATGGATGACGTTTTCCCGGGTAATCAAAGTGAGCACGTTGGTGTCTGTGCCGAATCCGGCCCCTTCCACTTTCAGGTTATTGGCGGCAATCATGTCCAGATTTTTTTTCTCAAGCTTGGCCCTGGAATTTTCCTCCAAATCCCGGGTCTCCATGGAGAATCCGCAGAGGAAACTGTGAATCATCCCTTCTGATTTCAGCCGGCCCAGTTCTGCCAGAATATCCCTGGTCCGTTCCAGATGAATCTGAGCTGCGCCTTCTGATTTTTTTATTTTATCCTCTGCAACCTCTGAAGGACGGTAGTCCGCCACTGCCGCGGCTTTGATGATCACATCCATCTGAGCAGCCCGGCTGATCACTGCCTGATACATTTCTTCCGCAGAAACTGTTTGGACTGTTTCCAGAAACATCGGCGGCTCCAGAGAAGTTATGCCTGTTACCAATGTAACTTCTGCCCCTCTTCTCATTGCCGCTTTTGCCAGGGCATATCCCATTTTTCCCGTGGAATGGTTGGTAATATAGCGCACCGGATCTATGGCCTCCTGGGTGGCTCCTGCAGTCACCAGAATCTTTTTCCCTGACAGATCTTTGGGAAAGGCAAGCTCCTTTAGAATATATTCCACCAGAACTTCCTCGGAGGGCAGTTTTCCCTCTCCAATATCGCCGTTTGCAAGCATTCCCGTATCAGGAGGAATCATTTCGTATCCAAAGCGTTCCAGTTTTTTCAGATTATCCTGAACAATGGGATTACGGTACATGTTATGGTTCATGGCGGGAGCAATCAGCGTTCTGCAGGTGCACGCCATCACGGTTGTGGTCAACATATCGTCTGCAATGCCATTTGCCATTTTACCGATGACGTTTGCCGTGGCCGGGGCGATCAGCGCCAGGTCTGCCTGTTTCGCCAAAGCCACATGCTCCACCGAAAATTCAAAATTCCGATCAAAGGTGTCAATCAGGCATTTATTTCCGGTAAGGGTTTCAAAAGTGGTGGCAGTAATAAAATTCGTGGCATGTTCTGTCATCAGCACATGCACATTGCAGTGAAGTTTCTTTAACATTCTTGCCACATTGGGCATCTTGTAAGCGGCTATTCCGCCGGTTACGCCCAGTAAAACGGTTTTTCCCTGTAACATTAGGGGAATCCTCCTTATATATTCAGCAGGTATTTTTGCATATCAGAGCAAGTTCAAAAATGCTCTGGTTTTTATGCAGCAAAAAGCACATTGCGCTCTGACCCGTCAGACGGAAATTTCGCCGTGCTTTTCATAGGCTGTAATTTTGGAAATCTTATTTTCCCCGTCTACAAATACTACTTTCGGCCGAAACTCTTTCGCTTCCTCCGGCGTCATCTGGGCATATGCCATGATAATAATATGGTCGCCGGTCTGCACCTGGCGGGCTGCCGCCCCGTTTAAGCAGATCATGCCGCTGTCCGGCTCCCCCGCTATGGTGTAAGTCTCGAAACGGTTTCCATTTTCTATGTCTACAATCTGTACATTTTCATATTCCAGAATCCCTGCCGCTTCCATAAGTTTAGGATCTACGGTAATGCTGCCCACATAATGAAGTTCCGCCTGCTTCACCACAGCGCGGTGAATTTTTCCTTTTAACATTTTAAAATACATGGCATTTCTCCTTTTCGGTTCTCTGCTGCAATATCTGCCTTATGCCCTGGGATCGTAGCTGAAATTGTCAATCAGCCTTGTTTTTCCAATGTAAACTGCGGTGGCTGCCAGAATTGGGCTCTCAATCTTTTTCACCGGCTCTAAATTCTCGGCATCCACAAGTTCCACATAATCAACTCTGGCAAGGGGCTCTGTCTTTATATTTTTCAGGATGGCATCTCTTACTTTCGCCGCGTCTTTTTCCCCTGACCGGATCATCTCTTCCCCTAAGGTCAGCGATTTGTGAAGAATCAGAGCCGCTTTCCGCTCTTTTTCACTCAGATATGTGTTGCGGGAGCTCATGGCAAGTCCGTCTTCCTCCCGGACAATGGGACAGCCTACAATCGTAATGTTATAATTCATATCCCGCACCATCCGGCGGATCACTGCAAGCTGCTGTGCATCCTTCTGCCCAAAATATGCCCGGTCCGGCGTTACGATATTGAAAAGCTTGGACACCACCGTACATACCCCGCAGAAATGTGTGGGCCTTGTTTTGCCGCAAAGCCCCTTTGTCAGCCGGTTCATATCCACAAAAGTGCAATTATCCTTAAAATACATCTCTTCCGGCGCCGGATGGAAAATCACGTCCGCGCCCGCCTCTTCACAGAGGGCGGCATCCCTGTCAATGTCTCTGGGATAAGTGGATAAGTCTTCATTTGCCCCGAACTGAGTGGGATTAACAAAATCGCTGACCACCACCCGGTTATTTTCGCTGACCGCTTTGACAATCAGGCTTTTATGCCCTTCGTGAAGATAGCCCATAGTGGGCGCCAGGCCGATGGAATGACCTTCTCCCCGCCACCATTTCACAATAGAGCGCAGTTCTTCTATCGTTGTTACAATCTGCATAATTTCCTCCATTCTATGGCCAAAGCGCGCCTTCCCCCAAAGAGCCTTGTCCAATCCCGGCTCTTTGGGGTGCGCTTTGCCATCTCCATTTCCCTGACAGAATCCTGTGCCTGCATAAACAAAGCCATGAATTCCATCCCGGGGTTCGCTTTGCCATCTCCATTCCCCTGACAGAATCCTGCGCCTGCATAAACAAAGCCATGAATTCCATCCCGGGGTTCGCTTTGCTGATTCTAATACAGCTTTTCTATTACGTCATCATCTATTTTAAAGGTATGTTCCGGCGCCGGGAAGGTTCCCGCCTTCACTTCTTCGCTGTAATTCTTAAACGCCTCCTTCATTGCCGCGCCCACTTCGCCGAAACGTTTGACGAATTTCGGCTTGAAATCCCCGAACATGGACAGCATATCCTGATATACCAGCACCTGTCCGTCGCAGTCTGCTCCGGCGCCGATCCCGATGGTTGGGATATGGAGCTTCTCAGTCACCAGTTTTGCCAGTTTTGCCGGTACGCATTCCAAAACCACTGCCACTGCCCCGGCTTCCTCTACAATCTGAGCGTCCTCCAAAAGCTTTCTTGCCGCCGCTTCTGACTTGCCCTGCACTTTAAAACCGCCAAAAGCATTTAAAGACTGGGGGGTCAGCCCTAAATGGGCAACCACAGGTATGGAAGCAGTCGTGATAGCCCTGATGTGGTCTGCAAATTCCCGGCCTCCTTCTAATTTCACGGCCTGGGCCCGGCCTTCTTTCATCAGCCGCCCGGCATTTAGCACGGCGTCATATACAGAGGTTTGATAAGACATAAAAGGCATGTCCGCCACAACCAATGCATTCTTTGCCCCCCGCGCCACTGCGCTGGTGTGATGGATCATGTCCTCCATCGTCACAGACAGGGTATCTTCATAGCCCAGCATTACCATGCCCAGAGAATCTCCCACCAGAATCATATTGATGTCCGCTTCGTCAATTAATTTTGCCATGGAATAGTCATAGGCTGTCAGCATTGTTACTTTTTCGCCCCGTTCCTTGGCTTCCCGTATTGTTACAACTGTGTTTTTCATGGTTCTTTCCTCACTTGCTTTCCGGCACATACTGCAAAATCCTGCTGTCTGCAGTTTCACTCATGCCCTAATAATTTTTTCATGGTCTCATAACTGCGGTTTGGATGCTTCTTTTCTGCAAGCTCCGTCACCACAGTTCCTACTGCCCGGTAAGCCAACGCCCACTGGGGCCTGTCCATATGCTCCAAATGTTTTCGGACAGTCTCCGTGTCATTGCGCTCAATCGGTCCGGTCAGCGCCTGTGCGCATCCGCGGTATTCTGCTTTTCGGCCGGTACAGCTTGCGCTTTCCTCCTGAGCCGCTGCTTCAAAGATGGATTTCACATTGTTTTCCACCAAAGGCTTCAGCAGTTCATAGGCGGACATTTCAGAAATTCCGGCTTCCTGCATAAGCTCCACTGCCATAGAAATAAGCCCCACCACCTGATTGCTGGCAATGCTTGTGGCGGCATGGTATTTCACCTTTTCCGAAGTGGAAATCTCCACAATTCGGTTGGGCAGCAGCCGAAAAAACTCCTGCATCCTTGTCAATGCCATCCGGCAGCCCTCTACCGCAAAGGCTGCGCCTGTTAAATTTTGATAAGCTGTGAATTTGCTGCTGAACGCGTAGATCGGATGGACCGAGCAGACATATGCGCCTGTCTCTTCCCAGTTTGAAAAAATATCACTTGATAAAGAACCACTAAAGTGGCAGATGACTTTTCCTTTCACATTCTTCTCTGCAATGCAATCCCATACCTTAACGATTTCTCCGTCTGTGGTGGTAAGAAACAGGGTATCGCTTGCGTGTATCAGTGAATCCAATGTTTCAAAATACTCTGTGCCTGTAAATTCTGCGGACTCCCTTCCGCTGCTTTCCGTTCTGCTGTAAAAGCCTGTGACACATGCACCGTGATCTTTGGCATATTTTGCCAGGGTCGTTCCTACCTTTCCGGCGCCTATGATTCCTATCTGCATATCCGCCTCCATTTCCTGCGGAAACTGTTTTCCGCACCATCAATCTTAAATGGAAAGGCTGCTGTCTTTAGAGCCATGGGCCCGCCGCCGGACACAATGGCATTATCAAGGTGATACAGTTTCTCTTGGAATACCGTTCGTCATTAAATTAACACATATAGGGAATTTTTACAATAGGAAATGGGAGATTGGATTGTATAAAATAAAGTGCACATGCCTGATTCCACATCCCAGGTAAAACTGCCCGAACGGTACAGGTAATCTCCGGGACACCCGGCGCCGTCCTGTAACTCTATGTCAAACTTATTGCCAATGCTGACTCCTCCCTGCAGGGGTATGATTCTGGAGAAGGGATCCTGACGCTGCTCCCTCCATATATGATCGTGAATCGCAATGGAAGTATTCCTGGGCTTATCTGCAGGCATCATGACCCGAAAGACAACCCGGTCCCCCGGATATGCTTTCCAGACAGGCGTCGCCGGATCTCCGTGAACCTTGCTGCTGAAAACCTTCCATGTTCTGGGATCTCTTGCAAGCCGGTTGGCAAACCGCTCCGAAGCGTAATTGTATCCCTTTTCTCCCGTATCCTCCGCATCTACAGGCTCTCCACTGTCTTTTTCCGCGGTCTTTATCAGATTTCCCTCTGCATCAAGCAGGCGGATTCCATTTTGGATAAACAGGACATATTCCCGAAAGCTCTCTGCCCCCGGCGCCGTAATCACTGCCTGTTCTGCAAAGCAGTCTTTTTTTCTGGTAAAATTGCGGTACCATTCCGCTCCCGGCGGTTCCACAATCACCGCCCCGAACAATCCATGGTAACGATGATTCCGCATATCTCCGAAAGACTGTATGATACAGGCTCCGTATTCCTGATTTGCATGCCAGAGATACCGTTTGCTCTCACCAACCCCTACCGTCTGCTCCATCTCATTGTACCCTACATTGATGCCGGAATCGCAGACCGGATCATACTGCAGGAACTGAGGATTCAGGGAAACCCTCATGGACGGCGTATACTCTTTATCCAAAGGAACCTCCGGATAAGAAAAGTAAGGGATTGGATGGTTGGGATCCCAGGCATTGTGCAGCGTAACCTCTATCCAGTCGCCTGCATTTGCCCGGAGAATCAACGGCCTCGGCATATAGTTTCCCGTCAGCGCCTGTTCTGCCTCCTCCAGTGGAACAAATACCAGACCATTCGGATCATGATCGCCGTATCGGTTATAAAGCAGCTTCTTCTGCACGGCAACAACCTCATAACGCCTGATCACGTCATCTTTCGCCGGACAGGGCAAAAGGGGATGGATCCTGCCTTTTCCCTGGCATAATGGCTTTAAGTGCTTCCGGTATCTTCTGTGCACACGTATGATTCCCCACAGCCCAAGCCAGGCATCGTCAATTCCTCCGAAATAATAAAGATAATCTCCGGCGCCGTATTTTTCTGTCACATGCAAATTGAACGCTTCTGATATTCCAATGGTCTGGGAAGCTGCAAGAGGCGATTTCAGATCTGCCAGCTCCTTTCTCCATGACATTCCCGCGATGTTAAGGGAATGCTGTTCCTCATGCGCTCCATCAATCAGACGGATCATCAGTTCATCTCCCGGATAGGTCTCAAGAATCGGCGTCGCAGGGTCGCCGTGCACAAAGGAGCTGAACAGATATGCCGGATCCTCTTTTTTGCAAAGCCGCTCCCGCATCGGCTCTGACCGGTAATTGATCCCCATGACGCCCGGATCGTCATGGGAGCCGGGAACTTCCGGTGGATTGAGGGGATTGCCTTTTCTGTCAAAAAGCAATGCAAAATCATGGACAAACAGAGCGAATTCCCTGAAAGAGGAACCGTCCCTTCTGCGGATGACAGCCCGTGTTCCAGAATGCAGTTCTTTCCCGTTCTGCGGGTTGTGGAACGTAGCGCCTGCCTCTTCGATGATCAGCGCTCCAAATAATCCGTGCTGCTGGTGGACATTAGCAAACAAATGGTCATGAAAGAATACCGTCCGCAGCTCCTCATTTGCAAAAAAACGCTCCACCAACGTTTCATAACGTCTGGCGCCTGCAATGTTATTCCAACCGTTGGCCGACCCATCGGAAACAATCGTATCAAATTTTACCAGATGCAGGTGATGGCCTACGATATCCGTTTTGGTTCTGAGCTGGAATGGGCTGCCCTCAATATATTCCGGCAAAAGATTAGTGGTGCGCAGCTCAATGCAATCCCCCGCATTTGCACGAATGACCAGCGGCTCCACTTTGATTTCCTGCTTTTCTACTTTACGGATATAGCATTCCAACCCTCCATGACGCTCCAGCTCTTCCTTGAGGACAAAAAAACGTCCCTGCGGATCATGCCAGCCATAACGGTTGTAAGTGACCTTCGCCTGCACCATGGCAATCTCAAACACTTTTACTTTCTCATCTGCATGGCATGGACAGGTATCCGTATACAATGCGCCGGGCACAGCATTTTCCACAAAATTGGCGGTTTCAAGGGGAGTTGGTTCGTTCGTCACATCCCCATTGGGACGCAATACGCCAAGGGGCGGCTGCAATGGCTTTTCCCCAAATCTTCCTTCTATGAAATTGGGGTAACCAGGATGCAGCTCATCCTTTTTGGGAGGACACTCCCTGTCTTTTAACGGCATAAGGGGCAAAATAGGCGTCCCGTCCGGCAATCTCCCGGTTCCGTCCTGAAGCCGGTCATAGATCCTCCACAAAGTCCACATCCCATCAATAAAATGGGGATAGAGATGGCAGTGGAAGATAACGTCTCCGATCACCCGATTGAAGCTTCCTGCCCCGTACAAAATATCCAGCGTATAACATTCCTGGGGACTGATGGTGATGGAATCTAAAATCGTCGAAACCGGATTCTCCGGCTCCAGCCTCCATTGATGGTTGTGAAGATGAAACACATGGGTTTCTTTCACCCCGCCATGAACCAGCCGGATCTTCACCGGATCCCCGACATAAGCGAACAGCATCGGCGGTGCCGGATCCCCATATACCCAGGAACTCATAGATACATCCTCCCCGGAATCAGCCGGATCGTGCATTCCCAGCATCCGGTTCCGCATAGGTTCGGAACGGTAGCTGATTGCCGTTGTTGACGATAAAAGCCCTGTATGAGGATCCACCGGCGGTTCCCCCTCTTTATTCAGAATTTCCAGCTCATCATGGAAAAAGACGCTGTACTCCCTGAATGCCGGCTTCCCAGGCTGATAAATATCCGCCATCAATCCGCTTTCCAGCTCCTCTCCTGTTTCCGGGTCAAACCATTCCGCTTCCGGCGCCTCTACAATAATCGCCCCGAACAGGCCGTGGATGTTAGTTGCATCCTCGGAACTCCTGGGATCCGCCATGTCATGAAACAGGAATACCCCTTCCGTGTCCGCATGCCAGGTATACCAGATCTCTCCGTCTGTCGTGCTGTCATAATTGTATCCCACGCTGCTTCCGTCTGAGGTATTGACATCATAAGAAAGGCCCTGTACATGAGTGGACAGCCTGCGGTTTAAAGAATTCCGAAACCGGACTTTCACGGTATCTCCCAAATTCGCCCGGATGACCAGCGGCTGCACCTCCTTATAGGGCTGCGGAGGATCCATTTCAAATCTTTGAAGGGCTTTCCTTTGGATCCGTTCTGCATCTTCCTCGAGCACATAGAGCAGCCCGTCTGGGTCATAATCTCCATATTTATTATACACAATGGGAATCTGTATGGCCTCAATGTGAAATGTCCTGACCTTTCCCATTTTCGGATATTTACACAGTTCCATACCACCCCCTGCCTTTCTGCGCATGTTCCAGAATCCGCAGATAGTGATTTGCTTCACGGAGCACATGATCTGCCAAAAGCGGAAGTATGATGGATCGTATCTCACAGCCTGTAATTCCCGTTGTTCCCGCCGTTTTAAACTGCTGATATTGCTTTGTTGTCTGTAAAGTCCTTGCTGTCAGGGCATGCATCGCCTTTCTGTCCTGCTCTCTTGCCTCCTCCAAAAGGCGGCAGTAATCCTGGGCAAATCCATCGGCCGTCTCTAACAATTCACATTCTGTGGGATCTAACAGCCCCCGGATAAACTGGGCATGTTCCATCATAATCTGGTTCCAGAAGATTTCCAGATTTTTTATGTCAGGCGCAGAAACTCTGCCTCTCTTCTCAAGTTCAAAAATAATCTGCCGGTACAGTTTCGCTTCCCGCAGAATGTGTGCAATCAGCAGGGGATAATTTGCTGTATAGAGCTTGCATCCTGTCATTTCCCTCAGAATTTCTTCCTTAAAGGAAATCAATCCATTCAGGCTTTTTTGCATTTGCTGATTCAGCATTCTGACCTGACAGACAATTTCTCTGTTTACCGTCACACAGTCTCCGGCATGAAGCCGTTCCTCTGCCTCAGTAATTGTTTCGTCAATCAAAATTCCTGTCAGATTTCTTGTCTGGCATTCCGCCTTCCTGGTAAATTCTGTTACAATTTCCCCGGAACTCAGCGCCGATTCGCTTACGACGCCATCCGCAAGCTTTACTGTCTTTCTAAGTCCATCCTCAAACTCTTCCCGGAACCGGTCTGCCCGCTGGATAAACTCTGTTTCCTTCGCAGGAAATCCGGCAAGCAGGAATAAGGAATGTTCCTTCATAATCCTTCCGAAAAAAAGATGTGTTTCCAATGATAATATTACATATTCCTTCATGGTTTCGCATACCTTTATAATTTAGATTTCTTTATACTATATGCAAAGGACGCCAAAAAGAGATAACTAAAATCCCTGATTTCCATCTATGCAGGCGCTTTTTCATATGCAGGCGCTTTTTCATGAATAAAATAATATATTTCACTGTGCCAGTCCCGCTGCTCTGACTTCCCGGCGGAATTCTTCCCTTCTCTTTTTGCAGGGCTTTGATCTCATAAATTCTTCATTTTTGCATCCTTTCAATTCTTGTTGTACACCCGGATTTGTGCTAAACTGATATTGCCATACCCGTGAGCCAGAGCGAACCTATCAAGATGCGCAGACGGTACAGGATTGCTGCATTTTCTGCGTACCAACACACAAATTGTTTGCTGCAGAATCAAAATAACTATGCTCTCAGGTATAAAATTAACATAACAGCACATCACTATATACCAGGAATTGAGGAATAAACATGGGAAAGACAATTATGTACGAGCAAATATATTCGGATTTACTGAACAAGATCCGGCGCGGTGTATTTGCCCAGGGAGACAAACTTCCGTCTGAGAAAGAATTATCGGAAGAATACGGCGTAAGCCGCATTACGAGCAAGCGGGCCCTTGATATGCTGGCGGAAAACCAATATATTACCCGCAGCAGGGGAAAAGGTTCCTTTGTCATCGGAACCCAAAGCGGCGCTTTTGCCCGAAATGTCTTTTCAGAAGAAGATACCATACTGAAAAAGCCGCTGATTGGCATCGTTTTTGATACCTTTGGAAGCGATTTCGGAGGCGGGCTGCTACGCAGCATAGAGCTGGAATGCCGGAAGAAAGGATATGACATGCTGTTTCGATGCTCCTACGGCAATATTGAAGAAGAAAATGAAGCGATCCAAAGGGCTCTTCAGCTTGGAGCAACCGGATTAATTTTAATGTGCGCCCAGGGAGAAGTCTACAACAGCATGATTCTCCAGCTTGTTGTGGATAAATTTCCAATGGTCCTCATCGACAGACAGATGAAAGGCATTCCAATCCCCTGTGTAAAAACAGATAATTATTCCGCATCAAAAAAACTGACACAGATATTAATCTCACGGGGACATAAGAAAATATGTTTTGTCTCCCATTCCTTCCGCAACACTTCCACGATTGATGAACGCCACAACGGTTTTGTGGACGGCATTATGGAGCATGAAGATGTGAAGGGGGTGATTGACGCGATAAGATGTTACGATCCGGCGCCGGAGGATACGGTGCGGGAAAATATTCACTTTGATCCTTCCGAAATTATGAAGGTAATTCAAAAAAACGCAGACTGCACCGCTTTTCTCATTGTAGAATTCCAGATGGGCGCTCTTTTTGGGAGGGCGTTAAAATCAATGAATCTGAAAAAAGAAATTGCAGTTTTTGACTGCCTGTCCGAAGCTTATATGGACGAATATGACTTTGTCTATGTAAAGCAGGACGAAAATTCCATGGGAATACAGGCCGTTCAGGCATTATGCGCTGTAATGGAGGGAAAAACTGTGGAAGATGTTATAAATATCCCCTATGATGTCATAATACATAAATCTCAGGATACAAAATAGTACAAATAGAACAAATCAAACGCAAGTTGATATATAAATGATATGTACAAATGATATAAAAATAAAGCTGGCTTATAAGCATATTTACGAAAATTCTTATGGGCCGGCTTTTTCTATTGACAATTTTGCCCAATAATGATATATTCAGCATATCAACACAAAGCATTTTGCCAAAAAGATATAATGATATATTATATCAAGAGGACATATTGCTTTGCGCTGTAGGAAAGATTTCTATGGCGGCAGAAGGAACACTCCAGGATCAAGAAACCTGAAATTTGAAAATGGATGCGCTGCCCTGTGCCGTCTGAAATAAAAATAAAAAAGAAAAGAGGAAAAACTATGAAAAGAAAAATTGTTTCTGTGTTAGTAGCATCTGTAATGGCAGCAACCCTGCTGGCAGGCTGCGGCGGCAATTCAGGTTCCCCCTCCGCCCCGGATTCCACAGGGAATAAGGAGGATTCCGCAGGCAGCGAAAGCGGTTCTGCAGACAGTGAGGCCGCTTCCGGCGATGGACAGACGCTCACCATCGTTTATAACGACTCCAATGACAATGGAGACAACAGCCCTGTCTACCAATGGATCCAACAGACCTATGAGAACTGGGATAAAAAAGATGAGGTAAAGCTTGATATTCAGGCGCTGGTAGCAACGGACAGCGATTATGTAACAAAAATACAGACCCTTGTGCAGGATGATTCCACATGTCCGGATCTGTTCCTTGAGGATACATTCCAGTTAAATACAGACGTAGCGGCCGGCTATGTGGCAGATATCACAGATCAGGTAGCAGGCTGGGATGACTGGAACTCTGCAGTCATTGACGCATTAAAAGAAGCCACCTCAGGCACAGACGGAAAAACTTATGCCGTTCCCATCAGCACGGACGTGCGCGGACTGTGGTATAACAAAGATGTATTTGAGGCAGCCGGCCTTGGCAGGGAATGGCAGCCGGAAAGTTGGCAGGATATTCTGGACGCATGCGCTGCAATCAAAGAAAAGTGTGAAGATGACGTGGTTCCCATCTGGTTTGCATGCAACAGCGGCGAGGCTGAGGCAACCAGCATGAATACCTTCCAGATGCTGCTGGCAGGCACAGGCGATTCCTTGTGCGACGACGCCACAGGAGTTTACAACTTAAGCAGCGACGGCGTAAAAGACTCTCTGGAATTCATCAAAACATGCCTTGACGAAGGATACCTGGGAACTCTTTCCGAGATACTTGACCCAAGCGATTATACTTATGCAAACCAGTATATGTCCACTGCAAAGCTTGGCATGTACCTGAACGGAAGCTGGGGCTATAATGACTATCTCCAGGATTCCGGCTATCCGATGCAGGGATACACAGACGACACATTGTCTGACGCTCTGGGATTTGCACAGATGCCCACCCAGGAAAAAGGCGGCTATGTGACAATGTCCGGCGGCTGGAGCTGGGCAATCGCCAATAACTCTGACCAGAAAGACCTTTCCTTTGAATTCATCACCGAACTGATGAAATCGGACAACTATATTGTCTACATTGACGGAACCGGAAACCTGGCTACAAGAAATGACATGATGAACTACGATGAATACAGCAGCAGGATGTACATCAAAGAGGCAACTGCCATGTCCGAAAATGCCTTCTTCCGTCCCCATGATGAAAATTATTCCAAGGTTTCTTCCTATCTTTATGAAATGGTTGACACTGTCGTAAGAAACAATACAGATACCGAAACAGCATTGTCAGACTTCAAAAAAGGCGCTGCAACGGCAATCGGCGAAGATCTGATCCAGTAAACCGCAGGAATGCACCCAGCGAAAAAGATAGGGTAACGCCTCTCCTGTATGGAACGCTGTAATGAGCGGGAAAGCCGTCCGCACTGCCTGATTTCAGGATAATTGCCGGACGGCTTTTCCTTTTGATGGAGCAGTCCCGAAAACCCGGAGACGCCTGACCCGGATTTCCGGAATGCTCCCATGTGAAAATGGAGGTAAGAATGGAAGTATATAAGAAAAAAAATTTTTTAGGAAAATATATCTACCTGATTCCGGCAGTCCTGCTCATGCTGCTGTTTTTCGTCTGGCCGATCATTCTGACCATCTACTATTCCTTTACGAACCTGGCTCTGACTGGTTCTGCGGCCAGCTCTCAGGAATTTGTAGGACTTGCGAATTATAAAAGAATGCTGTCAGATTCCGCCGTTAAGACGAGTATTGTAACAACTGTCATTTTCCTGATCGGTTCTGTTGCAGGACAGACCATATTGGGATTTGTCATTGCATATCTGATGAGAGAAAAGAATAAAATATTCCGCCGGATTGTGGGAGCCGTTGTACTGGCCGCATGGGTTATGCCGGAAACGGTAGCCGCAATTTGCGCATATACATTTTTTACCGACAAAGGAACCCTCAACCTGATTCTCACTTCCGGCGGATTTGGAATGGTTTCCTGGCTGTTCCGGTATCCTCTGCTTTCGGTGGTCCTGGCAAATATCTGGCACGGAACCGCATTTTCCATGATGGTTTACCAGTCAGCGCTGGACAATGTATCAGGAGAAGTGGCGGAATCTGCAATGATCGACGGAGCAAACAGGCTCCAGAACCTGTTTTACATTACAATTCCGATTATCAAAGACACCATTATGACCAATACTATGCTGATTACCCTGTCAACCCTTGGAACTTTCGGTATGGTTTATACCATGACCAGCACAACCGTGCAGACCCTTCCGGTCTTTATGTATATCCGCGCATTCAAAAACTACGAACTGGGCTATGGAACGGCAATTTCCATGCTGATACTTTTGATCGGTGTGATATTCAGTATCTTCTACGTTAAGATACAGAACAAGGACGGAGGTAAGTGATGAACAAGAAAAGAGATAATATTATTGCGTATATTGTATTGGCAATCCTGGCAGTCGTGTTTGTAATTCCTCTGACCTGGGTCGTGTTGGCCTCCTTTGACGCAAACGCCACCCTGGCAGTCAGCAAGCCCAACCTGACGCTGGATAATTATGTGGAAGTGCTGACCAACGCCGCAAATCTGCGTTCTTTTGGAAACGGGCTCCTGATGGCCCTGGGAACATCCATATTTGTTGTTGTTTTTGCAATGCTGGCAGCTTATCCGCTGTCCAGATTTGAAATGAAACATAAGAAACTGTTCATGCTGAGCATGCTTTTTATGACATCACTTCCGATCACAACGATTATGGTTCCGGTATTTCGGATTTTCGTTGCGGTAGATCTGTATGACAACCGGCTTGGCATCATTTTATTCATGACAGCATCATCCATGCCCTATGCCATCTGGATGATGAAGAACTTTATGGATGCGGTTCCGCTCTCACTGGAGGAAGCCGCATGGATAGACGGAAGCGGAAAGCTGAATGGAATCATCCGGATTGTTATGCCCCTGATGCTTCCCGGCATTTTCACCATTGCGATTTATACGTTCTCCGGCGCATGGGGCAATTTCTTCGTCCCCTTTATCCTGCTTTCTACCGGTGAAAAATATCCGGCTTCTATTATGCTGTACCAGTTTTTCGGACAGCACACAGTGGCATATGGTACATTAGCGGCATATTCGATTGCTTATGCAATGCCATCGGTCATCCTTTACGTAATCACCCAGAAGTGGATGTCGAGAGGTTTCGGTATGTCAGGAGCAGACAAAGGCTAGTGAAAGGAGATTTTATGATATGCAGCAGCTTAGCGATTTATTGTCTGTAAAACAGTTTGCAGAAAAAATCCGTGGACAATTGAATGCTGAGAAGCTGGACATCGGAGATGTGTTTGAGCGGTGCTTTTTAAGCACCCTCGACACTACGATTCAGCAAAAAGAAGACGGCACAACATTTATTATAACCGGAGATATTCCGGCAATGTGGCTTCGCGATTCCGCCTGTCAAGTGAAGCCATATTTATTTGTGGCAAAAGACGCCCCGGACATCGCCAGAATGATAGAGGGCACCATCCGCAGGCAGATAAATTCTATCCTGATTGATCCTTATGCAAATGCATTCAATGAATGCGCCAATGGAAACTGCTGGGATCAGGATAAGACGGATATGAAACCAGAATTATGGGAGCGCAAATTTGAGATAGATTCCCTATGCTTTCCAATCGAACTGGCCTATCTGTATTGGAAATATTGCGGAATAACGGCAGCGTTTGACGATGATTTTCTGAAAGCGGCCCGCTCGATTGTTTCTGTTTTCAGAATAGAACAGAATCATGAGCATCAGTCAAACTATTCCTTTGAACGATTCAACTGCGGGTTTGCGGATACTTTGTCCAGAAATGGAAAGGGAGCTCTGGTGAATCCTGAAACGGGCCTGATCTGGTCCGGCTTCCGTCCCAGCGACGACGCCTGCGTGTACGGCTATCTGATTCCGTCAAATATGTTTGCGGCCGTCATTCTGGGCTATTTGTCTGAGATTGCGTCCGAAATCTATCAGGAAGACGCCTTTGCCATGGAAACGAAGGCTTTTTCACAGGAACTTCGGGCCGCCATTGAAAAAGCAGCCATCGTAAGGCCGGATGGAAAACGTTTTTTCAAACCATTTTACGCATATGAGGTAGACGGATACGGTCAATATCTGATTATGGATGACGCTAATCTTCCCAGTCTTTTATCCATGCCTTATTTTGGTTATTGCGATGCGGACAATGAATACTATAAAAATACCAGGGAGATTATTCTAAGCGAACAAAACCCCTATTATTACAGCGGAAAATACGCAGAGGGAATCGGAAGCTTCCACACAGCCTCAAACTATGTATGGCACATTTCAATGGGGATGCAGGGACTGACTTCCCGCTCCCGCAGCGAAAAGAGAAAAATCATTGAGGCTATGGTATCCACAGACGGCGGGACAGGCTGGATGCATGAAGGAATTGACGTCAACGACCCGTCAAAATTTACTCGGCCATGGTTTTCATGGGCAAACGCCATTTTCACAGAACTTGTTCTGGATTATTGCGGATACAGCCTGACGGACAGTTCCCGCCGATCTTGACATATACCCGTGAGCGAAATCATTTGCCGACAGATCTTTCACAGCTTTGAGAAAAAAGCAAATGATTTGGCAAATAAGTATGCTCGTGAGTATAATATTAGCTTCCGGTTATGCTTCATGTATATCCGGACCAAATCACTTGAGTATCATATACATAATAAGGAGAATTTTGAATGGTTCTATTAAAAGAAAGAGAAGGAAAGCTGATCCAGGATCTCAAAGAGCTGATCTACAGCCGGAAATATCCAATCACCCAGTACCGAATGTTAAAAACTGAGACGCGCTTTGATCATGTGGAGTCAATCAATACCGATAGCTGGGAAATCATGACAAACCGGCAGCTGTGGGGAGGACACAGCGAAAATTATTATTTTGAAACAGTGATTACCGTCCCTGAGGAATGTGAGGGAAAAACTCTTGTATACGAACTGAGAACCGGGCGCGAAGGGGAATGGGACGCACTCAACCCGCAGTTTTTGGCATATGTGAACGGGCGCATTGTACAGGGCCTGGATGTAAATCACCGGGAAATTCTTTTAACAGAAAATGCACATGCCAAAGAAGAGTACAGGATTTTACTGTCGGCTTATACGGGAGATCACAATTTTTCCCTGTTTATGGATTCAGAATATAAAGTCCTGGAACGGGACGTGGAACACTATTACTATGACATTTCCGTGCCTTATGAGGTGGCAAGGCTGCTGCCTGCGGACAGCGGCGAATATATGGAAATTATCCAGCATCTCAATGAATCCCTGAATCTGCTTGACCTGAGAAAAAAATATTCCGCTGAATTTTATGAAAGCCTTGCGCGGGCGCAGGAATATATCACAGAGGAATTCTACAAAAAGAGCTGCGGGAATGTAAGGGAAACCGTCTGCTGCGTCGGTCACACCCACATAGACTGCGCATGGCTCTGGACGCTGAAAACCACACAGGACAAAGCAGTCAGAAGCTTTTCTACCGTGCTGGAGCTTATGAGGAGATATCCGGAATATAAGTTCATGTCCAGCCAGCCTCAGCTTTATGATTACGTAAAGAAAAACGCGCCGGAAATTTATTCGCAGGTGAAAGAGCGTATCGCAGAAGGACGCTGGGAAACAGAAGGCGGCATGTGGGTGGAAGCTGACTGCAACCTGGCGTCCGGTGAGTCACTGATCCGTCAGTTCCTGTACGGCCTGCGTTTCTTTGAAGAGGAATTCCAGACGAAAAATGAAATCTTATGGCTCCCGGATGTATTCGGCTATTCGGCGGCGCTGCCCCAGATTATGAAAAAATGCGGGATCCGCTATTTTATGACCACAAAAATAAGCTGGAACGAATTTAACAAAATGCCCTATGACACTTTCCTGTGGAAAGGCATAGACGGCACAGAAATCCTGACCCACTTCTCTCCTTCCCGGGATTATGGAAAAGGCGCCATTGAGGGAAGCACAGAGACGGAGCATTTCACCACCTATAACGCGATGCTGAATCCTTCTCAAATAAAAGGAAACTGGCAGCGTTACAGCCAGAAGGAGCTCCATACAGATACGCTGATGAGCTTCGGATACGGCGACGGGGGAGGCGGCCCCACAGCAGAGATGCTGGAAAATTGCAGAAGGCTGGAAAAGGGAATTCCAGGAAGTCCGAGAGCAAAGCAATCCCATGCCCTTGAATTCTTCCGAAACCTGGAAGAAACCGTAAAGGGGAACCGTTATCTGCCAAAATGGGTGGGTGAACTGTATCTGGAATACCACCGGGGCACTTATACTTCCATGGCCCGGAATAAGAAGTTTAACCGCCGGTCAGAATTCGCCTGTGAAAATCTGGAGTTCTACAGTGTGCTGGCAAAATTGCTGCTGCAGCGCCCTTACCCGCAGAAAGAACTGGAGGAACTATGGGAAATCGTGCTGAGAAATCAGTTCCATGATATTCTTCCAGGCTCATCGATCCTGGAAGTCTATGAAGACTCCAGGAAGGAATATGAACATGTATTATCCTTGACGGAACAGATGACAGAGAAAATCCTTCAGGCAGTGGTCAGTCATGTGGACGCCGGAGAAAATGACATTGTGCTCTTTAACCCGAACAACGCCAAAGAACGGACGCCCGTGATCATTCCCAACTCCTGCAGGATGGAAGATTCCGGCATGCTTGCTCTGTCTGACGGCCGCAAAGAGTATCCCCTTCAAAAAACAGCCGAAGGATATCTTGCGGTTCTGGATGAAATACCGGTGAGAGGATACCGCACCTACCAGACAGTGAAAAAGGAGGTTCCGGAATACAGGATGATCCGTTCCTTACAGGAAATTGACACGCCGTATTTCCATATTGTCCTGAACAAAGCCGGCCAATTTACCAGCATTTATGACAAAGTTATGGAACGTGAAATCATACCGGAAGGAAAGATTGCAAACCAGATCATAACTTATGAAGATAAGCCGCACAACTTTGACGCCTGGGACATTAACAATTATTACACGGAAAAATCCTGGGAGGTCAATGAGGTTTCCGACGCCAAAATCCTGGAGGATGGACCGATAAGGGCTTGTATCCGTATCGAACGTCCGTATCTGGACTCCAAAATTGTACAGTATCTGTATTTTTACAGAGATTTGTACCGTATTGACATTCGTAATGAAATCGACTGGAAAGAAGCGCAGATCCTTGTCCGGGACTATTTCCCGGTGGACATCCATACAGACGAAGCTGTGTATGAAATTCAATATGGAAATGTAAAGCGCGCCACGCACAGCAATACTATGTGGGATTTTGCAAAATTTGAGGTCTGCGCCCACAAGTGGCTGGATGTAAGCGAAAACGGATACGGCGTCAGCATTTTAAACGACTGCAAATACGGCTGCAGCGTAAAGGACGGGGTTATCGGCCTGACCATGCTGAAGTCCGCCTTATACCCGAATCCGGAGGCAGACAAAGAACATCATGCTTTCTGGTATTCCATCTGTCCTCATGAAGATGATTTCAGGGCTGGGCATACGGTAGAAAAAGCATATCTGTTTAACAATCCGCTGACTGCAGTGGTAAAACAGAACGCCGGAGGCAAACTGCCGAGGAATTATTCTTATGTGACAGTACAGGAGCAGAATGTGGTCATCGAAGTGGTAAAACAGGCAGAACGTTCGGAGCATACCGTAATCCGCCTTTACGAATGCCACAACCGAAGAGGAAAGGTTACTTTGACTGTCCAGGAAGATTTTCAAGAGGCATGGGAATCTGATCTGCGGGAAAACACGGAAATGAGGCTTCAGACAGATGGAAATACGGTGTACACAGACATCAGGCCGTATGAAATCAAGACGATCGTACTAAAATGAGACACCCCAATTTGTCGCACGCAAGCGCTATATCAATATTAAGTCAGGAGCATGAAAATGGAAAAAAAATATATCATTGACACATCAGAAAACAAAGCATTTATGACAGAAATCAGAGATAATTTATTGCAATTCGGGCATCAGTTCCCATCCCCGGAAGGAGCATCCTACTATCTGGGAGATGACGGCACGCCATGGAAGGACCGAAACCGCGAAACATGGATCACCTGCCGCATGGCCCATGTCTACAGCCTTGGTACATTGCTGGGCCATGAAGGCAGCGAAAAACTGGTGGACGCGGCGCTTAAAGGGCTTACCGGCATATTGAAGGATGAAAAAAACGGAGGCTGGTATGCAGGAATCACCCCAGAGGGCGGCATTGTGCCGGGAAAACAGTGCTACGCCCATGCCTTTGTGATCCTTGCCTCCACTTCCGCTCTTTTGGCCGGACGGGACGGCGCATCGAAATTGCTGGAAGACGCTCTTAAAACTTTCGATCAGTATTTCTGGGACGCCGAAAACAGCCTGACATTTGACACCTGGAATACGGAATTTACCGCACTGGACGATTACCGGGGCATTAATGCCAATATGCATACCGTAGAAGCATTCCTTGCGGTGGCGGATGCCACGGGAAATCAGGAATACCAAAAAAGAGCCGGACAAATTATCGACCATGTCATCGGCTGGGCCGCTGATAATCAGGACAGAATACCGGAACACTTCACTAAGAATTGGGAAGCTGATCTGGAATGCAACCAGGACAAGCCGGACGACCCATTCAAACCTTACGGCGCAACGCCGGGGCACGGCATTGAGTGGGCAAGACTCATCAGCCAGTGGGCATGCAAAGCGCACGGCACAGAAAACGCCGGAAAATATATTGAAATGGCCGAGCGGTTATACCGGCGCGCCATCAATGACGCATGGAACGCAGACGGCGCGCCGGGCATCGTCTATACCACTGACTGGAACGGAAAACCAGTGGTGCATGACCGGATGCACTGGACGCTGGCAGAAGCCATTAACACTTCCGCTGTATTATACAGAATTACCAGGAAGCAGGAATATGCGGATGATTATGCCATGTTCATGCAGTATCTGGATGAAACAGTTCTCGATCATAAAAACGGTTCCTGGTTCCATCAGCTGGATGAACGCAATCAGCTGATGGGTACCGTATGGCCGGGCAAATCGGACATTTATCATGCCCTGCAGGCAACGCTGATCCCCTATCATCCGGTAGATACGTCAATTGCGGCGGCTGTAAAGCAGAATGGGAAAAAAGCAGATTCCATGGGAGACTGATGCGGTAAGATGCACACAGGCCCCTTGCTAAACGGCAGAGCCCCTGCTTTGATTTTACACTCAAGACCATCCATACTATGAAAGTCTCTGACTTCCATAGTAAGAATGGCCATGCGGCCCGTCGCACGACAAGCTAAGCATGATGGGGGGGGTACTATGAAAGTCTCTGACTTCCATAGTATGGATGGCCATGCGGCCCGTCGCACGACAGGCTAAGCATGATGGGAGTGCCAAATGATTTTCTGACAGTTCCCTTTGTCACGCGCTGTCAGAAAATCAGGCCGGAGATGCCGAAATATCATGTCCATAAATTTTAAGGGCTGAAAGCGGCTGTTCCCGCATATTTTTCAGATTTCAACAGCCAGCGGAAACGCAGCAGAATCTGCTTGCGGAAACTGAAACTGCTTTTATACAGAATAAAATCTTCTTAAAGCCTGGAGTAATTCATCCTGACTGACAGGCTTGATTAGATGTGCATTCATACCAGCTTCCGCTGTCCGCTTTATATCTTCATCATACGCATCCGCTGTCATGGCAACAATCGGAACTGCTGCCGCATCCATTCTCGGCAGCGCCCGAATTACTCTTGCGGCAGCCAGGCCATCCATCACAGGCATCCTCACATCCATCAGCACAGCATCAAAGGCGCCTTCCAGAGAATTATTGAAAATATTGACAGCGATCTGCCCATTTTCTGCAGTGGTTACTTCAATGCCTTCATCTTCAAGAATAAACTTTGCAATTTCCATATTCAACGGCGAATCTTCAACAAGCAAAACTTTCATGCCATCCAAACGGGCTGCCGGTTCCTGTGCGCCTTTCATATTCTTCCCTGCTATCTTAGCAATGTCAGTCACCATACCTATATCAAAGGTTCCTTTCACAATAAATTTACTGCCGACGCCCAGTTTACTATCCGCCTCGATTACACCCTCCATCAAATCAACCAATTTTTTTGTAATAGCCATCCCAAGGCCGGTCCCTTTATGCTCTCTGCAAGTCCCGCCGTTCTCCTGCGTAAAGGGATCCCATATCCTATCCAAAAATTCCGGATGCATGCCAATTCCGGTATCCTCTATCTCAAAATGATATACCGCCTTTCCGTCTTTGGCTGAAATCTCCCTTACCTGAAAGAAAATGGTTCCTCCGTCCGGAGTGAATTTTATGGCATTTCCCAGAATATTAATAAGTATCTGACGTAAATGCAGCTCATCGCCAATCAGTATGGGATGATGGAATACTCCAAACTCCCTGACAAAATCAATCTTTCTCTGTGCCAGCAGACTTTCCGCAATTGAAGCACAGCTCTTAATAACTTCTCTCATATCCATCACCTCATGGCTGATCACCATCCTGCCGCTTTCAATCCGGCTCATATCCAGGATATCATTAATCAGAGATACAAGATGTTTGGAAGAGCTGTCTATTTTCTTCAGACAATCAAGAACTCTCTCCCTGTCCTCAAAATTTTTAATTGCAATACCTGTCATCCCGATAATGCCGTTCATCGGCGTCCGTATGTCGTGGGACATATGGGATAAAAAAGCGCTTTTTG
Source organism: Eubacterium sp. (assembly GCA_021769425.1). Taxonomy (GTDB): domain Bacteria; phylum Bacillota; class Clostridia; order Lachnospirales; family Lachnospiraceae; genus Petralouisia. The sequence continues at coordinate 81,414 of JAETSX010000007.1, forward strand.
TCTTGCTTGCATGCTCCGCCTGCAAAGCAGCCGTTTTTAACGCCTCATTTTCCTTTCTCAATATTGCATTTTTCTGCCTCAGTTTTTTCATGATCCTTTTTCTCTTTTTTTTCATGGTTTCCTCCATTCACTCATCCTGCCGGCAGAAATAATTTTACACTATTTCTATCCAGGAAACCATCAAGGCCAGATAACAGATATGTTAAAACTACGTTAAAAGTCTGCCAAAACTGCAGCAAGATATGCCGTACTTAACCGCCGGAAAATATCAGCTTAAATTTAAAACCCGCTTAAAAAATTGCAAAACTCCATCTTCCACTGCAAATTGTTCTTGCTTAGCTGCGGATAAATTATAATAATACTCATTAGTTTTCTTATCCAAAGACATACTATCCAACGGAAATCCTTTTTTTCTTATTGCACTATGAGGCCTGTCTGTTAATATAAATTTCTCACTTTCCATAGAAGAATCCATAGATTCATAAATATGTTTTTCATCCATCACAAAACAAATCGCATTTCTATACCTTGCAGTAAGATTTCCATACCGCCTTACAAGACCCGCATAATAATTCATCATCTCTTCATCTGACAAACATTTCCCATTTACATTGCGCACATGAACGCCCGGCTGAATCTCATCCGGAACGTTGTCAAAATATAATCCTGAATCGCAAGAAAACACCGGCGTATGAAATGCCTCATAATATGCCAACGCCTTCCGTTTTGCATTTTCAAGCGGCGTATTGCCATCCTCTAAAACTTCCGGAATACTCTTTCCTTCTGCCTTCAAGTCACCCAAACCAATTAACTCTACGCCAATTTTTTCTAACCTGTTTCTCATTACAGATAATTTTGCCTGATTCCCTGTTCCAAATAGTAATTTCATCTTTCTGTCACCTATTGTCTTGTCCAATCTCCTCTGTTACAATTTACTATGAAGGTCTTCGACTTTCACAGCATGGATGGCCATGCGGCCCGCCAAACGGCAGGCTGAGCATGATGGGGGTTTACTATTAAAGTCTCCAACTTCCATAGTATGGATGGCCATGCGGCCCGCCAAACGGCAGGCTGAGCATGATGGGGGTTTACTATGAAAGTCTCCAACTTCCATAGTATGGATGGCCATGCGGCCCGCCAAACGGCAAGCTGAGCATGATGGGAGTTTACTATTAAAATGTGATGGATGAATGAACTATCCATTCCTCCTCTACCTGCCAATCCATAGCAATGCCGCCTTCCGGCTGATATTTTGCTCCAACATGCCAATACTCTACCTGAGATCTGCAGCATCCGCACTGACTATCCGTTCATTACCAGACATTTGCCGTTTTCCAAACAATACACACGATCCATGCCTTCTAAATGCTCCCGATTATGGGTAATTACAATCAGCGTCTTCCCTTCTGTCTGATGGATCAAAAAATCATGCAGCTGGGCGTCGGATTCCCCGTCATATCCGGCTGTCGCTTCATCCAGAACAATAATGGGCGCCTCCTTTGCCATGGCCCGGGCCACCGCAATTTTCTTCCGCTCGCCCCCTGACAGCATAGAGCCGTTCTGGCCAATGACGCTGTCTTCCTTCTTTGGCAGTTTTGCAATAAATTTATCTGCGCCGCTTTTTTCACAGGCCTTGAGGAACGCTTCCTGATCCGTCCGAGAATCCAAATCAATGTTTTCCCTTACAGTTTTGCTGAACAGGTAAGGAGCCTGATCCACCACCGCAAACAGCTCACGGTAACTGTCCGCCTCTATCTCATTTATATTTATCCCGTTGACTGTTATTTCCCCATCCTGAGGCTCCAGAAAACGCAGCAGCAAATTTAAAAACGTAGTCTTTCCGCTTCCATTTTCTCCCACAATGGCAATTTTTTCCCCCTGGGCGATTTTGATGTCAACGCCCTTTAAAACGCTCCTGCCGTTCTCATAGGCGTAAGAAACCTTCCGGTATTCGATCTGTGTCCCATGGGCCTGATCCATCTTTAATTTTCCCGCGTCGGGCTCTTCCTCCAGCTCAAAGATCTGGAACAGCCGTTTGGCGGAAGGGATGATTGTGGAAAAAAATATTCGAAGATTCAGCAAAGCCATAATCGGATTGGTCACATAACCGCTGTAGGAAATAAAGGCGAACACTCCGCCTAACGACAGGCGGCCCTCTATGATCTGCATTCCTCCCAGAATATACAAAAGCCCAGTGACGCCCCAGCTTAACGCCGCCTCAATGCTGTTGTTTACGCTCTCCAACAACGATTCCTTTTGATGCAGGTTCAGCAATTCCTGCTGCCGCCTTTGGAATTCCTCCCACCGCTTCTGGTAAAGGCCCCACAATTTTATTTCCTTAATTCCGCCCACATTTTCACTGAACCATCCTGTGAAATCGCTTAACTTCTCCAGACGCTCTTGGGTCCATTTCCTTGTCTTTTTGGAAAACAAACTGACAATTGCGCACTTTACCGGCACAATCAGCATTACTATAAGAGTCAGCCTCCAGCTTATGACAAACAGCCCCACCAGGCTGCTGGCAATACGGAAAAGGTACTCAATGGCAAACCCGAAAAACTGATCTGTGATCAAAGCGGCGTTTGATGTGTCCACGCGCATATTGTCTATAATCTCCGCACTGCTCTTTTCCGTAAAATAAGATATTTTTAAACGCATCAGCTTTTGGAATCCCCGGGAAATCAAAGAAAAATAGAAGGCGTTATGGATATGCACAAACATCCAGGACTGCAGCAAAGATATAAGCTCTCCCGCGACGACCAACAGAAATATAAGGAGCGTCATCTTTACCGTTACTGAAAGATTCATTTCCAGAAGCCCCTGATCCGTCAGCCTGCTAATCAGCAAGGGCTGTAAAAAAACAATGCCGGAAGAAGCAATCAGACACAGTAAAATGGCGGCCAGGTATAATTTATAGGGTTTCAGCAGCGCCAACAGTTTTCCTAAATAATAAGAATCTTTCCTTTTGTTCATTCTAAAACCTCATCTCCTACAAAATCTTCCGAACAATCCATTCAGCCAGATTCCTGTCCTTTTTATCATCAAGCGCAATGATTTGATCCATTCCCTTCATAAACTCCGGATCCGCGCTGTGTTCTTCCATAAAAAAAATGATTAAGCCGTTATTTCTGAAATATAAGCTGTAATAATGCAGCTCCTCCTGGACTTTACTAAGGGACAGCGGAAAAATGTTTTTTTCAAAGCTGTTCTTCTTTTCCCAGTCGGCTGCGCAGATGCAGGAATAACCCTTTTCCTCAAACCGCAGCACAATATCTTCCAATGCCAATTTGAGTTTTTCCTCTATGCTTTCCTGGTAAACCACCGTTATTTTCGGTATTGGATCCTCTATGTAAGACATCGGAGACGGAATTTTGCCTTCCACAGTATGGCCCGCCTGGCGGTTGGCATAGCAGAATGGAACTTCACTGGCAAAACCTCCGTTTTCCAAAAAACATTCCAAAATCTCCGTTTTCCCCATTTTTCCATTCTTCTGTAACATGGAACATATAAACGCGGCTATGTAAGGCAGCGCAAAACTATTGGACACCCCATACTCCTCTCCCAGCCATTCACTGTATCGCTCCATCACACAGGAAGTTTCATAATTCCCTTCCAAATCTATGCCGTCCTTCGGATCCCGAATGGCTTTTATTCCATAAACATCGCCTTTTTTTACGCCGATTGCACACTCATAACAGGCAGGATAAGTAATCTCAAAAGCGTTGGAAGCCGCTGCAAGCAGTACGGTTCCCTGATCCTTCGCCCTATTCAGAAACGGCAGGAGCCTTTTCGCATACGCCGGAATCTTTACGCCGATGCTCATCAAAACCACATCCATCTTTTTGACCACGCACCACTTCAGCGCAGCGCAGAACTCACTAAGCTCCTGGCCGCGGTTCCGGTTCAGGATGGAAACGCTGAATATCCGGCAATCCGCAGCATGGTTTTTTTCCAAAAATTCCAGCAAAAGAGCCGTGCACAGCGTGCCATGGGATTCCAGTTCCCCCTCCGGCTCAAGAAACTGGGGAACGCAGGTTCCGTCCAGAACTTGCCGGCAGTCCACTGCAGCTTTTTTATGGGGCAGAAGAATTTCTAACAATTCCCCGTTCACTCCGTTGTCAATGACCGCTATTTTTAATTTCAATGACAGTCCCTTCTTTCCGCGTATACACAGGCAATCCCTGCAGCCCTGGCGCAAACAGATTGCTATTCTTCTTCTCTTGTCCCCAGCAATTGAATCGGATTCACCTTTAAGTTCCTCCCAATCAAAAACAGAGACATTGCAAACACGCCCAGCACTTCCGTACTTACCGCAAAAACAATGCTGTTCCTTACAATGTCCTGGTTAGCGGCCACAGACAATTCCTCATCTTCACTTCCTACAATCCCTTTGGAATACATGGCGCTGAAATAATCCTCCTCCAGGGACGCAGCCTTCAGCATCCTTTCATTGGCGATTCCCCCAACGGCTCCTCCCATGCAGGCGGCAATCAT
>JAETSX010000197.1 GCA_021769425.1 Eubacterium sp.
TATCAGGGACGCAGCATTTCCAGACAGCTGCACCGCCGCCTGACCATAACAAGGCTGGCTCTGATGAACTTCTCCCGGAACCGCAAAAAGGCTTTTGTGACGGCTCTGTCCTTAAGCCTGACCGGGATTCTGCTTCTGTGTATTTCTGCCTATGCAAATTCGGTGGACGTAGAGGAAATGGCCCAGTCCCAGTTTGGAGACAGGAGCCAGTACCTTTTACAATATGAAGACTACGCAGGCCGGGAATTTTATGAGATGCAGAAAGAAAATCCCTTGGGACAGGTCCGGCGAAAGGAGCTGGCCTCTATTCCGGACATAGATTACGTCACGGCATACAGCATGGCCTGTGTGGAAATCCCTGCCATCAGCGAAATCCCCGGCAACCGTGAGCATGAGCCCTTTATCGTCAGGGGAATTGGACGGGAGGATATGGCGAAGATGTATGCCGGAGGAGCGGTTCTTGAGGGGACCGCAGATTACCGGCAGCTGGTGGATGGAAATGGCATCCTGGTCTGCCCGTCAGGCAGCGCGTTAAAAGAGATTTACAGGACAGACTATCAGGTCGGGGATACCGTCACCGTTTCCTGTTACAACGGACAGAGGAAGACTTATACCGTGATGGGTATTGTCGAGAATGTTCCAATCTGCAACACAGCCCATTTCTTTATTCTGCCGGAGGAAGAACTGTCCGTTCTTTATCCGGAAATATCGGATTTTACGGGCTGTGTAAATCTCCACACAGAAAAGGACAGTGAACAGCTGCGGCGGGCAGTATTCGGCGCTGTGCCCGATGAACGGGTGGCGGTCTCCGGTCTTTATGATCTGATGGCTGAACTTAGGACCGGCATGCGTGGGGAACTGACACGGCTCTACAGTATCCTGGTCTTTATCTTCGTGTTTGCCCTGATCAATCTTGCCAACACGCTGATCACCAGTCTTCTCACCCGCCAGCAGGAATTCGGCGTGTTCCAGTCCGTTGGCATGAGCGGCCGCCAGCTGTCCCGGATGCTGTCTTTTGAGTGTCTGTATTATGTGGGGATCACGCTGCTCGTGACCCTGACACTGGGAACCGTGTGCAGCCTAGCGGTGTGCAGGGTGTTTGACCAGATTGGCATGTTCGGGAAGATCACGTATCATTTCCCGGTGTTCCAGGTACTGGTGTTTGCGGCTGCGCTGCTTCTGGTGCAGGCGGTATTTTCGGTCTGTGCGGTTTGTTATACCGGAAGGCTTTCCCTTGTGGAGCGGATTAGGGCGGCGGACTGAATTCTTTTCGTATGAAATAGAGGTATTACAGCCAAAGGAGGGAAACGATTATGACATGGCCTTTTGAAAACGACACCAGTGCCGTTACCCGCAGGTTATCAAATGCCCGTATTGGACAGAACCGTTTCAGGAACCGTCTGATTGGGATCATTATCTTTATGGCTGCGGCCATTATGGCATTTGTTTCTTCTTACAGAACCTTTCAAAGGAGAATATCTCTTTGCTGAAAGAAGATTCCCGTATCCAAAATATGGGCATATACCAGTCTGTCGGTATGACAGAGCAGAAGAACGGCATCACAATGGGTATGGTATGTTCTGATGAAACAACTATGCAGCTCTCCAACATCACACTGGTGGAAGGATGTATGCCCCAGGCGGCGGATGAACTGCTTGTGGAAAGGGGATATATAGAAACCCTGAACCTGAAAGCGGGGATTGGTGACACAATATCCCTTCATTACCGTAATCAGGAAAGCCGCCAGTTAGAAACAAACGATTTCCGGATTACAGGTTTTATTCAGACAACCGCTGAGAATGACAGAGACAGGGTTGCGTATAACGCGATTGTCTCACAGGATTTTGTGCGGGAAAACCCTGCCCTTTCTGCCGGGCCTGCAGCAGCAATGATTTCTGTCCGTGATACTGCCAAATATACAAATCAGGAACTGAAAGACCTGGTACGGACGATTGGCCTGGACTGCGGAATATCTGCAGACAATATTCAGGTAAATAATTTATACATCGACAGTAATAACATGTCAAAAGAGACGGTACTGACGGTTTTGCTCGTTGGGCTGGTCTTAATTGGTGTATGTTCCCTGGTCGTCTACAATATATTTTATATTTCCGTGATAAATAATGTAACTTCCTTTGGACAACTGCGCACAATTGGCACTACAAAGAAGCAGATCAAACAGATTATTTCAAGGGAGGGAAATTATCTTGCACTTCATTTTATTCCATTTGGGTGTATTGCAGGTGGAATGCTGTCCTTTCTGATAGACCGGAACGCTTTTTTGCTGTTTCCTGATATTATAACTTCGTTTTTGTCAGGAATCGTTGTATTTGTCTGTGTAAGGCTGTCTATTTTGAAACCGGCGAGGATTGCCATGTCAGTTTCGCCTGTGGAAGCATTCCGTTATAGCGGTTATAGTGGAACAAAAAAGAGGAAGAAGAGCGGGAAGCGCCTTACACCGTTTTCACTTGCAGCAATGAACCTGTCCCGTAACAGGAAGAAAAGCATATTGACCTTTGCTTCGCTGGTCTTGAGCGGAATGCTGTTTGTAGGCATTTCTTCCCTGCTGACTTCCCTTGATCCTGAACAAAGGGCAAAGCAGAGCTTTCCTTATGAGGGAAGCTATGTGGTAGAACTGAACCGGGCGCTGGTCACGCCTGCGTTTTCACTTACGCAGCTGCAGGAAGACAATCTTCTGACAGATGAATTGGAAAGTCATATTTTGTCGATTGAGGGGGTAGATGAAATCATCCGCCAGCAGGAAATATGTGTCAGGATAGATGGAATGGAAACAGCAATCCGGAGTATGAACAGAGAAGATTATAAAGAATTAAAGGACAGAGTAATGGCAGGGGAGCTGCCGGATTGTGACCATACAGGGGAAAACTCCCTTATCATTAACATGGGAAGCCCGGAATTGGAATATCTGCATAAGAACTATGATGTGGGCGATACCGTCACTTTTTCACAGACAGGAGATATTCCGCAAAGCAGCCTTACTTATACAGTATCTGCTGTTATTTTTGACAGAGACAG
>JAETSX010000198.1 GCA_021769425.1 Eubacterium sp.
TCCGCATGGCTTAAAACTTCGTTTTGGAATCTCAAAAATCAGGCGCTTTTCAGCGGGAATAAATGTGTTCCTGTACGCCCCTTTTGAATCTTATTGTGGAGCTTATTGATATTTCGTGCCATGGCTAGCAGTGTGCTTTCTGCCAGTACATTTGATGCCCCTTTGCTTAAGTATCTCCGGAACTGCATATCCTGTTTTAAATCCCCAAAAGAACCTTCTGCCTGAATACTGCGGTTTGTCCGCAGCAGTATCCCTTCTTCGGAAAGCATCCGTTCCAGATCTTTTTCCCTGTGTTTCAAAAAGGTTTTTGCAACCTGAAGCGTTTTTGTCCTCTCTTCCAGGGGTGTTTTACAGTGATTCCCTTTGATGCAGTCACTTTTGTATGGACAGCCGCTGCAATCCTCGCATTTATAGATTGTTTTTTCGCTTACATATCCCGTTTTGGTTTTGGTATGCCTGATATGATCCACCGTCAGTTTTTTTCCATTTTTACAGGTATAGATATCGGATGCCGGATCATACTCCATGTTTTCCATTTTTCCTATGTCATTCCTGTACTTACGCGTTTTTGAGGTTTCATAGTTGGCGGGCTTGATATAAGAAAGCTGCCCGTTCGTTTCAAGAAATAAATAGTTTTCTTCACTTTCATATCCCGCATCTGCAGTTATGTTTTTGCGCTTGAATTTCAGATGCTCCTGTGCATCTTTTAAGAACGGGATCAGGGTTGTTGTATCCGTAGGCTGCGGCCCGACGGTGAGCCATGTGATGTATTCGGAGTCAATGCCATGCTGAAGATTATAGGCGGGTTTTAGCTGCCCGTTTCCCATAGCGTCTTCTTTCATCCTCATAAATGTGGCATCCGGATCTGTCTTGGAATAACTGTTCCGTTCCCCACAGGCATGTATCTGCTGGTTATATTTTTTGAGCCGGAACAGATAATCTTCGAGAGCTTCCATGCTCTTTTGAAGCGGCGTTTTTCTTTTCCCAATGCCATGAACAAAGACTACATTTTCACTCTGCTTGAGGGCATAAAGCTTCTTACGGAGTTTCTTTACATGCTTCATCTTTATGGTATCGCCATGAACAATCTTTAAATCGTAGAGCTGTTCGCACTCTGCCACAAAATCAGCAAGTTTTATCAGAAGTTTTGCCTGGTTTTTGGTTACGGCCTTCTTCCAGACAAACGTGTATTTGTTTGCGGCGGCTTCGATTTTTGTGCCGTCAATGAAAATGGTTTCACCGGAAATTTCCCCCAAGTCAAAAAGCGCATTGGACATTTCAGCAAGGATCCGTTTGGCGCAGGGTGCAAAATGAATGCTCCGGAACCGTGCGAATGTCGCATGGTCCGGCGCAGGTGAGCCTTCTAGAAGAAACATAAAATTGATATCCCTTTTACAGTTTAACTCCATGGAGCGGGAGGAATAATCCCCATTCATGTAAGAGTAAAGCACAATCTTAAGGAGTGTCCTTGGCGATACAGAATTTATTCTTTCATACGTAGAATATAAGTCAGTCAAATCCATTGCCTCCACAAACTGACTGAGTAACCGCACAGAATCATCTTCCGGAATGATTGCATCAATATTCAGTGGAAGTTTTAGTTGATATCCACTCTGATTTAGACTATAATTTTTCTGTAAGTTAATGTTTTTGCTCATACATTAATTTTACACCAACTGCCGGATCTTTTCGAGGTCTGGCAGTTATTTTT
>JAETSX010000075.1 GCA_021769425.1 Eubacterium sp.
TAGATAGAGGTCTTTTTCTATTCACCAAATAAGTGAAAGACAATATTCAATTAAAATACAGTAACTGTCCGGGGCTCAGCGGTTGATGCTGTTGTACCGTGAATAATTCAGGTTAATTGGATTTAGATTATCCGCAGCTATTGACCGGAAAACTCTCAGGAAAATCAAGAAATGTTTCCGGTAATCCATCTAACACAACCGTATTGACATATTTTCCAACAGCACGTACAATACATCACCAGGTAGCGATACCTCAAAATATTGTCCGCTTCCCGATATGCGGCTTATAAGTGGTCGGGGTTAAAATATTTGTAATGCCCTGCTCCTTTGCAGGGCATTTCTTTTTTGCTTTCAGTGGTTCCAAACATCCGGAAATATATTGGATTATCCCTATATCTTCCAAATATGGGAAGTTCAAAAAAATAGCAGAAAATAAAACAATCTTATCAGGGAGCGTTTTTTAATCGCTCCCTATGCTTATTTGATGACTAATCCCCGGAACTTAATCACCTTTCAATCAGAAAGCTATCCTTATACTCCATGACTTCCAGCATCATCAACACTCCAAGAGAATATCCTCTTGCAAACCTTCCCATCGAACAATGTCTCTGCTCCTCGGCGATGGCATCCAAAACTTTTTCAAATTCTTCTTTTTCCCCTGCATTTAGGCGTTCCTCAAAGCTGTCAACCAGTTTGGCAGAATACTCACACGCTTTCTGATGCTCCGGCGTCCTCTGTTCCTTTGACGGCTCTACGATAAGCCCTTCTTCCGCAAATGCCTGTAATATTCTTCCCATCAAATTTACCTATCCCTTCCTTATTTTCATCCTGCGTTTCGCCCTCTGCAAGCTGCTTACAGAGATTCCGGTCATTTCAGAAACTTTCCTATAAGAATAGGAATCCAACAATTCCAACGCATGGCTCATCTGTGCTTTGGAATATTTTTTCGGTCTTCCCTCCCGAAAATCAGGATTCTGTTTCGCTATACTTTTACCCTCCTGCGTGCGCTCCACAATCATGTCCCTCTCAAACTCAGCAAAGGCAAGAAAAATATTCCGGATCAGCTTCCCGGTCGGTGATTGATCCATCATACCGATATTCAGCACATGGATAATCACGCCCTTGCCTACCAAAGCCTCAATCAGTTCGATGCCCTGCATGGTACTTCTGGCGATACGGTCTAATTTCGTAACAATCAACATATCACCGCCCTGGATGTCTTTTAACAGCTTATCCAGTTCCGGACGGTGAGATTTTGTCCCGGTAAAGGCATCCATGTATATTGTTTCTGCCCCGGCATCCCTCAAAGCACGTTCCTGATGTTCCAGGCTGTTACCGTCCTTAGCCTGCCCTTTAGTGCTCACTCTCGCATATCCATATTTCATGTTCCACCTTCTTCCATATAATCTGTTTTCATTGCTTTGCATCCCCTGAAAAACATCCCCGAAAGAACCATATCCGGCATCTTTCGGGGATATATTGGTCAAAACTTTTAAGTTTTGATACGATTTTAACGGTTGCGGAAAATCAAGGGGTTTGGCATGGTCATATCTTATATTCAAAAGTCCATGCTGTTATATCCCTATACCGCACCGCCTTTCGCTGCAGCCACACCGCAGAGAAAACCCTGCGTGAAAAACTCTTTTGATATTTCCACAAGGAGATTTGATATTTCTCTATCAATCTCTTCATAAGTCTTTGCATCCATATGCTCGGCTACCAACGTACTTACACTGTCAAGTTTAAAATTCAGCACACCAATCACAGCGGCTGAAAACTCATTATCAATAATTTCTTTTAAACATCCCATCCTATCACCCGGTTTCCTTTCCCTCAATCTGCAGTTTCCGCATACTTTTTTTGTTCTTCTACCAGCGCACTGAGCATTTCCTCAATATCCTCAAATCTGCTGCATCTAAGGTATTCGTATTTTATATAAATCTGATAAAGTGCCTCAATAATATTTTCATAATGGAGACATGCGTTCACATGTTCCTTCTCAATATCCCCCGCATACTGGAAAAATTCATAGATACACTCATAAAACCGGATCACGTTACAGTTCTCATATACCTCTGCAGCAGTGGAAGCAAGCATACGGTACTTGAATATCGTATGCTCCGTTTCAATGCGTTTCAAAAGCTCTATTTCCCTGTCCGACATATCGCCGCGCCTCATACACCGCCGCCTCCTCATGCTGCAAGCTCAATCTGCCTGCTCTGTCTGCAGTAGCGGTACACATGGTTGGAAAGAACCTCCGTATCCGGCACCTCCGAACGGTTTATGCAGGATACCATCTCCGCAAGTTTAGCCGCCCCATCCTCATTTCCCCTGACAGGTACAAGCATTGTCTCATGTATGGACGATGGCAGGATGTAGAAATCATCCCCGATGGTTTGCGCGGCTTTTTCCATAGCTTTTTTATTGAGTATCTCCACTGCCCCGTTCAGCTTGCGGGCATTGGAAAGCATATACATCGGCGCTATGCCCATACTGCCACACACAGCGCTTACCGCCTCCGGCGGACAATCCGCCACTTCTGCCAGCGCATCCATAACAGGCTGAATCCTGCTCCTGTCATCCTGTTCCATGCTTTCCCGGAACTGCCTGTATAAGTCATCTTCCGTCACACCCCAATATTCCATATGCGCATTTGTCACCTGGATGCTTGCGCACCCTTCATCACCGTCACGCGTGACATCCACAAAATAAGTCAGGGAAAGGTCAAAGAAATTCCTGTGCGGCACTTCCGTCAAAAGTTCTCCGTTCTTTTCCGTATTGACCAGCCTGCCGCTCAGGTTGATGCGGGCTTTGGAATAATCCAAAATCTCCGAAACATGAAAACTCCCCTCCGGCTTTATCTTCCCATACAGTTCCAAAACCGAATCAATGATGCCGTCCATGTCCTTATGCCCGTTCCGGTAGTCGTAATATAAGCCATCCGTGCAAATACACGACGCAACGTTGCTGCTGTTATTCCGGATGATGATGCCGTAAAACACCACTCCGTTGTTCTTCTTTATATCCTTTGGTGAAATAACTGCATCAGGCATCCTCCCCTGTAATTCTTGTATCAGTTTCTCCCGAAATTCATAAATTGTCATATCCTGTTTCCTCCTGTTCTCTTTTTAAGCCGCCGATTTTGTCTTTTTCAGGCTGTTCATCGCATTCCTGTATGTAGATTCGGACATCTCCGCAATGCTGGACACGCCGTAACGCTCCAAGACGGCATCCAAAGCAACGCCTGTCCTTGCCAGTTCCTTGTTGATTGCCTCGGCATGGGCGTTCTCCGTTTCCTTTGCCTTTCCTGCCTCTTTTGTTTTCCCTGCTGATTTAGACTTATCCGCTGCTTTCTGCTGTGTCTTCGATTTCTGTTCACTGCTTCCTTTTTCCACAAGTGAATAAATCAAACTGCCATCCTGATTGATGATGGTAAGCCCGGTTATCTCCCGATTGTCGTTATAAGAAATGCTTTGGACGGTAAACTTATCATAGGTGTAATATTTTTTGTTATTCCCTTCGCCTTTGCCCTGAATGTTTACCTTTGACGCAGACACCCAAATGAAGGGGGCTGTATAAAGCTCCCTTCCAATCCCGACGGAAACACAGGCCCTCTTGAAGCTGTCAGAAGCCTGTCCCTTTTCTTTCTCCGTATAGCTTTCCGTGCCGACATCCATCTTTTCAATCCACTGCTTTTTTTCTTCATCCCATATGCTGACGATACAGTACAGGTTCCCGCCGATCAAAACATGCTGCCTTTTCCAGCCCATAGGTCCGAATACCTCGTCAAGGATTTTCATATCTGCCCTCGCATCCTTATAAAGCAGGAGGGACAGTCCCTTTTCTGAGATTGTCCCTATCCTGCATTCAATTTCATCGGAGCGAAGCAGACGGATTTTGTTCTGCTCCATAGTCCCTTTCTCCTTTACCTCTCATAAATTTCCCCGTTTTCATAAACACGAAAACAGAGATCATCACCGCCGGCCCTTCCATGCACTTCCACGAAATCGGGCGTCGATACCACATCCGTTACATATTCCATACAGGTTTCGTTCAAAACCCTGTCCCGGGCTCTTTTAACCCTTTTGTTTTCTGCCATGCCATTCCTCCTTATGACAGCCGCATAATCATATCTGCAATGAAACGTGAAATATCATCACCGAATGCCATTGCCAGAACAATTATTACAGCCAATATTAAAATAATCTCCACAACTCCAAATCCGTCATCATTCATCCTTATAGTTCCTTCCTGTCAATGGAACGGCAGTTCTTCCATATCATCCGGAATATCCATAAACCCGTCAGAATCCATGCTGTTCCTGCCGTTCCTGTCATCACTGCCGCCTGCGCCCTTGCTCTCCGCAAATTCCTGTTCCCCGGCAACAACCTCGAAGAACGGCATTTTGACACCGTCCTTTTCATATGTCCCGGTCTGCACATGGCCGGATAAAAGTATCTTTGTTCCCTTATGCAGATACCTCTCCGCAAATTCGGCAAGCCTGTCAAATGCAACAATACGGAAGAAATCTGCAGTAATGCCGTCATCACGTTTTTTCTTCTTATCAACTGCCAGAGTGTACCGCGCGACTGCCATCGGGTTGCTGCCCTGGGAGTACCTGATCTCCGGATCTCTCGTAAGCCGCCCCATTAAAATGATCTTGTTCATACCACAGTACCCCCTACGCAACGGACAGCCTTCTGTAGCTGCTGTCTTTCAAAAAACTATTATAAATATCCGGTTTCTCGCTTCTCAGCCGTTTGGTATCCACCGTGCTCTTGCTGATTTCTTTCCATGTCACAACCCTGTCGCCGACAGTCCCGGCTTCTGCTTCCTTCAGATAACTTTTAAGCTGGTTTGCCGCCGCATTTTTCGCCGCCTCAACCTTCTTCAGTTCTTCTGAAAGCCTGTCATATTCAACGCAGACGGAAAGGGCTTCCTCCGGCAGTTCAATCGTCATGCCGTTGGAATGGCTGAACCTGCTGTTGAAATAATCCGTGGTCGCATCCGAACCGTCAGGCACAGGCTCCACTCCGCCCAAAACATGGGTTTCCCAGAAATACTCTTCCATAGCGATAATCTTCCCCAACATTTCCTCGTCGCGCTCCACCACATGATAGAAGAAATGGTTGCCGCCGACTAACGCCGCTATATAAGTACGTTTCGCGCCCGTGACCGCCATGTAATGCTGCACCTGTAAGATATACGGGGCCGGCACGCCTTCCTCCCAGACTTCCTGCTTATATGCGGAAGCCGTCTTTGCTTCAAAAATAGCCATTTCGCCATTTTCATTGATCACGCCGTCCAAATCCGCAAACATGAACGGATATTCCTCAGACTGTAAAAGCATGTGCTTCTGGCGGACTTTGATGCCTGTCCTCGCTGTAAATTCCCTGCGGACAATCGGCTCCAATAAAGTACCAAAATGCGCATAGTCGCTGTCCGTCTGTTCCGGTTCCGTCTGCCCGGTCTTTTCAAGCCAGAGCTGGTGCACAGACTTGAACGGGTTAATTCCGGCGATAATGGATACATCCGAGCCGCCAATGCCTTTTGTGCGGTATTTCAGCCATTCCTCCCTGCTGAGATCTGCTGTTTTTACTACAATTTTCATTCCGATAACGCCTCCTTCAAAATAGTAAAAAGGGCAGATGCGCCACAATGCCTGTCATACGGTCCTAAAACCGCTGCATGATACATTGTGCCATCTGCCCCATATAATAGCGGCACTGGATTATGCCGCCACAAGCTGGTATGCCTTGTCGATGACCGGATTCCCCTCATAAGTCTTCATGAAGAGGTTTTCCTGATAATTCTTCGTCCTCCGGATCGGCTCTGCATGGGTTGCGAAGTCTGACGCCGCATTGATAAAACGGTACGCATTATTATTGCCCAGGTTCTTCAGATCCGGCGCATCGAAATAACGCATAGCCATATCGTTCCTCAGCTTCTTAACATTTTTAACCGTGACATGGCTTGCCCCTTTTTCAACCGGAAGAAGAAGCTCAATATACTCCCTCACCTGCTGGTCTGAAAGTTTCTGCTTTCTTAACCTCTCAAACTCACGCCCGAGAGCTTCCATGTACTGGTCCGCCATGAAAAGCGTCTGCTTCGCTTCATGGATTTTCCCCCGGATGTCCCCGGTATGGATCATAGAGAAGCTGCGCTGTGCCGTGGCAAGTGCGAGGTTCAAGGTGTTGTTGCAGCACACCCGGATCGGCGTCACTGCCACACGGACTGCACCTGAGCCATCATGGGTATTGCTGAATACCAGGTACGGAGAAATCCTCTCCCCTGCAATGATAAACTCCCTCGGAAGCCTTGCCAGGAGCCACACCTTCCTTCCGCCCATCAGGGAGCCTGCAGTTTCATACTGCACGCCTTCCCCGAGGAGCGAATCCGTGAAAGCGAACGCCTCCGTGTTCTGTACGACCTTGTACCTGTCGGTGACAACCCCGAGCACCTGCCTGTCGGTGCTCCTTACATTTGCCTTGAATCCCTCCACTTTTCCATGCGTGGTAAAGATCGGCGACTGTACAACCTCCCAGTCAAGCCCTGCAAGCCTTAAAGCCTCCCTTGAGTCCGGCGCCTCCTTTACGATGGTCCCCAGACCGTGCCACGGTTTTTCCCTGACACTGAACATTGATTCTACGAATGCTGCCATTGTAATTCTCCTTTCTGATTTTTGTTTTTTGTTCTTAATCCCGTTTCCCGATACTGTCGCTGATGATGTCCAAAATGCCTATGAGTGCTTTCAACAAAGAAATCACATGGTCCAGCATGGGGCGTTTCCCGTCCCGTCCCATTTCTTCCTCATATGCGCCGTCATAATCCATTTCAGAATCATAGCCATAACCATAATCCTTCATCCTGCTTCGTCCTCACCTCCAATCCCCCCTATAAACTCAGCATAAGGGCAAATGCGAGGGCTGCATTCAGCACGCACTTGGCGATTGACAGCACCTTTACAAAAACTCTTTTCATGTGCATTCCTACCTCCTTTTTTATAATAATATGGTTTTTTCGGGAATTATTTTCCCCTGCTGCCAACTTGGAAAAAAGCACCCATACCCCGCAATTTACGCAGTCTGGATGCTTTACATTAAAATAATATATCTGTTTATAAGACACAAACAACACAATAAAATCTATAAAATCCTATAAAATCCCATCATGAAAAGAAAGGAGAAAAAACATATGTTTAAAGAATATTCCGATTTTATGACGGCAAAAGAGGCAATGGACGCACTCGGCATAGGGAAAACCCTCATGTATTCCCTCTTAAACAGCGGCGAAATCCCTGCCGTCAGGGTTGGCGGCAAGATATGGCGGATCAGCAGGAAAGCGCTGTCTGATTACGCAAAAAAACAGACAAATTAAAAAAAGAACTCTACGAATTATTTTGAAAATTCGTAGAGCTCTTTTTCCTTTACCATTACTACTTCATCGGATTTTGCATATAATATATGGTTTTATAATCTTCTTCATCCCATGTATCATAACCATAGGAATATAGTACATTATCGACTTCATCCCATGTATATTCCACATCCCCTATGCTAAATCCGTTCTTTTCGTTTAATGAAATATTCTCATATATGCGATGTATTCCAAGCGAATCTGCGATATATGTAATATTATATGTCCCATCCCCATTGTCCATAACTGTAAAAATTGTGTCGTACGAAGGTGACGATGACATATATGTTCCTGCAAATCCGCTTCTCTCCTCCGTATCCAAAGGAACCGGGCCCAGATGAATTTGCGTATTTTCCATTGCCATCGTCATATTAAATGTATCTCCGGCTCTTGTTGCGCTCGGGCAGTTAAAAACAAGTTCCGTGGTAAACTGTCCTCCGGACGCCAGGGTGGTGTAATCATACTGGGTTGGTCTGGCATTGGTGATGACACCATTATAATTCAGTGAAAAATAGTTACTTGCCACAAATTGAATATCATCGCTTCCAGTATTTCCTATTGTGCATTCAACCCTTATCACATTCGTTTTTTGTTCCTCATCATAGGCGACATAAGCATAATACACATATGCGCCAAGAGAATTACTATAAGCATATCCCGGAAGATAGTATTCTGTCGATTGGGTATCTTCTCCCTCTTGTACTTCCTGCTGCTCCCTCAACGCAGCATATTCTTCCGCTTTCTTGTTTGTAAAACTTCTGTATAGCTTATCATCCACCGTTAATCCTATTGTCGGATCATCTGTGACATCCGCATATTCACAGTCTGTATTCAGAATCAGATGATGCTCTGTTTTTTCATCCCCTGAATAAAATACATTGAGGCCAATATATCCATCAGTATTATCATATGATAATATGCAGTAAGTTTTTCCGTCTATGGCATATTTGCCAACCTCCATGCTTTTATCATCACTGTCATACCATGTAAGATACATTGGAGCAATAGATTCTTCCATATATTCGCAAATTTCCTCATGTGTCATGGATGACATGCCCTCGTCCATCAGTTCCAAGAAGCCGTCATAATCAAACTTTTCGTATTTGAGTTCCATCTGGCACTTGTCAAGATAATCAGGTGTATCTTTATAGTCCGGTATGGTTTCAAATTCTTTTATTGCTGATGCATAGTCCTTCTGCTCCAAACAATTCTTTGCAATCAGGTAAGTACACTCTGATACCATTTCCTGACTTCCTGCAGCCTTGTACAATTCCCTTGCTTTCTCATAATCCCCATTGTCAAAGAGCTCCTCTGCCTGTTTCTGTACGTCTTCCTGCTGTACACTCTCCTGCTGCGCATCTGTCTGGTTTGACGATGTTTCCTTTTCCCCGCACCCTGCCATAGCCAAAGCAGATACACATAAAATGGTTGCTAAAATAACCTTCTTTTTTCTCATGTCCTTTACCTCCGTTTTCCTTGCGGTTTATTTAAAGGAATAATATGTAGTTACGGAATCTGATTATCCCGTCATACCGAAGTGCAATATCCATGCAGGTCTATCTTCCCCATTGCTTGCAGAAATTACCATAATATGTCTGCATCTTCTCCATCATCCCCTTCATAATCATAATCTTCATTTTCATCCGGGGTATCATCGTCAGCTTCTTCTCCGTTCAAGATAAGAACCAGGTCATCTGCCTGCCCAGTAATAACAGTTGAAAAGTCTTTCAGCGGTGATATACTGTCAATTTTCCAGCATCCATCCTGATCCTTTTTCAACGTAATTATCGCATCTGTGTTTATCACGCACGAATCTTTATATTTTTTGATTGCATTCCGAAATAATTTTTGAAGTTCTGAATCACTTACTGTTCCTAAGATATTTTCATCACCATCCGCTTCTATAACCATGCCAAACAGCAGGGCGATATCACAATTTTCAATCTCAATATTTACCTCTGCATACCCTTCCTTTTCGTCAACATTGACACCGCTGACAGCATAGTTAAAGTTCCTTATCTCTTCAAACAACGGATATGTAGGAATATCTTTCTCAAATCCATAATACAAATCCACAATTACCTTATTATATTCAGCCACCGTACACGTTTGAAAATTCTCGTCCGCTTCCTCACGAAACAAATTGTCAGCCTCTACATCCTCGCCATTCTTAATGTATTTGAAATACTGCTCTACAACTTCTTCTGGTTTAAACCCGATCAGTTTGTCAGCATTTTTCTCTTCACTGCCGTACTCCGACAGATTGAATGAATTTAACAGGCCTTTTGCCTTATCTGCCAAATGGAAATGGCTTACCACAAAGTATAAAATCCCAATATATATCGCCCATTCTATGATTTTTGCCAGACAGGAAGAACAACCTTTTTTCGGGGAGGTATCCAGATTATTCTTTGCCGGATTTTCAACATTCACATGATCAGATTTCGAATTTGTCGAACTATCCGCATTCGCTGAATTTGTTTTTGCCGTCTTAGAATATGTATCATTTTCCTCACGCCTATCATATTTTTTATTGCTGTCACGATTTGGCTTCCCACTTTTCAACTGCCTGTCCGCATCATAAACGGCTCTCTTATCAATATCTGATAATGTTTGATATGCCTCATTGATTTTCGCCATCTGTTCAGCAGCTTCTTTCTGGGAACCCTTAAAATTATCAGGATGAAACAAACGCGCCATTTTATGATATGCCTGCTTGATTTCATCCTGTGTCGCATCCTCTTCAATCTGCAACGTGCTATAGTAATCCAGCATGTTCCTACCTCGTTTCAATCTATTTTACACGGTGCCGTCTAAGCAAAATATCTCCCACCTACGAACTGCATCCTTTAAATATTAGGAAAATTATTATTATCCAGATAATAATACCTATAAACGAGCTGGGTTTTGAACTCTGTCTTACGCCGGAATCATTTAATTGATCCGATTCTTTTCTTTTTCTGTTTTGTTCTTGTGCAATGGCAGCATTGTAATTCAAATTTCCATTCTCATCTACAGAAAATGGATTTACATATTCATCAACAGCCTCCCCTTGTTTATACCGCATTGCGTTGAATATATAGACAATTTGAAATAATTCCACAATATCGTAAAACTCATTTTTGGGTCCGTTAAACGATAAAACGCAAGTATGTTTTACTTTTATCTCTTTCATCAATTTATCTATTTCAACGGGCATATTTGCAGACAATGAAATCATGCCTTTCCCTTTTCTGTACAATCCTTTTGTTGTAACTAACAAACCACTTGTGCGTGAGCCGGTTATAGATGTATCCACAAAAAATACGGGGGCTTCATTTTCGTGGGGTTTAAAATTTACAACATTATATATTTTATCCAATTCCTCTGCTTTTTTGTTATACTGTGGAAACATGCATTGCACAATATCTCCACCAAAAAATGGTTCATCTAAATAATCTGCATCCAGAATCCATTCATATAATTCTTCAAATGGTGCATCCTCAATAATCCCTTTAATAATCTCATTGCATTCATTCTTTGATAAATTCTTTAAATCAGAATTCTTATTTGATTCAATTTCCAGCATTCTCTCAAAGGTCAAAGAGAACAGTTTATTATTGCCAAGTGCTTCTATTGTGTGTTCCATTGTTTCAACAGTTTTATACATATCTTTTGCTCCAATACTATATAATTTTTCTTTAACCTTTAATCACAATTTTCATAGTTGGTTTGATTCCTGCTTTTTTCCCAAGCAACTTTTTGTATTTTGCCGCCTTGCTACCCGGCACCTTAATTACTGCTTTTTTATTGATTCCATAAAAAGCATCCTCTCCAATAGATTTTATCTTTTTAGATGTCAATGTGATTTTCTTTAATTTTGTACAATCACTAAATGCTTCCTCCCCTATTTTTTGTAACTTGCTTCCTGATTGAAAAGTAATGCTGACCATATTTTTGCAGTTGTAAAAGGCACCTCCAGCAATCGTTTTAACATTTTTAGGAATTACAATCTTTTTCAAGTTTGTGCATTCACTGAAAGCATCTTCTCCTATTTTCTGTAGTTTACTGCCTGATTCAAAAGTAACCTCAGACAATTTTCTACAATACATAAAAGCACTATCTTCTATTTTTTGAATACTTTTAGGAAGCACTATTTTTTTCAGGCTCTTACATTCACGAAAAGCATCTTCTCCGATACTTTGCAATTTACTGCCTGATTCAAAAGTAATGCCAGACAGTTTTTTGCAACCGGAAAATGTCCCCGCCTCTATTTTCTTAAGGTTTTTAGGAAGCACTACTTTTTTCAAATCTTCACAATCTGAAAATATATCTTCACCCATCTTTTTTAACTGGCTACCATCTCCAAAAGTAACTGAAGACAGACTGTAACATTCAGAAAATGCTTCATCCTCTATTTCCTGAATAGATTTAGGTATGGTAATCTTTTTTATAAAATCCCTATTTGCAAAACACTTTTGCCCTATAACTATGACCCTGTATCCATTGATTTCACTAGGAATAACTATCTCACTTGATTTCCCAACATAAGATTTTATCCCACAAGACTGTTCATCAATCACATAATATTTGTAATCATCCTGCATTGGCGTTGTTTCCGTATCATTGTCTTTATCTATATAAATCTTATAATGAACAGTTGCATACTCATTTTCAAAAAAACGTGTACCTGCTCCGTCAAAAAGGTATATCCTATGATTCCCCCTTTTTAAATTTACTTTATATTCATCCTCTCCATAAATTCTGTGTGCATTGAATTCATCCGTGCTGTCGATTCCTATGGATATCATAGTTTCTTCATGTGAAATAATAATATAACCATCAGATGGCATTTCCACTTCTGCATATTGGAAATTTGTATAATCCAAACGGATTGTTGCCGTATCTTCTTTATACAATTCTTCTGCATAGGCTCTTAAAGGAACATCCAAGCCAATTACGAGCGTCAAAAAGGCTACTATAGCCATTATCTTCAATACTTGTTTTCTCATTTCTCTACCTCTCCCAATTTTCAACTTTTGTCTTATTTGCTTCTCCGTACAAATCAAAAAACGTAATCTCAATATCACGTCTTCCCCACTCCTTGCATGAATTCTTTCCATTCTTTCATACTAAGTACATTGCACTTTCTTCATCTAATGATAACACACGCTTAATAAGTGCGCAACTTTTAATTAAAATAAGTGCATAGACAGCAAATACAAAGGTGGTACTGTTTTATGGATAAGAAGGAAGAAGTGAAAAGACGGCGGCAGCCGAAAGAACTGAATAAACAAATTGGGGAACGGTGCAGGAAGGCAAGGGAAACAGCAGGATATACGCAGGAACAGCTCGCAGACCTGGTTGGCGTTTCCACGCAGTTCCTCTCAGATGCTGAGCGCGGCGTCACTGGCATGTCCGTAAACACGATTGTAAAACTGTGCGGCGTTTTGAATATTTCCGCTGATTTTCTGCTTCTGGGGATGGAGGAACCTGATAAAACAGAAAGCCCGTTATCCATCTACACAAGGATGAAACGGCTTTCCCCACAGGAACGGGAACTGGTAGAGGAAGTCACAAACCTGATGATGAAATCCTTTCATCTGCCGAAATAAAAAATCCTTCCATACCGCTGTCGTTCGCCTCCGATACACTATATTTCACCTGCAGGCATAAAAACGACAAGGAGGAAATATAGCGTATGGCTAATTATAAAAAGAACGCCGGGTGGAGACGCCCGGTAAAGGCAGAAAACGTACAGATTGGGGAACGTTGCCGCAAGGCAAGGGAGACGGCAGGATATACCCAGGAGAAGCTGGCTGAGATCATCGGCAGGGGACCGCAGTTTGTATCGGATATGGAACGCGGGAAATGCGGGATGTCGCTTTCTACTTTTATGAGCCTTTGCTCTGTGCTATCCGTATCAGCGGATTACCTGCTGTTCGGGTGGACAGGCGGAGGCTCTTTGCCGCTTTCCATTGACGAACGCATCAGCAGGCTTTCAGCATCGGAGAGAGGTATCGTAGAACAGCAGCTTAACCTCGTTCTCAGGGCTTTTTCACTGAACTCTGACAGCGAATAACACATAACCCGTAAAGGAGAAAGAAGGGGTTGTCGGGAAATAACGATTTATACCCCTGATAGGTAAGAAAAAACAGTCCGGTAAAAATTCAGGCTTTTTCAAGGCCCTGGATTTTTACCGGACTGTTTCCTTCTTTCAGCA
>JAETSX010000008.1 GCA_021769425.1 Eubacterium sp.
AATATGTAAGAGAACAAGGACAAGAAAAAGAGTATAAGAAACTCTATCAAACCGTACTGGAGCCAAAACAGTTGAGCTTATGGGATTATATGTAGTGGAGCCACCCTTCAGATACCTCGCAGCTCTGCTGCGGGGTAGTTCATTATGTTTTGACACGATTATTTCATATTATAAATAAAGCTGCAATAAAAACAACCTTTGAGACAAAAATAACACTTTTTTGACAAAAATGTCATTTTTCATTCCCTGCCTTACCCGTAACAGTGAAGTTGAAAATTCTCTTGAAATCTGCCAGTTTCTGGCTTAAAATATAGTAAGTAAGTTTTTGATTTTCATAGCGTATACTGATGGATGTCAGGCAGGAGGAGAAGAGATGAAGTGGAGAAGAATATTATGCTTAGGAATGGCGGCTGTATTGTCATGTTCCGGATTGCCCCAGACGGCAGTTTATGGGCAGGAGGTTTTAAGCAGGGCAGGCAGCATTGCAGACAGTAAGGAAGACTTTGCGATGAAACTGGATCAAAAGACGGATACTTATGTGATTGGCGGAATTTATCCCAGTGCGAGAGATTGCACAGAAGTCCGTATCCCTAACGAAATAGATGGGAAAAGAGTGAGTGCAGTGGGAGAAGAAGGCAATACAGGTGGACTGTTTTCTGATTGTCCCAATTTAGAGAAAGTGACTCTGCCGGATGGAATTGAAAAGATTGGAGACAATGTTTTTAAAAATTGTGAGGCGCTTACAGAGATTAATTTGCCGGGAGGCCTGAAAAGTATCGGGAAGAATGCATTTACTGGCTGTGAAAAGCTGGAAAAATTAGAATTGAAGGAAGGCCTTGAGAGTATCGGAGAAAGCGCATTTTCCAGTTGTAAGGGATTAAAAGAAGCGATATTGCCGGGAAGCCTGGCGCGGATAGAGAATGATGCTTTTATTGCCTGCACCAGCCTGGAACGCGTAACTCTTTCTGAGGGGCTGAAAGAGATTGGGCAGCATGCTTTTGATCGCTGCACCAGTTTAGAATCCCTGGAATTGCCGGAGGGCTTGGAAAAGATAGAGTGGACTGCATTCCAGGAGTGCAGCAGCCTGACGACTGTTAATTTTCCAGATACATTAAAGACAATAGGGAGTATGGCTTTTTCCCTGACGAATTTGAACGAGGTTTCATTGCCGGAGGGATTCGAAGAGCCGGATGGCAATCCATTTACATACTGCAGGAATCTGTCTGAGATTACCATGCGCGCGGACGGCGGGATAGGAACGTATTGTCTGGTGGAGAATGATGCGTTAATGAATAAGGATAAAACCAGGCTGATTACTTATCCGGGGAAAAAACCAGGAGAATATGTGATACCGGATTCAGTGACTACGTTTGCGTCCGGTGCGTTTTATGGATGTGATGGGCTGACGAAACTTACAATTCCTGCAGGGTTTACAGCAATAGGCATAAGTTTGATTCCTTTTGACAGCTGTAAGTCGGTTTTGGAATTTGCAGTAGCGGAGGATAACCCGGATCTTAAGTCGGTGGATGGATTTATTTTGAACAAAGAGGGAAGTACGCTTTATGCGTCGCCTAACGGCCGGGAAATGCTAATAATCCCGGAAGGAGTAAGAACTGTGGGATATGCCGCAGTATACAATAGGGAAGGAAAATATTTGGAGGTTCCGTCCAGCGTGAAAGAAATTGAATGCAATTTGGACGAGTATCGGGATAAGGATTTCTGGATGATTGTAATAAAAGACAGCTATGCAGAGACGTATGCTAAGGAAAATAATATTCCTTATATTTATAAAGGCGATCCCCTTCCAGATCCCACTCCGACGCCAACTCCGCCGGATCCGGATGACCCAACGGATCCCACCCCGACGCCAACTCCGCCGGATCCGGAACAGCCGACAGATCCCACTCCGACGCCAACCCCGCCGAATCCGGATGACCCAGCGGATCCCGCTCCGACGCCAACTCCGCCCGATAATGGGAACTGCAGCCATAGTTATAAGGAAACCGAACTGCGGAAGGCAGACTGCAGAGTCGGCGGGGCAGCGCTCTGCGTATGCCAGAAATGCGGCCGCCGGTATATCAAAGATACGCCGGCATTAGGACATGATTTTGAAGAGCAGACAGAGAAAAAAGCTTCTTTTAAAAAAGACGGAATCATTCGGGATATTTGTAAGGTCTGCGGAAAAGAGGGAGAGAAATCCAGTATCAGCGGAGTGGAAAAGGTAAAGCTTTCTGATACGGAATTTGAGTGGAATGGAAGCGTAAACAGGCCTTCTGTGCTGGTAAGGGATCGAAAAGGCAATGAACTGGCAGAAGGGGAGGACTATACCGTAGATTTCTCAGGATGCAAAGCAGGCGTGGGCAGTTATAATGTGAAAGTGAATTTCCAGGGGGATTATACAGGAGCGGTAAACAGAAGCTATAAGGTTTATCCTAAAGCAACCTCCATTACGAAAGTGACAAAGAAATCCAAAGGATTCACATTGAAATGGAAGAAACAGGACAAAGAAACAAACGGATACGAAATTCAGTATTCCACAAATAAAAGTTTCACTGAAAAAACTACTAAGACAGTTTTGATCAAGAAAACTAAAACTACCAGTAAGACGGTCAGCAAACTGAAAGGAAATAAGAAATATTATCTCAGAATCCGCACCTATAAGACGGTGAAAGTGAATAATAAATCCCGAAAGATGTATTCTGACTGGTCTAAGACAAAAGAAGTAAGGACAAAAAAATAACAATAATACGTGACAGTTCGGCCCAGGACTTTGCACTTGCTGCAAAGTCTGTACCTTAAGGGAATAAAAATACAAATGTTCTCCGGTTGCTATCAGGGAAAGATGATGTTATAATCACCTTGTACGAGAAATTCAGGCAGAGGTTTCCCGCTGCTTGCAGATACAACGAGAGTCATTCAGAAAGGAGATTTGCATGAGAAGAAAGAGACTGGCAGCGGCAGTGCTGGTGATTGTCATGGGAATGTCACAATTTTCCGTAGCGATGGCGGACAAGAAGTCCGACGCGGAACAGAAGAAGAAAGAGGCGGAAGCCAACCTGAAGTCGAAACAGAGTGAGATTAACAGGATAGAGGAACAGCAGGAACAGCTGCGCAGTGAGATTAATGAATTGGACGCTGAACTGGTAAACGTTATGATTGAGCTGTCCACGCTGGAAGAAGAACTTGCAGTGAAGGAAGATGAATTGGAGCAGACGAAAGCGGATCTGGAACAGGCTAAGACAGATGAGCAGAATCAATATGAAGCCATGAAGCTGCGGATTCGTTTTATGTACGAAAAGGGCGATACCGCAATGCTGACCAGTTTGCTGGAATCAGGAAGCATTGCAGATCTGTTGAACCGCGTGGAGTATGTCAATGAAGTTTATTCCTATGACAGAGAGCTTCTGACGGAATATCAGAATACCAAAGAACAGGTGGCGGCGTTAGAGAAGCAGCAGGAAGAAGAGATTCAGGCCCTTGAAGTAAAGCATCAGGAATATCAGGTGGCAAAGGAAAACTTCGAGACAACGATTGCGCAGAAGAAAGATGAAGTGGGAGATTTCCAGAATAAGCTGGCGGCGGCGCAGGAACTGGCAGCCAAATATCAGGATACCATCAATGCCCAGGAAACAATTATCGCCCAGGAAAATGAGCGGATTGAGCGGGAACGGAGAGAACAGGAGCGAAGAGAGCAGGAGCAGCGTGCGGCAGCGGCAGCAGCGGCAGCGGCCAGCAGAGCCAGCAGCAATTCCGGCGGAAACAGTCTCAGTGATTCTGCCGGCAGTTCTTCCGGAGGCGGTTCTTCTGACAGCGGCTCCGGAGGCGGGGGCAATAAGAATCCTGGTTACAGTACAGGAGTCAGCGGAAGCGCAGTAGTGAACTATGCATTGAATTTTGTAGGGAATCCTTATGTATGGGGCGGGAAAGACCCTAATACCGGAGCGGACTGCAGCGGATTTACCAGTTATGTGTATGCCCATTTCGGAATCAGCATTCCCAGTTATTCCTATTCCCAGCGTTCCGTGGGTCAGGAAGTGAGTTATTCCAATGCCCAGGCGGGAGATTTGATTTGTTATGCCGGACATGTGGCAATCTATATGGGAAATGGGCAGATTGTCCATGCAAAGGGAACAGCATATGGAATTGTGGCTTATGACAATGCAACCTATCGTCCCATTATCACGGTGCGCAGGGTACTGTAGCATATGAAAGAAAGAAGGAAGATTATCTATGGAAATAAAAACATTGCAGAATGATATGATAGCGGCGATGAAGGCTAAGAATAAGGGCAGAAAGGATGCAATTTCGGCATTGGTTTCTGCCGTGAAGAAAGCAGCCATTGATGAGGGCTGCCGGGAGGATATCCCGGAATCTTTAGTGGATCGGGTGATTTTAAAGGAATTAAAGACGGCAAAAGAGCAGCTTGACACTTGTCCGGCGGAACGGACAGATTTGCTGGAAGAATATCAGCTTCGGCATGATGTCATCAAAGAATACGCTCCCGCCCTGATGTCCGAAGAGGAAGTGAAATCTTACATCATGGAGAAATTTGCAGAAGTGGTCGCTACAAAGAATAAAGGCCAGATTATGAAAGCAGTTATGGCAGAATTAAAGGGCAAAGCTGACGGAAAAGTAATTAATCAGGTAGTGGCAGATTTATGCAAATAGGAGATTGACATGACAATACAGTTACCGGAAAAAGTAAAGTTTATAATAGATACGCTGACAGAAGCAGGATATGAGGCTTATGCGGTGGGAGGCTGCGTGAGGGACTCCATTTTGGGGCGGCGGCCGGAGGATTGGGACATCACAACCTCCGCTTCCCCCAAGCAGGTGAAAACGCTTTTTCCAAGGACTGTAGATACAGGAATCCGGCATGGGACGGTTACAGTGCTCTGTGACAGAGAAGGTTTTGAAGTGACCACGTACCGGATTGACGGAGAATACGAAGACAAGAGGCATCCGAAGGAGGTTATTTTCACCTCGGATTTAATGGAAGATTTAAAGCGCAGGGATTTTACCATCAATGCAATGGCCTATAATGAGCAGGATGGGCTGATTGACGCATTTGACGGTATAGGGGATTTGAAACGAAAGCAGATACGCTGCGTGGGTAATCCGGCGGAGCGTTTTACGGAAGATGCCCTGCGATTAATGCGGGCCGTAAGGTTTGCAGCCCAGCTTGGGTTTTCGATAGAAGAAGAGACCAGGGAAATGATCCCACGCCTGGCGCAGAATCTTGCTGAAGTCAGTGCGGAGCGGATTCAAACGGAGCTGGTCAAGTTACTGGTGTCCGATCATCCGGAGAAGATGCGCACTCTGTATGAAACAGGAATTACCCGTGTGATTCTGCCGGAATTTGACGCAATGATGATAACGCCCCAGAATAACCAGCACCACTGTTATAATGTGGGAGAGCATACTATAGCGGCCCTGACGCATATCAGAAAAGACAGGACGCTTCGTCTGACCATGCTTCTGCATGATGTGGCCAAGCCTGTGTGCAAGAGCGTGGATGAAGAAGGAATCTATCATTTTTACGGACATCCCAAACGGGGTGCGGAGATGGCGAAAGAGATTCTGCAGCGCTTAAAGTTTGACAATGATACCATTGCTGAGGTGACAGTGTTGATTACCTGGCATGATCACAGGCCGCTGTTGGAGGAAGCGAACATCCGGCATGCCATGCATCAGATCGGGGCGGAGCATTTACCGGCTCTTTTTGAGGTGAAACGAGCGGATACACTGGCCAAAAATCAATATAAACGACAGGAAAAGCTGGACTATCTTGCAGAATATCAGAGGATATATCAGGAGATTATGGAGAAAAACCAATGTCTGACCTTAAAGGAGCTTGCAGTGAAGGGCGATGATTTGATAGAGCTTGGAATGAAGCCTGGCAAAGAACTGGGGGAAGTATTAGAAAAAATGCTGCAGCACGTATTGAATGTGCCGGAGGACAATACCAGAGAAAAGTTGTTAAAATTGCTGAAAACAGAGAGAAAATCAGAATAGAATCCGACCCTTTCACATATGATAGAAAGACACAGGAAATAAGCCTGTGAATATCATGGTGGAGGGGTTTATGTGTATAATCGAGAAAATCTGATTTTGGAACAATATCCTTTTGAAGTGAGGCAGACGGTAAAAGGAAGAGGCGCATTGATTTGTGATACGGATAAGGGCCTGAAAATATTAAAGGAATATAAAGGCTCCGAAGGAAGGGCAGATTTCCTGTATGGTCTGCTGCAGTTTTTGAAGAATCATGGACAAGAACGGATTGATTGTATCGTAAAGACCGAGGATGCCAAAACCATAGCCAGAGATGTGGACGGAACTGCCTATATGGTAAGAGATTGGTATGAAGGCAGGGAATGCGATACCAAGAGCCGGGACGATATTTTAAAGTCCATCCGGCAGTTAGCCGATATACATAATGTTCTCAGGGAGTTTCCAAAGGAGATACCGGAGTATCTTCAGGTGAGGGAGCATACCTTATTGGAAGAAAATGAGAGGCATACGAGGGAATTAAAAAAAGTCCGTAATTTCATCTTTTCCAGGAAAAAGAAGACGGATTTTGAGATGGAATTTTTAAAAAGCTTTGATCAGTTTTACGGAGAGGCCATGGATGTGGTGAAACTGCAGCAGCAGGAGCTTAAGAGAGAGGAAGAGGACGGCGGGAAAGAAGGCATTTACGGAATCTGTCATGGAGATTACAACCAGCATAATGTGCTGTTTTCCAGGCAGGGGATTGCAGTGCTGAATTTTGAGAAAGCCTCTTATGATATCCAGGTGTCGGATCTTGGTAATTTTATGCGCAAAATTATGGAAAAGCATAACTGGAATATGGGCCTGGGCATGGATATGCTGAGCGCATACCATAAAGTCAGAGCTTTAAGCGGACAGGAGATGAAGCAGCTCTATATCCGCCTGGCTTATCCGGAAAAATTCTGGAAGATTGCAAATCACTATTTTAATGCCAGCAAAGCCTGGGTATGCGGGAGAAATCTGGAAAAACTGGAGAAGTTCATTTCCCAGAATGAAGCCAGGGAAAGCTTTCTGCATTTGATGTCTGAGGAAGCCTGAGGAGGGATTAAGATGCAAAAGAGAAAAATTTTTTTTATTTTCATAGCGGCATGCCTGATACTGCTGCTGGCCGGATGCGGCGGAGGAGGGAAAGGAAAGATTACCGACGGCAGGGAATCCCTGAAGGGAAAGGAAGAGTCCTATATCGAAGAGGTGGAAATTCTGAAAGAAACCGATAAGCTGTATATCGTCACCGCCGTTGACACAGAGCGGAGCATTATCACACTGCAGGACTGGGACACCACAAGAGAGAAGCCTTTTAACTACACCGGCGCAACTTATTTTAAAGGAAAATACGGAGATAATCTGACAGTAAACCAGATTTCGGTGGGAGAACTGGTGACAGTGGAACGAAGAGGGGAAACCCTTGTGAACGTTCAGATTTCCGATGAAGTATTTTCTTATGATGATCTTTATAATTTTACCCTGGATTTGACCAAACAGACGTTAAGCGTAGGCGGCAGCACCTATTTCTTTGACGATAAAGTGTCTGCTTATCATGGAAACAGCAAGATATCTCTGTCGGAAATCAGCGAACAGGACACCATCTGCCTGCGGGGGATTGATAAGCAGATTTATACCATCCAGGTATTGGCAGGCCACGGAACCGTAGCGCTTGAGAACACCGACATTTTCCAGGGCGGCTATATCACCATTGGGAATCTGATTTCCATGAAAATCGTTCCCCAGATGAGGATCGAAGTGGCGGAGGGCGCTTATCTTCTGGCCGTTGCCAACGACGGCTACGGCGGCAGCCGGGAAATTACCGTGGAAGCCAACCAGGTAACTACCGTGGATTTGAACGAGCTGAAGGGCGAGGGCCCCCAGTCCTGCCAAATCCAGTTTAAAGTGGAGCCCGCAAACACAGAAGTCTATCTGGACGGCGAAAGGCTTGACATCAGCAAAGCCGTAGAAGTCCGCTACGGCACCCACCGCCTGACTGCCAAAGCCGAAGGCTACGAGGAATGGAGCCGAATCCTTATCGTAAATTCCAAAACAGCGGAGCTTACCATCAAATTGACGGATAAAAGCTCAGATGAGACGATCTCCACTTCAAATCCGCCCGGCAGCAATAATAATAACAATAATAATAATAACAGCAATAATAGCAGGAACAATAACACCAATAGTAGCAGCAACACAAATAATAACAACAATAATAACAACAATAATAACAATAATAGCAACAATAATAGCAACAATAATAACAATAATAATAGCAACAATAATAACAATAATAACAACAATGTAACCGGCGGAAATGCTGCCAGGCGTTGAGCCAAAAGAAATGCAGCCAACAATTTTGCCGGCTGCAGCATCATAATCTGCAGCGGTTTTCAGAAGAATTTATGGTATTTGGATGCAGACGGAAATACAGGATTGTCTTTTCATACACAAACTGGGCAATCCTGTATTTCCTGCGTATCGAAATATAAATTAGGCCGTCCGTTCCCAAAGAATGGAAACTATGCATTCCCGAATCGCCGTCCGTCTCCAAAGAATGGGAACTATGCAGCCCCGAAATCCAAAAATCCCCCTTGAAATCCAGAATTTTCCCAAAAAACAGTTGAGAAATTCCCCCTCTTGAAGTATGATAAAAGCAGCAGATTTTCATCCATGCATTTTATCTGAAATTGCATGAAATCACCGCGGCCCAAACCGCCGCACTGCAGAAACAAAAACGAGGAGGATTAAAATGGATTACAAAAAAATGTATCAGGAGTGGTTGAATAACCCATATTTTGATGAAGCCACCAAAGCAGAATTAAAAGGAATTGCAGAAGATGAAAAAGAGATAGAAGAGCGTTTTTATATGGATCTGGAGTTCGGCACTGCAGGACTGCGCGGCGTCATTGGGGCCGGCACGAACCGCATGAATATTTATACGGTGCGCAAGGCAACCCAGGGACTGGCCAATTATATTGCATCGGTAAACGGACAGGCCAAGGGAGTGGCAATCGCCTATGATTCCCGCAGAATGTCGCCGGAGTTTGCGGACGAAGCGGCTCTTTGCCTGGCAGCAAACGGAATTAAGGCGTATGTGTTTGAATCCTTAAGGCCCACTCCCGAATTGTCCTATGCAGTTCGTAAACTGGGATGTATTGCAGGAATTAATATTACCGCAAGCCACAATCCTCCCGAATATAACGGATATAAGGTATATTGGGAAGACGGCGCTCAGATTACCCCGCCCCATGACAAGGGAATCATGGATGAGGTGAAGAAGGTTACCGATTATGCGACGGTAAAGACCATGGACAAGGCTGAGGCTGAAAAGGCAGGGCTTTACACTGTCATTGGCAGCGACATTGACGATTCTTATATTGAAGAGTTAAAGAGTCTGGTTCTGCGCCAGGATTGCATTGATGCGGTAGCAAAGGATATGAAGATTGTATACTCTCCGCTGCATGGAACCGGGAATATTCCAGTGCGCCGGGTGTTAAAGGAACTTGGTTTTGAGCATGTCTATGTGGTGCCGGAACAGGAACTGCCAGACGGCGAATTCCCAACCGTAAGCTACCCCAATCCGGAATCCGAAGAGGCATTCCAGTTAGGTTTAAAGCTTGGCAAAGAAGTGGATGCAGATCTGATCCTTGCCACAGATCCGGATGCTGACCGTCTCGGCGTGTATGTGAAGGATTCCAAAACAGGAGAATACCACAGCCTTACAGGCAACATGTCAGGCTGCCTCATCGGCGATTATGTCATCAGCCAGAGAAAAGAGAAAGACGGACTGCCGGCAGACGGGGCCTTCGTGAAATCCATCGTTTCTACGAATATGGCAGATGCCATTGCCAAATATTATGGAATCCAGCTGATCGAAGTGCTGACCGGATTTAAATTTATCGGCCAGAAGATTCTGGAATTTGAAAACACCGGGAAAGGAACCTACCTCTTCGGTATGGAAGAAAGCTACGGCTGCCTGACCGGCACATATGCAAGAGACAAGGATGCAGTGGTGGCTTCCATGACCTTATGCGAAGCGGCTGCATATTATAAGACCAAAAACATGACCTTATGGGATGCCATGATCGCCATGTATGAACGTTACGGCTACTACAAGGATGATGTTAAGGCAATTACCTTAAAGGGAATCGAAGGATTGGAAAAGATTCAGGAGATTATGAACACTTTAAGGGAGAATACGCCGAAGGAAATCGGAGGATACCAGGTGGTGTCTGCAAGGGATTACAAGAAGGATACCATCCAGAATATGGCAGACGGCCAGGTAACGCCTACAGGGCTTCCTTCCTCCAATGTGCTGTATTATGATTTGACAGAAGATGCATGGGTATGCGTGAGACCTTCCGGAACAGAACCGAAAGTGAAGTTCTATTATGGCGTAAAAGGGACTTCCCTGTCGGATGCAGATGAAAAATCTGAACAATTAGGGAAAGAAGTGCTTGCAATGATTGACAAAATGCTGTAAAACATATATAATCCTTAGATATGTGGTTTAGGATATAAAGAAAAGAAATTAGACATTACTTTGACAGATATGTGGCCACAATAATTTTAATATATAGAATCCAGAGGAGGAATTTTGTCATGAACAAAGCAGAATTAATTGCAGCAATGTCTGAGAAAACGGAATTGTCCAGGAAAGATGCAGAGAAAGCGTTGAAAGCTTTCACTGATGTAGTTACAGAAGAACTGAAAAAAGGAGAGAAGATTCAGTTGGTGGGCTTCGGTACTTTTGAAGTTTCCGAACGTGCAGCAAGAACCGGAAGAAACCCGCAGAGCGGCAAAGAGATGGTAATTCCGGCTTCCAAAGCTCCGAAATTTAAGGCAGGAAAAGCGTTAAAAGACATGATTAATGCATAGTCGGTTTATGGCATGGCCCAGG
Source organism: Eubacterium sp. (assembly GCA_021769425.1). Lineage (GTDB taxonomy): Bacteria > Bacillota > Clostridia > Lachnospirales > Lachnospiraceae > Petralouisia. The sequence goes on from JAETSX010000008.1 coordinate 10,934, forward strand.
GCTCTCTGAAGATAACGCAGAGAGTCCTCTTTTTATATCTGTGAGCCCAACGATATGCCGACAAGATTTTAATTTTTCTGGAAAGGAGGGGGATTAAGTGAGACTTGATAAGTATTTAAAGGTCTCCCGTTTGATTAAACGGCGGACTGTCGCCAATGAAGCCTGCGATGCAGGAAGAGTGTCAGTGAACGGAAAAGTGGCGAAAGCGTCCCAGGATGTGAAAGCAGGCGATGTAATCGAAATCGGCTTTGGAACTAAGAATGTAAAAGTAGAAGTGCTGGCAGTTCAGGACACCAGCAGGAAAGAAGAAGCCAAAGAATTATTCAAATATCTGTAATCCCAGGCATAAAATACAGCCTCCTTCATATATTTAAAAAGGACATCCATATGGTCCCGGAAATATGGAAGGAGGTTTTAATATGGAAGAAAGAGCGGCGGGCCACAGCCATAAGATTGTGATATCCAACCGGAAAAACGGGGTGTTAAACGGAGTCATTGATGTGCTTTCCTTTGATGTGGGAGAAATCCTTTTAGAAACGGAAATGGGAATGCTGATGATAAAAGGAAATGATCTTCACGTAAACCGCCTGACACTGGAAAAAGGAGAGATAGATATCGAAGGGAAAATCGACAGTTTTACCTATTCCGATGTAAAGTCTTCCGCAAAGCAGGGGGAATCTTTTCTGGGAAGATTGTTTAAGTGATGAAAGTAAGCGCAGAGATCTTAAAGGAAGCAGATGTATTGCTGACCTCTTTCCTTACCGGAATGATACTTCTGTTTGTGTACGATCTGCTTCGGATTATGCGGCGGCTGGTTTCCCATAAAAGCTGGGTGACAGGGGCGGAAGACCTGTTGTTCTGGATTGGAAGCGCAGTTGCGCTTTTTGCCATGCTGTATCGGGAAAACAGCGGTTATATCAGGGGGTTTGTCATAGGCGGAGTTGTGGCGGGGATGTTAACCTATAACCTGCTGTTTAGCCGGTGGGTGGTGAAAGGCAGCGTATTTCTTTTGGAAAAAATTCTGTTTTTGGTGAGCAGACCTATAGTGTGGACAGCCCGTTTGCTGAAAGGTCCCCTGGGGCATCTGAAAAAGATGCTGAAAAAAGTCTTACGGTTTTGGAAAAAACAATTGAAAAAACTCTGGAAAGCAGTTAGAATAGGATTATGTAAATTATAGGGATACCCGTAAGCGAAATCATTTGCTGACAGATTTTTCACGACTCTGAGGAAAAAGCAAATGATTTGGCAAATAAGTATGCTCGTGAGTATATACCCGTGAGCAAAATCATTTGCCGACAGATCTTTCACAGCTTTGAGGAAAAAAGCAAATGATTTGGCAAATAAGTATGCTCGTGAGTATATACCCGTAAGCGAAATCATTTGCCGACAGATTTTTCACGACTCTGAGGAAAAAGCAAATGATTTGGCAAATAAGTATGCTCGTGAGTATAACATAGAAAGGCAGTAACATGGGAAAACGTGAGAGAGCGCGCAAGTCCAGTGCGGAAAGAACCAGAATGCGGAGAAGAAGAAAGCAGAATAAGTCCAGCATGATATGCATCACGTTGATTGTGCTGACCTTAACTGGCGTAATGTCTGTTCAGATTATCTCCGTGTATGAGAAGAATCAATCTTACTTAGACCAGGAAACAGAGCTGCAGGCCCAGTTGGAATCCGAGGAGCAGCGGAAGAAAGAACTGAAAGAGTATGAGAAATATGTAAATACCAAAGAATACATAGAGCAGGTGGCCAAGACCAAATTAGGACTTGTGTATTCCAATGAGATTATTTTCAAGGAGAAGAAATCCTCTGGAAAATAAAACATTCTTATCCCCGTGAGCCAAATGATTTGCCAACAGGTTTAAATATTTTAAGGATAATATATAGATGGCGATTAATTATCGCCATCTGCGCCGAGCACGGCCGCTTTAGGGCATATACATATTCGTGCGAGTGCGCATCCCCCGGAGGTCTGTATATTTGGCAGTTTTTAATTGCCAAATATACAGCAAATGATTTGGCAAATATGTATACTCTGGAGTATAAGTGAATTACCGGTGGGGTTTCCCTTCAGGGGAAGTACTGCAGCAGAAGATAGGTGCGGGAGATAAAGCATGATTGTGAATTTCCTAAAATCCTTAAGCCCCTTAGAATCGCCATAAGCAGTGGTTCTAAGGGGCTTTTTGTCTAAAAGTTTTTGAAAACTCGTCCCGGGTTTGACAAACATTTCAGCCGCTTCTTTTTATAATAACTCCTGCACGTCCGACATGCAAGAAACAGCCGGACAGAAAAGGAGGACGAAAAATGAAACAGACAAGATGGAAAGAAATCATATTATACGGGGCGGCAATGGCAGTGTCAAAGGGGGCATTTGCAGGGTGTTATCCATTGATACCGGGATTTTTTGCGGCCTGTTATTTAGAGGAAGTCAACCGTACCCTGCTGATGATTTTCAGCATTTTTGGAATGGCGCTGTTTATTCCGGTGCAGGCAATGGCAAAATATATGACGGCGCTTTTTGTAACAGCTGTGGTAATCAAACTGGTGGAGTGGGCCAATAAAAGCTGCCGCACTTATATCGGTGCGGGCGCGGCGGGGCTCAGCGTGTTTCTAGTGACCCTGGCGGGAGAATTGCTGCAGGTGAGGAACCGGGCCATTGTATGGATGGGACTTTTGGAATCTGTTTTGGTATTTGGAATGGTTCTGGCGCTTACCCCCATCCTTCACCAGTTTTTAGAAGGCGTGTTTCTTTTCCCCGGCGGCAGGAAGGAAACCGGTCAGATTGCGCCGGAACATGGGGAAAAACTTGAGACTTACGCCAAGTCATTTAACGGACTTTCCCAGATATTTTCCCAGATGGAAAGTTTTAAAAACAGTTTTGAGCCGGAGGAAATGGGGAAAATGCAGCAGGAAATTGCAGGCAAAATCTGCATGTCCTGTGACCAGTGCGCCATTTGCTGGCAGGAAGAAAACAGTCCCATGTTTGAGGTGTTTTACCGGCTGTTTCATTCCATAGAGAAGCGGGGCGGAGCTAAAGAGGAAGTGAATCGGGAACTGGCGGATTACTGCCCTTATTCTGACAGTATTATAGAAGAGGCCGTGGAAGTGTTTGAAAAGGCAAAATTGAATCTGGCCTGGTATAACCGGCTGCTGGAAAACAGAGGGGTGATTGCGGAACAGCTGGACGCTATGGCTTACATTATGGAGGACTGCGCCAGAGAGTACAAGGATATCAGCCGCAGAGAAGGAAAACTGCTGGGATCGGTGCGGTACAGAATGAAAGAGCGGGGAATTACCGCCAGGGAAATCCGTCTTTATGAGAGAAGAAACGGGAAGCTTTCGCTGCAGATGCAGGCATGCTCCAAATGGGGAAACTGCGTATCGGTGAAAGAACTGGCCAAGGCGGTAAGTCAGGGGCTGCACCGGGATATGGCTCCGGGAAAATACGTCCGGTCCATGGTAGGGAAGGAAGAGAGTTTCCTGACTTTTGAGGAAGATACGCTGTTTCACACCCTCCAGGGAGTGGCAAGGCTGACCAAAGATGAAGCACAGGTGTCGGGGGACAGTTTTTCCTTTCTGGAACTGGACGGGGGAGAGTGCGTGATGGCGCTGTCAGACGGGATGGGTTCCGGAATCCGCGCTTGTAAGGAAAGTGAAATGGTGATAGAGTTAATAGAGAAGTTTTTGGAGGCGGGCTTTCGGAAAGAGACAGCCATTCGGATGATGAATTCCGCCATGGTGATTCAGGGGGAAGAGGGAATCTTCTCCACAGTGGATCTGGCGTCTGTGGATTTGTATACAGGGATGTGTGAGTTTTATAAAATCGGCGCAGCCGCCACTTTTATCAAACGGGGGGAAGAAGTGGAATGCATTTCCTCCGGAAGCCTTCCGGCGGGCATCTTCCATCAGCTTGAAATTGACAAAACCAGCCGGCAGCTTCAAAATGGAGATTTCGTGGTTCAGGTGACAGACGGCGTGCTGGACGATCTGCACGTTCCGGAACCAGAAGAGGCGTTTCGGGAAATTCTGGAAGGGATCCAAACCAACAATCCGGAGCAGATGGCCAAGCAGACGCTGGAGCAGATTTTATTGTTTACGGCGGGGAAGGCGCCGGATGATATGACAGTATTAGTTACCGGAATCTGGGAAAAATAAGGTTCTGTGAGGAAAAGCCTCCGGGCCTGCCAGAGCTCCTTAAACGGTTGATTTCGCCTGAGCGAAGGACGCCAATGAATCATTTGCTCAGCGAAAAGCAATCCTGTATTTTTGTCTATCGGAATATAGATTGTTCGATTTCGAGCATTTTTCAGGCATGCTCTGAGAAAGGCTTCCGGAAAACAGGAGTATTGAAGAGAACAGGGAGAAACAGATGAGAAAGAAAATATTGGAATTTATGCAGGAACATCACATGGCAGAGGAGGGGGACTGCATTCTGGCTGCCGTGTCCGGCGGTGCGGATTCCCTTTGCCTGCTGCTGATTTTGCTGGAATTGCAGCAGGCCATGAACTTTCGGCTGTGCGCAGTGCATGTGGAACATGGAATCCGGGGAGACGACAGCAGGGCGGATGCATTTTTTGTGGAAAACTTCTGCAGAGAGCATCAGGTGCCCTGCCGGATCTTTCACTGCAATGCACTGGAATATTCCAGGAAGCATAAAATGACAGTGGAGGAGGGAGCAAGGAAACTGCGGTATGGCTTTTTTGATCGGGCTGCCGGAGAATTCGGCGCAGATAAAATTGCAGTGGCCCACAACCAAAACGATTGTGCAGAGACCATGCTGTTTCATCTGGCGCGGGGAACCGGTCTTAGAGGGATGTGCGGCATTCTGCCGGTGCGGGGAAGAATTATCCGGCCTCTGCTGTGTGTGGAACGGAGGGAAATCGAAGCTTATCTGGCATCTGTCCGCCAGCCATTCTGCCTGGATAAGACCAATGAGGAACTGGACTATGCCAGAAACAAGCTGCGCCGCCAGGTGTTTCCCATTTTAGAGGAAGTGAACAGCCAGGCCGTTGCCCACATGAATCAGGCGGCGGGGATGGCGGTGGAGGTTCTGGAACTTTTGGAGGATCTGACCAGAGAGGCGGCGGAAGCATATGTCAGGAGGAAAGACGGAAGCTTTTACATTTCAGCGGAATTAAGAAAAGAGAGGCCGGTTCTGCAAAAATCTCTGCTTTATCTGATATTGACGGAAGCCGTGGGAGGCGGCAAAGATATTTCCAGTCTGCATGTGCAAAAGCTTCAGGAACTTTTTGACAGGCAGGTGGGAAGATGTCTGGATTTTCCTTACGGCATAACGGCAGAGCGGGTATATCAGGGTATCTGTCTGAAAAAAAATGCCGGGAAAGAACCGGGCCCGAAGCAGTCTGCCGGCCTGGAAGAGATGATATGCCAAAAAGAAACCGGAGGGGAAAGGGCAGAGCAGGATTTTCTGCAGATTTCAGCCGAAGGTTACTGGCAAATCCCCGGATATGGGTATGAAATACGTACCAGATTATTGGAAAATAATTTTCTAAATGAAGAAATTCCAAAAAAAATGTATACGAAATGGATGGATTATGATAAAATAAAAGGCACCATGCAATTAAGAACACGTCAGGAAAAGGATTTTCTGGCGTTCAGCGCCGACGGCAGGAGAAAAAAGCTGAAAAAATATTTCGTAGATGAGAAAATACCCAGGCAGGAGCGGGATCGTATACTGCTTCTTGCTGACGGCAGTCATATTCTCTGGGTAATAGGATACCGCATCAGTGAAGAGGTAAAAGTGACAGAGCACACCAGAAGAATTCTTGAGATACAGGTAGATGGAGGAACGGTTTATGAGTGAAAAAATCCGTATATTAATATCAGAAGAAGAAGTGGAAAAAAGAATTTGTGAAATGGGAAAAGAGATTAGTGAATATTATAAAGGGGAGGAAGTTCATCTGGTCAGTGTCTTAAGAGGCGGTGTATTTTTCACCTGCCAGTTGGCAAAGAGGCTGTCAGTGCCGGTCTCCCTTGATTTTATGTCCGTATCCAGTTATGGGAATGATACCAAGTCCAGCGGCGTGGTAAAAGTAATCAAGGATCTGGATGAGGCGATTGAAGGGAAAAATGTGCTGGTGGTGGAGGATATTGTGGATTCCGGCAGAACCCTGAGTTATTTACTGGAAAATTTGAAAAGCAGGAAGCCGAAAAGCCTGAGACTGTGCACACTTTTGGATAAGCCGGAACGACGGGTGACAGACGTGCATGTGGACTATACCGGATTTGAGATTCCGGATGAGTTCGTAGTGGGTTACGGCCTTGATTATATGCAGCGTTACCGAAATCTTCCCTATGTGGGAGTGGTGGAATTAGAGGATGAGGCGGCAGAATGAAGCAGCCAGATCTGAAACAGAATATCAGTAAATTTACAGACAATAAGAGAGGAGGGCATAAGAGAGTATGAATGCACAGAAACGCAACCGGGCATTTGGATTATACATTGCAGTAATTTTAATCCTGGCATTGCTCTGGGTGCTGCGGGACAATTCTTCCGGTTTCGGACAGAATTCATTATATACTTATGCGCAGTTTGAACAGGATTTGAAAAGTGAAAATGTGGTGTCAGTGGTTATTTCCCAGAACCGTGAGGTGCCCACAGGCCAGGCGGATGTTACTCTGAAGGGAGATTCCGGCGGCGCCAGGGCGCTGTATGTGTCGGATATCAATACCCTGCAGGAAACCATGAAATCTTATGATTTTGCAGATTATGTGGTGAAGGAAATGCCGGAGGAAAACTGGCTGATTTCTATACTGCCCACATTGATTTTGTTTGCCGTGCTGTTTGTGTTCTATATTATGATGACCAATCATGCATCGGCTGCCTCCGGCGGCGGAAATAAAATGATGAATTTCGGAAAAAGCCGGGCAAAAATGACTACGGATGAGAATAAGAAGGTCACTTTCGGAAGCGTTGCAGGCTTGAAAGAGGAGAAAGAAGAATTAGAGGAACTGGTGGATTTCCTCCGGGCACCCAGAAAATATACCAAGCTGGGGGCAAGGATTCCCAAAGGAGTGCTTTTGGTGGGCCCTCCGGGAACCGGTAAAACACTTCTGGCGAAAGCAGTGGCAGGCGAGGCAGGCGTTCCCTTTTTCAGCATTTCCGGTTCTGATTTTGTGGAGATGTTTGTGGGCGTGGGAGCTTCCCGTGTCCGGGATTTGTTTGAAGACGCCAAGAAAAACGCGCCCTGTATTGTGTTTATCGACGAGATTGACGCAGTGGCAAGGAGGCGGGGCACCGGAATGGGCGGCGGCCATGATGAAAGAGAGCAGACTTTGAATCAGCTTTTGGTGGAAATGGACGGATTCGGCGTCAATGAGGGAATCATTGTGATGGCGGCCACCAACCGTGTGGATATTTTAGACCCTGCCATTATGCGTCCCGGCAGATTTGACCGGAAGGTCCATGTGGGAAGGCCGGATATCGGCGGAAGAGAAGAGATTTTAAGGGTGCATGCCCAAAACAAGCCATTGGGCGATGATGTGGATTTGAAACAGATTGCCCAGACCACAGCCGGTTTTACGGGGGCCGATCTGGAGAATCTTTTGAACGAAGCGGCAATCTATGCGGCAAAAGAAGACCGGGCTTATATTATTCAGAGCGATATCCGCAAGTCATTTGTAAAAGTGGGGATCGGTTCTGAAAAGCGGAGCCGGATTATTACAGATAAAGAAAAACGAATTACTGCCTACCATGAGGCAGGCCATGCGATTCTGTTCCATGTGCTGCCGGATGTGGGGCCAGTGTATTCTGTGTCCATTATCCCTACTGGAATCGGTGCGGCAGGATATACGATGCCTTTGCCGGAGCGTGAAGAGATGTTTAACACTAAGGGGCGGATGCTGCAGGAAATTATAGTGGATTTGGGCGGCAGAGTGGCTGAAGAGTTGATTTTTGATGATATCACCACGGGGGCTTCCCAGGATATCAAGCAGGCCACCAGCGTGGCTAAGGCCATGGTAACAAAATATGGAATGTCAGAGCATGTGGGGCTGATTAATTATGATAATGAAGATGATGAGGTTTTCATCGGAAGAGATTTGGCCCACACAAGAGCTTACGGAGAGAATATCGCCGGAGTGATTGACCAGGAGATTAAGCGTATTATTGATGAATGTTATCAGAAATCCAGGAACATTTTAATGGAACATGAGAAGATTCTTCACAAATGCGCAGATCTTCTTCTGGAGAAAGAAAAAATCAGCCGGGATGAGTTTGAAGCGCTGTTTGAAGGATGAATTGTGCAAAATGACGATAAATCCCCCAGGGGATAGGAAAAAGGTACTGTGCAAAACATATAGAAACGGGCTGCAATTTTTCTGAAGTTTGTGCACACTTATTGGGAAATATATGGTACTATAATTAACGTAAAAACCCCCCAATACATTATATAGTTTTTGCTATACCCCATAGTAAAAATACCTTCTCCTAAAAAGGCAGCCGTAACAAGCTGCCTTTTTAATTACTATGAAAGTCTCCGACTTCCATAGTAGGATGGCCATGCGGCCCGTGGCACGACAGGCTAAGCATGATGGGGGTTTACTATGAAAGTCTCCGACTTCCATAGTAAGGATGGCCATGCGGCCCGTGGCACGACAGGCTAAGCATGATGGGGGTTTACTATGAAAGTCTTCGACTTCCATAGTAGGATGGCCATGCGGCCCGTGGCACGACAGGCTAAGCATGATGGGGGTTTACTATGAAAGTCTTCGACTTCCATAGTAGGATGGCCATGCGGCCCGCCAAACGGCAGGCTAAGCATGATGGGGGTTTACTATGAAAGTCTTCGACTTCCATAGTAGGATGGCCATGCGGCCCGCCAAACGGCAGGCTGAGCATGATGGATATTTCAAAGGAAACATCACAGGAAACATCACAAAAAATTGAGAGGTCATGCCATGAGTAAATATTCTATTTATGAATTGAATCAGAGACAGCAGTATATGATGCAGATGCGTCCATTGCTGCGGAAACATGCATTGTTTTCGGATGGGACCAGGGATTACAGAAATCCGCCGGAACCAGGTGAGAATGAGAAAGTGACATTGACATTCCGCACAGCTAAGAATAATGTGGATATTGTGTGGCTGTGCACTGAATCGGGTAAGAGTCCCATGGAAAAACAGGAAACTCGGGGCGAATTTGATTATTACCGGACAGAAGTTCAGCTCGGGGCAGAAGAGTACCGTTATTATTTTGAAATTGCCACAGGAATGCTCCATTGCTATTATGATCGTATGGGCGTTACCCCGCAGGTGAGGCCTGAATATTCTTTTGCTATTGTGCCGGGGTTTTCCACGCCGGACTGGGCTAAAGGAGCGGTCATGTATCAAATTCTGGTGGATCGGTTCTACAACGGCGATCTTTCCAATGATGTAAAAAATAATGAATATTACTATATTAAGGTCTACAGCCAGCATGTGGAGGACTGGGAGCAGTGCCCGGCAGATTTCGGCGTAGGTGAATTTTATGGCGGGGATTTGGCCGGAGTTATGAAGAAAATGGATTATTTGCAGAATCTGGGCGTGGAAGTGCTTTATTTTAATCCTTTGTTTGTTTCCCCCTCCAACCATAAATATGATATTCAGGACTATGATTACATAGATCCTCACTACGGCGTAATTATTGAGGACGGCGGAGAAGAGCTTCAGCCGGGAGAAACAGATAATGCCAAGGCCACCAGATATATTAAACGGGTTTCCAACATTGAGAATCTGGAGGCCAGCAATGAACTGTTCGCCTGTCTGGTGGCGGAAGCTCATAAGCGGGGAATGCGGGTGATACTGGACGGTGTGTTTAACCACTGCGGTTCTTTTAATAAATGGCTGGACAGAGAGTTGATTTATGAAAAAGAAGTAGGGTATGCTACGGGAGCTTATATTTCGGCTGACAGCCCTTACCGCGATTTTTTTCAGTTTCATGACGAAAACTGTTGGCCCTACAACCGCACTTATGACGGATGGTGGGGGCATGACACGCTGCCCAAGCTGAATTATGAGGGATCTCAGGAGTTGTATGATTATATTCTGGATATTGGCAGAAAATGGGTTTCTCCGCCTTATAATGCAGACGGATGGCGTCTGGATGTGGCGGCTGACCTGGGGCATTCCATGGAATTTAACCATCAGTTCTGGCGGGATTTCCGCAAGGCGGTCAAAGAAGCTAATCCGCAGGCCATTGTGCTGGCAGAGCATTATGGCGATCCGGTGGAATGGCTGCGGGGCGATCAGTGGGATACGGTGATGAATTACGATGCTTTTATGGAGCCGTTAACCTGGTTTTTAACTGGAATGGAGAAACACAGCGATGGTTACCGGCAGGATATGCTGGGGAATTTCCAGAATTTCGAAGGAGCCATGAATTACTATATGACCCGTTTTATGACGCCGTCTCTGCAGTGCGCCATGAATGAACTGTCCAACCATGATCATTCCCGATTTCTAACCCGTACCAATCATAAGGTGGGACGCGTCAACAATCTGGGAAGTGCGGCGGCGGGTGAGGATGTGAATAAGGGCGTCATGAAAGAAGCGGTTGTGGTGCAGATGACCTGGCCGGGCGCTCCTACTATTTATTATGGCGATGAAGCAGGGGTAGTGGGATTTACGGATCCGGATAACCGCAGGACATATCCCTGGGGAAAAGAAGATCAGGAACTGCTGGATTTCCACCGTGACATTATCCGGATTCACCGGAGGTATGATGCCCTGAAGACCGGTTCTCTGAAGTTTTTGGGCGGAGATTATCAGGTGATGTGCTATGGACGTTTTAACAGGCGGCAGCAGTTTATTATTATCATAAATAATGATTATGTGGAGCGGGAGATGGAATGGAGGGTTTGGCCGGCAGGTTTGGAGCGGGAGACCAGGTTAGAACGGATTATGTTCACCCAGCCGGAGTCCTATTCCTTAGAATCTGTGATATATGAGGTTCGGAATGGGCGGATTAAGCTGTCCCTTCCGCCCAACTGTGCGGTGATCCTGAAAAATATCGGGAAAGGCGGCATGCAGTTAAGTATCTGAGCGCCGGAACATTCCGGAAGGAAATTAATTTCTGGTTAAAATAAAAAATGATCTTGCAAGGGGAAAAATCATATGCTATAATACAACATGGTTAAGAAAGTCACAGCATATGATTTTCCCGCATTATGGATGGATTCCCGAGTGGCCAAAGGGGGCAGACTGTAAATCTGTTGGCGACGCCTTCGAAGGTTCGAATCCTTCTCCATCCATTTCTCTAATTGAATCATATTATGCCGCAGTGGCGGAACTGGCAGACGCGCAGGACTTAAAATCCTGTGGTGGCGACATCGTACCGGTTCGATTCCGGTCTGCGGCACTTAGGAAAGTGGCTTAAATTAAGGGTTTGAGCCATTTTTTCTTTTTACATATCGTTATAAGTTCTCCCATTGGATTTAAGTTTACATAATCAAGATAATCAAGACAATAGCTATCTTTACATAAAATCCGTTGATTCCGTTGCTTTTCTTTTAGACGGTGTAATGATGCCTCGAATGGAGCTACAAGGGGAAGTGTCCGTGTACCGGACTTTGTTTTAGTTTTATCCTTTACCACACACTTCACATGCCCATTGATATATGCATTAGTGACAATATGGTTAATAGTAATAGTCTTTTGCTCAAAATCAATCGCACTCCATTTTAAACCAACGATTTTGTTGCGCCGCATACCATATAATGCACCAAGAAGTACAGGGATTTCAAGTGGATCATTGCGTACAGCTTTAAACAATAATTCCAGTTCATCTGCATTGTGGTATGTATTTATCGGAGGTGGGGCAAAACTGCTGTGTCATTTTCTGGAACAATCAGACTGTTTGGGAAAATATACTTTTATTGAGGATATTTCTGCTAATGCTAAAGGATATGGCAGACTGTTTCAGATTATGTAGAGGGGTGTGATAAATATGGCGAAAAAGAATCCCTATAAATTCACGCTTGGGTTTGATAAAACAAAACCTTCACATCGGAGGGCAGCGGAAATCCTAAATTCTGTAAAGGATAAAGCAGATTTAATCGTTTCTGCGTTGGTAGCGTACATAGATGATGTCCGGCAAGAGGAAAGGGCTGTTTTAAGCAATGAGGCTCTTCAAGTACTGATGCAGGAGATGGTAAAACAAGAAGTAGCAAAAGCAATGCATCTACGTTCTATAGAGCAAGAAGAGCCGGAGCATAATTCAAATCGTGCTTTTTTTAGACGAAAATGAACATAAAATAAGCGTATAATGCTATTTTTGAGTGCATATTCAGTTTCGGGATATGCATTAATTTTTTATGATATAGGAAACACAGTTTCCTATATCATAAAAGCCTACGGCTGGATGCGCATTGCGGCGTACTTTAAAAGTATTGCTCTGCGTCCGCCGCGGGCGCAAGAATGTGCAAAGCACACTCTTAGTACGAATAAACCCAAAGGAGGTAGAAGATGATTTCGACAGATGAAGGATATATGAGGCTGGAATATTTTTCTGAAAATGTTGCAGCAGACAGAAGGAGAAAAGAGTTTGATATAAAAAACCATGCATTATGCTACACAAAGCAAAAACCGGATTTTCTCTTTATTGGGGATTCCATTACAGAGTATTGGGAGTTAAATGCCTATTTTAGGAGCGGCGATCATTTGATCGTGAACAGGGGAATTGCAGGGGATACAACAAAATATTTGAAAAAGCGGTTTTATACGGATGCAGTTCAATTACGGCCAAGATATTGTATCCTGGGAATTGGAATTAATGATTCTATAGAACTGGAGGGAGACTATTGGAAAAGATTGGAGCCGACGCCGTATTGTCAGGTGGTGGAAACTGCGAAGAGGAATATTACAGAAATTATACGGCAGGCAAAAGAAGAAAATATCAGTCTGATCTTAACCTCCCTTTTGCCTACATATATCCCGATCCTGATGGATGAAAGAAGCAGGAAAAATTATATTAAAGATATGAATACCTGGATAGCAGAAACAGCGAATAATAACAATCTGATTTTTGTAAATTATTATGCTACAATGATATTTCCGGGGACGGACAAACCGCTGGATCGGATTACCTATGATGGCCTGCATCCAAATGCAAAAGGATATCAGATTATGGCGGGAGTTTTACGAGATACGTTAAAAAAACATGAAATTTTAATTTGAAAAGGGATTTCCGATATGATATTTGATTCAATTATTTCTATTACTGGTGTGTTGACCAGTGTGAGTTTGCAACCGACATTAATTTCAAAAGCCGTGAAGAGTTAAGCTGCTTTTATAAGACACTGGTTGAAACGACATACTTTACTTTTAGCAGCCATGATATTTATTCCTTTTTCGGGCGGAATGTTGGGAAAATCCATACTTTCCGCAAAGGAGAGATTATTTCCGATTTAAGACACAGGCATCAGGGATACCGAATTAAATTCAAGCTCAATCAGAACCAGATAAAATTTATGGCAAGGGAAATAACCTCCGGATCGAAGTGACCGTCAATAACCCTTCCACGGCGCTCACCTGTCGTATGCTGCGCAAAGCGCGGGAAACCGGCCTGTTGGAAAAGGTATTGCTCCGGCGGTTAAATATTGCAGAATTTTACGTAGGATAAATTTTCATCTGCAAGGCGGAAGAATGAGTTGTAGCGAGGGTTACAACGATTGATGAGGGTCTGCCCCGCTTTATCGGCATACCGGGGAACTGTATCTGCCCGGAGATGAAGCGATTATGAAAGAGCAGGTGATTTATCAGGATAAACTGTGCGAATACAACCAGACCAAACCTTCCCAGACGGAAAAAAGGGCGGAGATGCTGAAAGAAATGCTGGGGGACTGCGGCGAGGGAGTGTATATAGAAGCACCCTTTTATGCCAATTTCGGCGGAAAAAACTGCCATTTTGGGAAAATGGTTTATGCAAATTATCATCTGACCTGTGTAGATGACACCCATATTTATATTGGAGATTATACGATGATTGGGCCCAATGTCACCCTTGCCACTGCAGGCCATCCGATTCTGCCGGAGCTTCGGGAACAGCTTTATCAGTACAATATGCCGGTTCATATCGGCAGAAACTGCTGGATTGGAGCCGGGGCTGTGGTGATGCCGGGCGTTACCATTGGGGACAATACGGTAATCGGAGCCGGCAGCGTGGTGACAAAGGACATTCCGGCGAATGTGGTGGCTGTGGGAAATCCTTGCCGGGTGATGCGTGAAATAGGGGAGCATGACAGAAAATATTATTTTAAGGATCGGGAGATTCCCTGGGAAGAGTTGAAGAAGGACAGATAAACCGGAAATAATGATTTTTGCCATGTGAAGAAATAATAAGCCTAAATCCTGCCGTAGGGAATCCGGTTGGGGAAAATTCGCTGTGAATGGCAGTTTTCAGAATATGCTGTCCTATCAGGCGAACATTTAACAGGAACTGGAGAAAGGACAACGGATTTTTTGGGCCTGCAGAGAAAGAATTATTTCAGATAAGGGCGGAACGGAAAAAGAAGTGTAAAAGCATACAACGAGAGGAAAGAAGATGGAAGAACGGGAACGAACTCAGGAGTACGATAAGAATCTGCTGCTAGATTCAGGTCTGCCGGTCAGCAGATTGGAGGAACGTGCGGCAGATTCAGGCCTGCCGGTCAGCGGATTGGAGGAACGTGCGGCAGATTCGGGCCTGCCGGTCAGCGGATTGGAGGAACGTGCGGCAGATTCAGGCCTGCCGGTCAGCGGATTGGAGGAACGTGCAGCAAAGGAACGGGAAAGCTTAAAGGTACAGAAGGCGGAGTGGATATATAGCCAGATACAGAAGCAGCGGGATGCGGAAGATGCGCTGTTTGAGCAGATCCGCCAGGAACAGGATGTGCTTAACAGGCTGAATCAGTCCATTGAGAAAAATATGGAACGGACCAGAGAAGCCAGGAGGTACAATCAGGAATTTCAGGAGCACATGGATGCCCAGGTTTATGCTATGTACGGCATCACAGAGGATAAGTTACAGGGGATTCGGGAATATCGGAATGCCTACTATCAGGGCTGTGCTTTTTCCCTGTTTCTGCTGTCTGTGGTATTGGTGGCATTGTGCGGCGTTCTTCATGGGTTCCAGTCACAAATTTGCCTGTTTATGATTGCTTTCTCAGGGATTGAAGGAACTCTTCTGGCCCAGGAGAAAAAAAGGGGAAAAATTCTGGATATCATCTGCAAAATTCTGTATCTTTTCATGTTTCCCCTGATGATGGCAGTATTTATCTGTTTTGAACTGGGCTATCAGGAGTATCATTTGATTCTGCCCTGGCTGGCGATTTTCGGGATCTGCGTGTTGGTGGTGGGAACTGCAGCTTATTTTTTCCGCAATCCTTATCGGAAAGAGAAGCGGAAGGTGGGAGAAGCCAGAGACACGATTCGGGAAATCGAAAAAACAGCCCGAAAGGAAGTGCGCAAGAACCAGAAATCCAGAGAAAAATCTGAAAAGCAGCAGAAAAAACTTCTGGGGCGGGAGGCAGCCAGACAGAAAAAGCAATTGGAAAAAGAGGAAAAAAAGAAGCAGCGGCTGTTAGAAAAAGAAGAAAAGCAGCAAAAGCAACTGGAGAAAAAAGAACAGAAGCAGGGGCAGCCGGAGAAAGAAGAGGATGATATTTTGGAAATTGAATCAGAAAGCCGGGAATAATTCGATATTTTGTTTAATCTGCGCTCCCTTTTGCATTCAACTCTTTGTAAGTATGAGAAATTAAAATAGCCGCAACAATGAATGTCAAAATATCAGAAACAGGCATGGAAAATAAAACTCCATCCAGTCCCCAAAATATGGGAAGCAAAATAGCGAATCCAATGCCAAACACCACTTCACGCAGCATGGAAAGTGCGGTAGACGCCGCCGCTTTTCCCATTGCCTGCAAAAAGATAAAACACGCTTTATTGATGCAGGCCATAATAATCATACATAAATAAATAAATCCGAAATGCTTTTATTGCAAACTCCGTATAATATCTGCTTTCGTTTGCAGCGCCAAAAATGGATATGAGTTGATTGGGGAAAAACTCAACCAAGACAAATGCAACTGTGCCTACAATGGCTTCTGCAATCAGTAATTTTGTGAATAGCTCTTTGACCCGCAATTTATGATCTGCGCCTATGTTATAGCCCACAATCGGAATACAGCCGGCCGCCATACCGACAACAATAGAAATTACAATCTGAAAAAATTTCATAACAATGCCGACAACAGCCATTGGAATTTGGGCATATTTTGCCTGACCGAATACTTCATCTATTGCGCCGTACTTGCGGAGCATATTGTTAATGGCTGCCATTGCCGCAACTAAAGAAATTTGTGATAAAAAACTTGTAATTCCTAAAAGCAATGTCTTGCTGCAGATTTGCCGGTCAATTTTTAAATCATGGAATAGAGGTTTAATTGTCCTCATGTGCAGGATATACCATACCGCTAATATAGCTGTGATAATTTGACCGATTACCGTTGCGATGGCTGCCCCTTTCATCCCCCATTGGAGTGTGAAAATAAAAACCGGGTCAAGTATGATATTGGCGGCCACACCGAACAGAGTGGAGGCCATAGCGAATTTCGGGTTTCCGTCTGCCCGGATCACAGGATTCATTGACTGCCCGAACATATAAAACGGAATGCCCAGACTAATATAAAAAAGTATTCTTTTGAATAAAAAAAGGTTTCTTCGTTTACGGTTCCGCCGAACATTGCAATAATTTGTGTCTGAAAAATCAGATAAGCAACGGTTAACAGTAAGCTGCTTGCTATAATCATAATGATTGCATTGCCGACGCTTTTTTTGGCATGGAGCATTTCACCTTTACCAAGACAGATACTGACAAATGCACAACAGCCGTCGCCAATCATAACAGCGATAGCAAGTGCAACTACGGTAAGTGGAAATACAACTGTGTTTGCTGCATTTCCATAAGAACCAAGATAACTGGCATTTGCAATAAAAATCTGGTCTACAATATTGTAGAGTGCGCCGACTAAAAGGGAAATAATACAAGGGATTGCATATTTCCCCATTAACTTTCCAATGTGTTCTGTTCCTAAAAATTGATTTGATTGTTCCATGTTCTTGGCCATTCCTTTCTTTGACAAAAATAATATGCTTGTTTAACTGCATAGTCATGTCCGACGGCTTCTTTTAACAGGAAGTTAAGTGTCCTGGCAAATGCAGGCTGCCTTTACTCGTTTCATCACGTTCCCTCCGTTTCAAAAAAATAAACGTGCAGTCCATACGCAACCGGAATTACGCATGAGAGATACACGTTGTATGTATATTATATACAAATAAAACGGAATTTTCAAAGGAGTTTTTTAACAAAAAGTTCAAAAAATTATCTTGCTTTTTATTAAGTTTTCTATGTCAATAGAAAGGTGTAAGGGGATATGGGCAAAGGACATTGTTGACGTACTGATTGAAGTGTCAAAGGATTCTGATATTCAGGACACAGCAAGAGTGATTGAAAAGAATGGATTTATTCGTATGTCGACAAAAATGGGCAGAGTATCGTTTAACCGTGGATATACAAAAGACGGATTTGCTGACAAAGTTTTCCATCTGCATCTTCGCTATATTGGAGATAATGATGAATTGTATTTTAGAGATTATTTAAATGAACATCCTCAAATAGCCAAAGAATATGAAAGAATGAAATTACAATTGTGGAATCTGTTTGAACATAATAGGGATGCTTATACGGACGCAAAGACAGAATTTGTGGAGAAATGGATGTCTGAAGCAAAAAGACTTTATGCAGGGAGATGCTGAAAGTCACTGGACGCCTTAAGGTTTGGCGCAGATTATTTTTCTGAGAGCGCTGTTTCACAAATATTCATCTGATTTATCCGGGTCATCACCTATCAGGATATTATGAAACTTCCTGTTTTCTAAATTTTCCCAGTTTTGGAATCCGTGAAATAGCAGATATTATACCAGAGACAATTTGAATCTGAGGTGATAAAACTGAGAAATCATTTGAAAAATCAAACAAGCCCTTATTTGCTGCAGCATGCCGGGCATCCCATCGAATGGTATCCCTGGTGCGGGGAAGCCTTTGAGCGGGCAAAAAAAGAAGATAAGCCGGTATTTTTAAGCATCGGCTACAGCACCTGCCACTGGTGCCATATGATGGCTCATGAGAATTTTGAAGATGAAGAGGTGGCCGAAGAGCTGAACCGGAATTATATTTCCATTAAAGTGGATAGAGAGGAACGGCCGGATATAGACAGCATTTATATGACAGCCTGTGTGATGTTTACCGGAAGCGGCGGATGGCCGGCCAGCCTTTTTCTGACACCGGATCAGAAACCTTTTTATGCCGGGACATATTTTCCGAAAGAAAGCGCCTACGGCCAGATTGGATTTTTGGATTTGCTGCGGGCGATAAGCAAACGCTGGAGCCAGGACAGGCAGAACTTATTAGAATCTGCCGAAGAACTCAGCGGGCAGTTGAACAAAGAACAAAAAACAGAGAAATCAAAGCTTTCCTGGCAGCATTTATCCCTGCAGGCGGTGCGGCGGTTAAAAGGCAGCTTTGACGAAATTAACGGCGGGTTTGGAGAGGCCCCCAAATTTCCCATGGCTCACAATCTGATGTTTTTGATGGAATATTATCAGGTGAACCGAGACAGGCGCGCCCTGGAAATGGCGGAAAAAACATTGGTGCAGATGTACCGGGGCGGGCTGTTTGACCATATCGGCGGCGGATTTTCCAGGTATTCCACCGATCCGTATTTTCTGACGCCCCATTTTGAAAAAATGCTGTATGACAACGCCCTTCTCCTTATGGCGTACACCCAGGCATATTCCATCACAGGAAAAGAAATTTACCGGAAGGTGGTCCGTAAAACGGCTCAGTATATCCAGCGTGAAATGACAGATCCCTGCGGAGGGTTTTATTCGGCTCAGGATGCGGACAGCCAGGGGGAGGAAGGGAAATATTATGTTTTTGCCTGTGAGGAGCTTACTTCCTTGCTGGGCGCCTCTGCCGGAAGGAAATTTAATGAATATTTCAACATTACCAAAGAAGGAAATTTTGAAGGGAAAAGCATCCCCAACAGGCTGAAGGATACCGGATCGGAGGAAATGCTGCAGGCCTGCGGCATGGAGGATGGATATTCCCACACAGAACCGGAAAGGCTTCTGCCTAAGGTTTATGCATACCGAAAGCAGCGTTATCAGTTGTTTTTGGATGATAAGATCCTTACTTCCTGGAACGGCTTAATGATAGGGGCATTTGCCAGAATGTATCGGATTTTCGGACAGGATGGCTATCTGCGCCAGGCAAAGGCAGCCTGTGAATTTTTGGAAAGGCAGAAGAAGGAAGAAGATTCTCTGTTTGTAAGCTGCCGCAGAGGCCGTTGCCAGGGCAATGGATTTCTGGAAGATTATGCCTTCTATGGGTTTGGGCTGATTGAACTTTACGGCGCTTCCCTGGAGAAGAAGTACCTGGAAATGGCGGAGCTTTACTGCCAAAAAGCCTGGGAACTGTTTGCAGATCAGGAAAAAGGCGGGTATTTCCTCTGCGGAACGGAAAATGAATCGTTGATTGCATCCCATAAGGAGACGTACGACGGCGCAGTTCCCAGCGGAAATTCTGTGATGGCGTATAATCTGGTGAAGCTGTGGCAGATTACCGGAAAAGAAGCCTGGAGGGAGCAGGCGGTAAGGCAGTTGGAGTTCCTTTCTTTTTTTGCGGAAAAGTATCCGGAAGGCCAGAGTTTTTCTCTGCTGGCGGCTCTTTTATATCAGAATCCCCCGGAACATATCGTGGGAGTGCTGAAGGAGGAGAAGGATTTGAAGCGGCTGCAGAAGCTGTACGGAAAAGAAGCGGATCTTGTGGCGCTGTGGGAAGAAAGCGGGGAATATGAGAGGATTAATAACCGGGCGACTCTGTATATCTGCAGAGAGGGAAGCTGCAGGCCGCCGGTTAATTTGTAAAAGCCTTAAGCGGCAGTGGAGCAGCGGGCTGCAGTGTGTATGATTTTGCAACAGTTCAGCTTTTGCCCTTACTGTTACAGAATCCAGCCCATTTAAAGTTTGCTTTCAGCAAAGGGCTGGATTCCTGGCTAAATCTGCACATTCTCACGGACTTTGCAGCAAGTGCAAAGTCCTGGGCTGAACTGTTACCCGGTTTTGCATCTGTCTGCTAAGAAAAAGCTGACAAAAGCCATATCCCATGGTACAATGTCAGGAAAAGGACAGGAGGAGTTTATGGTAGACAGAGCGTTATTTATGGAAACACTGCGGGCCGTGCAGGAGATAGCAAAGGCTTCCCCAGAGCCAATGGGCCGGGAGGAAATACAGGAATTTTTTAAAAACATGGAATTGTCGTCAGAGCAGCAGGAGCTGATTT
Source organism: Eubacterium sp. (assembly GCA_021769425.1). Lineage (GTDB taxonomy): Bacteria > Bacillota > Clostridia > Lachnospirales > Lachnospiraceae > Petralouisia. The sequence goes on from JAETSX010000008.1 coordinate 31,314, forward strand.
ACCAGTATTTTCAGAAGGCCATGGAACCTTTACCGGAAAGAGCCGGCCATTCTGCAAATGGTTCGGAACAAATAGCCGGTAAAACAGGCAAATCCGGCCGGCCGTCTGCAGAGACAGAGAATCCTGAATCATCGGGCGGCAGGAAAACAGCCCATTCAAAACATTATCAGATGTATCTCAATGAAATCAATAAAATTTCCGACTTGTCCCAGGAAGGGAAAACAGAGCTGTATCAGAGTCTGCTGGACGGAGAACAATCAGCAGTTTCCGCCATCTCCGCCCAATGGCTGAAAAGGATTACCGGCATTGCCAAATCCTATGTGACGGACCGGGCTCTGGTGGAGGATTTGGTGCAGGAGGGAAATATGGGACTCTTGCTGGGGATGGAACAATTGCTGGGAGCCGGGGAACAATACCGGGAGCTGGCTCTTCACAGTGAGGCCATGGAAAGGCAGTTGGAGACTTATGTCCGGGAAGCCATGGAAGAGTACCGCCGGGAAATGGAGGGAACGGACAACGGGGAGAGCGCCGTTTTGGCAAAAGTCAATCTTTTGTATGAAGCGCAGAAAGTTCTGGCAGAGGAGAACGGAACGATTCCGGACATACAGGAATTAAGCGAATACACAAGGATTCCCGCGGATGAGGTTCGTGATATTTTGGCATTGTCCCAGAAAAAGGGAGAATAACTTTGAACCCATAGTTTTTAGAAATTTGCAAGGAGGAGAGAAAGTATGAATTTGGGACCGATAGAGTACACAGTGGCAAGGATTGACGGGGATTATGCGTATTTACAGCAGACTAAGCGCCCGGAGGAAGAACTGAAATGTGTGGCAAGGGCGCTTCTGCCGCCGGAACTTGCAGAGGGATCTCAACTCCATTATGAAATGATGGAGTATACTTTGAAACAGTAATTTTTGTTTTCACCATCGAAACCGCTGCTGCCGGTATACCAGCAAAATCCCTCTGACGCACAGTTCCAGACACATGGCAAACCAGACGCCGGGAAGTCCCCATTGCCCCACCAGGACGACAGAGACCGTCAGCCTCACGCCCCAGATGCTTGCAAGGTTTAAAAGGCAGGGAATCAGAGAGTCCCCTGCGCCCCGAAGAGCGCCGGAGGCCACAATGGAAGCGGCATAGAAAGGCTCTGCAAATAATTCGATCCGCAATACTTCAGAAGCCAGAGACTGTACCTGCAAATCCGGCGTCAGCATCCTGAAAATCACAGGACATACAAAATACATCAGAATCCCGGCAAGCGTCATAATCACACAGCCTAACAGCGTGGACAGATTGGAAAAGCTTTTGGCCAGCGCTTTCCTGCCTGCTCCGATACTCTGCCCCACCAGCGTGGTTGCGGCATTTGCAATTCCGTAGCCGGGCATGTAACAGATGCTTTCTGCCGTAACGGCAATGGAGTTGGCAGCCATGGCAATGGTGCCAAGAGGCGCAATGATGCGGGTGGAGAGAATCATTGCGCCGCAGATGGCAATATGTTCAAATCCCATCGGCAGCCCGATGGTTACCATTCGGGACAGTATGTCTTTGCGATACGGACAGGGCTCTTTTTGATTGATTCTGAGGCTGGGAGAACGAAAGCACACAGCCCATAATTTGGCAAGGCAGATAACCGCTGTGGCCAGCGCAGTGCCCAAAGCGGCGCCGGGTACGCCCCAGAACCGGATAAACAGCATGTTAAAGATTACGTCCAGGCCGCACATGGACGCGTCTAAAATGGCAGGCGTCCTCATATTTCCACTGCACTGGAGCATGGAGCCGGCCAGGCTTTGAAGCTGGAAAGCCGGAAGAGAACAGGAATAGATCAGAAAATAGACAGAAGCATTCTGCCGGATGTCCGTTCCCGCTCCAAGCCATATGGGAAGGGGATTGCTGATTAGAATTCCCGCCGTCATCAGGATTCCTGAGAAACACAGGGCAAACATCAGCGCATGCTTTAGAATCAGTCTTGCTTCTTTTTCCTGTCCGGCTCCGATTTTCTGTGCAGCCTGTACGGAAAAACCGGTGGAGACTGCGCTGCACAAGCCGTTTAACAGCCATGTGCTGGTGGATACCACGCCGATGGCTGCAGATGCGCCGGCGCCTAAATTTCCTACCATTGCAGTGTCGATGTACTGCATCATTATAGAGGTAAGCTGCGCTAAAATCGCCGGAACGCTGAAACGCCAGACCACAGATAATTTCTGCGTCCGGCCCGGATCCTGGTTCTGTCTTAACATAGCGGCAAGTAATTGTTCATTTGCTGTGCTTTTTTTCATTTTCATCATGTTCTTCCAGTTTGCTTATCCTGCTGTCCGGCCAGTGGCATGGCCATATCCCTGTTCCGGTTTGCTGAGAGATTTTAATTGTTCTATGATTATCATTGTGGACAGGCCTGTCCTTTTCAGACTTGTCCGAATAGATCCTATTATACATAATATTTCCCATGAATTCAATTTTTTTGTGGCAAATATAGAATATTTTAGTATCAGTTCAGCCCGGGACTTTGCACTGGCTGCAAAGTCTCCCGGGCTGAACTGTTGCATATTTCACAAAATATACTGTATTTGCCGCATATTGTATCAGGAAACTGCATTGTGAGGGCTTTGAATTACCGGCTGGATCTGTTTGCCCTTCAGAGCACAGCCGATGGTCTCTGGCAGAAGTTCTGTGAATGCCGTCATGGAATTGGGCTTTGCCTGATAATCATCCTGGCCGAAGGGAACGAAATAGATGTTCTTGGTGTTTAAGAGGATGCCGATATTTTTCAGGTTCATGCCCAGAGCATCGTTGGTGGATAAAGAGAGCACCAGAGGACGGTTGTTGCGCAGGTGGGATTTGGCCGCCATCAGCACCGGGGTATCGGAAATGCCGTTTGCCAGTTTTGATAAGGTATTTCCGGTGCAGGGTGCAATGACAAGAATATCCATCAGCCCTTTGGGGCCGATGGGCTCTGCCCCCGGAATCGTGGTGATGGGTTCTTTTCCGGTGAGGGTTTTTGCCCGTTCCAGGAAGGAGGCGCTTGTGCCGAACCTGGAATCCAGATGGGAGGCGTTCAGGGAGAATACAGGCAGCAGGCTGGCTCCGGTTTTCTTTAATTCTTCCAGTGCGGTGAAAATTTTTTCATAGGTGCAGAAGGAGCCGGTAAAGCCGATTCCGATGGATTTATCATGAAAATCATATGACATAATCTGTAATCCTTTCTATTATTTTTCCTATGGCCTGCCCGGCGCTGACCGGAGAAAAACGTCCCGGAAGGCCCGGAAGCCTGAAATAGGGCAGCAGGTAATTCTCCGTTACATTTCCGGGAAAGCCAAAGGGAGAGGATGCAATGTCAAAAATATGGCAGGAACCGGGAAGTTCCTGAATCCATTCAGATTCCAAGACAGCAGCGGGTATGGTGTTGATAACCAGATTGCAGCGGGGCAGCGCTGTGGAAAAGTCTTCTTTCTGAATCGGGCAGATTCCCTTTTTTTCTGCGTGAGCCTGTTTTTCCTGATCTTGCTCCAGCAGGTAAATACTGCGGCAAAGGGGATGCAAAAGAGCGCCGATGGCAGAGCCGCAGCAGCCGTATCCCAACAAAAGCGTCCGCGCCGAGGACAGGGAAAAGGGGGTGTAGCGAATCAACTCAGATAAGAGTCCCTCTGCAGTAAGCAATGCATTTTCCTTTGCGAAGGCAGGCGCCTGGGAGAACTGAAAGACTTTGCATTTTTTTTCATTCAATTCCTGTGCTTTATCCGGGGAAAGGCTGTATGCGGCGACAATCTGGCCGGGCTTTAAGGCGGCCTGCAGTTCCTCGGTTCGGCAGGGGGAATGCTGTTCGTCCGCCTGGAATAGATGAATGCTGTCTTTGGAAAAAGGGGTGGGCAGCAGAACGATTTCTGCCTGCGCCAGCGCCTGTGTCAGATCAGGATCCAGTGTAATGCCGGGATTACATGGGAAATTCGGGGTATGGAAGCAAGTTACGTCCCAGCCGCAGGTATGAAGGTATTCTGCTGCATAGCATTGCCGCAGATCTCCGCCAAGGATTGCAATGGATGGTTTTGCCATATGCTTCCTCCAATTTACATTATCTCTACAATATATGAAGAAAAGGAAAAATGGTGTCTGGACTTATACTCACGAGCATACTTATTTGCCAGATCATTTGCTTTTTTCCTCAAATCTGTGAAAGATCTGTCGGCAAATGATTTCGCTCACGGGTATATCTTTCTCCGGAGGATTTTTTCAATGTGCTGCAACATGGGGCGGCCTGCATCAGAGGCGCAGTGAAATTCCCTGCATTCAGCGGAAATATTTTGACAAGCCCTTTTGTCCACATTATAATGAAACCGTGAAGAAGCCGTAACCGTGAAGGCGTCTGAACGGGAAAAAGCCTAAAGGAAAATAGTAAAGACCGGAACGTTTTATGTAACCGTGAAGGCGTCTGATCGGTAAAAAGCTCCTGCGGGCAGAAAATAATGGAGATTACAGCATGGTATCATATCAATTGACGCGAAGCAAACGGAAAAGCCTTTCTATTGTGATTGAAAAAGACGGAACCGTACAGGTAAAGGCGCCCAACTGGCTGCCAAAATATAAGATCGACCAATTTATTCAGCAAAAAGCAGACTGGATTCAGGAGAAACAAAGGGAAATTTCAATGCTGGAACAGAAGAAACCAGTTCACACCTTCCGGGAAGGAGACTGTTTTCTGTTTCAGGGGGAATCCTATCGGCTTATATGCAGAGCATGCAAAGGGATTGTATTGGAACAGAGAGAAAAACTTTTGTGTGTGACATTAGATTCGGAAGGGACAGACGCTTCCAATGTGCGAAGGAGGCTGGAGGAATGGTATCTTCTGCAGGCAAAACAGATATTCCAGGAGCGGGTCAGCCAGTATTATCCGCTGGTATCCCGTGTGGCGGAAAGCTTTGGAAAAGAGATTGGCCCTGTAAACCGTATCTCCATCCGCAACCAGAAAACCCGTTGGGGAAGCTGCAGCAGTAAAGGAAATCTGAATTTTAACTGGCGGCTTGTGATGGCGCCGGCGGAAATTCTGGATTACGTGGTGGTGCATGAACTGTGCCATCTGGCCTATCTGAACCATTCCAGGCAGTTCTGGCAGATGGTAAGCTGTGTTATTCCGGATTGCCGGGAACGCAGAAGCTGGCTGAGAGCCAATGGGCCGCTGTTATACTAAGCGTCAAAAAAACTGACGCTAAGTATAACAATATGTACACAGCCGCACAAAGGAAAATTGCCGCTTTGCGGCATGCGGCTGGCGCAACTGCACGGCAAATCTTTTTGCCGTGCAGTATAGAATGGGAGAATTAGAAAAGGAGATTAGCATTGAGAGAGACAATTTTATTATTTCATTTTTCAGACAAAGACAGGAGAAACAAACTAACCAGGGCCCTGCTGCCCTTGCGGATGAAAATCAGGGAAGTTGCCAGAGAAGATTATCTGCAGCCGGTGGGATATCTGGCAGGAAATAAGGAAATTCCTTCCACAGATGAAAAGTATGATGGGGAAGAGTTAGACGGGGAAATGATGCTGATGGCAGGGCTTTCCGGCCCTCAGGTGGATCAGGCATTAAGGGCTGTCCGCAAATCGGGGATCGGCCCCATTCCGTATAAGGCAGTGCTGACGTCTGTTAATCAGAGTTGGAATGCAATCAAGCTTTTTCAGGAAATAAAATCGGAACATGGGCAGATGGAAACCGAGAGCGGGGCAAGGAACTAAAAGTTCTGCCTGTGCGGCTGGAATTTGCCTGTACAGACGGCAAAAGGAGGAAAACCGCTGGGGAAAAGCCTTTGCCAAAACAAATGAGATAAAAATAGTTTGGAGGACAATGCAGTGGAATGGAAGAGATTGCTCTGTTCGGAGAGAGTTAGGAACTATACAAGCTCATCTTCCTGCGATTTCCGCACGGAATATGAGAAAGATTATCACAGAATTATCGGAAGCGCGTCCTTTCGGAGGCTGCAGGATAAGACCCAGGTTTTTCCCCTGGATCGAAGCGATTTTGTAAGAACCAGGCTGACCCATTCCCTGGAGGTATCCTCTTTTGCCAAATCTCTGGGACAGAATATCGGCAGGGGACTGCAGCAGAATCAGATCGATCCGGAATTTTTACCGGAATATCAGGGATATCTCTGTGATATTCTGCAATGCGCAGGGCTTTTGCATGATATTGGTAATCCGCCTTTCGGACACTTTGGGGAAACGGCCATCCGGGACTGGTTTCGGCGGCATCTGCCGGAGATTTCCTATAAAAGAAAAGACGGCAGGATACAGTTTTTGAATCAGATTTTATCAGAACAGATGCAGAAGGATTTTTACTATTTTGAGGGAAACACTCAAGCATTGCGGCTGGTGGCAAAGCTTCACTATCTGGTGGATGAAAATGGGATGAACCTGACGAAAGCGCTGCTGGGAACCATTATCAAATATCCGGGCTCATCACTGGAAAGAAAAAGCACAAGCCATAGGAAACATAAGAAAATGGGCTACTATTATGCAGAACGGGAATTGTTTGCCGATTTACAAAAAAGTCTGGGAACCGAAGGAAACCGCCATCCCCTTGCTTTTGTGCTGGAGGCGGCAGACGATATTGCATACAAGACGGCGGATATTGAGGACGCTGTGAAAAAAGGCTGCATTTCTTATGAACAGCTGGTGGAGGAATTGGAGCAGACGGAACGGAAGCTGGAAGAGAAAGCGGAGCAGGCGGAACGGAAGCTGGAAGAGAAAGCGGAGCAGGCGGAACAGAAGCTGGAAGAGAAAGTGGAGCAGGCGGAACGGAAGCTGGAAGAGAAAGCGGAGCAGAAGGATCAGGCTGATGGGGAAAAGCCGTCAGAAGGTATTTTTACGGTAAGCCAGAAAGACAGCTTCCATAAGATGACAGAGAACCTGAAACGGAAATATGCGAGGGCAAAACAGCGGGGACTGAAACAGCCGGGAATTAATGCGGTGCAGAACTGGGCGGTATACCTTCAGGGATGGATGATTAATGACGCCACAGACAGCTTTATCCGGAATTACGCTGCATTGATGGATGGAACTTATGGGAGCCATGGGGAAGATTTGTTTACCGGCACAGGGGGAGAGGCCATGATGGATGCGCTGGGGGACATTGCATACCGGTATGCGTTCCAGATTAAGCCGATTTTGAAGCTGGAAATTGCAGCTCAGTCAGTGTTTGATTTTTTGCTGGAGCGGTTTGTACAGGCGGCGCTCTATTATGATACCGGAGAAGAACAGACGGAAGTGCAGAGGAAACTCATGGAACTTTTGTCGGATAATTACATAGCGATTTACCGTCATTTTGCCCGGGAAGTTGAGGAGGGGAACGGAACAGAGGAAGAGAAGGAAGCGGAATTGCTGTATCTCAGGCTGCTTCTGGTGACAGATCATATTTGCGGAATGACAGACAGTTATGCCAAGGGACTGTATCAGGAGCTGAAGGGGATCGATTGATGTTCGCAGCTCCTGATGCTGGCTTTTTGTTAGAAATAATAGTTTTTTACATATTGCACAAAAATAGCCCTGCACTTTTGTGAATTATATTGATTGAAAATGATTGAAAATGATGGTATTATACAGATACAATCAAAAACAACAAAAAACAGTCAAAATCAATCAAATGAGGAACCAATATGCTGTTAGAAAAAAGGCTGGGAGAAATCCTGAAATTAGTGGAGAAGAACGGCAGTGTGACCGTACAGGAACTGACCGAGCATCTTCAGGCTTCCGAGTCCACCATCCGAAGGGATTTGTGCCTGCTGGATGAGGAAGGAAAGCTGAATAAGGTTCATGGAGGCGCCACTGCCATCAATACATCTTATGCCAGTGCAAGGGATGTGGAGGTGGAATACCGCAAGAACCTGAACCGGGAAGAAAAGGAAGACATTGCCAGATATGCAGCGTCCCTGATTAGGCCGGATGATTTGGTTTACCTGGATGCCGGAACTACTACGGAGCGCGTCATTGATTTCATTACGGAGAAGAGAGCAGTGTATGTGACCAATGCCATCGGCCATGCCAAGCGTCTGGTGCAGGCGGGGTGTGAAGCCCACATCCTGGGCGGGAAATTCAAGCTGTCCACAGAGGCTGTTGTAGGGATTGAAACTGCATCCGAGCTGGAGAAATTTAATTTTACCATCGGATTTATAGGAACCAACGGAATCAGCCGCAGGGCAGGGTTTTCCACGCCGGACATCGAAGAGGCCATGGTAAAGCGCAGGGCGGTTATTCAGTGCCGTAGGCCATATATTTTAGGAGATTCAGGCAAATTCAATCAGATTTCGCCGGTCACCTTCGCTGGCATTGAAGATGCAGAGCTGATTACCACAGAAATCAAACATGACAGTTTCCGGGATTTGAAGAATATTATTGAAATAACAAAAAGGCAGAAGAAACAGGAAAGGAGCACATTATGATTTACACAGTAACTTTTAACCCAAGTCTGGACTATATTGTGAGCGTTGACGATTTCACCTTGGGACGGGTCAACCGTACCACGAAAGAGTTGGTATATCCCGGTGGGAAAGGCGTTAATGTCTCTCTGGTGCTGAAGAATCTGGGAATGGAGAATACAGCCCTGGGATTTACAGCCGGATTTACCGGAACAGAAATTGAACGGGGATTGAAGGAATGGGGATGTTTGACTGATTTTATCCAGATTCCGGAGGGAATGTCCAGAATCAATATGAAGCTCCGTTCCAGGGAAGAAAGTGAGATTAATGGCCAGGGTCCCAAGATTTCTGAGGAAGCTTTGGAAGAGCTTTATCAGAAACTGGACGCCATGGAGCCGGAGGATGTGCTGGTGCTGGCAGGAAGCATTCCGAACAGTATGCCGGATTCCAGCTATGAGCAGATTCTGGCAAGGGTACAGGAGAAGAACATCCGGGCTGTGGTAGACGCCACAGGAGATTTGCTGGTGAATGTGCTGAAGTACCATCCGTTTTTGATAAAGCCCAATAACCATGAACTGGAAGAGATTTTTCATGTGCCGATGGACAGCCAGGAAACCATTGTCGCTCATGCGAAAAAGATGCAGGAGATGGGTGCGCAGAACGTGCTGATTTCCATGGCGGGAGACGGCGCGATTCTTGTGGCGGCTGACAAAAGCGTATGGCAGAGCCCGGCGCCGAAAGGAAAAGTGGTGAATTCCGTGGGAGCCGGAGATTCCATGGTGGCAGGGTTTATTACCGGATATTTAAAAAGCAAAAGTTACGAAAAAGCTTTTCATATGGGAATCTGCACCGGAAGCGCCAGTGCATTTTCAGAACGGCTGGCAACTCAAGCGGAGGTTGACGGGATTTTAGAACAGATGGGATGGAAATAATTCCGGATTGGCGGCAGTTCAGTCAGAGAACAATAGAAATGATCTGGCAAAAATCAGACAAATATATTATAATACATTTACAATAAAAGAAAAGGAGAATAAGATTATGAAAACATTTGACTACACCATTACAGATCCAGAAGGAATTCATGCAAGACCGGCAGGGCTTTTTGTCAAAGAAGCTGGAAAATTTGCAAGCAAGATTACCATTGCAAAAGATGGCAAGGAAGTAGACGCAAAGAGGATTTTCGGTATTATGAGCCTTGGGGTAAAAAAAGACAATACCGTAACATTAAAGATGGAAGGCGATGACGAGGAAGAGGCTTTCACTGCATTAGAAGCATTTTTCAAAGAAAATCTGTAAAACGTAATCAAATACAGGTAATTGCAAAGCCGGCATTCTCCGGCTTTGCAGTTGCCTGAATTTTTAAACAGCGAAAGGAGAAGCCAAATGTTAAAATTCAGTGGGAGCAGCGTATTTGGCGGTGTGGCGATTGGAAAGCTTTTTATCTTTCAGAAAAATGAGAATAAAGTGGAACGCCGGCACATTGAGGATGTAGAGAAAGAAACAGAGCGGTTTGAAAAGGCAAAGGAAAAGGCGTTAGAGCAGCTTCAGGGATTATATGAGAAAGCCCTGAAAGACGTGGGAGAAGCCAACGCCATGATTTTTGAAGTGCATCAGATGATGTTGGAGGATTTGGATTATCAGGATTCGATCCATTATATGATAAAGGAACAGCAGATTAATGCAGAGTTTGCAGTGGCTCAGACCAGCGACAATTTTGCGGAAATGTTTGCTGCCATGGATGACGCCTACATGCAGGGGCGAGCGGCAGATGTCCGTGATATTTCCGAACGGTTAATCAGTATTTTGACGGATTCCCAGAGCAGCATGGATGTTTTTCAGGAGCCGGTTGTCATTGTGGCCGAGGATCTTGCCCCCAGCGAAACGGTGCAGTTTGAGAAAGATAAGCTGCTTGCCATTGTAACCCGGCAGGGTTCCGCTAACTCCCATACGGCAATTCTGGCAAGGACTATGGATATTCCTGCAGTGATTCAGGCAGACATCGGCCTGGATCCGGAATATAATGGAAAGACTGTGATTGTAGATGGATTTACCGGAGATATTTATTTAGATCCGGATGAAGAAACCTCTAAGGTAATGGAAGCAAAACTGGCAGATTGTCTGGCGGAAAAAGAATTGCTGCAGCAGTTAAAGGGCAAAGAGGATGTGACGCTGGATGGAAAGCAACTGAAGCTTTATGCCAATATCGGTAATCCCGGGGATGTGGCAAATGTGCTCCGCAATGATGCAAAGGGAATCGGCTTGTTCCGAAGTGAATTCCTGTATCTGGAAAGTGAGGATTTTCCAACAGAAGAGGAACAATTTAAGGCTTACAAAGCGGTTGCGGAAAATATGGCCGGAAAGAAAGTTATCATCCGTACGCTGGATATCGGCGCAGACAAGACTGTGGATTATTTCAAGCTGGACAAGGAAGAGAACCCTGCCATGGGATACCGGGCCATCCGTATATGCTTAAAGCAGCCGGAAATATTCAAAACCCAGCTTCGTGCCCTGTACCGTGCATCCAATTACGGTGAGATTGCCATTATGTTCCCCATGATTATTTCCGTGGAAGAAGTAAGGAAAATTAAGAAGATTGTGGAGGAAGTGAAGACGGAACTGACGGAACTTGCCGTTCCCTTTAAAGATGTGGAACTGGGCGTGATGATTGAGACGCCGGCGGCTGTTATGGTCAGCGATGAGCTGGCAAAAGAAGTGGACTTTTTCAGCATCGGAACCAACGATCTGACCCAGTATACCCTTGCCATCGACAGGCAGAATGCAAAACTGGGCGATTTCTACAATGCCCATCATCCGGCGATCCTTAAGATGATTGAAACGGTAGTGAAGAATGCCCATGCGGCAGGCATTTGGGCAGGCATCTGCGGAGAATTGGGCGCGGATTTGAGCCTGACAGAGACCTTCCTGAAAATGGGAGTGGACGAATTGTCCGTATCGCCGGCGATGACGCTTAGGGTGAGAAAAATTATACGGGAGACAGATACCAGTAAATAAAAGCATGACAGAGAAGAAAGATCAGATTTTACAGAAAGCCCAACAAAAACTGGAATACCTGAAACAATACCTTGCAGATCTCGGCAGCGCTGCCGTTGCCTTTTCCAGCGGCGTGGATTCTACGTTTTTATTGAAAATTGCCCATGAAGTTCTGGGAGATAAGGTAATTGCAGTGACAGCCAGTTCTGCTTCCTTTCCGGGCAGAGAATTGGAAGAGGCAAAAGAATTCTGCAAAGAAGAAGGAATTCGTCAGGTTGTTTTTGAATCAAAGGAACTGGAGATGGAAGGATTCAGCCAAAATCCCCCTAACCGGTGCTATATCTGTAAGAAACAACTGCTCCTTCGGATTCAAAGCATTGCAGAAGAGAATCAAATGTCCTGTGTGGCGGAAGGCTCCAACGTGGACGATGAAGGAGATTACAGGCCGGGCATGCAGGCGGTGGCGGAGCTTGGGGTGAAAAGCCCCTTAAGGGAAGCCGGGCTGACAAAAGAAGAAATCCGCCTTTTATCAAAGAGAATGGGGCTTGCTTCCTGGGAAAAGCCTTCCTTTGCATGCCTTGCTTCGCGGTTTCCCTATGGAGAACCCATTACCGCCGAAAGGCTTGCCATGGTGGGACAGGCGGAAGAGTTGCTGCTGCAGCTGGGATTTTCTCAGTTTCGGGTCCGCATTCATGGAAGTATGGCCAGAATTGAGGTTTTGCCGGAGGATTTTTCAAGGCTGATTCAGGAAGCGATCAGAAATCAGATTACAAAACAGTTTCAGGAGTACGGATTCACCTATGTTTCCATGGATTTGACAGGATACCGGACCGGAAGCATGAATGAGACGCTGAAAAAAACTCTTGACAAATCAAAAATGCAATGGTAATTTAGTACATATGATATAGTATGTTACTTATTTAGATAAGGCATTAACTATGCATAAATATTTTGGATGTTTATGTGTGTTAGTGCCTTTTTCTTATATTTTTCTATAAATTGCGCACAGTAACGATATGTTCAGGATGCTGGGTAAGGATGATATGTTCAGGATACTGGGTAAGGACGATGTGTTCAGGATGCTGGGTAAGGACGATGTGTTCAGGATGCTGGGTAAGGACGATGTGTTCAGGATGCTGGGTAAGGACGATATGTTCAGCATACTGCGTATGCTCTGACATACCGTAAATACTGACATACCGTAAATACTGACATACCGTAAATACTGACATACCGTAAATACACATTGACTCCAAATATTTAAAAATAAAGAAAAGGAGAAGAAATATGAAAGACAAAATTTTTGGCGTACTGCAGCGTGTAGGGCGTTCCTTCATGCTCCCAATCGCGATTCTTCCGGTAGCGGGTCTGCTGCTTGGAATCGGCGGTTCCTTCTCGAATGAGACAATGTTAAGCGCTTATGGACTTTTGGATGTGATGGGGCCGGGAACGGTATTCAACATGATCTTCCAGATTATGAGTGCGGCGGGAAACATCGTATTTGCCAATCTTCCCATTATCTTTGCCATGGGCGTTGCCATCGGCATGGCGAAGAAAGAAAAGGACGTGGCGGCTTTGTCAGCTGTGGTGGCATTTTTCATTATGCATGCTTCCATCGGAGCGTTGATTACCATTAATGGCGGACCGGAAAACATGCTGGACGGAGCCACAGCTTCGGTCTGCGGCATTACTTCTCTGCAGATGGGCGTATTCGGCGGTATTATTGTGGGTCTGGGAGTTGCGGCTCTCCACAATAAATTCTACAAGATTGAACTTCCCCAGGTATTGTCCTTCTTTGGAGGGACCAGATTTGTGCCGATTGTAAGCGCACTGGTGTATACTGCGGTGGGAATTTTGATGTTTTTTGTCTGGCCGGTGATTCAGAAAGGCATTTACGGCGTAGGAGATGTGGTGCTGAATTCCGGTTATGCAGGAACCTGGGTGTATGGATTTATGGAACGTCTGCTGATTCCTTTTGGACTGCATCATGTATTTTATCTTCCTTTCTGGCAGACGGCTGTGGGAGGAACGCTGGAAGTGGCGGGACAGACCATTGAGGGCGCGCAGAATATTTTCTTTGCCCAGTTGTCCGATCCCACGGTAGAACATTTTGCAGTATCAGCTACCAGATTTATGTCAGGAAAATTCCCGCTGATGATTTTCGGGCTTCCGGGAGCTGCCCTTGCCATGTATAAAACATCAAAACCAGAGAAAAAGCAGGCAGTGGCAGGACTTTTGATGTCGGCGGCCCTTACTTCCATGCTGACGGGCATTACAGAGCCTTTGGAGTTTACCTTCTTGTTTGTAGCGCCGCTTCTCTATGGCATCCATTGCGTTCTGGCAGGGTTCGCATATATGCTGATGCATGTCTTTGAGGTAGGCGTGGGAATGACTTTTTCCGGCGGAGTTATTGACTTGTTCCTGTTTGGCATCCTTCAGGGAAATGCGAAAACCAACTGGATTTGGGTGGTAATTGTAGGGGTATTTTATTTTGCCATCTATTATTTCCTGTTTACATTCCTGATTCAGAAGATGGATTTGAAGACGCCGGGGCGTGACGACAGTGAAGAAGTGAAGCTGTACCGCAGAAGCGACGTAGAAGCAAAGAAAAACAGTCAGGCGGCTGCAGGAGAAGAGGATGAATTGTCAGAAACCATCTGCCATGGGTTGGGAGGTAAGAAAAATATATCCGATGTGGACTGCTGCGCCACAAGGCTGCGGTGTACGGTTTTCAAAGCAGAGCTGGTAAATGACGCCTTACTGAAATCCACAGGCGCGTCTGGTGTGGTTCACAAAGGAAATGGAGTGCAGATTATCTATGGGCCGAGGGTAACGGTGATTAAGTCCAACCTGGAAGATTATCTGGAAACGGCTCCCAATGAAGAATATACTGCCGGCGATGTGAAAGAAGCGGCAGTGGAGGAGAAAAAGGGAGAGACCAAATCAAAAGTTGTAAAAACAGTGATTATTTCCAGTCCGGTAACGGGTACGGCAGCAGATTTGTCGGAAGCGCCGGATGAAGCTTTCGCAGGCAGAATGATGGGAGACGGCGCAGTGGTGACGCCGAAGGACAGTATTGTCCGGGCGCCGGAAGACGGAGAGGTGTGCTTTGTCTTTGAAACCAAGCATGCGGTTGGATTTTTGACGGATACGGGGTTCAGTCTTCTGATCCATATGGGAATTGATACGGTTGCCTTAAATGGACAGGGATTTGAAGTTCTTGTGGAAAACGGACAGAAAGTGAAAAAGGGAGAGCCGATGCTGAAGCTGGATTTGGATTATCTGGAAGCCAATGCACCGTCTCTGGCATCGCCGGTTTTATGTACGGAATTGGAGGATAACCAGAAGATCCGATTGCTGAAGGAAGGAACTATTACGGCCGGAGAAGGGCTGTTTGCAGTGGACTTTTACGAGTAAAGCAAGAAGAAACATGACAGCCCAGGCGCTGATTGCAGCAGATTTCTGCGGGTAAAGCAAAAGAAGCATGACAGCCCAGGAGCTGATTGCAGCAGATTTCTGCGGGTAAGGCAAAAGAAGCATGACAGCCCAGGAGCTGATTGCAGCAGATTTCTGCGGGTAAAGCAAAAGAAACATGACAGCCCAGGAGCTGATTGCAGCAGATTTCTGCGGGTAAAGCAAAAGAAGCATGACAGCCCAGGCGCTGTTTGCAGCAGATTTCTACGAAGGAAGCAGGAAATAAATGCAGGCGGGGAAAAGTATGTAGAAATCCATTTCTCCGGAATGCCTGGAAATTGCAGGTCAGATTTTAGATGCGGCAGAGCAGGAGTTTGGAAAGATAGACAGAAACATACTTTTCCCTATGGCAGATCACATTGAATATGCCATTAAGAGAATACGGGAGCATGAGCAGATCAGCAATCCGCTGACGGAGGATATTCGTGCACTGTTCCATATGGAATATAAGGTGGCGAAACAGATTATCCCCATACTGAAAGAACGGATGGGCATTCAGATTGACGAAGACGAGGTGGGATATATTGCGCTTCATATTCACTCCGCCATTGAAGATGAGAAAGTTTCTCAGGCCATGCAGGTAGCCCAGGCTGTCCGGGAGTGCATTTCTCAGATTGAACGAGAGATCGGAAGACCCATTGATGTGATGTCGCTGGCTTATAACCGGTTGATGAATCACATCCGTTATATGGCGGCCCGCGCCATGAAAGGGGAAAAACTGAAAGTGAATATGAATGATTATATGGGGATTAAATTTCCCAATGCTTTCCGGATTGCTGAGAAGGTCTGCAGCCAGGTGGAACGCAATTTGAAATGTAAACTGTACGAAGTGGAAATCGGATACCTGGCAATGCACATTGAGCGGGTTGCAGATGAAGAACTGGATGAAAAAGAAACAGATTAAAAAAATGGCATAAAAAACTGAAGGCTCCGGGAGTTGCATTCCGGAGCTCTTTTATATTAGGGGATTGAGGGGCAGGGGGAGTTGAGGAGGGTTTGCCACTTTGTTCTGAAAAAGAATATTTTTGGAAAGAGGATATTTTTCATGGTTGCGAACCGGGGGAGACTGTGGTAGATTTTATTAAGAGGAAAGGAATGACGAAGTGTTTGAAGACGTTATAATGGAAAAGTGAGAGGACGAGTGCATGAGTGAAGCAGTAGTTACCTTGAAAAAGGGAGAAGGAAGAACCGTGAAATCCGGCGGATTGTGGATTTATGACAATGAGATAGAGTCTGTAATGGGAAATTTCACAGATGGAGATGTGGTTACAGTCCATGATTTTGACGGTTATCCCATGGGAAGAGGATTTCTGAATACCAATTCAAAAATTTGTATCCGTATGATGACACGGGAAAAAGAACAGAAAATAAATCGGGATTTTATAAAAATGCGTGTAAAGAATGCCTGGGAGTATCGGAAAAAACGGTGGATACCAGTTCCTGCCGGCTGATTTTTGGGGAAGCGGATTGGCTTCCGGGGTTGGTGGTGGATAAATTTTCCGATGTTCTGGTGGTGCAGTCTCTGGCTCTTGGCATTGACCGGTTCAAGGAAGAAATTATATCAGATTTGAAAGAGTTTCTGGCAGAAGATGGAATTTGGATTCGCGGAGTCTATGAGCGCAGCGACGCAAAGGTGCGCAGACAGGAAGGGATGGAACTGAAAAAGGGCTTTCTGGGGCCGGAATTTGATCCCAAAGTGGAGATTACAGAAAACGGCGTCCGTTACCTGGTGGATGTAAAGGACGGACAGAAAACAGGATTTTTCCTGGATCAGAAATACAATAGGAAGGCCGTTCATCCTCTGTGTCGGAATGCAAAAGTATTGGACTGCTTCACCCATACCGGCTCTTTTGCCCTGAATGCAGGAATCGCCGGGGCAGCCAGTGTGCTGGGCGTGGACGCTTCCCAGCTTGCAGTGACGCAGGCAGAGGAGGATGCAGCTTTAAACGGCCTGTCTGATCGGGTGAAATTTGTTTGTGCCGATGTGTTTGAATTGCTGCCGGAACTGGAACGCCGGGGAGAAACCTATGATGTGGTGATTTTAGATCCGCCTGCTTTTACCAAATCCAGGAATTCCGTCAAAAATGCAGTGAAAGGCTATCGGGAAATTAATTTGCGGGCCATGAAGCTTGTAAAGGACGGAGGATTTTTGGCAACCTGTTCCTGCTCTCATTTTGTGGATGCGGAATTGTTTGCAAAGACCATTCATCAGGCGGCGGATCATGTGCACAGACGGCTCAGACAGGTGGAATTTCGGACCCAGGCGCCGGATCATCCTATTCTGTGGGCGGCGGAGGAATCGTTTTACCTGAAATTCTATATTTTTCAGGTGTGTCAGGAGAGGTAGCAGGAGAAAACCATGAATATATTAACAGCAGAACATCTACAGAAGGCGTATACCGAAGAGCGCATTTTGTTAAAAGATGCCGCTTTCAGCCTTCAGGAGGGAGAAAAGGTAGGAGTAATCGGCGTCAACGGCATGGGGAAATCCACGCTGCTGAAAATGATTGCAGGTGTGGAGGAGCCGGATCAGGGGGCTGTGATTATGGGAAATCATGTAAAAACGGCTTATCTGGAACAAACGCCTGTCTTAGAAGACGCCGACAGCATTTTAAAATCTGCTTTAAAAGGTTTGGATAATCAGGACGGGGCGCTGGAGGGGGAAGCAAAATCTATGCTGCACCGGCTGGGATTTGAAGATGTGGCTCAGCCGGTCAAATATTTATCCGGCGGTCAGAAGAAACGGGTGGCGTTGGTGAATACCCTGCTGCAGCCGGTGGAAATCCTGATTCTGGATGAGCCCACCAACCATTTGGACAATGAAATGTCCGGCTGGCTGGAAGAATATCTGGTGAGATTCAGGGGAGCCCTTGTGATGGTAACCCATGACCGGTATTTTTTGGACCGGATTGTGGATCGGATTGTGGAAGTGGAATATGGGAACATCTACAGCTATCCAGGCAGTTATGCAGATTATGTGGCTTTGAAAATGCAGAGGCAGAGTATGGAGCAGGCCAGTGAGCGGAAGCGGAAAAGCATTCTGAAAAAAGAGTTGGCATGGCTGGCAAGGGGCGCGCGGGCCAGATCCACCAAGCAGAAAGCTCATATTCAGAGAATTGAAGATATGCTTGCGGCAGAAGGCCCCATGGAGGAAAAAGCGGCGGAACTGTCTTCTGTCTCCACTCGGATGGGTAAGAAGACAATTGAAGTCAAAGGTTTGTCAAAAGCATATGGAGAACGGAAATTAATTCAGGATTTTTCTTATATTTTCCTTAAGGGAGAAAGAATCGGCATTGTGGGACCCAATGGATGCGGAAAAACCACCCTTTTGAAACTGATTTTGGGACAGATTGCCGCAGACAGCGGCAGCATTGAAATGGGAGAGACCGTGAGAATCGGCTATTTTTCCCAGGATAATTCCCATATGGAGGAATCTCTGACAGCCATTGCATATGTCAGGGAGGCAGCAGAATATATCGATATGGGAGATGGGAAAATCAGTGCGTCCATGCTGATGGAGCGTTTTCTTTTTGATGGAACCATGCAGTGGACGTCCATAGGCAAACTGTCCGGCGGAGAGCGCAGGCGCCTGCATCTGCTCCGGATTCTGATGGGTGCGCCCAATGTTTTGATTCTGGACGAGCCCACCAATGATTTGGATATTCGGACGCTGACCATATTAGAGGATTATCTGGATTCTTTTGACGGGATTGTAATTATCGTTTCCCATGACCGGTATTTTCTGGAACGGCTTGCTACCAGAATCTTTGCCTTTGAAGGAGAGGGACATCTGCAGCAGTATGAGGGCGGATATCTGGATTATCTCAGGGCCAGGAAAGAACGGCGGCTGCCATTGCCGGATCAGGATAAAAAGAACCAGGGAAGTAAAAAATATGAGGAACAGAAAAGGAAAGAACAAAAAGAGCGAAGAGGCAGGAATGAAGCTGGCGCCAAAAAGCTAAAATTCTCTTATAAGGAACAGCGGGAATATGATGCGATAGAGGATGAAATAGCGTCTTTGGAAGAAAAACTGGAAAGGCTGGATCAGAAAATTATGGAAAATGCCACCAATTCGGCTGAATTATCGGGACTTATGGAAGAGAAGACCCAGACAGAGACGGAACTGGAGGAGAAAATGGACCGCTGGGTCTATCTGAATGATTTGGCGGAGAGAATCAATGCTCAGAGCGGTCAGTGACAGAAGGGAATGTGGCGTAAGATTTCCTGCAGGCTCAATGCCTGAGACAACCAGTGACAGGAGGGAACATGGGCGTAAGATTTCCTGCAGGCTCAATGCCTGAGACAACCAGTGACAGGAGGGAACATGGATACAAAATTTCAGAAAAAGCATGAGTCGGACATGACAAGGAAAGAAAAGCGGGAGTTAGAGCGCAAAAAGCTGGCATCCATGCATGGAAAAGAAAAGGCGGAATATATTTTCAGCTATTACAAGTTCCACCTTGCAGCCCTGGCAGGGGCTGTTGCGCTTATCATCGGAATTGTTATGTGGATTGACAGTTTTCAGAACGAAACCATTCTTTATGCGGCTGTGATCAACGGCGGAGGAATGGATACCGAGATGATGGAGCATTTTCAGGCTTATCGGGGGGACGATAACCGGCGTCACCTATATGTTCTGGACACTTCGGTTGGAGCTGGGGGCCAGGACGGAGCCGGTGAAATGGACTATGCCAACAGAATGAAAATGGTTACGCTGGTGGGAGCCAGTACAGCGGATTTGTTTATCTGTCCGGAGAATATCTATCAGGAATATTCCGGAGAAGAGAATTTTCTGGTTCCGGTGGAGGAACTGATGGGAGCGGAATTTACGGCTTCTCATTCTGATATCTGCGAAAAAGACGCAGTGCGGGTGGAAGACAGCAAAATGCTGGAAAAATACGGGTATTGGAAAAACGGCCCGGCCTACCTTATAGTGTTTCAATATTCTGGGCAGAAGGAAGCGGCGGCGGATTTCGTGGAATTTTTGCTGAGTGAATAGAAGATCAGAGAATTTTTATATTTTGGAGACGGACGGAAAATAGATTGTTTGCTGTACGGCAAGGAAGCGGGTACAAATAGGAAATCAGCGGAAAGAAGAGGATTAATTTGGCAAAGAAAGAAAAAGAGATTAAAACAAATGCCATGCGCATACTGGACAAGCATAAAATTTCTTATGAAACGCTGCAGTATGAATGCGATGAATTTATTGACGGCATCCATACGGCAAAGCTTACGGGAGCGCCTGCGGCCCAATCCTTTAAAACACTGGTGTTGCAGGGAAAGAGCAGGCAGTATTATGTGTTTGTCCTGCCGGTGGCAGAGGAGATTGATTTAAAAGAAGCAGCCAGGCTTGCCGGGGAGAAGTCCCTGGAAATGATTCCAGTGAAAGAGATAACTGCGGTAACCGGATATGTGCGGGGTGGATGCAGCCCCCTGGGCATGAAGAAGCAGTATCCCATGTTTTTGCAGGAAAATGCGAAAAGTTATGACAGGATTTACATTAGCGGAGGCAGAATCGGGACGACGCTGTGCCTAAAAACAGAAGATTTTCTGGAAATTACCGGGGCAAAAACAGGGAGCTTTACTGCCTGATGCAGTTAGAGTTACTATTCGCGGTAAACAGTTGAATCCGGCCGGGAATATTCTGTACAGGAATACAGGAAAACATCTTTTCTTTTTTGGGAAAAGGTATTATAATAACAGCGTATCGTCCAGATGTATGATTAGCTGCGTTGAATCATACCGGGATTTTGTGGAAGAACGGGGAAGCAGGGGGCTTCCCCTTATGTAGTATTCCAACAAATGCATTATTGTAATGAAGCGGCAAAGAACAATCCGGCCAGGATGGAAGCTAAACCTATATATACAGCCAAGCGCAGCCCGTGCAAGGTGAAAGCTAAGCCGGATTATGCAGCCAAGCGCAATTAAGGGCAATATTTTAGAAAAGAGGGATTCTATGGCATATCAGATTATTACAGACGGTTCCTGTGATTTGGGCGCAGAAGTGGCCCAGCAGGCAGGCGTGCGGGTCGTGCCTTTTTATGTAACATTTGACGGCAAGACCTACAAGAAAGAAATAGAAGAAATCGGCATAAGAACTTTTTACCAGGAAATGGTGAATAATCCGGACAAATTTCCCATGTCCTCCCTTCCGTCCATACAGGATTATGTGGAAGCGTTCAGGCCTTATGCGAAAGAAGGGAAAGATATCATCTGCCTGTGCATCACCACAAAATTCAGCGGCTCCTTTAACTCAGCCAAAACAGCGGCGGAATTACTGCAGGAAGAGTATCCAAAGATTCGGATTCAGGTAGTGGATACCGCTGTGAATACGGTACTGCAGGGGATTTTGGTGTTGGAGGCAGTCAGAATGCAGCAGGCGGGATTGTCTTTTGAGGAAACGGTGCAGGAAATTGAACGGATCAAGCCGACCGGAAGAATCATTTTTACTGTGGGAAATTATGAATATCTGATCCATGGCGGAAGAATCGGCAAGGTGATGGGAACAGCGGCGTCTACGCTGGGAATTAAGCCGCTGATTATGCTGAAAGAAGGGGAAATCTTTCCCACAGGAGTAACCAGGAACCGGAAAAAGGGACTGAAACGGCTGATTGAACAGACAAAGGGGCATTTTGAGAAAATCGGAGAATCCCCCAATGACTACCGGATTGTGGTGGGATATGGATATGATTACGAAGAGGCAGTGGAATTCAGAGATCAGCTTCTGGCGTCTCTGCAGACCTATTCCGATTGTCAATCCATTGATATTTACCAGATCGGGGCTACCATCGGCGTTCACACCGGACCTTATCCCCTGGGGCTTGGATTGATGAGACAGTATGACAGGTAATTTGGAGCAGAGAGTAGTACTCCGTTTATAAATACTTGAATGTGAAACGATTGATATTTGTGTCAGTGCAAGGCGGCCTGCTTTCTAAGTGATTGGGCAAATCCAGGTTTAGCTGCCTGATATTTGTATCAGTGCAGGGCGGCTTGCAATATAAGAAAGAGAAAGACGACAGGAATCTGCCGTAGATGGAGGAGACATGCAGATTATCATTGTGGGTTGTGGAAATGTCGGCACAACTCTGACAGAACAGTTAAGCAAGGAAGGACATAATATTACGGTAATAGACAGAGATCCGCAGAAAGCGGAATCTGTGGCTAATCGGTTTGACGTGATGGGAATTGTAGGCAACGGAGCAAGCTTTGCAGTACAGAATGAAGCGGGGATAGGGGAAGCGGATTTGATGATAGCGGTAACTACGTCAGACGAATTGAATCTGCTCTGCTGCCTGATCGCCAGAAAAGCGGGAGGCTGCAACACGGTTGCCCGGGTGCGCAATCCCATTTACAATCGGGAAATTACATACATCAAAGAGGAACTGGGCCTGTCCATGGTAATTAATCCGGAATATGCGGCCGCCAGTGAAATTGCCCGATTGCTGAAATTCCCTTCCGCCATTAAGGTGGACAGTTTCGCCAAAGGAAGAGTGGAACTTTTAAAATGCAGGCTTGGAGAAGGCTCCATATTGGATGGAAAGCCATTGACGTATATTTCCGGCGGCCTGCATTGCGATGTGTTGATTTGCGCGGTGGAACGGGGAGAGGAGGTCTTTATCCCTTCCGGCAATTTCCGGCTGCAGGAAAAGGATGTAATTTCCATTGTTGCTTCTTCCAGGAAGGCCAATGAATTTTTCCGGAAAATCGGAATGACCACCAACCGGATTAAAAACTGTATGATTATCGGCGGCGGAGAAACCACCTACTATCTGGCAAAACAGCTTTTGCCTATGGGAATCGAGATTAAAATTGTCGAGCAGAACAAAGAACGGTGCAATGAGCTGAGCGAGCTTCTGCCCCAGGCTATGATTATCCACGGGGACGGGACAGAGCGCAATCTGCTGTATGAAGAGGGAATGCCCAAAGCCCATTCCTTCGTGGCCTGGACAAATCTGGACGAAGAAAATATTATGTTAAGCCTGTTTGCTAAAAGCGTGTCAAAAGCCAAAACCATTACCAAGGTGCACAGGATTGCCTATGATGAGATTATTGACAGCATGGATTTGGGAAGCGTGCTGTACCCCAAGTATATTACGGCGGAATATATTATCCAGTATGTGCGGGCCATGCAGAATTCCATCGGCAGTAACATCGAAACGTTATATCAGTTAATTGAAGATAAAGTAGAAGCGCTGGAATTCAGAGTGCAGGAAAGATCCGCCCTTGTGGGAATCCCCCTGATGGAATTGGAACTTAAGGAAAATCTGCTGATTGCCTGCATCAACCGGAGAGGAACGATTATTACTCCGGGAGGGCAGGATACCATAGAATTGGGAGATACCGTAGTGGTAGTGACAACAAATCAGGGCTTCCATGACCTGAAAGATATCTTGAAATAGGCGGAGGAAACAGACAAATGAATTATTCAATTATCCGATATCTTCTTTGCCGGGTGCTGGAATTTCAGGCAATGTTTCTGGCCCTTCCCTGTATCGCTGCTCTGATTTACCGGGAAAGGGAAGGCTGGGCTTATGCGGCAGTCTTGGCAGGCTGTCTTTTGGCTGGAACCCTGGGGAAAATGAAAAAGCCGGGGAGCAATGTATTTTATGCACGGGAAGGATTTGTGGCAGTGTCTTTAAGCTGGATTGTGTTAAGCCTGACCGGTGCGCTGCCTTTGTTTTTGTCCGGGGAATTCCCCAGTTATACGGATGCGCTGTTTGAAACCATTTCCGGACTGACTACTACAGGGGCAAGTATTTTGGGAGATGTGGAGGCGTTGTCTAAGTGCAACCTGTTCTGGCGCAGTTTTACCCACTGGATTGGGGGAATGGGCGTTCTGGTTTTGATTATGGCGGTCCTGCCGTTAGCGGGCGGATATAATATGCACCTGATGCGGGCGGAAAGCCCGGGGCCTACCGTTGGAAAACTGGTTCCCAGGGTGAAAAATACAGCCAGAAACCTGTATAAGATGTACATCGTCCTGACAATTATTGAGATAATTCTGCTGTTGATTACGGGTATGTCTGTGTTTGAGTCCATGACTTTGTCCTTCGGCACGGCAGGTACGGGAGGATTTGGGGTTTTAAATGACAGTATCGGCAGTTACCGCATGATTTCCCAGGGAATTATCACAATTTTCATGATATTGTTTGGGATTAATTTTAATGTGTATTATTTTCTCTGGCAGAAAAAATATCTGTCGGCGCTGCATCACGAAGAGATGCGGTATTATCTGGGGATTATCCTGGGAGCAGTGCTGATGATTACGATTAATATCAGGGGCAGCTTCAAAACCGTGTTTGACGCTTTTCACCATGCATCTTTTCAGGTGGCCTCCATTATTACCACCACAGGATATTCCACCGCAGATTTTAACCAGTGGCCGGAATTTTCAAAGGTTGTGCTGGTGTTCCTGATGTTTATCGGAGCCTGTGCGGGCAGTACCGGAGGCGGAATCAAGGTTTCCCGCGTGGTCATTATGCTGAAGCTGGTGAAAAATGAATTGTCCTATCTGATTCACCCTAAGCGGGTGCGCCAGATCCATTTTGAAAAGCATGTGGTAAATAAAGATGTGCTGCGGTCTATTTCCGTATTTTTTATTGCATATGCCATAATCTACGGTGCGTCAATGCTGCTGATTTCCCTGGATGAGCTGGATTTTACCACGAATTTTACGGCAGTGGCGGCGACTTTGAACAACATCGGACCGGGACTTGGGCAGGTGGGGCCTGCGGAAAACTTCTCCGTGTATTCCCAGCCGGCCAAATATGTGCTGATGTTTGATATGCTGGCCGGACGGTTGGAACTGTTTCCGATGCTGCTGCTGTTTGCACCCTCAACCTGGAAACGAAGATAAGATTCGGAATAAAGAAAGGACGGCGGAACATTGCGTCAGATGGAATTTAAAATGGAGCGGACAGGTCTGCTGAAAGAAGGAGATGTGCTTCCGGTCAGTGAAGGAAAGCTGCCTACTTCTTATTACTATACATTGGGAAAAGCTTATGCCATGTCCGCCAATTACGGGTTCAGTGAACGGCTGAAATCCACAGAAGGAAAAGTGGTGAAAGTTCACGAGACGCCGAAGGGTTTTTTTGTAACAGTGGAATTTGATGAATAATGGGAAGGCGCTTCTGAAACTGGCCCACTGAAAAATATATTTTCAGCCATATAGCTCAGAATGATTTTTCTCATACAGGACAGAAGAAGTATTCCCAAAAGGAAGGGCACATGGAAGACAGAGTAGCCATCATAGGCATTATTGTGGAAGAGGCATCTTCCATTGAAGAATTGAACCAGATTCTTCATGCATACGGAGAATATATTATCGGAAGAATGGGAATTCCCTATCCGAAAAAAGGAATTAATATTATCAGCATTGCAGTGGATGCGCCCCAGAATGTCATCAGTGCATTGTCCGGAAAACTGGGAAAACTGCAGGGGGTAAGCAGTAAAACTGCCTATTCCAAAGTATAGAAGGCAAAGCAGGGGGAAGCCATGAACCGGAATTTTCCACTGCTTGGGAACTGTTAAGAAATAACTTGTGAATAGTGCGCAGGATCTTTCTTAACAGTTCCTTATTTGTTATGATGAAACATTGAAAGAACAGGAGGGATATGCTATGAGCTTAAATCATACGCCGGGCGCGGAACGTGTCCACATTGGGTTTTTCGGAAGAAGGAATGCAGGGAAGTCCAGCGTGGTAAATGCAGTGACGGGACAGGAGCTTGCAGTAGTGTCAGAAGTGAAAGGGACTACCACGGACCCGGTGCAGAAAGCCATGGAGCTTCTGCCCGTGGGACCGGTGGTGGTGATTGACACGCCGGGATTTGATGACGAAGGAGCCCTGGGGGAACTGCGGATCAGAAAGACCAGGCAGATTCTGAATAAAACAGATGCGGCGGTTCTGGTTGTGGATGGAACTGGTGAGGCCTCAGAAGCAGATCGGGAACTGCTCAAATTGTTTCAGGAGAAACACATTCCTTTTCTGACCGCCGTAAATAAAGCGGATATATCCGAAGAAGAGACGCTGGAAAAAAAGTTTGGAGAATATGAAAACTGCATCAGCGTCAGCGCCAAAACGGGGTTTCATATCCGGGAATTAAAAGAAAAAATAGCAGGCCTTGTGCAGGGTCAGCCGTCTGGGAAGAGGATAGTGGGAGATTTATTAGCTCCTGGGGATACGGCAGTGCTGGTGACGCCCATTGACAAGGCTGCGCCCAAAGGCAGGTTAATTCTGCCCCAGCAGCAGACGATACGGGATATTCTGGAATCGGACGCCGCCGCCTTTGTGGTAAAAGAAAATGGATTGAAGGATGCCTTGAAGAATCTTGGGAAGAAGCCGGCTATGGTAATTACGGACAGCCAGGTTTTTGGGAAAGTCAGTGCAGATACGCCAAAGGATATTCCGTTGACTTCTTTTTCCATTCTCTTCGCCCGATATAAAGGGAATCTGCAGACTGTTGTAAGAGGTGCGGCGGCTATTGGATCTCTGCAGAAGGGAGATCGGGTGCTGATTTCCGAAGGATGTACTCACCATCGCCAGTGCGAGGATATCGGTTCCGTAAAATTGCCCCGCTGGCTGAAGGAATATGCCGGAAAGGAGCTGGCCGTTGAGCTTACCTCCGGCACGGAGTTTCCGGAGGATTTATCTTTGTATCGCCTGATTATCCACTGCGGCGGCTGTATGCTGAATGAACGTGAGATGAAGAGCCGGCTGGAATGCGCAAAGGAGCAGGGAGTTCCCATGACTAATTATGGAATAGCAATTGCCTATATGCAGGGAATTTTAAGACGGAGCGTGGAATTGTTTCCGCAGGTTTTAGCCGAACTGGACTAAAATAGATCTGCCGTTTGGCAAAATTAAAAATCAATTTGTGCAAGCTGTCTGGAGGTTATGTCATTGAAAAACAAAGAACGTATCAAAACTATGATTCTGCACCGATTTTTTGCCAAAATGCTCCAGGCGTCTGCGGCATGCATGGTTTTTCTTGTGTTATGCCTGTTTTTGGGAAAAAACATTCTGGGTTCTTACATCTGGTACGGCACAGAAGGGATTTATCCTCTGATTCATTGGATTTCCGATCATCAGGGGATTTTTGTGCTGCTGTTGTTTCTGACAGGAACGCTGGGTATCGGCAGCTTTTACTGGGTGAAGCTTCTGAATTATTTTCAGGAAGTATTAGAGGCCATGGAACGGCTGAACGGGGAATCGGATTTGATTCAGCTGCGGCCGGATCTTCGGGAAGTGGAGCAGTATATGAATGAAATTCAGATGCAGAACCAGCGGAACGAACAGAGGGCCAGGGAAGCAGAGCAGCGCAAAAATGATTTGATTGTATATCTGGCCCATGATTTAAAGACACCGCTGACTTCGGTAATTGGTTATCTGACTTTATTGAGGGACGAGAGGCAGATCTCGCCGGAACTGCAGAAAAAGTACCTGGCGGTTTCCCTGAAAAAAGCAGAGCGCCTGGAGGAATTGATTAACGAATTTTTTGAGATTACCAGGTTTAACCTGACTCATTTAGAACTGGAACAGTCCACCGTTTCTCTGGATATCATGCTGGAACAGACCGCATACGAGTTCCAGCCTGTATTTGCAGAAAAACATCTAACCTGTGAACTGAAGCAGGAGTCAGGGCCGTTGAAAATCACCTGTGATCCGGATAAGCTGCAGCGTGTCTTTGATAATCTTCTGCGGAATGCCGCGCTCTACAGTTATGAAGACAGTGTCATCATCATTCGGACAAGACTTGAGGATCCCAATGTCTGCATTCAGGTGGAAAATCAGGGAGCTACGATACCCAGGGAAAAGCTGAACCGGATTTTTGAGCAGTTTTTCCGGTTAGACAGCGCAAGGCAGAGCAAAAGCGGCGGAGCCGGTCTGGGGCTTGCCATTGCCAGGGAAATTGTGCGCCTTCACGGAGGAAGCATCCAGGCAGAGAGCTTCAGGGAGAGGACAGTGTTTACGGTGAAGCTGCCCGTTGCTTCCTGATAGATAAGGAACAAATAATCTTCCAGGGCGCTGTTCTTATAACATAGTAAACTTCCATTATGCTCAGCCTGTCGTGCGACGGGCCGCATGGCCATCCATACTATGGAAGTCGGAGATTTTCATAGTAATATGGCGGAAATACGGCGGAATTAAGAAAAACTTAAATATTTTGCGAGAAAAAACGAGAGAACCCATAAACTCTTTTTCTTATAATAATAAAAAGAAAAATGCAGGAGAAAGAAGGAGTGTTTATGGGACAGAAGGCTTTGCAGCAGACAAAAAACCATGATTGGGAATTGCAGGTAATTCCGGGGACCTATTATATAGATTTTGATCGGGAGGATAAGTGCAGGCGGTCAGGAGGCAGGCAGAGAAAATCGTCTGCAAGACGCAGGAAAAGAAGGAAAAGCCGCAGAATCGGCAAAATACTGGCGGGGGCCGCTGCAGTGTATCTGCTTGCAGTCAGCCTGCCTGCAGCAGGAAGAGCGCTATTTCAGGGCAGGACAGAATCGGAGAGATTTCTGAACCGTCTGGAATCGGATCAGGCAGAGGAAGCTTATCCGGAAGAATTGTTAGAGATGCTGGAAAAAAATGAAGAAACCTATGATTTTGTGACAGATTACCCTGACCGTGCTGATTATATGGGGAAAGAAATTAATTTGACCGCTGATGATATGGCAGGCCAGGTTCCGCTGCTGATGCAGTGGGACAAGCGCTGGGGATACGACAGATACGGGCAGGAAATGATAGCTGTGGCAGGCTGCGGCCCCACCTGCATGGCAATGGCATATCTGCATCTCACTGGAGACACATCCATGAATCCCAGGAAAATGGCGGAATATGCCTGTGAAAGCGGCTTTTGTACAGAGGCAGGAACAAGCTGGGAGTTTTTTACCGCAGGGGCGGCGGGCCTTGGGTTATCCGGACGCGAGCTTCCATTGGGGGAAACTCAGATAAAAAATGCGTTGGATCAGGGAAATGCGGTGATCTTGAGTATGCGGCCGGGGGATTTTACCACTACCGGGCATTTCATTTTGCTGCGGGGGTATGATGAAAAAGGGTTTTATGTCAATGATCCCAACAGCAGAAAGAACAGTGAAAAACAGTGGACCTATGATAGAATCAGCGGGCAGATCAAATGTTTATGGAGCATTGGGATTGAAAGGTAAGATCTTTCCCTGTGCGAAGAACTGGAACAGGTAGAAAACCAACATGGGGAAATAAAATCTGATGAAATATGACAGAGGCAGCATAGGAGAATTTTTCGGACACGCTCTGGCGCTGCGAGTGAACAATCTATGTTTCGATGCGGACAGAAAGTTTACATCAATTCAATGCCTTGTCTGTCCATTAGAAAAAGAAGCCGGGAACTGTCAGCGTCTGTTTTCCCCACCGCTGACAGTTCCCGGTTTCTTTTGTCTCTCAATGTTTTTTTAAGCGCTTTTCTTGCAATATTGTCCTGTATTTCTTACCATTTCCTGTTTTATACTCACGAGCATACTTATTGCCAAATCATTTGCTTTTTTCCTCAAAGCTATGAACGGTTTTCTGGCAAATGATTTCGCTCACGGATATAGGTATCCTATCTTTCATTTCCCGGCTGTTTTGCTGTTACTTTTTCATTTTAATTGCGGCTTCTACAAATCCGCGGAACAGCGGATGGGGCCGGTTGGGCCTTGATTTTAATTCCGGATGGGCCTGCGTGGCAATATACCAGGGGTGATCCGGGATTTCCACCATTTCCACAATCCGTCCGTCCGGAGAAAGTCCGCATAGTTTCATGCCGTGTTCCGTCAGGACCGAACGGTAATCGTTGTTTACTTCATAACGGTGGCGGTGCCTTTCGTGGATGGTATCTGTCCCGTATACCTGATAAGCCCGGGAGGACTTGTCCAGGACACAGGGATATGAACCCAGACGGAGAGTCCCGCCGATGTCTTCCACGTCACTTTGATCCGGCATCAGCGCTATGACCGGATGTGTGGTGCCGGGATTCAGCTCAATGCTGTGCGCGTCCCGAAGGCCGCAGATATGCCGGGCATACTCCACAATGGCAAGCTGCATTCCAAGGCAGAGTCCCAAAAAGGGCACATTATGTTCTCTGGCATATTGGCAGGCAAGGATTTTTCCGTCAATGCCCCGATCTCCGAATCCGCCGGGCACAAGAATTCCCTGTACATCGCCGAGAATCTGATTAATATTTTCTTCATTTAACAGTTCAGAATCCACCCACTTAATATTTACCGTGGCGTGTTCTGCAATTCCGCCGTGTTTCAAAGCTTCCACCACAGAGATATAAGCGTCATGAAGGGAGATATATTTTCCAACCAGCGCAATTTCCACTTCTTTATCCGGATTGCGCAGGGCGTCCACCATATCAATCCAGTCGGTCAGATCCGGTTTGGGGCAGTCCAGATGGAGACATTCGCAGGCTACCTGGGCCAGATTTTCTTTTTCCATGGCAAGGGGAGCCTCATAGAGATATTCCACATCCAGATTCTGCAGCACATGGCTGTCCGGCACGTTGCAGAATAATGCAATCTTATCTTTGATTCCCTGATCCAGGGGGTGTTCGCTGCGGCATACAATAATGTCGGGTTGGATTCCCATTCCCTGCAGTTCTTTGACGCTTGCCTGGGTGGGTTTGGTCTTAATCTCTCCGGAAGCGGAAATATAGGGAATCAGGGTGACATGGATTAAAATGGCGTTTTCATGGCCGACTTCATGCTGGAACTGGCGGATAGATTCCAAAAATGGCTGGCTTTCAATATCGCCTACCGTGCCGCCAACTTCGATGATGGCAATGTGAGTTTCCTCCGTGGTGAAATTGCGGTAAAACCGGCTCTTGATTTCGTTGGTGATATGAGGAATTACCTGAACCGTGCCGCCGCCGTAATCGCCCCGGCGTTCTTTCTGCAGCACAGACCAGTAAACCTTTCCGGTGGTAACATTGGAATTCTTGCTCAAGTTTTCATCAATAAAACGTTCATAATGTCCCAGATCCAGATCCGTTTCGGCGCCGTCATCCGTGACAAATACTTCTCCATGCTGAATGGGATTCATTGTACCGGGATCGATGTTAATGTAAGGGTCAAATTTCTGCATGGTAACTTTGTACCCCCGGGCTTTCAGCAGACGGCCCAGGGAAGCAGCAGTGATTCCCTTGCCAAGACCGGAAACAACTCCACCAGTGACAAAGACGTATTTTACGGGCATAGGTAGCTCCTCCTTTATAGTTGTTCGCATTTTTCGGAATATAACGAATTTATTATACAACCTGTGTGGAAAGAATGCCAGAACTTTTGAAGAAAATATTCAATTTCATAATAAATTTCCATCATGTTTAGCCAATCATGCGACAGGCCGAATGGCCATCCAGCTATGGAAGTCGGAGACTTTCACAGTAAACCCTCATCATGCTCAGCCTGTCGTGCGACGGGCCGCATGGCCATCCATGCTATGGAAGTCGGAGACTTTCATAGTAAACTTCCATCATGCTCAGCCTGCCGTTTGGCGGGCCGCATGGCCATCCATGCTATGGAAGTCGGAGACTTTCATAGTAAACTTCCATCATGCTCAGCCTGCCGTTTGGCGGGCCGAATGGCCATCCTACTATGGAAGTCGAAGACTTTCATAGTAAGAATAAGAATCATCTTTCCGGTTACATACCGGATACTATTACTGGGAAGGATGAAAAACACGGGGCAATATTGAAAAATGTTTATAAAAACTTTAGAAATTGTTTCGGAAAGTTTCGGAGAATTGTATTGATTTTCAGAACAAATACACATATAATTAAAGATGCTGTGAAACAGAACGTTGCAGCGTGCAGGAGGAAATAAATGGAGAACAAAGGAAATAACAATAACAACGGTGGCAATAATAACGGCGGCAATAACAAGAACGGAATGACAATCATGATTTTCATTCTGGCTGCGCTGCTGGTGCTGTTTTTGACAAGTCTGCTGAATAGCTGCGCCAAGGACGCCACCAACAAGGAAATCACATATTCTGAATTTATTGATATGGTAGAGAAAGACAAGGTGGAATCCGTAACTTTCACATCCAGCAGAATCAACATTACTCCAAAGGGAGAGAATAAATTATACAGAATTACTTACTATACGGCAGAACTGAATGATGACACCCTGATTCCTCTGCTGAAAGAGCATAATGTCAAGTTCGGCGGAACCGTGGAAGATGTCTCCACCATGATTATGTGGAATATGTTAAGCTACATCCTTCCCCTGGCGCTGGTATGGATTCTGCTGTATTTTCTGATTTTCCGCAAGATGGGAAGCGGCGGAATGATGGGTGTGGGCAAGACCACAGCGAAGGTCTATGTGGAGAAATCCACAGGCGTTACCTTTAAGGATGTGGCAGGGCAGGACGAAGCCAAGGAATCTCTGCAGGAAGTTGTGGATTTTCTGCACAATCCCAGGAAATATACGGATATCGGAGCGAAGCTTCCCAAGGGCGCGCTGTTGGTAGGCCCGCCCGGAACCGGGAAGACATTGCTGGCGAAGGCAGTGGCAGGTGAGGCGAAAGTGCCGTTTTTCTCTCTGGCAGGCTCTGATTTTGTGGAAATGTTTGTGGGCGTAGGCGCTTCCCGTGTCCGGGATTTGTTTAAAGAAGCTCAGAAACAGGCTCCATGCATTATTTTTATTGACGAAATTGACGCTATTGGTAAAAGCCGTGATACCAGGTACGGCGGCAACGACGAGAGAGAGCAGACCTTGAATCAGCTTCTGGCAGAGATGGACGGTTTTGACACATCCAAGGGATTGTTGATTCTGGCGGCTACCAACCGGCCGGAGGTGTTGGATAAGGCATTGCTGCGTCCGGGTCGTTTTGACCGGAGAATTATTGTGGACAAACCGGATTTGAAGGGAAGAGTGGAGACGCTGAAAGTCCATGCCAAGAATGTGTTGCTGGACGATTCTGTGGATTTGGACGCTATTGCGCTGGCAACCTCCGGGGCAGTAGGCTCTGATCTGGCCAATATGATTAACGAAGCGGCAATCAATGCGGTAAAGCAGGGAAGAAAATATGTAAACCAGAGCGATTTATTTGAATCTGTGGAAGTAGTCATTGCCGGAAAAGAAAAGAAAGACCGGATTATGGGACCGAAAGAGAAGAAAATGGTTGCCTATCATGAAGTGGGGCATGCACTGGTTACTGCGTTGCAGAAAGATGCAGAGCCGGTACAGAAGATTACCATTGTGCCAAGGACTATGGGCGCTCTGGGATACACCATGCAGGTGCCGGAGGAAGAGAAATTCCTTATGACCAAGAATGAGCTGGTGGCCCATCTTGTCACATACATGGGCGGGCGCGCGGCAGAAGAGATTGTATTTGATTCGGTAACTACCGGCGCTTCTAATGATATTGAGCAGGCAACGAAGATTGCCAGGGCCATGGTGACCCAGTACGGTATGTCAGAGAAGTTCGGTCTGATGGGCCTTGTAACCGTTGAGAGCCAGTATCTGGACGGAAGGGCCAGCTTAAACTGCGGGGAAGAGACGGCAGCCCAGATCGATCAGGAAGTTATGCGGATTCTGAAAGAAAGCTATGACGAGGCTACCCGTCTGCTTTTAGAGAACAGGGAGATCCTGGATAAGATTTCTCAGCATCTTTATGAGCATGAGACAATTACCGGCAAAGAATTTATGAAGATTTTCCGTGAATTAAAGGGAATACCGGAACCGGAGGAGAAGACAGAGGCAGAGAAAGCAGCCGAGAGTTTTCAGAAGGAGGGAGCCGGAAGCTGGGAAGCGAAGGAAGAGGCAGAGCCAAAAGAAGAAGTTCTGACAAAGCCGGAACCGGCAGGACAGGGACATATTGGAAGGACAGAGCCGCCGGCGGAAAGTCGTTTCCGGGAATCGGCAGGACAGGGGAATTCCCAGAAATCAGCGCCTGAAGTGGAGATACAGGAGGAAGAAATCCTGGTAAATACTCTGCGGGAAGAAGATTTGCCGCCGGAGGTTACCCGGATGGAAGAGACAGCTTCACTGGAGCCGCAGGAGCAAAAGGTAGAGTTGATTCCTGTCGCGGTAAATATGCCGAAAGTACAGAAATCTTCTGACGGGGCGGAAGCGTTCGAGCCAGTGGCTGCAGAGACCAAAGGGGAACCGGAGCCGGTCCCGTTGGAAGTGAAAGAAGAGGTCGGGCCGGTTACGTTAGAAGCATCCATTCCGGAAGCGAAGGAAGAAATCAGGCCGGTTACGTCAGAAGCATCCGCTTCGGAAGCGAAGAAAGAAGTCAGGCCGGTTACGTTAGAAGCATCCGCTTCGGAAGCGAAGGAAGAAGTCAGGCCGGTTACGTTAGAAGCATCCGATCCGGAAACAAAGGAGGGAGCTAAGCCGGTTGCTTTAGGGGCATCCACTCCGGAAGAATTGGGATTTTTCCCGGCCAAAAGGGGCAGCGGAAAGAAAGCAAAGAGCGTTCCAGCGAAAAAGGAAGAGTCGAGGCAGGAACAGCAGCCTGCCAAAGAAGAATCGCTGCAGGGAAAACAGCAGCCTGCCAAAGAAGGATCTGCATCTCCAAAGCGTGAACCCAAAGAAGAGGAGAAGACCGGCCGGGCCCAGATCCAGCCGGTGAAGGAAGAAAATCCGGAACCTGAGAAAACAGAACAGGAAGCAGAAGAAGATTATCTGGATCAACTGTTAAAGGAATTAAAGTAATGTTTGATATTCAGGAAGAATTGAAAAAGCTCCCCCAGAAGCCGGGAGTATATCTGATGCATGATAAGAACGATACCATTATTTATATTGGGAAGGCAGTCAGCCTGCGGAATCGGGTGCGGCAGTATTTTCGGCCCAGCCACAATGAGGGATTGAAAAAGGACCAGATGGTAAGGCAGATTGAGCGGTTTGAATATATCATCACCGATTCCGAGCTGGAAGCCCTGATTTTAGAATGCAACCTGATCAAAGAGCATCGGCCGAAATATAATACCATGCTGCGGGATGATAAGACGTACCCGTATATTAGAGTGACGCTGGGAGAGGATTTTCCCAGAGTCCTCTTTTCACGTCAGATGAAAAAAGACAAGTCCCGCTATTTCGGCCCATATACCAGTGCAGGGGCCGTCAAGGATACCATAGAGCTGATTCAGAAAATCTGCACACTGCGCACCTGCAGCCGGTCTCTGCCTAAAGATATCGGAAAAGAAAGGCCCTGCCTGAATTACCATATCCATCAGTGCATGGCGCCCTGTCAGGGGAATATCAGCAAAGAAGACTACCGCAGGCAGATCGGGAAAGCACTGGAGTTTCTCAACGGAAATTACCAGCCGGTGATCAAAGAGCTGGAAGAGAAGATGCAGGCCGCTTCCGAAGATATGAACTTTGAGAAAGCCATAGAATACCGGGAATTGTTAAAGGCAGTGAAGCAGATTGCCCAGAAGCAGAAAATTACCAGCTCCGATCAGGAAGACAAGGATATTATCGCTGTGGCGGCGGATGAGGAGGACGCAGTGGTTCAGGTATTTTTCGTTCGGGACGGCAGGCTGATCGGAAGAGATCATTTCCATGTGAACATTGGCGGAGATGAGACTGCCAGACCCCAGATTCTTGCCACCTTTTTGAAACAGTTTTATTCGGGAACGCCCTTTATTCCCAGGGAGCTGATGATACAGGAAGAGATTGAGGAAGCGGAAGTAATTGAAGAATGGCTGAGCCAGAAACGGGGACAGAAAGTCTATCTTCGGGTTCCCAAGAAAGGAACCAAGGAAAAACTGGTGGAACTGGCGGCTCAGAATGCCGCGATGGCGCTGGCCCAGGATAAAGAGAAAATCAAGCGGGAAGAGGGAAGAACCATCGGCGCATTAAAGGAAATTGGGAAGCTGCTGGATTTAGAGGACGTAAAACGCGTGGAAGCATATGATATTTCCAATATCAGCGGATTTGAAACGGTGGGTTCCATGGTGGTGTATGAGAAAGGAAAGCCCAAGCGGAGCGATTACCGCAAGTTTAAGCTGCGCACGGTAGAGGGGCCTGATGACTATGGATCCATGTATGAGGTGTTGACCAGACGCTTTTCCCACGGTATGAAGGAGCAAAAAGAATTAAAGGAACGGAATCTGGAAAACGATTACGGAAGCTTTACACGTTTCCCGGATCTGATCATGATGGACGGCGGAAAAGGGCAGGTGAATATTGCCCTTCGGGTGTTGGAGGAGCTGGGGCTTCATATTCCAGTATGCGGCATGGTAAAAGATGATAATCACCGCACCCGCGGGTTATACTATCATAATCAGGAGATTCCCATTGACAGACATGGAGAGGGATTTAAACTGATTACCAGAATCCAGGACGAGGCTCACCGGTTTGCCATTGAATATCACAGATCCTTAAGAAGCAAGGAACAGGTGCACTCTGTATTGGATGATATTCCGGGAATCGGCGCTGCAAGAAGAAAGGCCCTGATGCGAACCTTTCAGTCCCTGGATGAAATCCGGGAGGCAGATGTGGAGAAGCTGGCCGGGATTCCTTCCATGAATGAGCGGGCGGCAAGGGCAGTTTATGAATTTTTCCATAAGGCCCATATTGAAGAAGAAGGGCAACTGTGATAAGATTTAGCTTGAGAGCGGAACATGACTGTCCGGCAGCAGAATGGATCATTGTTGTGTAAACGGCAGCTTTGCCCGGAAAATCCAACCGGAGAAAAGGAGACGCGGATGAAAGGCGTAAGTGTAAAGAAAATAATTGAAAAAATGAATTTAAAGGTGCTGAATCCGGAGGTAGATATCCGGAACCGGAAAGTCACTACAGCAGAGGTTAACCGTCCGGCATTGCAGTTAACAGGGTATTTTGATTATTTTGAAAAAAGCAGAATAGAGATTATCGGCAGGGTGGAACATACTTATGTGCAGAGACTGAGTCAGGAGGAAAAGCTGGATGTCTATCGCAAATTTTTGTCCTACCATGTCCCCTGTGTGATTTTCAGCAGAGATCTGGAACCGGATTCGGATTTTCTCAGGATTGCCACGGAGAATGACACTCCGATTCTGTCCACAGATTATGGAACTTCCGCATTTATGGCGGAGCTGATCTATTATCTGGGCGAGGTGCTGGCGCCTTGTATCTCCATTCACGGAGTGCTGGTGGATGTTTATGGCGAAGGGCTTTTGATTATGGGAGAAAGCGGAATCGGCAAAAGCGAGGCGGCATTGGAGTTGATTCGCCGAGGACATCGCCTGGTCAGCGACGACGTGGTGGAAATCCGCAAAATCAACAAGCATACGCTGGTGGGCACGGCGCCGGATATTACCAGATATTTTATTGAGCTGCGGGGCGTGGGAATCATCGATGTGAAGACGCTCTACGGCGTGGAATGCGTAAAAGAGAAACAGAATATCGATCTGGTGATTAAGCTGGAAGACTGGAAGAAGGATAATGAATATGACAGACTGGGCATGGAAGAGGAATACACGGAGTTTCTCGGCAATAAAGTGGTCTGCCATTCCCTTCCCATACGGCCGGGCCGTAACTTAGCTGTAATCTGTGAGTCGGCGGCCGTTAACCACAGACAGAAGAAGATGGGTTATAATGCGGCAAAAGAGCTGTACCGCAGGGTGCAGGAGAACCTGCAGAAATCCGATGATGATGAACTGGAAGAATAAAAATATAGAAGCATAGATTATTTTGGAATTGACAGAAGAAGTGCGGATTGTTTTGGAAAATAATATTAGGAGGAAAAACGAGATGGAAAGAAAAAATGCATGGAAGAAATATCCGGAAGGAAAGCGTGAGGAAATATTTGCTTTTGGAGAGAAATATAAGCAGTTTATTTCCGACTGCAAGACAGAACGGGAATGCGTCACAGAGCTGATTGCACAGGCAAAAACGGCGGGATTTGAGGATTTACAAGAGGTTCTGGCATCCGGAAGGACTCTTCAGGCAGGGGATAAAATTTACGCGGAAAACATGGGAAAGCTGCTGGCTTTGTTTGTTATCGGCAGACAGCCCTTAGAGAAAGGCATGAATATCCTTGGGGCTCACATTGATTCTCCAAGGTTAGATTTAAAACAGGTTCCTCTCTATGAAGATACGGAACTGGCTCTGCTGGATACCCACTATTACGGCGGCGTTAAGAAGTACCAGTGGGTAACTCTGCCTTTGGCCCTTCACGGCATTATCGTGAAAAAAGACGGAACCAAAGTGACGGTAAATATTGGGGAAAAAGACGATGATCCGGTATTCGGCGTCAGCGATCTGCTGATTCACCTTTCCGCTGAGCAGATGGAGAAGAAAGCCTCCAAGGTTATTGAGGGAGAGAATCTGGATGTGTTAGTGGGCAGCATTCCCTTTGAAAGCGAGGCGGATGAGAAGAAGGCCAAAGAAACGGTGAAAGCAAATGTACTGAATCTCTTAAAAGAACAATACAATATAGAAGAAGAGGATTTCCTGTCTGCGGAAATTGAGGTGGTTCCGGCAGGAAAAGCAAGAGACTACGGTTTTGACCGCAGCATGATTATGGGATACGGACACGACGACAGAGTATGCGCTTATCCTTCCTTTGCGGCATTGACAGAGGCAGGCGTCTGCGAGAAAACCAGCGTATGCCT
Source organism: Eubacterium sp. (assembly GCA_021769425.1). Taxonomy (GTDB): domain Bacteria; phylum Bacillota; class Clostridia; order Lachnospirales; family Lachnospiraceae; genus Petralouisia. The sequence goes on from JAETSX010000008.1 coordinate 69,742, forward strand.
GCTGGTAGATAAAGAAGAAATCGGAAGCGTAGGGGCAACCGGTATGGAATCACAGTTTTTTGCCTATACGGTGGCGGAGATTATGAACCAAATGGGAGGGTACGATCCGATTGTATTCAACCGTGCCATGACCAATTCCAAAGTTCTTTCCTCCGATGTAAGCGCAGCCTTTGATCCCCTGTATGCGTCCGTAATGGAGAAGAAAAATGCGGCCTATTTCGGAAACGGGCTGGTATTTAATAAATACACAGGTTCCAGAGGAAAGGGCGGCTCTAACGACGCCAACCCGGAATATATGGCGGAGCTTCGCAGGATTATGGATGATAACCATGTGTCCTTCCAGACCTCAGAGCTTGGCAAGGTAGATCAGGGAGGCGGCGGCACCATCGCATATATTCTGGCAAATTACAATATGTCTGTGATTGACAGCGGCGTGCCGGTGCTGAATATGCATGCGCCCTGGGAAATCATCAGTAAAGTGGATCTTTATGAAGCAAAATTGGGCTATACAGCATTTTTGAAAGAGGCTTAATGTGAAGGAAGAGTTTTTAAAACATCTGCAGAGGATTTTACAGGAGGATCAGTGGGCGTTAGAAGAGGACATGAGCAGCCATGTGACTTTCCGCACCGGAGGGCCGGCAGAGTATTATGTGCGGCCGAACCGGCGGCAGATTCAGCCGGTTCTTTCTCTGTGCAGCCGGTTTGACATTCCCTGGATGGTCATCGGCAACGGCAGCAACCTGCTGGTGGGAGATCGGGGCATTCGGGGACTGGTTATGGAAATCGGCAAAATGATGGATCAGATTTCCGTAAAGGGAGATTTGGTGACCGCGGAGGCGGGGGCGCTTCTGTCTTCTGCTGCCCGGTATGCCGCCAGAGAGAGTCTGACCGGCATGGAATTTGCTTCCGGAATTCCGGGAAGCATCGGCGGGGCAGTGGTAATGAACGCAGGGGCTTACGGCGGCGAGATGAAGCAGATTATAAAGAGCGTAACAGTTCTGAATGAGGCCGGGCAGGAACGAGAGCTTGCGGCAGAAGAACTGGACCTGGGATACCGGCACAGCTGCATTCCAGAGAATCATTGGATTGTGCTGGAGGCAAAACTGCAGCTTTCCAAAGGAAACCAGGAGGAAATCCTTGGCCGAATGGAGGAGCTGAAAAGCCAAAGAATGAAAAAACAGCCTTTGGAATATCCAAGCGCCGGCAGTGCTTTTAAGCGGCCCAAAGGGTATTTTGCTGGAAAATTAATTCAGGATGCAGGACTGAGGGGGTATCAGGTCGGGGGCGCTCAGGTTTCAGAAAAGCACTGCGGATTTGTCATCAATAAAGAAAAGGCTGTATCGAAAGATATCCGTCAGTTGATTGCAGATGTGCAGGATCAGGTGGAGGCGCAGTTTGGGGTGCGTCTGGAACCGGAAGTAAAATTCATAGGAGAATTTTAGCCGGATGGAGCATTAGGGAGGATATGGATTGAAATTTGTGATATTAACAGGAATGTCCGGCGCAGGTAAAAGCACGGCGTTGAAAATAATGGAAGATATCGGATATTTCTGTGTGGATAATCTTCCAATTGCATTGATTGAGAAGTTTGCGGAACTGGTGAATGTGTCGGGAGGAGAGTTACAGAAAGCGGCTGTGGGGGTGGATATCCGCAGCGGCCAGGCATTGGATGAACTGCAGAATGTTCTGGACAGACTGAACCAGACAGAAATTGACTTTGACATCCTCTATCTGGATTCCGCCGATGAAGTTTTAGTAAAGAGATACAAAGAAACCAGGCGCACCCATCCCCTTGCGGCAGGGGAACGGGTGGACAAGGGCATACAGAAGGAACGGAGGAGGCTGGAATTTCTCAGGAAACAGGCAGATTATATTGTGGATACCAGCAATATGCTGACCAGAGAATTGAAGGCGGAGTTAGAGAAGATTTTTGTGCAGAATCAGGATTACAAGAACCTGTTCGTCACCATAGTGTCTTTCGGGTTTAAATATGGCATACCTACCGATTCCGATTTGGTATTTGACGTCCGGTTTTTGCCGAATCCCTATTATGTGGAGGGGCTGCGGGCCAAAACCGGCAACGATAAAGAAATACAGGAGTATGTGATGAAATATCCGGAGGCCGGGCAGTTTCTGGATAAACTGGAAGAAATGATTAAATTCCTGATTCCTTACTATATCACAGAGGGGAAAACAGCCCTTGTAATCAGCATCGGGTGCACCGGCGGAAAACACCGTTCCGTCACCCTGGCCAACGGCCTGTTTGAGCGGCTGAAACATCAGAAAGAATTTGGAATTAAGATTGACCACAGGGATATTCAGAAAGATGCGCTGCGCAATAAATAAATTTACAGCGGGAGGAAAGCGTTATGTCTTTTTCCGGTCAGGTAAAGGAGGAACTGGTGCGCCAGGTTTCCGAGAGCAGGCATTGCCGGATTGCAGAGATTGCGGCAATTTTAAGTTTTGCGGGGAAAACAGAAGAGGCAGGCGGGGAGTGCATTCTGCGTATTTACACAGAGAATCTTCTGCTTGCCCGAAAATATTTTATTCTGATGAAAAAGACTTTTCAGGTTACATGCCGGATAGCCGTTCGGCAGAATATTTATCTCCACAAAACCAGAACCTTTGTGATTTCCCTGTTTGGGGAACAAGAGGTGAAACGGGTGCTGCAGGCGGTCAAATGGCGGAATGAGAAAAATGAGGATATCCGGGTCAGAGAGCTGGTAAACGGCCTTCTGGTACAGAAATCCTGCTGCCGCAGGGCCTTTATCCGGGGGGCTTTCTTAAGTGCAGGCTCCATGAGCGATCCGGAAAAATCCTATCATTTTGAGATTGTCTGCACCGGAGAGGGGAAAGCCAGACAATTGATGGAGATTATCAACAGCTTTGAGATGGACGCCAAGGTTGTGATGCGCAAGAAAAATCATGTGGTATACTTAAAAGAAGGTTCTCAGATTGTGGATATGCTGAATATTATGGAAGCCCATGTGTCTTTGATGAATCTGGAGAATGTGCGGATCATAAAAGAAATGCGCAATTCTGTCAACCGTAAGGTGAATTGTGAAACAGCGAATATCAACAAAACGGTCAGTGCGGCGGTGAAACAGTTAGAGGACATCAATTATATCAAAAACACCAGAGGATTGGACAGCCTGCCGGACAATTTAAGGGAGATTGCGCTAGTGCGCCTGGAATATCCCCAGGCGCCGTTAAAAGAACTGGGCGCTTATTTAGAGCCGCCGGTAGGCAAATCCGGGGTGAACCACAGGCTGCGCAGGCTTTCTGATCTGGCGGAGGAACTCCGGCAGGCAGATCCAGGCATCGGATAAGGGACAATGATTTCGCGGGCGTGGATGGAAGCGGAGTAATAATTTATACTATATATCTGGCATTAAATAATTGCCAGATATATAGCCCCTCCGTGGGGATGCGCACTCGCGCGAATATGTATATGCCGCAAAGCGGCCGCGCTCGGCGCAGCTGCACGGCAAATCTTTTTGCCGTGCAGTATAACAGACGGAAAATTAGGAGGAATTATGGAAAGAAGGAGACTTTTATTCGTATTTAACCCTTTTTCCGGAAAGGGCCAGATAAAAAGTAAGCTGTTTGAGGTTGTGGATCAGTTTGTAAAAAGCGGATATGAGGTTACAGTTTATCCAACCCAGAAGCCCCAGGATGCCATGGAACTGGTGAAAGAACGGGCCGGGGAATATGAACTGGTGGTATGCAGCGGCGGAGACGGTACGTTAGATGAAGTGGTGACAGGCATGATGCGCCGGGAGAGGAAGACGCCCATCGGCTATATTCCAGCAGGCAGCACCAATGATTTTGCCAATTCCCTGGGGCTTCCCAGGGGCATGGAGCTGGCAGCGGAAACTGCAGTAAACGGGACTCCTTTTTCCTGTGATGTGGGAAAGTTTAATGAAGATTATTTTGTCTATATCGCGGCTTTCGGGCTGTTTACCGATGTATCCTACGCCACCAGCCAGGAGCTGAAGAACCGGATTGGGCATATTGCATATATTCTGGAGGGGATGAAACGGCTTCCTTCCATACAGTCTTATCATCTTCAGGTTACCTGGGAGGGGCAGACCATTGAAGATGAATTTATCTACGGCATGGTGACAAATTCCACGTCTGCCGGAGGGTTTAAAAATATTACCGGGAAAAATGTCCGGTTGGACGACGGACTGTTTGAGGTCACTTTAATCCGTATGCCCAAAAATCCCATAGAGCTGAATGAAATTATCGGCAGCCTTACGAATCTCATTGACAATACGGATTCCATCTATACCTTTAAGACAGACAGCCTGTTTATCAGAAGCTTAGAAGAGATTCCCTGGACGCTGGACGGGGAATACGGGGGAACCCACAGCGAGGTGGAAATCCAGAATCAAAAGCAGGCCATACAAATTATGGTAAAAAACTCAGAATTATCTATATAAGTCCTTTTCTTTTTGGGAAAAATGCGGTAAAATGTAAACAGTATTTGTCCATGGGCTGCATTTTGTATTGAATCCCGCCTTAGAACGCAGCCCGGGGCAGATCTATATGAAATTTAGGAGCGTTCCCCAGACAGGGAACAGAAATGGAGGAAGAGAAATGTTAGTATCTGCAAAAGAAATGTTACAGAAAGCAAAAGCAGGACACTATGCTGTGGGCCAGTTCAACATCAACAATCTGGAGTGGACAAAATCTATCTTACTTACTGCACAGGAATTGAATTCACCGGTGATTCTGGGCGTATCCGAAGGCGCTGGAAAGTACATGGCCGGCTACAAGACTGTAGTAGGAATGGTAAAGGGTATGTTGGAAGAGCTGAACATCACAGTTCCCGTAGCAATCCATCTGGATCACGGCAGCTATGAAGGATGCCTGAAATGCGTAGAAGCAGGATTTTCTTCTATCATGTTTGACGGTTCCCATTATCCAATTGATGAGAATGTAGAGAAGACCAAAGAGCTGGTGAAAATTGCTCATGACAAGGGAATGTCTATCGAGGCAGAAGTAGGCTCCATCGGCGGAGAAGAAGACGGCGTGATCGGTGCAGGAGAATGTGCAGATCCTAACGAGTGCAAGGCAATTGCAGACCTGGGCGTTGATATGCTGGCAGCAGGCATCGGCAATATCCACGGCAAATATCCGGAGAACTGGGCAGGCTTAAGCTTTGAGACATTGGATGCAGTTCAGCAGAAAACGGGCGATATGCCTTTAGTGCTTCACGGCGGCACCGGTATCCCGGAAGATATGATCAAGAAAGCAATTTCTTTGGGCGTAGCTAAGATTAATGTAAATACAGAGTGCCAGCTTTCCTTCGCTGCAGCTACCAGAAAGTACATCGAAGAAGGCAAAGATCAGCAGGGCAAAGGATTTGACCCGAGAAAATTGCTGGCTCCCGGCGCAGAAGCAATCAAGGCGACTGTAAAAGAGAAGATGGAATTATTCGGCTCTGTAGGCAAGGCAGAATAATTTTTAAGACTCTTTTCTCATGTTATTTTGGGAATGCCGTTGTCTATTTTTTATAAAAATAAGGCGGAAATGGAATAAATTTATCCGAAATAGCAAAAAATAAAATATTTCTAAAAATTCTATTGCTTTTTTCGAAAAAGTAGAGTATCTTATTACCAGACAGAAAATAAACGATAGAACAAGGGTGTTCCAAGAGGCTTGGAATGCCCTTTTTTTGGAAAGGATGAGAATATGAGCGAATACTATAACGTAGCGGAAATCTTCGGGGAAAACGTATTTAATGACGCGGTGATGCAGGAGCGGCTGCCCAAGAAGGTTTACAAAAGGCTGAAAGACGTCATCAGCGAAGGAAGGGAATTGGATCTGGAAACTGCAGACGTAGTTGCCCATGAGATGAAGGAATGGGCCATTGAAAAAGGGGCCACCCACTATACCCACTGGTTCCAGCCTTTGACAGGCGTAACGGCGGAGAAGCATGATTCCTTTATTACAGCGCCTATGCCCAATGGAAAAGTGCTGATGAGCTTTTCCGGAAAAGAACTAATCAAAGGCGAACCGGACGCTTCATCTTTCCCCTCCGGCGGTCTTAGGGCAACCTTTGAAGCAAGGGGCTATACCGCCTGGGACTGCACTTCGCCGGCATTTGTAAGACAGGATGCAGCGGGGGCAACGCTATGTATCCCTACCGCTTTCTGTTCCTATACCGGAGAGGCTCTGGATCAGAAAACGCCTCTTCTGCGCTCCATGGAAGCAATCAATGCCCAGTCCATCCGTCTGCTGCGTCTGTTCGGCAATACCACTTCCAAAAGAGTAACGCCCTCTGTGGGACCGGAGCAGGAATATTTTCTGGTTGACCGGCAGAAATATTTAAAGAGAAAAGATTTAATTTTTACCGGACGCACGTTGTTCGGCGCAATGCCTCCCAAGGGGCAGGAAATGGATGACCACTATTTCGGCGCCATCCGGGAACGGATTGCGGCGTATATGAAGGATGTGAACAAAGAACTGTGGAAGCTGGGAGTCAGCGCCAAGACCCAGCATAACGAAGTGGCTCCGGCACAGCACGAACTTGCGCCCATTTATGCAGAGGCCAATATTGCAGTGGACCACAATCAGCTTGTGATGGAAACCTTAAAGAAAGTGGCCGGCCGCCACGGAATGACCTGTCTCCTGCATGAAAAACCCTTTGCAGGGGTCAACGGTTCCGGCAAGCACAACAACTGGTCTATCACCACAGATGACGGTATCAATATGTTGGATCCGGGCAAAACCCCTCATGACAACATCCAGTTCCTTCTTGTGCTGACTTGTATTCTGAAGGCGGTGCACAAACATGCGGATCTGCTTCGGGAATCTGCTGCAGATGCAGGAAATGATCACAGATTAGGGGCAAATGAAGCGCCTCCCGCTATTATTTCCATTTTCCTGGGAGAACAGCTTCAGGATGTGCTGACCCAGTTAATCAGCACCGGGGAGGCTACCAGAAGCCTTAAGGGAGAAGTGCTGCAGACAGGCGTAAAGACACTGCCGGATTTCATGAAGGACGCCACAGACCGGAACCGTACCTCACCCTTTGCATTTACCGGCAATAAATTTGAATTCCGTATGGTTGGATCCAATGATTCCATTGCAGCGCCCAACGTTGTATTGAATACCATTGTGGCAGAAGCATTCTCGGACGCCTGCGATGTGCTGGAAAAGGCTGATGATTTCGAGATGGCTGTCCATGATCTGATTAAAAGGCAGGCCATTGAGCACCAGGATATTGTCTTTAACGGAAACGGCTATTCCCCGGAATGGGTGGAAGAAGCAGAGCGCAGAGGGCTTCCAAATATCACCAATATGGTGGATGCAGTTCCGGCCCTTACTACAGAAAAGGCAATTGCGCTGTTTGAAAAATTCAATGTGTTTACCAAAGCCGAGTTAGAGTCCAGAAGTGAAATTCACTATGAGAACTATGCAAAGGCCATTAATATAGAAGCCCGGGCAATGATTGACATGGCAGGCAAGCAGATTATTCCGGCTGTCATTAAATACACCACAGCCCTTGCCAACTCCATCAATTCCGTAAAAGCTGCCTGTGAGGCTGACTTAAGCGTCCAGACCGGACTGTTGACAGAAGTTTCCGCTCTTTTAGCTGAAACCAAGGCAGCCTTAACCAGACTCACCGAGGCCGTAGAAAAAGCCTATGCAATGCCTCAGGGCAGAGAGCAGGCCGTATGCTACCGCGACGACGTTAAAACAGCCATGGACGCGCTCCGCGCTCCGGTAGATAAACTGGAAATGATCGTGGACAAAGAAATGTGGCCTATGCCGTCTTACGGAGATTTGATTTTTGAAGTATAATACTGCAGAAAGGGAGGATGCCAGGTAACCTCTCCGTCACCTGGCATTTATTATGAAAAAGTTTATTCAAATAGTAACTTGTAATTACTTGTGATTGTCATTTGTTATGATTTTATTATATGCGGAAGAAATGAAGTTTCCGTGTTGATGAAATGAAACTTTTTTGAATCTAAAATGAATAATCTGTGAACAGAAAAAAGTAATAAACGGTATTTTTGTCGGACCACAACGCTGTGGAAAACGGGAAAAGTACCGTTTTTTATATACATATAAATTGATTACAGGGAGGAATTATTATGACAGAAGAAACAATTGTAAGCCTGGTCAGCGAGCATACCTTCGGCATCTGGTTTTTAATCGGAGCCGCGCTGGTGTTTTGGATGCAGGCCGGCTTTGCCATGGTGGAGGCAGGTTTTACCCGAGCAAAGAACAGCGGCAATATTTTAATGAAGAACCTGATGGATTTCTGTATTGGAACGGTGATGTTTATTCTGATTGGATTTTCCCTATTGCTGGGAGAAGATTGGATGGGCCTTATTGGGAAACCGGGATTTGATATCTTTACTGCATATCAGGAATTTGATTTTTCAAATTTTGTATTTAACCTGGTGTTCTGCGCCACCACAGCCACTATCGTATCCGGGGCCATGGCAGAGCGGACGAAATTTCTGTCCTACTGCATTTATTCCGGAGTGATTTCCGCATTGATTTATCCCATTGAGGCTCACTGGATTTGGGGCGGCGGATGGCTGGCGCAGATAGGATTTCATGATTTTGCAGGCTCCTGCGCCATCCATATGACAGGCGGTATTTCCGCGCTGATTGGGGCCAAAATCCTGGGGCCGCGGATTGGGAAATTTACAACGGACAAAAACGGAAAGGTTATCAAAGTCAATGCATTTCCGGGGCACAATCTTCCTCTGGGATGCCTGGGATGTTTTATCCTCTGGTTTGGCTGGTACGGATTTAACGGCGCTGCAGCCACAAGCATTCCCCAGCTTGGCTCTATCTTTTTAACCACAACCATTGCGCCGGCTGTAGCCACTGTGGTTTGTATGGTATTTACCTGGGTGAAATTCGGCAAACCGGATGTTTCCATGTGCCTGAATGCATCACTGGCAGGTCTGGTGGGAATTACCGCTCCCTGTGACGTGACAGATGCCTTCGGCGCGCTGGCGGTGGGAATTGTGTCGGGACTCTTGGTGGTATTCGGCGTATGGTTTTTGGATTACAAGCTCCATGTGGATGATCCGGTGGGCGCCGTTGCCGTACATTGCCTGAACGGAATCTGGGGAACGCTGGCGGTGGGACTGTTTGCCACTTCCTCTGCGCCGGGAAATGAGGTGAACGGTCTGTTTTACGGCGGCGGATTCCATCAGCTTGGACTGCAGGTTTTGGGAGTTTTGGCAGTGGGAATCTGGACCGCGGTTACCATTACTATTGCATTTCTGGCAATCCGGGCAACGATCGGACTTCGGGTGACCGAGGAGGAGGAAATTGTGGGCCTGGATTCCACAGAACATGGAATTGCTTCCGCTTATTCCGGATTCAGCATCATGGATGTGTCCAACACCATGACCATGGACATCAACGAAAATACCAATCTGGGCACACCGGAGTATGAACATGCTTCCCAGGCCGTAAGGGACGCGGCAGTTCCGGTGACAATGGCGCCGGGCATAGGCACGGGCAGCGGTATGTACAAGGTTACAATTGTGGCGAAGCTGTCCCGGTATGACAAGCTGAGAAAGGCCATGAATGAGCTGGGCGTTACGGGAATGACCGTTACCCAGGTAATGGGATGCGGAATCCAGAGAGGCGCCGGAGAGAAATATAGAGGCGTGGAAATGGACGCTACTTTGCTTCCTAAGGTAAAGCTGGAGATTATTGTAGGCAATATTCCAGTAGAAAAAGTGATTGAGGCGGCAAAGAAAACCCTGTATACAGGACACATTGGAGACGGCAAGATCTTTGTGTATGAAGTGGCAAAGGTTGTGAAGATCCGCACCGGTGAGGAGGATCTGGACGCTCTCTTGGATGTAGAATAAAGAATAAAAAAAGGATCTCCTTCGGGGGATTCTTTTTGTTGTTCAGAGACAGCAGTCTGTCTTTTGCAAATGGACGGAGGGAAAAGGTGAAAATATCTGGATTTTTCGGCGCAAACGGATTATAATGGACAAAAGGCGTATTCAACAGGAGGATTGAGATATGGAAAATAATCTGTTGTTTGTCAACCAGAATGAAGACATTATTCAGGAATTTCTGACAGCTATGGAGGGGCGGAAGGGGAATCTTGTCATTGATACGGCGGACAGCGGGCTGGAGGCGGCTTACCTGCTGAAGAAAAAGAAATATAAGGTGATAGTCACAGGGCTGGATCTTCCGACTTATGATGGCTCCAAAGTGATAGAATACATGAACCGCAATTATCCGGAAACCGTATGCATAGTATATACCTGGAGGCTGGAGCTTGCGCATCTGCGGCTTTTGATTAATGAGAGGAACGTATTCCGGATTTTTCAAAGGCCTGTAAAGTATCATAAATTGTATGACGCCGTTATGGAGGGAATCGTAAAATACGACCATCGTGAGATCGATGCGCTGAATCGGCGCGAAATGGAACAGGAATTGAGGAAAAAATCCCTGCAGGCAGCGGAATTGAGGAGAGTGACAGAAGAAAGAGACTGGAATTGGGAGCGGGAAGAACTGGTGAAGTTTCTGTCTTCCCTGATGAATGTATTCCTTCATGATATTAAGTCTGAGCTGCCGGGAAAGGGAAAATGGCAGCTTGCCCGGTATGAAAAGAAACTGATTTTCTGGCTTCTGGAACAGGAACGATCACCTTTGAAGAGCCTGGAAGAAGTGAAAAAGGATATTTGCGGCAGATTTCTCCATCCGGAATATAATCAAAAAGTGGAAATCCGGCTGGACGAGGGAGCAGGAACGCCCTCTCAGGAGTTTTGCAACAGCCTGCATTTCATTGTATGGCTCCTTCTTACAAGGTTTGTGATGATTTCTTCCGTTTATGATGTCCAGGTAATTTTGATTCCCATGGGTCAGGAGCGATTTCGTGTGCGGGTGGAAGGCGTATTTCCGGAGGGCGTCTGGGGTACGGCTCATGAAGAGATGACGGCGCGGGTGATGACCAGTGTAACCCAGACGATCTTAGAATGCTTTGCCCAGCGTTTTACTCAGAGCATCGGCGATGAAAAAGTTATTTACTATATGGAACTGTAAATTTATATTGCGATACACAGGAAATGCAGGAGCGCCCAGTTTGTTGAAAGAGGGCGCTCCTGCATTTTAGTCTGTATTCAGAGTATAAAAATCACTTTCATGAAATCAGGGATTTTCTTTTGGCATGTCATCTTCCCCGCCGTTCTCTCCAGGGGCAGTGTCCTCCGGCGGTATGATATTATCATTTTCTTCCGGCAGCTGGTCTTCCGGTGATTTGTCATCTTCCGTTTTATCACTGGTATGTTCCTGGTCATCCTTATTGGGTTTGCCGGTGTTTTCTTCCGGGGTTTCAGGAATCTCCACCGGCGGGATTTCCGGAATCACAGAAGCGGCAGTATGGACTGTGCAGTAATTCTCCTGTGACAGAGAATCCGACAGCAGGAAAGGTCCGTCTTCCGTATTCGGAGAGCCGCCTACAATATAGATGCCGCCCTGTCTGTTTTCCTGAGGACAGAACTCATTTGCCAGCATACCGGAAGCCGTGCAGATGGTGGCGCTTACGTGATGATCACAGTACTCGGTGGGGACAGTTCCGGCGGCAAAAAATTCTGTTTCCACCATACTCCCTCTGGGATCTGCATCGCACAGGCCTTCCACTGCCAGTTTGCCGGATTTTTTGCATACGGCGGCGGTGGTGATGCCCTCCGGCTGGGTAAAGTCTTTGTATTCCAGATTTTCATGAATCCTTCCCATAATATTGCGCCAGAGTGTTTTGGGGTTGGAAGTCAGCGCACTGTCCTGGGGGGTGTTGTCGTCGTATCCGCACCAGACAGAACAGGTGTAGTAAGGGGTAAATCCGGCAAATAATGCGTCCCTGTTTTTGGTGGTGGTTCCTGTTTTGCCTGCGATGGGCATGTTCCCGAAGTTCACTGCGCCTCCGGTTCCCACTGTGATCACATCCTGCATGGCGGAAGTCAGCAGGAATGCGGTGCTTTCTTTCAGTACCGTATGGGTTTCCTGGGTATTGTCAATCAGCACATTGCCGTTGTGATCCAGAATCCTGGTATAAAACCGGGGTTTTGTGTAGGTTCCGCCGTCGGCAATGGTGGCATAGGCGGCAGTCAGTTCCAGATTGGTAACGCCCTGGGTAATTCCGCCTAAGGCTAAAGATTGTACAATATCATCGTCTGTCAGGGTGGTAAAGCCAAAGTTTGTCAGATAATCATAACCGGTTTGGGGAGAAATATCTGTCAGAGTTTTGACGGTTACCACGTTGATGGATTTGGTAATGGCATAGCGGATGGTGGTGAATCCCCGGTAATTATTGTCATAGTTGCGCAGGGAGGTTCCGTTGGCGTATGAAAAGGGCGCGTCGTCCTGGACGGTAGCCAGCGTCATTCCAGCGGTGTCTAAAGCCGGGGCGTAGGCGGCAAGAACCTTGAACGTAGAGCCGGGCTGCCTTGTGGTGTCTGTGGCCCGGTTCAGGGTACGGCTTCCGCTTTTGTCGCCTCTTCCTCCCACAATCGCCTTAATGTCTCCGGTATATTGATCCATAATGGTGACGGCCGCCTGAGGCTGCAGGGTAAACACCACAGATTCCCCGCCTTCCACAATAGTGTCCCCCGGCTCCATAATTTCTGCTTTGTAAGCGTCGATGGCTGCCTGTGCTTCTTCCTGGCTGGGAAAATTAAGGGAGTAATCCGGGTTGGAAGCGCTGTAATAGGAAATCATGGTCTGGTCGCTGTAGTTTTTCATGGCGCCGTCTCTGGACTCCACTGTCAGCCGGTAGGAAAAGGAGTACTGGGGCGCTGTGGAATAATTCTCCTGATTATTGACTTCTTCATCACAAATCTGCTGAATTCCCATGTCCTGGGTAGATTCGATGGTAAGGCCGCTGTTATAAAGAGCCTTGTAAGCCTGGGTATCGGTATATCCTTTTTTCTCCACAAGATCTCTGGCCACCTGGTCAATGACCGCATCTACGAAATAAGAGTTGGGGTTGTCAGAGGCGTATTCGATATTTACCTGCTGAATGCGGGAATAAACATCATCTTTTAAAGCTTCGTCGTATTCTTTGTCCGTAATGTAGTTCTGGTCTCTCATATTTTTCAGAACCAGTTTCCGCCGTTTGTCATTTTCCTTGGGATGGCTGACCGGATTGTAGGCGGAAGGATTCTTAGTGATTCCGGCGATTACCGCTCCTTCCGAAAGGGTCAGCTCGGAAACGTCTTTGCCGAAATAACGGCGGGAAGCGGACTGTACGCCCAAAGTATTCTGCCCCAGATTGATAGTGTTTAAATAATTTTCAAGCACCCATTCCTTGGATTTTACCTTGCTCAGCTCTATGGCAAGATACTGTTCCTGGATTTTCCTTTTTACCTTTTCAATGCCGGATTGGTTGGTCCAGCCCTCAAATACGTTGTTTTTCAAAAGCTGCTGGGTGATGGTGCTGGCGCCCTGGCTGAAATGAAATCCATTGGCGATGCCGGTAAAGCCCGCCCGGATAATTCCTTTTAAATCAATGCCGTTGTGTTCATAGAACCGTTCGTCTTCAATGGCCACAAAGGCATGCTGAAGATCTTCGGGAATCTCGTCCAGCGTCACATACACCCGGTTGGAGCCGGAAGCCACCAGTTTGGCAGTCTGATTGCCCTGATTGTCCAGCACTACAGACAGATAGCCGGTGGGGGTGGGGTCAATATCGGAAATATCCGGGGCAGAGTCAATAATGCCCTTGAAAACCCCGATTCCTGCACAGCCGCCGATAACAATAGCCGCTAAGAAACAGATCAGCAGTGTTTTAAAGAAAATTACTGAAAATTTCCTGCGTATCAGCGAGGCTGTGGAAGTAAGCTGCTTTTCTTTTCGCGATACGCCCTTTTTTCCATAATTCATTGGTAAACCTCCTTTACAAAAAACGCAACAATACGATCCGTGAAAAATTACCCATATTTATAATAGGTAGTATCTGATTTATCACCGCAAATTAACCATTAGAATCTATTTGATATACTGTGTAAGGAAAAACTTTCACAATATTATATCAAAAAAAAATTGCGAAATAAAGAAAAATTTTGTGACTTGTGGAATTACCGGCAAATATGTTAAAATAAGAGGCAGCAGGAGTATGCCTGAAAATGATTTTCCCGGAATATTGATCCGTCTCTTGGGAGAATGATTTTCAAACATATCTCAGAAGGCCGGCAAAGGGAGGAAATGGCGTCAGTGAAAACGTTATATCAGGGCGGAAGCGGTGAAATTGTGGAAAAAAAATCACGTTTCATCGCAACCACGGAGAAAATTGAAACGGAAGAAGAGGCATTGGCATTTATCGGAAGAATGAAAAAGCAGTATTGGGATGCAAGACATAACTGCTATGCTTTTGTTGCCGGAAAGCAGCATAATCTGCAGCGGTGCAGCGATGACGGGGAACCTGCCGGCACAGCAGGGCGCCCTATGCTGGATGTGCTTCTGCGGGAGGATATTCACAATATTGCCGTGGTGGTGACAAGGTATTTCGGCGGGACGCTGCTGGGAACCGGAGGGTTGGTGCGGGCTTACCAGAAGGCAGTGCAGTCGGGGCTTAAAAACAGCATCCTGATCGAAAAAATGCAGGGGAGGCTTCTTACCGTGGAGTGTGATTACAATACCATTGGGAAAATCCAGTATATACTGGCGCAGAAGCAGATAACGGCTGTTGATACCAGTTATACGGACAAAGTGGTGACAGAGGTGATGGCGCCCATAGAACAATTGCAGCAGCTTCAGCAGGAAATTACAGAAGGAACCAGCGGAACAGCGTGTTTTCAGGTGGGAGAGCCTGCAGAATTTGCTGTAATTGACGGAAAAATAAAAATTTTTTAAAAAATATAAAAAAATGCTTGCATTTCTGTCAGAACTCGTATATAATACATTTTGTTGAAAACAATGGCCCATCGCCAAACGGTAAGGCAACGGACTCTGACTCCGTCATTTCAAGGTTCGAATCCTTGTGGGCCAGTTGGGAACCCATCACAGAGTGTGATGGGTTTTTATCATATATACAGAAAGTTTGAAGTGGGAGGAAACTATGTACCGTTTTGAAAGCAGAGTTCGTTACAGTGAAGTGGACAGCAAAGGAACTATTAAGATGAATTCTATTCTGGATTATTTTCAGGACTGCAGTTCTTTTCAGGCGGAAGAAATAGGCGTGGGCCTGGATTATATGGCAGAGAAACATGTGGTCTGGGTATTGACCTGCTGGCAGGTGGAGTTTAAGCGTTATCCTTCGTTTGGAGAAAAAATCCAGGTCAGCACATGGCCCTATGATTTTAAAGGATTTTTCGGCTACCGCAATTACGCCATGAAAGGAGAAGGAGAAGAACTTCTGGCATGTGCCAATTCCGTTTGGGCGCTGCTGGATTTGGAGAGCAAAAAACCTGTCAGGGTGCCGCAGGAGATGGCAGACGCCTATGAATTTTTTCCCAGGCTTCCCATGGAACCTACATCCAGGAAGGTGGCTCTGCGGGAGGGGATGGAGCCGCAGGAGCCCTTTCCCGTGCACAAATATCACATTGACACCAATCAGCATGTCAATAATGGAAAATACATCTGCATGGCCCAGGAATATCTGCCTCAGGGATTTCACGCCGGCAGAATGAAGGCGGAATATCGGAAAGCGGCTGTATATGGAGATATGATATATCCCTACGTCATTCAGGGAGAGGACAAAATCACCGTAAGTCTGGCAGATGCCCAGAGCAATCCTTATGCGGTGATAGAATTGGAGGAAGAAGTATGATTCGGTTAGGAGAAAAGCAAAGTCTTATAGTGGTTAAGCAGGTGGAATTCGGCGTTTATCTGGCAGAGCGGGAAGGGGACGAAACAAGAGTTCTGCTTCCGGCCAAGCAGGCGCCTGAGGGAACGCAGCTGGGAGATCGGGTAGAAGTATTTGTCTACAAGGATTCTAAAGATCGGATGATTACCACCACCCGGGAGCCGAAACTTAAGATGGGGGAGGTGAAAGCCCTTACCGTCATATCTGTACAGGGCATCGGCGCGTTTTTGGACTGGGGCCTGGAAAAAGATTTATTTCTTCCATATAAAGAGCAAATCGGCAAAGTACGGGAACAGGATGAAATACTGGTAAGGCTGTATGCCGATAAAAGCAGGCGGCTCTGTGCCAGCATGAGAGACCTCTATGATATGCTGGACACAGATTCTCCTTATCAGGCAGGAGATACGGTTCAGGGACGCATCTATGAGTTCAGTGATAATTTCGGCGCATTTGTGGCAGTGGATGATCGTTACTCCGCCTTGATTCCCCGGCATGAGGATCACAGCTTTCTTCGGATCGGAGACTGCATCAATGCCAGGGTAAGCGGCGTAAAGCCGGACGGGAAACTGGATCTGACTCTGCGGGAAAAAGCCTATGTGCAGATGAATCAGGATGCCCTACAGGTGCTGGAGCTGTTGGAACAATATGGAGGCGTTCTTCCCTTTACGGATAAAGCTTCCCCGGAGCTGATTATGCAGGAAGCCAGAATGAGTAAAAATGCATTTAAACGGGCGGTGGGGCGTCTGTACAAAGAAAGACAGATAGAAATCACAAAAGAAAATATCCGAAAATTATAGGAGGGGCGCGATGTCTGAAAACAAAGGCGTAAATCGAATTTTTCTGCTGACGGTGATCCTTTATGTAGGGGTGAGTTATGCATTAAGCTTCTTATCGGCGTTTGTGCCGGCTTTTCGAAACATGTCGAATTATGTTTCTATCCTGATTTCTCAGATGCTGGTATTTGTGCCGGGATTCTGGTATCTCAGGAAGGTTTCCCATTCTGCCCCTGAGGCGGTGCAGGGCGGAGGAATTCTCCAGTTGATCCCTTATCGGAAAATCAATATCGGCACCATAGCGCTGGTGGTGGTGTGCACTTACTTGATGTACCCTCTGATTATTGTGCTGAATGCCATTTCCATGATTTTTACCACTTCAGGAACGGAGGCTGTGCTGGACATGATGCAGGGGCAGAATTTTTTTCTCAGTCTGCTGTTTACAGCAGTGATGCCGGCCTGTGTGGAAGAGTTCTTGTTTCGGGGCCTGCTGTTTCAGACTTATAAAAAGAGCAGGATGCTTCCGGCGATTCTGCTGACCGGATTTTTGTTCGGCTGTATGCATATGAACTTGAACCAGTTCGTCTATGCTTTCGCCCTTGGCATATATCTGGCATTTCTGGCAGAAGCCACCGGCAGTATTTTCAGTTCCATGATTGCCCATTTCACGCTGAACGCCACCAGCGTGGTAATGAGTTTTCTCTTACCCATCCTGTATGACATGGCGGGCTTAGACCCAAATATGCAGGTGCAGGCAGGAGGCTATGCCTCCACCATGGAGAGCAGCGAGCTTCTGATGTTTCTGATGGGAATCACAGTCTGGGCGATTGTTGCAGTAGGCGCCACCTGCGGCGCAGTGGGAATCTATATCGCCATCTGCAAAATCAACCATCGCTGGGACTACGTCAAAGGAATGTTTTCAAAAGGAACGAAAGAAAGGATTATTACAGTTCCCCTGATAATCGCCGTTATAATCTGTTTTGTTGTAATGGGGATGCGCATTTATATAGAAAGAATGGGATAGAATAAGTACAAAGCAGGCAATCCCGGATTTTCATCCGTTCTTCGGAGATAAACATTTTGTTTCAATATAAAAAGCCCGGGGCTGCAGCAGAAAAGAATATTCCAGATACTCTTTTTGCAGCAGCCCCGGCCGGGAAATCAGATGGAAATATCAATATTTCCGCCGATATGGGGGTTTACAGACTGTTCCATGAGTTTAATCATGGAATCCCCCATGGTTTCCATCGTATCCAGTTGTTTGCTCAGCATAATAGTTCCGACGTCGTTGTTGACGCTGGTCATGCTGAGGGCAGTTGATAAAGAAGCAATATCCATACTCGTGCCTCCTTTCCTATATTTGGGAACCATGCAAAAAGTTTTGCACAGTTTTGCAGGGAAATGACCCTACTCTTTATTATGGCACGGGACACAGGAAAAATCAATATCAGATAAGCAGGAGGTTCATATGATGTATGACGTAATTATTTTAGGAAGCGGCCCGGCGGGCTTAAGCGCTGCGATTTATGCACAGAGGGCAAGGTTAAGCGCCTTAATAATAGAAGAAAAGCCTATGAGCGGAGGCCAGATTCTGGATACCTACGAAGTGGATAATTATCCGGGGCTTCCGGGAGTGACCGGATTTGAAATGGGGCAGAAATTCCGTGCCCATGCGGATAAGCTGGGAGCCGAGGTGGTAAATGCCCAGGTGCTTGAAGTGAAATTAGAAGAGGAGAAAAAGGTGGTTGTCACTGCAAAGGGCAATTATGAAGCAAAGAGCCTGATTATTGCAACGGGAGCCAGACACCGAAAACTGGGAGTGCCCGGAGAAGACAAACTGGTGGGAATGGGAGTGTCCTACTGCGCCACCTGCGACGGAGCGTTTTTCAGGGGAAAGACCGTGGCGGTGGCAGGCGGCGGAGACGTGGCTTTGGAAGATGCATTATTTCTGGCCCGGGGCTGTGAGAAGGTTTACCTGATTCACAGAAGAGATGAATTCCGGGGAGCAGGGATCCTGCAGGAACGGGTAAGGAATACGCCCAATATTGAATTGGCGCTGAACAGCAACTTAATTTCCATTCAGGGAGAAAATGAGGTTTCGTCGATTATTGTCCATAACCACAAAGAGAATACCGACAGGGAGCTTACGGTGCAGGGGGTGTTTATTGCAGTGGGAATTGAGCCTAATTCCGGGGCGGTAAAGAACCTGGTGGCCCAGGATGCCCAAGGGTATATTGTGGCCGGCGAGGATACAAAGACCAGCGCGGAAGGCGTATTTGCAGCGGGAGATGTGAGGACCAAGCAGCTTCGGCAGGTGCTGACAGCGGCTGCTGACGGGGCTAATGCAGTGACCTCAGCAGAGAAATATATTACCGAAAAAATAAATAATATTTCATAACAATACAATAATGACAAGATCAGAGCAAATATTGCAACTTTTTTGTAAAAGATTACGGTTGACATAAACAGCCCTCCTTGCTATAATAAATCCTGTAATAAATTTGTAACATATGAAGAATCCTATCAGGACTTCACGCTTTATAGAAGATTATGGGTTAAAATGGAGGGTATTATTATTATGAACAGGAATTCAATTAGAAAAGCAACAACATGTTGTTTGACTGCAGCAGTGGTATTGACTGGAAGTTCTTTTGTGTCTCACGCAGCAGTAAGCGCTGGAGCAGGCGATCTGATTTCAGCAGCTACAGAAGCGCCGGCAGATAATAATAAGAAAGTGGATACAGCATCAGAAAATAATAATGCAACCGCAGGCGTAACCGAGATTTTTGCGAATTCTCTGGCGCCCAGACAGGAAGCGATTGATACAGGCGCAGCGCAGGAAGAAGCTGAGGCTCCTGTTAAGACAGAATACGACGACATTGCGATTGCGCAGGTTGACAATTATGTAAATGTACGTTCCGCAGCCAGTGAAGAAGGAGAAGTGCTGGGTAAGTTATATAATAACTCTGCCTGTACCGTACTTGGAACCGAGGGCGACTGGTATAAGATTCATTCCGGTAATGTGGAAGGCTACATCAAGGCGGAGTTCCTCGTATTAGGAGACGCAGAACTGGCTAAGTCTGTGGGATACAGAGTAGCGGATGTAACTACAGATACATTGAATGTCCGTGCAGATTCCAGTACCGAAGCTGAATTGCTGGGACAGGTTCCTCAGGGAGAAGAACTCAGCGTAGTGGAAGAGAAGGACGGCTGGGTAAAGGTAGCAATTGAAGAAGGCGACGGCTGGGTATCCAGTGAGTTCGTAGATTGCAGCACACATTATGTAGTGGCAGAGTCCAAAGAAGAAGAGGAAGCGCGTCTTAAGAAAGAAGAAGAGGAGCGTAAGGCAGCAGAGGAAGCAGCAAGAAGGGCTACCAGAAGCAAATCTTCTAACTCAGGTTCTTCCAGTTCAGGTTCCTCAGAGTCCACTTCCGGAGAGAGCAGAAGCTATGCTCCCCCAAGCGGCGGAAGCGGACAGGCAGTTGCAGATTATGCATGCCAGTTTGTCGGCAATCCCTATGTATACGGCGGGACAAGCCTGACCAACGGCGCTGACTGCTCCGGATTTGTAATGAGTGTATATGCAGCATTCGGCGTTGGCCTGCCTCATTCCTCCAGCGCACTGGCAGGAGTGGGATACGGCGTAAGCACAGACGCAATGCAGCCTGGTGATATTGTATGCTACAGCGGTCACGTTGGAATCTATATCGGCGGAGATACCATTGTACATGCTAGTACCGAAGCAACTGGCATTAAGTATACTTCTCCGGCAGCATACAGACCGATTGTTGCAGTAAGAAGAATTTTCTAAGAGTATTACATAGACAGTGGCAGAGAAGAAACTGCCGGGAAATGATTCATTTCCCGGCAGTTTTTTCTCTGTTGCCGGAGTAATAGATATACCCGTGAGCGAAATCATTTGCCGAAAGATCTTTCACAGTTTTGAGAAAAAAGCAAATGATTTGGCAAATAAGTATGCTCGTGAGTATAAAATTCCGGGATCAGGATATAAAAAGTCTCACAATTCCTTCAATTTTCTAAAATAATTTTTATGAGAATATGACGAAAAATACCGGATCCCGGAAGCGAAAAAAAAAGTGCACAAAGTTGTGGGGATAAACAAAAATTATCCAAAAGTTATCAACATAAAAAGATGACAAAAAATCCAAAAATGTGAGTTATACACAGAGTTATCCACATTATCCACAAAAATTCGTGTGAATAACCTGGTTTACATAGTAGGAAAAAGAAACATTTGTTTTGTGAAGTTGTGATAAAATTGAGGATTTCCGGAAAAAATAAAAAAAAGTATTGACTTTTTAAAAGACAAAAAAAACCTAATCCGAGACAAAAATGTCAGTTAATTTCCATTGGAAAGGGTGGTTGAAAAAGTTTCCTGCATTTGGTATACTTCTAAAAGTACATTTATATTCGAGAGTAGAAACGGGTGTTATATGATTAAGAAATTGGAAATACTGGGAATGGCTCTGGATAATGATACGGTAGAGGAAGCGATGGTTCGGGTGGAAGGATTTCTGAACAGTACCATGATGAATACCATAGAGGCCATTTCCATGGATACGTTGGTAAAAACCCAGGAAGATGACAGGCTGAAAGCATGTATCGAACAACTGGATTTGTCAGTCATCAGGGATAAGGAGATTCTAAAGGCCGCCGGCGAGACCTCCAGACAGCGGATTCAGGAGACTGTGAACAATGATTTTTTTAAAGAGTTTGCGAGGCGTGCTTCCGGGAACCGGCGGGCGGTATTTTTGCTGGGAGAGACCAAAGAGCAGCTTGACGCTCTGCGGGAATTTCTGGCGGAACATTACAGCGGAATTCAGGTGGCGGGATGCTTTGGGCTGGCGGACTGCACCGGAGATTATGATATGGTGATTAATGAAATCAACATTGCGGAACCTGATGTTATCATGTCGGCGCTTGCAGCGCCGGAACAGGAATATTTTTTACAGGACAACCGGGAAAAATTGAACGCCAAAATTTGGTACGGGCTGGGGGAAGTGTATTCAGACAAAAAGGTTGTGTCTGAAGTGGCAGGATTTGCCAGAAAGCTGATCCAGAAAGGCGTGATGCACAGTATGATTTCACGTTATAATAAGAAAGAAGAATGAGGTAAAAGGATGAACAGACTGTTAGCTTACAGGCGGACGCCGGTATTTTTGTATCTGGTAATTATTGCAGGAACAGGATTGCTTGCATTTGCCATAAAGTGCATTTTTGATCCTATCAGCCTTGTAACCGGAGGATTTACCGGCATTTCCATTCTTATGAAAGACTTGTCGGGGGTGTTCTATGAGGGCGGAATCCCTCTCTGGTTCGCCAATCTTGCATTAAACCTTCCGGTATTTTTGTTGGCATGGAAGATTAAGGGCAAGCGGTTTATCGGACGGACAGCCATTGCAACGGCGCTTCTTTCCGGCTGGCTGTATGTGATACCGGAGCTGGATTTTGTCAGCGGAGATTATATTCTGGCTGCCTTATTCGGGGGAACCATTTCCGGTATTGCCATGGGAATGATTCTCTGGGCGGACGCCACCACCGGAGGGACGGAAATGGTAGGCGCACTGATACAGTGCAGATTAAAACATTATTCCGTGGCGCAGATTATGCAGGTTTTGGACGGATTGGTTGTACTGGCAGGACTGTATGTCTTTGGCCTGCGCCCCTCTATGTATGCCATTGTGTCGATTTTTATAACCTCAAAGGTGACGGATACTATTTTGGAAGGTATGAAGTTTTCAAAAGCCGCTTACATTATTACCGATAAATACGAAGAGGTATCCAGAATGATTATGGAAACCCTGGATCGGGGCGTTACAGGATTAGAGGCCAGGGGCATGTATTCCGGTGAGAAAAAATGCATGCTGTATTGTGTGGTGTCCAAGAAGGAGATTGTCCAGTTAAAGGAGCTGGTGCATCAGGTTGACCTGAACGCATTTGTGATTGTAGGGGATGTGAGGGAAGTTTTGGGAGAGGGATTTATTGAGCATTACAGGGGCTGACAGGTAATTTGTGTACTATGCCTATGAAAAAAATGGAGGAAATTTAAAAAAAATTGAGGAAATGCATAAAAAAATATGGATTTCCTCTTTCTTTTTTTGTGCTTTTGCATTAAAATACATATTAAGTTGTTTTGTTTTCCCAAAATACATACAATAGAATTGTGAAAGTTGTATAGGAATTATTGCACATAAGGAACTGTTGTGAAAGAACAAGCGGTCTTTAAGGACAGCTCCTGAGAAAGAAAAATGGAGAACTGCCAGAAGGAAAACGGCGCAGGAGAAGGAAAAGAAAAGGAGTGGAGCACATGATTTCGAATCAGATACTTCAGAACACGATTGACGGGCTGAAAGGAATTACCAGAATTGATTTATGTATTATTGATACGGAAGGCAAAGTATTGGCGGCAACTTTTCAGGATGCGGACAGTTATGTGGCGGCGGCTCTGGCATTTATGGAATCTCCGGCGGACAGCCAGGTGTTTTTGGGATGCCAGTTTTTTAAAGTGTTTGACGAACATCAGTTGGAATATATATTGCTTGCCAATGGGGACAGTGATGATGTTTATATGGTAGGAAAGATCGCCAGTTTTCAGATACAGAATCTGCTGGTGGCGTATAAAGAGCGTTTTGATAAAGATAATTTTGTGAAAAATCTGCTGTTGGACAACTTGCTTCTGGTGGATATTTATAACCGGGCCAAGAAGCTGCATATTGATACAGAGGCCAGGCGGGTGGTATTTATTGTGGAAACCAACCGGGAAAAGGACGGCAATGAACTGGAAAAGGTGCGTAGCCTGCTAGGAGGCAAGTCTAGAGACTTTATCACGGCGGTGGATGAGAAAAATATTATCGTTGTGAAGGAAGTGATGGAAAATGAGGGGTATGAAGAACTGAACCGGACGGCGGAAGTGATCTTAAGCATGTTCCACGGCGGAGACGATCTGGATATACACATTGCTTACGGCACCATCGTCAATGAAATCAAAGAGGTTTCCCGTTCCTATAAGGAAGCCAGAATGGCTCTGGATGTAGGGAAGATTTTCTTTGAGGAACGCCATGTCAATGCATATTCCACCCTGGGGATTGGGCGTTTGATTTATCAGCTTCCCATTCCGCTGTGCAAAATGTTTATCAAGGAAATTTTTGACGGCAAATCTCCGGATGAATTTGACGAGGAGACCCTTATCACCATAAATAAATTTTTTGAGAACAGTCTGAATGTATCGGAAACTTCCAGACAATTGTACATCCACCGGAATACCCTGGTGTACCGGCTGGATAAGCTTCAAAAGAGCACCGGCCTGGATTTGCGGGTGTTTGAAGACGCGATTACTTTTAAAATTGCCCTGATGGTTGTAAAGTACATGAAGTATATGGAATCTTTGGATTATTAAGCTAGGAGAGAATTCGATGATAAAACTTGAAAATGTCAGTAAAGCATATTCTGCGGGAATTCCTGCATTAAATGATGTGAGCTTGTATATTGAACCGGGAGAATTTGTTTTTGTGGTGGGGGACAGCGGTTCCGGCAAATCCACCCTGATAAAATTACTGTTAAAGGAATTGGAGCCCACAAAGGGAAGCATTTCCATTAATAATCAGAAGCTTGGGAATATCCGCCATAAGGATATTCCAAGATTCCGGCGGAATATCGGCGTGGTGTTCCAGGATTTCAGGCTGTTAAAGGATCGGAATGTCTACGAAAATGTGGCATTTGCCCAAAGGGCTGTGGGAACGCCGGTGAAAATCATGCGCAGAAAGGTTCCGGCAGTCCTGTCCATGGTGGGCCTGGCTGCCAAGTACAAATCTTATCCCAAGGAAATCTCCGGAGGGGAACAGCAGAGGGTGGCCATTGCAAGGGCTTTGGTAAATGAGCCCAGGATTCTTCTTGCGGACGAGCCGACCGGTAATCTGGACGCTCACAACGCCTGGGAAATTATGAAACTGCTGGAGGAAATCAACCAGAGAGGCACCACGGTTCTGGTGGTGACCCACAATTTGGACATTGTAAAGGCCATGAAGAAGCGTGTCATTACAATGAAGAAAGGCGTTGTCATTTCAGATGAACGGATAGGTGATTTTTATGAGGATTAGTACGTTCTGGTATACGTTAAGACAGGGAGCGAAGAATATCTGGAAAAACAAAATGTTTTCCCTGGCTTCCATTGCAACCATGTCGGCCTGTATTTTTCTTTTCGGCATTTTTTATTCTGTAGTGGTGAATTTCCAGAGTATCGTGCGGGAAGTGGAGTCCGGGGTTGCCGTTACGGTTTTTTTTGAGGACGGAGCCACCCAGGAACAGATAGACGCCATCGGAGAGCAGATTGGAAAACGGGTGGAAGTGTCGGAAAAGGTCTTTGTATCTGCAGAGGCGGCCTGGGAGAATTTTCAGAAAATATATTTCAAAGGGGCGGAGGATATGGCGGAGGGGTTTGCGGAGGACAATCCCCTGGCTAATTCCGCCCATTACGAGGTCTATATGAATGACATTTCCATGCAGGAATCCCTGGTTACGTTTGTTCAGTCTTTAGACGGGGTCAAGGAGGTAAAAAGCTCGGATCTGGCGGCCCATACCCTGACAGATTTTAACCGTTTGATTGGCTATGTGTCAGCGGGGATTATCCTGATTCTGCTGTGTGTGGCAGTATTTTTGATCAGCAATACCGTTACCATCGGAATTGCAGTCCGCCGGGAGGAAATTGCCATTATGAAATTAATCGGCGCGACGGATTACTTTGTGCGGGCGCCTTTTATTGTGGAGGGAATTTTGATTGGCCTCATCGGTTCTGCCCTTCCTCTTTTGGTGTTATATCAGATGTATCGGAGAATTATTGTATATGTGGGTGAAAAATTCCTCTGGTTAAGCGGAGTGCTGGAATTTCTGCCGGTAAATAAAGTGTTTTCCACCCTGGTTCCGGTGGGGCTGATTCTCGGAGTGGGAATCGGATTTTTAGGAAGCCGCCTGACTATCCGCAAACATTTGAACGTTTAGGGATCAGCGGCATATACCCGTGAGAGAAATCATTTGCCGACAGATCTTTCACAGCTTTGAGAAAAAAGCAAATGATTTGGCAAATAAGTATGCTCATGAGTATAAGTTCATGAGAAAGACATAATTATTTGATATAATATGCAGAAATCAGGTTGCAGAAAAGAGGAATCACAGATTATGGACAATCAGGAATATTTTGAACCGCCCAGGAAACAGAAATCGAATTTTGGCAAAGGAGTTGCAGTGGGAGCGCTTGCGACGCTGCTTGCAGTTACTTTGGCGGCCGGAGGAATCTGGCTGGGCGTCAGCGCCGGCTTTCGGAAAAATACGCTCTCTCAAAAGGAAGACAGCAGCAGGGAAGCGGTTTCTGAAAAAAGCGTGGAGAAGAAATCCGGTGAAATTGCGGATTTGATTGATCAGTATTACTATGAAGAGGTGGATGAGGAAGCGCTGGTGGAAGGCATGTACGCCGGAATGGTGGATGGACTGGGAGATCCCTATTCTGCCTATTACACGGCGGAAGAGTACCGTTCCCTTACCGAAAGCACCAGCGGAGTTTATTATGGAATCGGTGCGGTGCTGACTCAGAACATCAATACGAAAATTGTCACAATTCTCCATGTTTACCCGGGAACTCCGGCAGAAGAAGCGGGAGTGAAGGACGGAGACGTAATTGTAAAGGTGGGGGACATTGAAGGAGACAGCATGGAGCTGTCAGAGCTGGTGACTCATATTAAAGGAGAAGAAGGCACAACGGTGCATCTGGAACTGCTGCGCAGCGGTGAGAAGGAGCATATCGAACTGGATGTAAAGCGGCGCCAGATTGAGGTGCCTACGGTGCAGCATCAGATGCTGGAAGGTCAGGTTGGATTTATTCAGATTACGGAGTTTTCTGAGTCTACGCCGGAACAGTTTCAGGAGGCCTGGAATGATCTGGAAGGACAGGGCATGGAGTCCGTCATTGTGGATTTGCGGGATAATCCGGGCGGAGTGCTTCAGTCTGTGTGTGCAATGTTAGACGCGATTCTGCCGGAGGGGCTGCTGGTGTATACGGAGGACAAATATGGAAACCGCTCTGAGTACAAATCAGACGCAAAATGCGTGAATCTTCCCATGGCGGTATTAATTAACGGCAACAGCGCCAGCGCATCAGAAATTTTTGCAGGGGCCATCAAGGATTATGAACACGGAACGCTGATTGGAACCACGTCTTTTGGAAAAGGCATTGTTCAGACGATTATTCCCATGGAGGACGGAAGCGCCGTGAAGGTGACTATGGCAAAATATTTTACGCCCAAGGGAAATTATATCCACGGAGTGGGCATTGAACCGGATATCCAGCTGGAGTATCAGTATCAGGAGGAGGCAGAGGGCGAGGAATATAATCCATTGCATGACAATCAGGTATTAAAGGCTCTGGAGACGCTCCAAAAGGGAGAAAAATAGCGAATAATGATTGACCTGGCGCTTTAAATAAGGTAAGATAGTAATGTCAGAATTTCTATATATTTGATTTATACAGAAAGGGATAACGAAGTGAAACAGTTTTATGGTATGAGCCAGAAGGGAGATTTGAAGGAAGCAGTCAAGGGGCTGAAAAGCCCTCAGATGATTTTGCTGATGTCAAATGAGGGACAGTTTGAAGCGCATGTGCGTCAATTAGAAGAGCTTTTTCCCGGTGTGCCCAGTATCGGGTGCATCGGAATGAGTTATGATACCAGAGTGGTGGAAAAAGGTGTGGGTCTGGTTGCATTTTATGATGGCATTTCTGCGGCAGCCGATGTGTTGGAAGAAGTGTCCGTGATGCCGGTGAAATACATTGAACGGCTGCAGAGGGATGTGGAGAGAGTGGATGCTTCCAGGAATGACACTATCTGCCTGGATTTTTGTTCCGGTAACGACGCCTGTGCATTGACTACGGTATACAGTGTGCTAAAGCACAGGGGCATTTCACTGGTGGGAGGCACCGGCGACGCAGGAAAAGTGTCGGCTAACGGGAAGATTTATGAGGATGCGGTGGCCTATGCCCTGATCAAGAACCGGGGAGGACGGGTGAAGGCGTATAAGGAAAATATCTATCATAAGATGGGAAATTACCGTTTTATTGCGTCTAAGACCAACAGAGCCAAATATGTGATCGGAGAATTAAATGGGAAGCCTGCCAAGCAGGTATATCAGAGTATTTTGAAAGTAACGGAACAGCAGATTACCAGCCAGACGTTTAAGAATCCCTTTGGAAGGATTGACGGGGATGAAACCTGCATCATATCCATTAAAGAAGTGGATGGAAATGCACTTGCCTGTTTCAGGCAGGTGAATGACTCGGATGTGCTGATTCTTCTGGAACTGGGAGATTACAAGGGCATTGTAAAAAATACCATTCAGACTATTCAGCGGGACTTTCCGAAGATTTCCGGCGTATTTTCCGTGAACTGTCTGTTTCGGTATCTGATGTTCAGCGAAAACCATTACATGCAGGAATATCTGCTGGATATGGGAACTCTTGGTAATCATGCAGGTCTGGTTGGATACGGGGAGCACTATAACAACCGGTTTGTCAACCAGTCTATGACCTGTGTGGTATTTGAGTAAAGGGGGAAAAAGATGCTATTTGCCAAAAAAGGTCCCAAAAAGGCCGTGAAAAAACAGAAGAAGGGTCTTTATCCCGTATTATATGTAATGGAAAGCTTGAAAGGATATCACACAGAACTTGTGCAGAAAGAAGTGAATTCTCTGCAGGAATTAAGCGTGGTAAGCAAATCCTTCGATCAGGTGCTTCACGAATCAGAGAATTTTCAGGAACGGCTGCAGGATTTTGGAGATACCTTTTCCAGTATCAATCAGGCGTCCGGACAGTTTACAGAAGTGAAAAGCGAGATTGCCCAGTCGGTGAGTCAGGCCCAGAACGGTGTGGAGGAACTAAAGAACAGTTCCCGGGAAGTGGAGTCTCATTTTGGGGAAATGGAACACACCTTCGGAGATTTCATGGAAGCTGTGAAGAATATCAAGAAGTGCACCGGCAAGATTGTAACGATTGCCGATCAGACCAATATGCTTGCGCTGAACGCCACCATAGAGGCAGCCAGAGCCGGCGAACAGGGCAAAGGATTTGCTGTAGTGGCAGTGGAAGTAAAGGCATTGGCAGATGAGATCAAGAAGCTTGTGGCCGAGGTAAATGCCAGCATTGGAGATGTGGAGCAGGGGACAGATAAGCTGAATGAGAGCATCAGCGCTTCCCAGCAGGCATTGGAAGCAAGCATTGACAAAGTCAATGATACATATGAGATGTTTGATAAGATTACCCAGGCAGCAGAAGGAGCGGAGACGGTGCAGGAGGAGATTTCCGACGTCATTGACCAGTCCAGTTCATCACTGCAGTCTCTGTGCGGATTTTTTGATCAGACCAGGGAGCATTATCAGAAGGTGATGGAGCATATTGAGTATGCCAGCAAGTTGGGAACTACCAAGAGCGCTATGTTTGAGGACATTGATCTTATGATGTCTCAGATACCGCCTATCATAGAGGAATACAATCAGTAACAGTTGTGATTGACAATAGAATGAAAATCATATAATATTAGCATTGATCACAGAACGCAGAGGGACCGCAGGCGCGGTTGAGAAGGTTAAAACCTGACTCTTTGAACCTGTCAGTTAATACTGTCGTAGGGAGCGTAACTATTCAGAAGATTCAGAAGGCGCTCGTATACAGGAGCGTCTTTTTATCTTATAAGAAAGACCTTGTTACTGTGAGGCACTAAAGTCTATGATTTCCTATGATATAAAAATATTATGCGCAGGGTCTGCCCCAGCGAAGCGAGGATACTCGCACGAAGGGTATGATGTCGCTAAAGCGACCGTGCTCGGCGCGGCAAACCGTTCAAGTCCCTTATGAGTGAGGGATTAGGGGAAGTTGAGGTGGGTTTGCCCACTTTGTTACAAGGATTTGCCAAGGCGTCTCAGATGTCCAAAGAGCAGGACAATAAGGAGGATTATATAATGAGAGAATATGCAACGCAGATGGAAGCGGCCCGCAAGGGCATTGTAACGGAAGAATTGAAGAAAGTGGCGGCCAAGGAGCGGATGACGCCGGAAGAACTGATGCCGCTGGTGGCAGAGGGGAAGGTGGCAATCTGTGCCAACAAGAACCATACCTGCATTGATCCGGAAGGAGTAGGTTCCATGCTGCGCACCAAAATCAACGTGAATCTGGGAGTGTCCAGAGACTGTAAGGACTATGACGTGGAAATGGAAAAAGTCATGGAAGCAGTAAATCTGGGGGCTCATGCCATTATGGATCTGTCTTCTCACGGGGATACCATTCCATTTCGGAGAAAGCTGACGTCAGAATGCCCCGCTATGATAGGAACCGTGCCGGTGTATGATTCCGTCATTCATTATCAGAGAGATCTTGCCACATTGACGGCCAAAGATTTCATTGATGTGGTCAGGCTTCATGCAGAAGACGGCGTAGACTTTGTAACGCTGCACTGCGGCATTACCAGAAAAACCATTGAGCAGATTAAAAAACATA
Organism: Eubacterium sp.; assembly: GCA_021769425.1. Taxonomy (GTDB): domain Bacteria; phylum Bacillota; class Clostridia; order Lachnospirales; family Lachnospiraceae; genus Petralouisia. Next base: position 99,872 of record JAETSX010000008.1, read on the forward strand.
AACGGAAAATGAATATTGTATCCAGAGGCGGCTCTCTGGTGTTTGCCTGGATGAGTATGACAGGGGAAGAAAATCCCTTTTATGAGTATTTTGACGAAATTCTGGAAATCTGCCGGGAATATGATGTTACCATTTCTCTGGGAGACGCATGCCGTCCGGGCTGTCTGGCGGACGGATCGGATGTGTGCCAGATAGAAGAGCTGGTGCGCCTGGGAGAACTGACCAAGCGGGCCTGGGAAAAGGATGTGCAGGTGATGGTGGAAGGACCGGGACATATGCCCATGGATCAGATTGCAGCCAATATGAAACTGCAGCAGACGATCTGCATGGGCGCTCCTTTCTATGTGCTGGGACCCATTGTGACAGATATTGCGCCGGGATATGACCATATTACCTCAGCCATCGGCGGAGCCATTGCAGCGCAGAACGGCGCAGCTTTTCTGTGCTATGTAACGCCGGCAGAGCATTTGGCGCTGCCCAATGTGGAGGATGTCAGGCAGGGAATTATGGCTTCTAAGATTGCAGCCCATGCGGCGGACATTGCAAAGGGCGTCAGAGGAGCCAGAGAGCTGGATGATAAAATGGCAGACGCAAGGCGTGCCTTAGACTGGGAAGCTCAGTGGGAATGCGCCATGGATCCTGAGACAGCAAAGAAAATCCGGGAAGACCGAAAGCCTGAACATGATGACACCTGTTCCATGTGCGGGAAATTCTGTGCCGTGAGGAGCATGAACAAAGCGCTGTCCGGAGAGTATATTGATATTTTGTAATATGGGAGGACATATGAAGGTAAATATTAGAAAACTGGCGGTTGCGGGCATGATGACTGCCCTGGGCGTCAGCCTGTCGGCATTTTCCATTCCTATAGGGGCTTCCAGGTGTTTTCCCATCCAGCATCTTTTAAATGTGCTGGCCGGAGTTTTTCTGGGGCCCTCCTATGCCGTGGGATTTGCGTTTTCCACTGCGCTGATCCGGAATTTGATGGGGACAGGAAGCCTTTTGGCATTTCCGGGCAGTATGGCAGGGGCCTTTCTGGGAGCTGTTCTGTTTCGGTATACGGGAAAGATATGGACTAATTTTTTAGGGGAAATTCTGGGGACAGGCATCATCGGAGGAATGCTTTGTTATCCCATTGCCAGCCTGCTGTTGGGCAACCAAGAAGCTGCGCTGTTTACCTATGTGCTTCCTTTCTTCATCAGTACGGCTGGGGGATGCATTTTGGCGGCAGTTTTGCTTGGCGCCATGTACCGATCCGGTGCAGTTCCTTATCTGCAGGGAATGCTGAAAGGGACAGAGCAGTGAAGGCAAGGAATCTGAGAGGAAATTTGTTTGGATATGCGCCGGAGCAGATTGCGGAGATATTTGTAAGAATCCGGGCCCGGAACTATCTGGTTCATATGATTCCCAATACAGTTTCCGCCGCTTTGTGTGCAGACGGTCTGGCTGCGTTGGGAGCCCGGCCCCTGATGGCGGTAGCTACGGAGGAAATGCCGGAGATTGTATCTCAGGCGGACGGATGCGTGATTAATTTGGGGCAGCTGACGAAAGAAAAACAGAAAGCGGCCAAACTTGCGCTGATGCAGGGGACAGAAACAGGCAGGCCGCTTGTGTTGGATCCGGTGGGCTGCGGCGCCTCTCAGTTTCGGATGCAGGCAGTGCAGGAGCTTTTGGAACTGTCCTGGCAGGGAATTCTTAAGGGAAACCGTTCAGAACTGTACAGTATTCAGCAGAGGAAGCTGACCAGGGAGGGAATAGATTCCTTAGAAGAACGCTCTTTGGTCCGTCAGATTCCCCCAGGCAGAGTATATCTGGTCACCGGAAAAACCGATGAGATTTTGTGGGAGGGCGAAACCATACAGATTCCTCACAGAGCGGTGAGCCGTTGGAACATAGTAGGCGCCGGGTGCCTGGCAGGAGCAGTGACAGGGGCATGCTGCTGCGCAGCCGCAGAACTGATAGAAGAATCGTCAGGAAGCAGAGGCAATACGGTTGAAGAACAGAAAAAAGAGTTGTCAGGAGACAGAGGAGATACGGTTGAAGAACTGACAAAAAAATCGTCAGGATTTTGCAGCAATATTGCGGAAAGAAAAGTACAGAGCGCGGCAGGTCTAAAGGATAATGCGCTGCAGTCCCTGAAATTAGCCGCTGTATCAGCTTCTCTGGGCATGTCATTTGCGTTGGAACAGGCAGGTATGACCGAAGGATACGGAGCGGCCAAAGTTGCGTTGCTGAACGCCCTGAGCCTATTATCTGATACGAATTTTTTAGACTGGATGATCATATAAAAGCAAGCATATTACAGAGCCAAAACGAATCATCTTTAAATTGTAACGAAAGGAGAACCAAATGAAAAAGTGGCTATACCTGATTGCGGACTTTTCCTACGGAGAAGCTAAAATAGAAGCCGTCTTGAAGGCCGGAGCGGACTATATTCAGCTTCGTGAGAAAGATATTTCTTCCGCTGAATACCTGCTGCGGGCCAAAAGGCTGCGGGAAATGACGGACAAATACCGTACCAGGCTGATTATTAACGATCGGCTGGACATTGCTCTGTTAAGCGGGGCGGACGGAGTCCATTTAGGGCAGGAAGATGTTCCTGTGAAGGATGCCAGAAAGCTTCTGGGAGCCCAGGGAATTATCGGAGCCACCGCCAAAACGCCGGAGCAGGCAAAACAGGCCATGGAGGATGGGGCAGATTATCTGGGCAGCGGCGCTTGGTTTTTTACTGAGACAAAGAAAGATGCTGTCCCTATTTCAGAAGAGACGTATCGGCGAATTCTGCAGTCTGCGCCCATTCCCAATGTGGCGGTGGGGGGAATCAATGCAGAGAATTGCAGGAAGCCCCTTTCTCTGGGAGCCAGCGGACTGGCAATTTCAGCAGGAATTCTGAAAGCCGAAGATCCCGGAGCGGAAACCGTTAAGATACGCCAGTTGTTAGAGCAGGCAGAAGCGGCGGTTCTGTAATCCGGAGAGAGCCGTAAAACGAATCTGCAGAAACGGAGGAATGAATGTGAAAACAGTGCTTACAATAGCGGGAAGCGACTGCAGCGGCGGCGCCGGCATTCAGGCGGATTTAAAGACCATTGCGGCCCATGGCCTGTATGGAGAAAGCGTGATTACTGCATTGACAGCGCAGAATACAATGGGGGTAGCGGAGATTGTGCCGGTATCCCCTGATTTTTTAGAGAAACAGTTGGAATGCGTCTTTACGGATATCGTGCCGGATGCTGTGAAGCTGGGCATGATCCCGGGAATTTCCCAGATGAAAGCCATAAAAAAAAGCCTGGAATACTGGCAGGCAAAGCATGTGGTGATGGACACAGTTATGGTGTCCACCAGCGGCAGGAATCTGATGGAACCGGAGGCTCTGTCTTATTATCAGAAAGAACTGCTTCCCCTGGCGGAGATTTATACCCCCAACTTGCCGGAAGCGGAGCTGTTGTTGAAAACAACTATAAAAACAAAGGAAGAAAGGGTTGCGGCGGCAAGGGAGTTTGCGTTACAATACAAGGGTGTGTTATATTTAAAGGGCGGCCATGACGAATCTTTTGCAGATGATTTACTGTACCTGGAAGGCGAGCCACTGTGGATTTCCGGCGCGCATATTGACAATTCCAATACGCATGGGACAGGGTGCACCCTGTCTTCTGCCATTGCCTGCGGGCTTGCCCAGGGGTTTGGAAAGGAAGAAAGCGCAAGAATGGCGAAAGAGTATATTACCGGGGCTATTGCAGACGGAATGAATCTTGGAAAGGGAAATGGGCCGCTGAACCATATGTACCGGATCAACTGCCGTTTTCCTGAAACCTAACGGGCAGCATGGAGAAGATACTGTGCAGACATAAAGAAGTGCGGCAGCAGTCCATCATGGCGATTACAGGAAAGGAGATTTTGCAGATGAAGAAGAAATTACTGTTATTTGGATTGGGAATCTGTCTGCTGTTTACTGCCTGTTCCGGGAAAAATACAGCAGAAAATACTAAAAAGCAGGAAGAAAAGACGGACGATAAGCAGGAAACAAAGACAGATGAAGAAGAAAAAGAGGAAGAAAAGAAAACGGATTTTGCAGAGGAAGCCGGGGTGGAATTGACCAAGGCTCCGGAAGTGACATTTGTGGATTATTCTGAAGATATTACAGATGAGACAAGCGGCGCGCTGCTTCTTTCTGTTACGGAAAACAGCCCTGTGGTTTCCATTCCGGAAAATGAAGCTGCAGCCGAGAAAATAAATATGGCTTTTGAGCAAAAGCATGCGGAAGCACAGGCTTATATTGAGGAAGATGCAGAACTGGCAAGGAGCGCCTATGAGGAATTGTCAGAGGAAGAGAAAAAAGATTGGACAGGTTATGGATACGGAGCCACTTACAAGATGGTCTATTCTTCCACGAAGATTTTAAGTATTGAGTCCCAGAATTATCAGTGGCAGGGAACGCCCCATCCCAATACCTGGACTTCATCTTACTGTTTTGACGCCTCTACCGGAAAACTTCTGTCATTGTCAGATATTTTTACGGATCAGGCAGAGGCCGGAAAAATTGTGGAAGAGCATATTTTGAAAAAAATTACGGAAGAACCGTATAAAGACGGGCTGCTGGAAGATTATGAAAGCTTTGTGCCGGATGTTCTGACAGAGGATGTATTTTATTTGAATGACAAAGGTCTGGTAGTGATCTGCAATCCCTATATGCTGACCGCTTATGCAACAGGCGTCATTGAGATTGAGGTGCCTTATGATGCATTGAAAGATGTGATGAATGAGAGGTATATGTTGAAATAATTATGGGAAAATCAAATTTAACAACCCTTTGCTACATCGAACGGGACGGGAAATATCTGATGCTCCATCGGATAAAAAAAGAGCAGGATGTCAATAGGGATAAATGGATTGGAATCGGCGGGCATTTTGAACCGGGAGAAAGCCCGGAAGAATGTCTGCTGCGGGAAGTGAAAGAAGAGACCGGGCTGACTCTGACCGGTTATGCTTTCCGGGGGTTTATTACCTTTTCCGCAGAGGGATGGCCAGTAGAATACATGTGTCTTTATACAGCGGATAGTTTTGAGGGGACACTGACAGAATGCGATGAGGGGACGCTGGAATGGATAGAAAAAGAGCAGGCGCTTTCTTTGAATATCTGGGAGGGCGATAAGATATTTTTTCGGCTGTTGTTGGCGGATGCGCCCTTTTTCTCATTGAAACTCAGTTATGAAGGCGACAGGCTGACAGAGGCTGTGCTGGATGGACGGAGACTGGAGGATAAAAAATTATTCTGATTCTGAGTAAAATTCACCTGTATTTGACCGACGGAGTAACAGATAGGGTTCTGTGGCCTGTTTCCAGTAGTCTGTCAGCCGTTCCAGATTCCAGGCGGCATTGGCAGGGCTGGTGGAAGGAAGTTTCTGTATGGAGGCATACGGAGAAAGGCCGTCTGTCAGCGGATGGGCTCCACCGGAATCTGCCGGAGAAGAGCCGCCTGTCAGAGAAAGGCGACTGTCGGAATCTGCCGGAGAAGAGCCGTCTGTCAGAGAAAGGCGACTGCCGGAATCTGCCGGAGAAGAGCCGCCTGTCAAAGAAAGGCTCCCGCCGGAATCTGCCGGAGAAGCCGTCAGCATGGGCACGGTGTATTTTTTGTAAAGTTCACATGCTTTGCTGCCGTTTCCGAAGACAGCCTGAATGGAGGCCTGCCTCAGCAGGCCGGGGATATCGGCAGGAACTACATTGCGGATGCTGCTGTCGGAAGAGCCGATAATGTCACAGCTTAAAATAACGTCCCAGAGGGCGATGCCATGGGACAGCAGAAAATGCTTTTTTTCCGGAATAGACTCAGGAACCGGTTCGCCGGTGATGGCGGCCAGAACCTTCCAGAATCGGTTCTGGGGATGACCGTAGTAAAAATGCTGTTCTCTGGACTTTACGGAAGGAAAGGTGCCCAGAATCAGGATTTTGGAGTCTTTCTGAAAAACAGGATCAAATTCGTGGGTGAGCCTTTGATATTCTGACATGGGGTGGATCCTTTCTGTGCAGGTTCTGCAACAGTTCCTTACTTTTTTAACGAAAACCGGCTGATCAGTCCTTTTAAATTCTGTGCCTGATTTGCCAATTCTTCGCTGGAAGATGCGCTTTCCCGTGCAGTCATGGAATTGGTGGTAACTGCGTCAGACATCTGTTCGAACCCTGTATTAATCTGCTCAATGGCTGCGGCCTGTTCTCTTGCCGCTTCTGCGATTTCTGCAATAATGCCGTTAATTTCACTGGTGTTGTTTACTACGTGAGTGAGAGACTCGGCTGTCTCATTGGCAATATTTGTACCGTTCTCCACCGTTTCAATGGATTGTAAAATTAACTGTGCCGTGTTCTGCGCTGCTTTTGCGCTTTCTTCTGCGAGGCTGCGCACCTCCTCCGCAACAACAGAGAATCCTCTTCCGGCTTCTCCGGCCCGGGCCGCTTCTATGGCGGCATTTAAGGACAGCAGGTTGGTCTGTTCTGCAATATCCTCAATATTTTTGATAATGTCGCTGATTTTGGCAGAACCGGCTTTGATATCGGCCATGGCGTTAATCATGGACTGCATCTGCAGGTTGCAGGTTTCTACGTTTTTCTCAGCCTCCAGAGAACGCAGGTTTGCCAGGGAAGCATTATCTGCCGTGAGCCTTACCTGTTCGGAGACATTTGCAATGCTTGCGGTAAGCTCTTCTAACACGCTTGCCTGATCGGTGGTGCTGTCTGCCAGGTTTTTGGCGCCCTGAGAAGTGCCGTCTGAGTGATCTGCCACAAGATCAGCAGCGCTGTTCATCTGTGTCATGGTTTCGTTGAGGGAACTCACAATGGTGTCAATGGATTCCTTTAAGCTGACAAAATCTCCGGTGAAGTTGGCTTCTGTCTGAATGTCCAGATTTCCGTCCGACAACTGTGCGAGCACCCTGGTAATATCAGAAATATACAGATTCAGGCTCTGGATGGTATCATTGAGGTTATTGGAGAGAATCGTAAGCTCATTTCCGGTGTTTATGATTTCAACCGGTGTTTTTAAATCGCCTTCGGCAAGTTTCACCAGACGTTCTGTCACAGAATCCACCGGATGAATAATGTCTTTGATTTTGCGCGCCGTCAGGGAAATATTGACCGCTAAAAGCAGGATGCCGATGATGCTGTTGACAAGTACGGAAATCAAAACTATGGATGTAAATTCCCGGTTCGGCGCAGTAATAATCAGACGCCAGTCCTCGTGGCCTTTTACCGGGCAGTAAGCTGCAAACATGCTTTTGCCGTTCTGCCGGTAGGTGATGGTGCCTGATTCAGCGCTGGAAAGGATCTTTTCAGTTGCCTTTGCCAGGGAAGGGTTTTTCCCGTCCGTCTGGGAAATGGCATTGGATTGATCTGCGATTTTCTGTGGATCTTTATGGAAAATAACAGTGCCTTCTTTATTGATAATATAGGCGTGTCCTGTTTTGCCGAATGTGATTTCTCCGATTTTATCATTGACAGAGGCAACCAGATCCACAATATAGACAGTGCCGACAATTTTGTCGTCGTTGTAAACCGGTGCGCCGCTTATAATGATGATATCGCCGTTGAGGCGGTTGATAATCGGCTCGCCTACAAAGACATCCCCTTTGGAGGCTGTCTGGAAATGAAGCTGGTCATTAAAGTCGAAATCCCCATAATTGGAATAGCCCTGTCCGTTCAGTTCCACAAATCCTACTTCATCATAATTATTCTGGGAACGGACATTTTCCATGGCTTCTAATTTTTCCTCCTTGGATGCGCCGGTATCCCGGATGGTTTCTAAAGAAGCCACATTCAGTGCATTTACTTCCAAAGTGTGCAGCGTCTGTTCTACGGCGGAAGAGGTTGAGTTTAACGCCACATTTGCCATTTCATGAAGTGTGTTCATATTACTGAAATACATAAATATGCCGGATACAACAATTAGTGTGATGACTGACAGCAGAAACAGGCGCGTGACCTGTGAAATCAGAAGTTTCTGAAGGCTCTGGTTCTGATTTTGCTTCTTTTCCGTCTTTGCCGGTTTGGAAATTTGTTTTTTCATCTTTTTCATCTTTGGCCTCCTGTTTTTTGTCAGTTCCAGGCTGAGCGAAAAGCTGCGGCCCTCCGAACGGAACTGTTCAAATCCTCTGAATTCAGCATAGCATTTCAGGGGTGTGCTGTCAATGTGAAATCTTGCCCAGCAATATTTTCAGACGCGCCGGGTATCGGAGATTTTCCCTTCAACAGTTGCAAAGTTTGGCAAATCCCTTTATAATCAATCTGTAACAGAAGGGAGAAAAGCAATGGTGAAAAACAGAGGAAAACGGCTGACCAGATATACAGAAGATTATGTGGTATTTGATTTGGAGACCACAGGAATCCGGCAGGGATTTGATCGGATTATAGAAATATCCGCTGTAAAAGTGCGCAGCCATAAAGTGACGGAGCGATACACAACGCTGGTAGATCCTGAAATGCATATTCCAAAAGGGGCGACGGCAGTTAACGGCATTACGGACGATATGGTAAAAGATGCGCCGAAGATGAAAGAGGCTGTTCAGGGGTTTTTGAATTTTATTGGAAATGACATTCTGGTGGGCCACAATATCCATACCTTTGATTTGAATTTTATTTGTGACGCAGCTATGGAAACTCTTGGGGCGGAAGTGAACAATGATTACATAGACACTCTTTATCTGTCAAGAAAATGCCTGCCTCAGCTTTCCCATCACAGATTGACGGATGTAGCGGAGTATTTCGGGCTCGGCACAGAGGGTGCGCATCGTGCCCTGAACGACTGTATCATGAATCAGAGCTGCTATGAAGAACTGGGGAAGATTCTGCAGAAAATACAGCCGGTTTCTTCGGATATCCGCTGTCCGCTGTGCGGCGCAGAGATGGTAAGACGCAGCGGAAAATACGGGGAATTTTACGGATGCAGCAATTTTCCGGGCTGCCGGGGAACCAGGAAACGATAGCAGTTTGACCCAAATACCGCATGTTTGGTGAGAAGTAAGGAACTGTCCCAAAATAACTTCCCATATTCCTTGTCTTTTTCTCCGCTTGCATCGTTCAACAATCAGTTACATAGCCCGCTATGCGCCCGATTGTTGAACAATGCCATCGAAGAAAAATCCTGCGGGCTATCGGGAAGTTATTTCGGGACAGTTCCTAAGAGCAGGGAAGGAGAACAGAATGTTTGGAAGAAAGAAAAGACAGCATACGGAAATAAAACCTTATAACCCCACAAGGCAGATACCCGTCATCCGTGCCAGCATCTGCACCGGAGAACAGGTGGCCGGATTTAAAGACAAAGAAAGCGGGAAATTTGAGGAGGCCATGTTAATCCGGGGCGAAGGAGATCTGCAGGAATTCTGCAGCCGTTATGAGGTAAACAGGGAAGATATTAAGAAAGTGTGGTAGCGAAATGAAATCATTAGTGATTGCAGAAAAACCAAGTGTGGGCAGAGATATTGCCAGGGTGCTGGGATGCAGCAAAGGCGGCAATGGATTTCTGGAAGGAAAAGATTATGTGGTGACCTGGGCGCTGGGACATCTGGTGGAGCTCTCCGATCCGGAAAGCTACGGGGAACAGTGGAAAACCTGGAAAATGGAAACGCTGCCCATGATGCCCCAGAAACTGGAAATCCAGGTGATTAAGAAAACCGGAAAGCAGTACCAGACAGTAAAGACTCAGATGTACCGCAAGGATGTGGGTGAGATTATCATCGCCACCGACGCAGGCCGGGAAGGCGAACTGGTGGCCCGCTGGATTATCAAGAAGGCAGGCGTCAGAAAGCCTATGAAGCGGCTGTGGATTTCTTCTGTGACAGATAAGGCCATCCGGCAGGGGTTTGCCCATCTGAAAGATGCAGGAGAATACCAGAAATTATATGAAGCCGCCGTAGCCCGTGCAGAAGCGGACTGGCTGGTGGGACTGAATGCCACCAGGGCCCTTACGGTCAAGCATAATGCACAGCTTTCCTGCGGCAGAGTCCAGACGCCTACCCTTGCCATTATTGCCAAACGGGAGGCTCTGATTCGGGAATTTAAACCCCAGCCTTATTACAGTCTGAAAGTAAAGGGAAATGGAATCTGGTTTCACTGGAGAACGGAGCATAACGGCGCAACTGTCGGTTCCCGGGAAGAAATCACAAAAATCAGCGATAAAGTGAGAAACAGCGCCGGAGTGGTAGAGGATGTGAGGAAAAAACAGCAGAAATCTTATGCGCCGCTTTTGTATGATCTGACTTCTCTGCAGCAGGACGCCAACAGGCTCTACGGCTTTTCCGCCAAGCAGACGCTGGATTATATGCAGCGTCTCTACGAACATTATAAGGCAGTCACTTATCCCAGAACAGATTCCAGATATTTGACGCAGGATCTTGTGGAGACGCTGCCGGAACGGATCAAAGCCTGCCGGGGCGGAGTCTACGGGCCGATCTGCGCGAAATTGCTGAAATCTCCCATAAAGGGAAATAAATCTTTTGTGGATGACAAGAAAGTTTCCGATCATCATGCCATTATTCCCACGGAGCAGGGCGTCAGCCTCAGCGAACTGGAATATGGAGAGCGGAAAATCTATGAGCTGGTGATTTCCCGGTTCCTGGCGGTTCTGCTTCCGCCCTGCGAGTATGAACAGACAGAAGTGACGGCGGTCTGCGAAGGGGAGCGTTTTACGGCAAAAGGGAAAATTGTCCGTTATCCCGGCTGGCAGGAAATCAGAAGCCTTCAGAAAGAGGAAGGGGCATTCCAGGAGGAATCAGAAGAGGAGCTGTGGGAAAAGGGAAGCAGCAGAGAGGAAATCCTGGATCAGATGCCGGAATTTACCAAAGGACAGAAAATTCTGTTCGGTGAGGGAAACATCAGCGAAGGAAAAACAAAGCCGCCGCTGCCCTTTACCGAAGCTACGCTGCTTGCCGCCATGGAAAATCCTGTGAAATATATGGAAAGCGCAGATAAAAGCTTAAAAAAGACATTGGGAGAAACGGGAGGTTTGGGAACGGTGGCCACCCGGGCCGACATCATTGAAAAGCTTTTTAACAGCTTTATGCTAGAAAAGAAAGATCAGTACATTCATCTGACCTCCAAGGGCAGGCAGGTGTTGGAGTTAGCGCCAAAGGGCCTGACTTCCCCGGAACTGACAGCGAAATGGGAACAGGAGCTTTCCGATATTGCCTGCGGAAAAGCCAAAAAGAAAGATTTTGAGGCGAAAATCCGAAGTTATACGGCAGATATTGTCGGAGATATTAAAGCTTCTTCCAAAACTTACCGGCATGACAATCTGACAGGAAAGAAATGCCCGGAATGCGGCAGGCTGCTTTTAGAAGTCAATCACAAAAACGGCCGGATGCTGGTATGCCAGGACCGGGAATGCGGCTACCGAAAGACTTTGTCAAAAATCACCAATGCCCGCTGCCCCCAGTGCCATAAAAAAATGGAACTGGTAGGAGAAGGGGAGCAGAGGCGTTTTACCTGTGCCTGCGGATATCGGGAGAAGCTTTCCGCCTTTGAGAAGCGGAAAAAAGAAAATGGCGGCGGAGTGTCCAAAAAAGATGTGAACCGCTATATGAATAAGATGAGACAGGAGGCAAAGGAACCGGTCAACAATGCTTTTGCCGATGCCCTTGCCAAAATAAAGTTATAAAACAGTGAAAATATTATTCACTGAGTTCAAATTTCTGAACCATCTGATTCAGCATCTCAGCCTGGGAAGCCAGTTCCTCGGAGGTGGCGGAAGTTTCCTGGGAAGCTGCGGAATTGTCCTGGATTCCATGGGCAATTTCCTCAATTCCCATTCGGAGCTGGTTCATGTTTTCCGCCTGTGCCGCTGCGCTTTCCGCCGTTTCCTGTATCATTTTATTCACATTGCCGATGGCGGCGACAGATTCTTTCAGGGATTCCATAGCGCTGCCGGCAATGGCGTTTCCCTTGCGGATTTCTTCCATTGAGATTCCGATCAATTCTTTGGTGGTATTTGCCGCTTCAGAGCTTTCTAACGCCAGCTTTCCGATTTCGTCTGCAACTACAGCGAAGCCTTTTCCCGCTTCACCTGCACGGGCAGCTTCGATGGAGGCGTTTAAGGAAAGCAAATTAGTCTGTGAAGCAATATCCTCAATAGTCTGGATGATACCTACAACTTGCTGGGATGTCTCATGTATCTTGTCCATGGCATCCATCATTTGCTTCATTTTTTCCTGGTTTTCTTCAATGATTGCAGCAGCCTGTTCGGTTGCCTTTGCGGACGCTTCTGCTTCCTTGCGGCTGTTATCCACCTGTTCTGCAACTGTAGCGGTGGTAGCGGTAAGCTGTTCAATGGAAGCGGCCTGCTGTTCCGCCCCTTCTGCCAGAATCTGGGAGGCGGATGCAAGCTCAGAAGCCCCAACGGATACGTGCTGGGAACTTTCGTTGATTCCTACCATAACCTGATTCATGGAATCGGAAATATTGAGAAGGGCGGTTTTTATCTTCTGGAATTCACCCACATAATCATTTTTCAGGCTGATGTTCAGATTCCCATTGGCAACCTGCGCCAGCACGTCCGCTGTTTCGTCAATGTATACAATATATTCTTTCAGACGGCTGACGGTTTTTTGGATGGATTCGCCCAGCTCTCCGATTTCGTCTTCACTTGTAACCTGAAGGTTTACATTCAGATCCCCGGCTGCAAGCTGCTGTGCAGTCTGGTTCAGATCCAGAATGGGTTTGGTCAGGCTGGCAGAGCTTTTCCGGATGCTGAATGCTATCAGGGTGATTCCAGCCGCAAAAATAAGAATCAGCGCAAGAACCATTGCAACCAGCGTTGCATAATATTCAGAAGAGGGCAGGCAGCTGAGCGCCATATATCCGGTATCTCCGGCATGCTGCAGGGAGCCGTATTTGGTGACGCCGTCTGTTTGGTATTTCAGGAATTCGTTCTTTCCGGATTCAATTGCATTTGTAACATTTTCTGATATGTTTATGTCCCTGATATTTTTCTGGATGATGTCGTTCTGGGGATGGTAGACGAACATGCCGTCTTCCGATAACAGCAGAATGTATCCCTTGCGGCCGATTTTATATTCGCTCATAATTTTAGTCATATGGTCCAGGGTGATATCCATGCCCACTGCCCCCAGAATATCTCCGGTCACATCGTCATAAACCGGCGCCGCTGCGCTTAAAACCATTTTCCCGTTGGTGGAATCCACATAGGGTTCTGTTAAAATGGTTTGTTCTGTCTCAATGCAGCTGTACCAGCTCCGGCTTGTAATGTCCCATGCTTCCTCATTGGTCAGGCCGTCGGACTGCAGAAAGGAACTTGCGTCCAGATCAGAAATCCATACTGCCATAACATTCTCAGAATCGGTGGCGGCAATGTTTGACAGATTGTTTAAAACAGCATCCTTCTGCGCTGCCTGACCGATATTGCCGCCGGCTTTTGTTTCCCGCATGACCTGTTTGATTTCCGGATTGGCGGCAAGCTGTTCTACGCTTTTGGTATATTGTTCCAAAAATCCAGTTAACTGGTTTGCAGTTGCATTGGATTCCTGAATCAGCTCTGTTTTTCTGGCTGAAATGCTCAGCCATGCTACCATGCAGATTGCAACCGCCGCTATCAGCAGAAATACTAAGATAACGCTTCCGCCAATCTGGCGGAGTATTTCATCTGCAATTCGTTTCTTTGAAATTGATGCATTCTTCTTTTGTCTCATTCCATAAACCTCCAAATGTAAACCAAATCATTCTGTTTTTTTCTATTATAGACCTATTTACTGATTAGTACAACGAAAATTTAAATCCTGGGAACGGTCCGGGACTGGAAATAAATTCCTTGAACAAAAAAGCAGGATGGTTTACTGTGGCATTTTGGCTGAATACAGCAAGTTTTGAAGCATTGTCATAACTATGGCAAATCATTCATACATTATAAAAAAACAATGTATGAGGGAATTTCGTTGAAAGGGTACATAGAGGAACGGGCGGTTAATATCGCTAATTATATAATTGAGGAAAATGCTACGGTGAGGCAGACGGCGAAAAAATTTGGAATTAGCAAGAGTACGGTACATATAGTTATAACAAAATAGAATGGTTTATATGGAAAATAATATAAATATCGGAAGCCATCTCTTAGAATATCAAAGGTATTCAGAGATGGCTTTATTACTGCCACATGGAAATTGATTGTGAAATAGAGCGGGATAGGGTATAATATGCCCTGAGAAGAGACCATATGGCTTAAGGAGGGGCCTGCCGAATGAGAGGATGCCCTGAGGGTCTTTTGCAGTCACCAATGAAGTAGATTGAAGTGGGAGGAGTCCTGAGGGCGCGTACCAGGGAAATTATGGCATTTGGAAATCAGTATTAGATGGAGGCGGCAGTGATGAATAAAGCGTTACCGATTGGTGTGGAAAACTTTAAGGATATTATGGAGTCCGGTTATTACTATATAGATAAATCATTATTGATAAAAGAATTGTTGGACTTGAGAGGAAAAGTGAATTTATTTACTCGGCCAAGACGTTTTGGAAAGACGTTAAATCTCAGTATGCTTAGGTATTTTTTTGAGGATACGGGTGACGCGGTGAAAAATGAGGAGAATAAATTGCTTTTCCAGGATTTGAAGATTATGGAACAAGGCAAAGAGTATGAAAAACACATGGGAGGGTATCCGGTTATCAACCTGACATTGAAATCAGCGAAACAGCCAACCTTTGAATCGGCATACAGCAAGATGAAGAGAGCAGTCGCAGATGAGTTCCAGAGGCATCAGGATATATTAGCCAATGAAAAAATTAGTGAAGAAGATAAGAAGCTCTTCCAAAAAATTGCAGATCGGAGGGCAGAATATGATGATTATTCCGGAGCATTGGAATTTCTAAGCAAATGCCTTCACCAGGCGACGGATAAGAAGACAGTGATTTTGATAGATGAATATGATGTGCCGCTTGAAAATGCTTATTTTCGAGGATTTTATGAGGAAATGGTGGATTTTATCCGCTCATTATTTGAGTCTGCGCTGAAGACGAATCAGCATTTACAGTTTGCAGTTATTACCGGATGTCTGCGGATTTCAAAGGAGAGTATATTTACGGGACTGAATCATCTGAATATTATTTCTGTGCTTGATAAAAAATACAGTGAGCATTTTGGATTTACAGAACAGGAAGTTCTTCAGATGATGTCCTATTATGAAGTGGAAACCCGTTTTTCAACAATGAAAGAGTGGTATGACGGATACTTATTTGGGGATACAGAAGTTTATAATCCGTGGAGTGTGATCAAGTTTTTGTATGATTTGTATTCAGATGTAGATGCATTTCCCCATCCCTATTGGATCAATACCAGCTCCAATGACATTATCAAGGATCTGGTTGCAAGGGCTGACCGGGAAATGAAAGGGCAGATGGAACTGCTTTTAGGCGGTGGAACCTTAGACATTCAGGTTCATGAGGAAGTTACCTATGGAGATATGCACAGTAATCAGGAGAGCCTGTGGAATTTCCTTTATTTTACGGGATATCTGACAAAAGAAAGTGAATATTTTAAGGAAGCGTCTATTTTTTTGCGAGTGCGGATTCCAAATGTAGAAGTGAGGACGATTTATCAGAATACCATTTTAAATTGGATGAAGGACGTCATAAAAAAGGAGGATTTCCGTGATCTGTATCAGGCGATGGAAGACGGAAATGCCCAGAAGATGGCGGATATCTTGAATGGGCAGCTTTTCCGTACAATCAGCTTCTATGACAGTGCAGAAAACTTTTATCATGGATTCCTGACAGGGATATTAAGTCAGAGTGAAAATTATTTGGTGAAATCAAATCGTGAGTCAGGCAACGGCCGTTCTGATATCATGGTGCGGAGTCCTTCGCTGCGGGGCAGGTCTTTTATTTTGGAAGTAAAGGTGTCGGATTCGATTGATGATTTGGAGCGGGATGCGAAAGAGGCATTGCAGCAGATATATGACAGGAAATACGCGGAGGAATTACGGACAGAGGGGTATCGCAGGATAGATTGTTATGGGGTGTCTTTTTTCCGGAAAGACTGTGAGGTCCGATTTGGGAAAGGGGAAAATTAATCCTATTTGCAGTACTGCTCTGTAAAAATTCTTTGATGCTTATTTCCTCTCCTGAAAAACTGGTTTATTACTCCGGCGGGCATCAAGCCGGGCAGCCGCGCTGGCGCGGATATTTGGCGGCTGCCGCGAGGGTCGAATACTCTGCAGCTCCGCTGCATTGCAAGTTTAATGCCCCATCAGCTTGCTGCGAGAGAGTTGACTTGACAAATAGGCATTAATTCGTATCTGGACATTTTTCTGCAAATTGCGATAAAAGAACTGATAGTCATACAGATGATAAATACCGTTTTCAAATATATCAAGTCCGGCAGGATATTCCTCAGGCGTTACATCTGTTACCTTTAATGTGCCTCGGACATCATCAATGTATGCGCCTGTAAGATTGTTGATTTCTTTCACAATATTGCCATCATAATCTGTAAAGCATGCGCCGAGATTAAGACTTTTGTCTGCAATAGCTGAATCTGTCTTCCAGTTAAGAGGATTGATTGCAAGGGTTTTTGTTCCCTTCGGAACAGGAAGGGAATGGTCAATGCTCTCTGCTTCACTGTTGAAGGATATAATCACTCCTGTATCGCTTTCGCCTTCGGCAAATTTCAATTGCGGATACTCCCGGGTTTCTTCTTCCGTAATACGCCAACCGATTGCGTAGCAGGCGATTAGCTGATCTTGTATCTTCTCATCCTTGAAGAGCTCCTTCATAAGCCTGATACACATATCTGCTCCTTGTGAAAATCCTGCGAGAATAATCGGTCTGCCGTCGTTACAGGTTTCATAATAATACTCAAAAGCATTCTTAACATCATCAAATGCAAGTTCAAGATACTGCTCACGGTCACTGGTTTCCATTGCGTAAACATTCAATCCCACCTGCCGATAATACGGCGCAAAGAAACGGCTGTCACGGTCATAGATTTCTTTTTCCATATTAGTTGCGCCGAGGAAGTCTGCTTTTGTATCCTCATCTGTAAGCTCCATATTGTATGAGTCATCTGAGCCAAAATACACAGTGGGACACACAAAAAAAACGTCTGCTGTCGTGTCTGTTGTATCCGTTTCAAAATATGACCAGTTTGAGTTATCAGAATAGTCAGTTGCATTTGTTTGATTTGAGCAGCCTGAAAGACTGATTGAAAGAATCAATATAAAAGTCAAGGGAACTATCAATATTTTTTTCATATTTACGACCATACCTTTCTGCTTTGTTACATCAATGAAATTGGATTCAGAAATCCTTTCATATTTTCAGCGTCACATCTACATAAAACTCCGAGCCGCTATTGGAAGCCTGTGCCGATCCACCGTATTTTTCCGCGGCGGTAGCGATGGAAATAAGTCCGGTTCCTTTCCCGCCATGCTTTGTGGAACGATAGCCATCCTTCCCCTTTTGTACCTTGCCGTCAAAACTGTTGGTGGAAACGATGTACAGCCTGTTGCCGTGGCGAATCTCCGTGGTCAGACAGAAATAGCGCCTGTTTTTCGGTATGGTAAGGCATCCGTCAATGGCGTTTTCCATCAGGTTCCCAAACAGGGAAGCCATGTCAAGCTCGGCGGCAGGCAGCGGTTCCGGCAGCTCAATGCGCCAGTCCGTGTCTATGCCTGCAGAAACAGCCATTTCGTAGTAATAACCAAACAGCGCGTTCAATGCTGCATTGGCGCAGAAGTTTACAGGCGTGTTTTCAGAAAGGCTGATTTCATATTCTGCAAGGTGTGACCGGATGCTGCCGATATCGCCTTCTTCCGCAAGGGAGGAAAGCAGGTGTATGGAATGGCGGAAGTCGTGGCGCAGCCTGGCAGTCTGGCGCATATGCTCCTGCAGTGTCCGGTACTGACGGGACTGCATCTCAAGGAGCTGGGTGTGTTCCTTCAGTCTGGCATGATCCAGTATGACCGTCGTACCCCAGTAGAAAAGCAGGTAGATTGCTGTAAGGAACGTAAACAGACACCCCTCTAACAGTGGGAAAAGGTAAAACATGCGCCCGGTATGGAGAGTGCGGTAGGACTTGGGGACAGCAAATATATTGAAAATAAGGAATACCGCAGACAATGCGACTGTCGAGTACCATATTTTCGGGAGGTCCAGGCAGTCAACCATCTGGAAAAAATATCGGCAGGCCGGCCATGCGAAAGAGGCTGCGACCAGGCAGGAAAGCCCAAGCCGGAAAAAAGCCGCTTCCATGGAGAAATCTGGAGCGCCAGACAATGGGTGCAGGTAAGAGTCAAAGGCATAGGCAAACTGCGCCGGGAAGGTCTGTACGGCACAGACGCCCACATAGACGGCAAGGCACTTTGACAGGCTGGCCGTTACGGTGCGGCGGTATAGGAAAAAGAACAGGATGAGGGACGGCAGGAGGATGACGTTTGCCTCAACCCGCAGCATGGCGCAGAGACATGAGCAAAGAAAAGCGTATGGAAGCAGGACAGCCGTGCATAGCGCGGCCGTCTTAACTGGTGTGTGCCTCATCTGGTTCTTCATTGTATAGTAGCAGGATGCCGCAAAAGGCAGCAGTATCAAAAACTGTGGCAGCGCCGACAGCCATCTGTTCATATCCATGTTCGGTCTCCCTTTCTGATGCCGTTTGGCACAGGGCGTCCGGCAAAGTGCGCCTGGCGCTCACGTATCTTCCTGAAATTGTAATCCCTCGCTGCCTGCTCAATTTTCAGGCGGTCCCGTACACGGATCGGAAACTGTGCACCATTTTCCAGTATGCAGCAGTTGTCTCCAAATTCAAGGATGTAATCGGCATTTATGGTGATTCCTTTGTTGACGGGAAGAAAGCGGGCGTCTCTGCCGGTCAGATCCAAGAATTCCGTCATGGTCATGCGGCAGCGCAGCTTTCCCCCATCTGTAAGGACGATGTCAAGGTAATGTGCGTCCGTGGCAACGGACGCAACTTCGTCAAGGAATATCTGGACGGTTTTCCTGTCGCTTATCACCTCTATGTATTTCTGCGGCGGGGGAAGCACTCCCAGAATATCCGTGAGAACCCCAAAGATGCGCTGTGGAGAGAAAGGCTTGGTGATATATTCAAAGGCGTGGCAGGAGAAGGCGTCCGGCATAAAATCCATACTGGAGGTTAAAAAGACGAGGATGCACTTGTTATCTAAGCTCCGCATTTTCAGTGCGGCTGCAACGCCATCTATGCCGTCCATGTATATGTCCATGAAGACGGCAGAAAAGCCACCGTTTTTAAATGCCTCAAGGAATGCCTCCCCATTTAAGAATGGAACAATTTCCATCTGACAGCAGCGCCCTGCGCCAAAGTCGCGGATAAGCTCTGCCATCTCGTCCAGACATTTCTGTTCATCATCCACTAAAGCGATCTTCAAATCGGTTTCACCTCAATTCCATATAAAAATCTAATATAAACATAGCACAAAAAAAGTCATTTTTCAAACCTGTCAATCATCAATTTTCAAATTATAAGAACCCGATTGACGTTCTTGCCAGAAAATTGACGTTCTTGCCAAAATGCTTTTTTTATTTGCCGGAAGATGTATAATAGGAAAAGTTTTGTACCTATTGACAACGGCGTTTCATACGATACGTTCACAAAATTTAGGAGGAATTCTATGAAAAAGAGATTATTTTCTGTCATGATTATTGTATTTATGGCAGCTATACTTGCCGGCTGTGCAAAAGGAGGTGAAACGGCAAAATCTCCCGAAGAACTTTATCGGGACGCGGTCAGAGATGCGGCTTTTGCCGATGATGACGAAATATTGCCGTTGGTATCGCTTGTGGAAAGTGACCCAATGACTACATGGCAAAATGGCAAGGCGCTGCTTCTTACCTGGCACAATTACCCTGAAAGTTATCCTGAGGGCGAAACTGTTACCATTGAGTGGGGGCCGGTGTGGGTGTTTACCGATAAAGAAATAGCCTCCCATGCTGAGGAATTGCAAAAGGCAGATGATGCCCAGGCACGGTTAAAGCAGATCATTTCGTTTGCTCCTGATTCCGAACATTCCACTGTAACAGGTCTTTGGGTAGACCCCAAAAACGTAAAGCGCCCGGCTTATCAAAGCGATCCAACCATTGAGGATATGTCCAACAGCTTTGATGAAAACGTTGACGAGGATTTTAAGTCCTGGTTTGATGATAACACGCTGTGGTCGTATTTTTATGGTGAATATCCGTGGACAAGGCTTGGATATACCTACGATTGGGCGGATAATGACACGGAATACGGAATGACGGAATTCATTGTGGAGGACGGCGCCGAGGTGACCGTGGAATTCACCGAAACTACAGAGGAATTTTTAAACAGAATTACCAATGACAAGGAAGGATAACAAAAGGCAGGGTTTGATCATATGAATGGATTTATTATCATTATTCTGGCAGCTGTGGTTCTGGTCAGCGCTTATATGATTTATGGCCGCTATCTGGTAAAAAAGTGGGGAATTGATCCCGATGCAAAGACGCCCGCTTACACCGAAGAGGATGGGGTGGACTATGTGCCCGCAGACACAAATGTGGTCTTTGGCCATCAGTTTGCGTCGATTGCCGGCGCTGCCCCAATTACCGGTCCTATTCAGGCTGCGGTGTTCGGCTGGCTTCCGGCATTGCTTTGGATTTTGATCGGCGGTGTGTTCTTTGGTGCAGTACAGGACTTCGCTGCCATGTACGCGTCGGTAAAAAATAAAGGGAGATCCATTGGTTATATCATCGAAAAGTATATTGGCAGGACTGGAAAACGTCTGTTTTTGATTTTTGTGTGGCTGTTTTCTATTTTAGTCATCGCTGCTTTTGCAGATGTCGTGGCAAGTACGTTTCAGGGATTTGACGAAGAAGGGGTGAAAATAGCAGCAGATGGGGCGGTGGCGACTACATCCATACTGTTTATTGTATTTGCGGTTGGGCTCGGATTTTTTCTGAAAAACACCAGCTTCCATGCAGGAATCAACACGCTTGCGGCAATTCTGCTATTGGTGGCTGCCATTGTGATTGGTATAAATGCGCCAGTTTATTTCAGCCGTGAGTTCTGGCTTATGTTTGTATTTGTTTATATTTTAATTGCCTGCGTTACTCCGGTGTGGGCGCTGCTTCAGCCGAGGGATTACTTAAACAGCTATTTGCTGATTGCAATGATGCTTATGGCATTTATTGGAATTATTGTTTACCGTCCGGCAATGAATCTGGCGCCGTTTACTTCTTTTATGCTCGTCAATGAAGAGGCGGGGACGGTCTCTTATTTGTTCCCGGTTCTGTTTGTGACGATTGCCTGCGGTGCGGTATCAGGGTTCCATGCACTGGTATCCTCCGGAACCGCTTCCAAGCAGATTAAAAATGAAAAGGCAATGCTTCCGGTATCGTACGGAGCAATGCTGCTGGAGAGCTTTCTGGCTGTAATCGCACTGGTCAGCGTTGGTTTTGCGGCAACAGCCGAAGGGCTTCCTACGGGAACGCCTGCACAGATATTTGCCACATCAATTTCCATTTTTCTGACAAAATTAGGGTTGCCGCAGAGTGTTTCGTATACGTTAATCACATTGGCGGTATCTGCGTTTGCTCTAACCAGTCTGGATTCGGTTGCCCGTGTAGGAAGGCTTTCCCTGCAAGAGTTTTTTATGGAAGAAGACAGAGAAATGGGACGGGCCGCGAAGGTATTTGGAAATAAGTGGACGGCAACCGTTCTAACCCTGGCGCTGGCATTTCTTCTTGCAAAAGTCGGCTATGAAAGCATCTGGCCGCTGTTTGGTTCTGCAAACCAGTTGTTATCTGCGCTGGCGCTCATTTCCTGTGCCGTATTTTTAAAGAAAACCAAGCGTCAGGGCATGATGCTCTGGGGACCGATGTTTCTTATGATGGCTGTTACTTTCACGGCAATTGTTCTGAAAATCAAGGAATTGGTTACTTCTCTTTGCAGGGAGTTTGATTCTGGGAATGCGATTCAGCTCGTATTCGCCATTTTGTTGCTGATTCTGGGCGTCATGGTGGCGGTAGAAGGGCTGCAGAAACTCTTTTGTCCAGGTTTTCGGAAGCCCCAAGAAATAAAATCTGAAGATTCTGAGAAATTATAATATTACTCCGCCTTGCATATGAAGATTTGTTCTGCGTAATCTACTGCGATATTTAACCGCCGGAGTAATACACAATTAAGGAGGAAAATTATGTTCAACAAGAAAAAACGTGCTGCCTGTGCCGCGATTTTGCTGGCAGCCTCTTCTGTTTTCTGCGCATGTGCGCAGACAAAACAGGACACTGCTGCAATATCAAACAATGAAACAACCTCTGAAAAATCAGCGGAAACTGCTATTGAGGAAGATATGTCAAAAGACAACGAAAAGGTTTCTTTTAACACGGATGTAAAAGATGCAACTGAATTCACGGCAGAAGCAAATAACGCCGTTTATGAGCTGCTGGACTTTTCCGATGAACAGGAGCGTGAGTTTGCACAGAAAGGTTTCCTTTCGGCTCCAGACAACCTTGTCATCAAGTCAGAAGACGGAACCGTGGTATGGAGTCAGGATGCCTATAGCTTTGCCAAGGATAACGATGCTCCGGATAGCGCAAATCCAAGCCTCTGGCGTAATACACAGCTCAATGCGCTCTATGGATTGTTTGAAGTGATAGATGGAATTTACCAGGTTCGGGGATATGATGTGGCGAATCTTACGTTTGTCCGCGGAGAGAAAGGATGGATTGTATTCGACTGTACTACAAGCATAGAGACTGCTGAGGCAGGGCTTGCATTGTTCAGGGAGAAATTCAGTGATGCCAAAATCTCCGCTGTCGTCATCAGCCATGCCCATATCGATCATTACGGGGGCATCGGTGGCTTAGTAACACAGGAAGATCTGGCAGATCCCTCGCTAAGCCTGGAAGAACAGGCAGCCTCCGGTAAAACCCTCCTGATTGTGCCGGAAGGATTTGAGAAAGCAGTCATGGAGGAAAACGTCTTTGCTGGAAACGCTATGAAGCGCAGAAGCAATTACCAATACGGCTCGCTTCTGGAAAAAGGGGAGCAGGGCAGTCTTTCTGTGGGAATCGGCCTTACTACGTCTGGCGGAACAACTTCATATTTATCTCCAACCTATGAGGTGACGGATGATATTTTTGAGGCAACGGTAGACGGCGTTGATATGGTATTCCAGCTCACCCCGGGTACAGAATCCCCGGCAGAAATGAATACATACCTGCCCGGGTACAAGGCGCTCTGGATGGCGGAAAACTGCACTGGCACCATGCACAACCTTTATACACTGCGCGGTGCAGAGGTGAGGGATGCCAATGCATGGGCACAGTATATCATGGAAGCAGAGGCACAGTTTGGAGAGGAAGCGGAGGTTGTGTTCCAGTCGCATAATTGGCCGCATTGGGGCAATGACGTAATCAATGAATACCTCTTAAATACAGCGTCTGTCTATAAATATATCTATTCCCAGACGCTTCAGTACATCAATGAGGGCTATACTTCAACTGAGATTGCAAATATGATATCTTTACCCGCAGATTTGGAAAAGGTCTGGTACACACGTCAGTATTACGGCACATTGGAACATAACGTAAAGGCTATTTACCAGAAATATATGGGGTGGTATGACGCAAATCCGATTCACCTGGATGAACTTGAACCTAGCGAATGTGCCAGGAAAATGGTGGAATATCTAGGTGATACGGACGCAGTCCTTGCAAAAGCAAAGGAAGATTTCGACAAAGGCGAATACCAGTGGGTTGCCCAGATTACCAATACTATCGTCTATGCAGATCCGGACAATGAAAATGCTCGTTACCTTTGTGCAGATGCTTTGGAACAGCTTGGATACCAGGCCGAATCCGGGGCATGGAGGAATGCTTATCTGACCGCCGCCTATGAGCTGCGCCATGGAACAGGCGACTATCCTCAAACAAGCGCAGGAGGAACAGGCGCTACATCATTCGGCATGAGCACGGAGACAATGTTGGATTATCTCGGAATCTGTCTCGATGCTAAGAAGATGGAAGACCAGAATCTTACCATTCTTCTGCAAATCACGGATGAAGACAGCCAGTACCTTGTACAGATAAACCACGGCGTGCTTTTATATTCTAAGGATACACATAGTGTAGAACCAGATGTAACCATCAAGACAAAACGCGTTGGTATTCTGGGAATTGCACGGGGGAGCAGTGAATTGATGGACGCTAATTTTGAATCTGTGGAAGGAAACAAAGATGTTATTGAAACTCTGACTGGAAATTTAGCAGAGTTCCCATCATACTTTAATATTATAGAGCCATAACAGCATGATAAAGAAGTGTGAATACGTAACCTGAATTTTGGCTCACGATCTCTTTGGTGGGAAAAGCCATTTTAAAAGCTTATCCGGCTTGTGCAGCGTATTGCTTCTGTATGAGTTTTATGGTTTCCAGGTTGACGCCCTGCCCTCTTAGGAATTGAATGGTATGTTCTGGATTGAGGGCAACAGGCTTTTGTTTCATAGGATGGACTGCGGCTTCATAGCCATCCGGGTGGAAATCCCCGTTATTTGCCAGCATGTGGAAAATGCTGGCAAGCATCATCCTTGCAATGGCAACGATTGATTTTTTCTTTCTGCGTCACTTTGCAAGAAGCGGATATTTAATCCTCCATGGTCAGGAATAGGAGCTTGGGGATGTCCAGATGTTTGCGTTCGAGTGGATGGATAAGGTCTGAGAAATAATGGAAAAGAACCGGAAAAGAGAAGTGGCCAGGCATAAAAAGCTATCAGACAATACTATCATGGAACTTTTAGAGTTATGATGACAATACTGTCAAAATAAACGCCGTTGTCATAACTGATGCTAATCCTTCATACATTATAAAAAAAGCAATGTATGAGGGATTTTCGTTGAAAGGATATATAGAAGAGCGTGCCGTTAATATTGCCAATTATATCATCGAGGAGAATGCTACTGTGCGGCAGACGGCAAAAAAGTTTGGAATCAGCAAGAGTACGGTACATAAAGATGTAACAGAACGTCTTGCGCAGATCAATCCGGCCATGGCAGCCCAGGCCAGGAAAGTTCTGGATGTGAATAAATCGGAAAGGCACATTCGGGGCGGACTGGCAACCCGGGAGAAATACCTGCATCAAAGAGGAATTGTCTGAAAATCTGCGGAAAGTATGGGAAGTGCAGAGAATTCCGGAAAGCATGAAAAGTCTGCATTTTTTGGAAGATTAAAATACATCAATAAAACTGATTAAAATTATCACTATACAAGAAAGGAAATCTGTGTTAAGATAAAGTCCGTGAAAAGCGAAGAAGAGGAAGAGTAGCTGCAGAGAAACTTACAGAGAGCCATGGTGCGGTGGAACATGGCAGGGACAATGCAGGGAACTGGCCTTGGAGCTTCCGGCTGAAATTTTTCTGTACAGCAGTGTCTGAGGAATTAAGAATCACTGCGCTATACAGGAGAGAAACGGTAAGTCAGGACGGGTTCTCCCGTTACAGAGACAGGCATGAAAGTGCTGATGAGAGCATGTGAACACATGAAGCAGAGTGGTAACGCGCAAGATGATATTGTCTTTCGTCTCTATGATCCCTTTTGGAAGCGGATGGTAGGGACGGAAGATTTTTTGGTTGAAATTATTTTGCCTGCCCTTTAATTTATAAAAATGGAGGACTGAGAATGAAGAATTTTGAGAAATACGAAAGACAATATTTTATGCCGCCTGAGGTAACCTATGACTGGGTAAAAAAAGAATACATTACAGCCCCCCCTGTCTGGTGCAGCGTAGATTTGAGAGATGGGAACCAGGCTCTGATTGAACCCATGAGTCTGGAGGAAAAGCTGGAATTCTTCCAATTGCTGGTAGACGTGGGATTTAAGGAAATTGAAGTGGGTTTTCCGGCGGCGTCTGAGACAGAATATAATTTCATGAGGGCCCTGATTGAACGGAATATGATACCGGACGACGTTACCGTGCAGGTGCTGACCCAGGCCAGAGAGCATATTATCCGCAAAACCTTTGAAGCGGTGGAAGGAGCGCCCCATGCCGTTGTGCACCTTTATAATTCTACGTCCCTGGCGCAGCGGGAGCAGGTGTTTAAAAAGAGCAAAGAGGAAATCAGGGATATTGCAGTCAGCGGTGCGGAATTGTTAAAAAAGCTGGCGGAAGAGACAGAAGGGAACTTTACTTTTGAATACAGCCCGGAAAGTTTTTCCGGAACAGAGATGGACTATGCGCTGGAGGTGTGCAATGCAGTGCTTGATGTCTGGCAGCCCACGCCGGAAAAAAAGGCGATTATCAATCTCCCTACAACTGTGGAAAACGCCATGCCCCATGTTTTTGCCGGACAGGTGGAATATATGAGCAAACATATGAAATACAGGGAAAATGTGGTGCTTTCCCTCCATCCCCATAATGACAGGGGCGTGGGAATCTGTGATGCGGAATTCGGGATTCTGGCGGGTGCGGATCGTATTGAAGGAACCCTGTTTGGGAACGGTGAGCGGACCGGAAATGTGGATATTGTTACTTTGGCAATGAACATGTTTTCTCATGGGGTAGATCCTGGATTGGATTTCAGCAATATGTCTAAAATTGCAGAGACTTATGAACGCTGCACCCGTATGCAGGTTTCTCCCAGGCAGCCCTATGCCGGAGAATTGGTGTTTACCGCTTTTTCCGGCTCCCATCAGGATGCGATCGCAAAGGGAATGGCATGCCGGGAAAATCATCCGGAGGGTCCCTGGACGGTGCCTTACCTGCCCATTGATCCAAAAGATGTGGGGCGTACCTATGATTCTGACGTTATCCGCATTAACAGTCAGTCAGGAAAAGGCGGCGTAGGATATATTCTGAAACAGAATTACGGAATTACCATGCCGGATAAGATGAAAGAAGAAGTGGGATACACGGTAAAAGGAGTGTCAGACCATCGGCATATGGAGCTTTCGCCCCAGCTTGTATATCAGATTTTTGAAGAACATTATGTCAATTATACGCCTTATTTTCATGTTTCGGAATGCCACTTTAAACAGAAAAACGGGATTGTGGCCACAGCAGTTCTGGAACATGGCGGGCAGAAACGGGACATTGCCGGAAATGGAAATGGCCGCCTGGACGCTGTCAGCAACGCTCTGAAACAGTATTTTAATATCAGTTATGAACTGTCTGTGTACGAGGAACATTCCCTGTCCAGAGGATCTTCTGCAAAAGCAGTGTCCTATGTGGGAATTTCCTGCAATAACCAATTGTACTGGGGGGTGGGCATTGACGAGGATATCATTAAATCCTCCATTGAGGCTCTTTGTGTGGCTGTCAATAAACTGGAACTGATTCAGCAGACGGAGCATTGCAGGGATGAGCGGCTCAATGAGATCATGAATTATATCCAGGAACATTATCTGTCAGTGACTCTGGATGAACTGACGGAAAAGATGCATTTGTCCAAACCGTATCTTTCAAAATATATTAAGGAAAAATCAGGAAAAACATTCGGTGAGATCGTAAAGAATGTGCGTATGAAGAAGGCCCGCACCCTTTTGAAAAATACCAGTATGACCGTGGAAAATATTGCGGACAGCGTAGGGTATCAGAATGTGGAGCATTTTAACCGCCTATTCAAGAAAAAGTATGGCATGACACCGGTGCAGTTTCGGAATTCCAGACAGGGAGGAAAAGTGGAATAAAGCTGAAATCTCCGTACAGGAAGAAAAAGTGGAATAAAACTGAAATCTCCGTACAGGAAGAAAAAGTGGAATAAAACTGAAATCTCCGTACAGAAAGAAAAAGTGGAATAAAACTGAAATTTCTGGCTTAAAACAGCAGGTTTTGCTGGCAGTCATGCTGACGCGGCGTAGAGTGGAATTGTAAGAAATCTGATTTTTTCCTTGTAAACAGGAAGACCCTCCGTTATAATGGGAACGAGAAATCAGTTGCAGGAAGGATATGAAATACAGGAGGGAAAGATTTTGGAGAAAGAAACAGTGATTGTCCTTGATTTTGGAGGGCAATATAACCAACTGATTGCCCGGCGGGTGCGGGAGTGCAGTGTGTACTGTGAAGTAAAGCCGTATACATTGAGTCTGGAAGAAATTAAAGCTGTGAATCCGAAAGGAATCATATTTACCGGCGGACCCAATAGTGTATATGAGGAAACTTCACCCGGCTATTCGAAAGAGATCTTTGAACTGGGCATTCCCATACTGGGAATTTGCTATGGTTCTCAGCTGATGGCGCATTTGCTTGGAGGAGCAGTGGAAACAGCTCCGGTTAGCGAATATGGGCATACGGAGGTGGAAGTGGATACGGCAGATATGATGTTTCAGGGCGTTTCACCGAAAAGCGTCTGTTGGATGAGCCATACAGATTATATTGCCCGTGTGCCGGAGGGATTTCATATCACAGCGCATACGCCTGTTTGTCCGATTGCTGCCATGTCATTTCCAGAGAAGAAGTTATATGCCACCCAGTTCCATCCGGAAGTGATGCATACCAAAGAGGGCATGAAAATGCTTGAGAATTTTGTTTACAAGGTATGCGGCTGTACAGGAGACTGGAACATGGATTCTTTTGTGGAGACAGCCATTTGCAGCCTGAGGGACAAAATCGGCAGCGGCAGGGCGCTCTGTGCGCTTTCCGGCGGTGTGGATTCATCTGTGGCGGCAGTGCTGCTATCCAAAGCAGTGGGGAAACAGTTGACCTGTGTTTTTGTGGATCACGGCCTGCTACGCAAAAATGAAGGGGACGAAGTAGAGGAGGTTTTTGGTCCAAACGGTGCATACGAATTGAACTTTGTCCGGGTAAATGCCCGCCAGCGTTATTATGAGAAATTAAAAGGAGTTACTGAGCCGGAAGAAAAACGCAAAATTATCGGTGCGGAATTTATCCGTGTATTTGAGGAAGAAGCGAAAAAAATCGGTGCGGTGGATTTCCTGGTGCAGGGCACAATCTATCCAGATGTAATAGAATCAGGTCTTGGCAAGTCCGCAGTCATTAAATCCCATCACAATGTGGGCGGGCTGCCGGATGTGGTGGATTTTAAGGAAATTATTGAGCCTTTACGGATGCTTTTTAAGGATGAAGTGCGCAAAGCAGGGCTGGAACTGGGGATTCCGGAACATCTGGTTTTTCGTCAGCCCTTTCCGGGACCGGGGCTCGGTGTTCGGATTGTGGGAGAAGTTACAGAGGAAAAGGTAAGGATAGTTCAGGAGGCGGATTATATATACCGGGAAGAAATTGCCAGGGCCGGGTTGGATAAAGAGTTGGGACAGTACTTTGCGGCATTGACAAATATGCGTTCTGTAGGGGTTATGGGGGATTTTAGAACTTACGATTATGCTGTGGCATTGCGGGCTGTGGAAACTTCTGATTTTATGACTGCGGAGGCGGCTCAGATTCCCTGGGAGATACTTGGCAGGGTGACAAACCGGATTGTGAATGAAGTGAAGGGGGTTAACCGGGTGTTGTATGATTGTACGGGGAAGCCGCCGGGGACGATTGAGTTCGAATAGCGGACATTTGGACTGGAAAGTGCGTAAAATCGGCACTTTTCAGTCTTTCTTTTTGCTCCGTGAGATTGTTTTGAGATTGATATTGAAACACTGTTACTTTTCACGGGGTGGGGAAAGCATAATGGATAATTGTTCAAATTGCTGAAATTAAAAAAAATGTTATACACGTCAATCCGGCTGCTGCTGGAAAAATGTGGATACCAGTCCT
>JAETSX010000076.1 GCA_021769425.1 Eubacterium sp.
ATAAATATGGAAATAAACAGTTGTATATGCAATTGGAAGCGTGACAGGAAAATGAGCAAATCTGTGACGGCGGGTGAGGCTGAATCTGTGACAGCTCATGAAGTTATTAACAGCAAGGAGTTCCTTGACGATTTGACGACCCGTGACCAGAGGATGATGTTTGCGGTGCTTACGATGGTGCATACCGCAGACACCAAAGAGCAGCTTGACAACGACACGGAAGCATTACTCACAACAGCGAGAAAGCATCTCTGCCAGTTTGCCGTGCTGAAGTATCAGCAGATGGATGGTCTGAATACCGCCCTGCCGTTCGGTGTGAGGAAGATAGATGCCCTGCGTACCCTTACTACGGAGAGCCTTGCGGTATTTATTCCCTTCCGTGTGCAGGAAATCCACCATAAGGACGGTGTATATTACGGTCAGAATGTAATCTCAAAGAACATGATTATTGCAAACCGCCGCCACCTCTTGAACGGTAATTCCTTTATCCTCGGCATGTCTGGTGCAGGAAAATCGTTCACGGCGAAAGAGGAAATGACGAACATCATTTTGACCGACCCTAACGCAGATGTAATTGTTATAGACCCCGAACGTGAGTACTCCCCACTTGTGAAAGCCATGCAGGGGGAGGTCGTTCACATTTCTGCTACAAGTGAAAACCACATTAACGCTATGGATATGAACTCTGATTATGGCGACGGTGCAAACCCCGTCATCTTAAAATCAGAGTTCATTTTGTCTTTATGTGAGCAGCTTATCGGAGGTGCAAGCCTTGGGGCAAAGCAGAAGTCCATCATTGACCGCTGTACGGCAAGCGTGTACCGCTACTATCAGCAGGGGAATTATATGGGGATGCCGCCGACTTTGCAGGACTTCCGTGAAGAGCTGTTAAAGCAGGATGAGCCAGAAGCACAGGAAATCGCCCTTGCGATTGAGCTTTTCACGGACGGTTCTCTCAATACTTTTGCCAAGCATACAAATGTTGACACCCACAGCCGCCTTATCTGCTATGACATTTTAGATTTAGGTAAGCAGTTACAGCCTATCGGTATGCTTGTGGTGCTTGACAGCATCCTAAACCGCATCACGATGAACAGGGCGAAAGGCAGGAACACATTTATTTTCATTGATGAAATTTACCTGCTGTTTCAGCATGAGTATTCCGCCAATTTCCTCTTTACCCTCTGGAAGCGTGTGCGTAAGTATGGGGCGTACTGTACTGGAAT
This sequence comes from Eubacterium sp., assembly GCA_021769425.1. Taxonomy (GTDB): domain Bacteria; phylum Bacillota; class Clostridia; order Lachnospirales; family Lachnospiraceae; genus Petralouisia. The sequence continues at coordinate 1,227 of JAETSX010000076.1, forward strand.
CACGCAGAACGTGGACGACCTGTTGCAGAGCCATACAGCGAGGACGATGCTTGCCAACTCTGAATTTATCATCATGCTGAATCAGGCATCCACAGACCGTATCGAGCTTGCGAAGCTCCTTAACATCTCCGATTTGCAGATGAGCTATATCACGAATGTCGGTGCAGGGCAGGGGCTTTTGAAAGTGGGCAGCTCCCTTGTGCCGTTTGTTAATAAGTTCCCACGGAATACGGAGCTTTACAAGCTGATGACGACCAAGTTCGGGGAAGTTTAGGAAAGGGGGAGTTTTTATGTCAGAAATAAGATTCCGCAATGCGGCTCACCGTGATTTCTTTCTGGAAAATATGATGAAATGCAAGGTCAACGACTGTTACCACAGGGCATTTTTCTATGTGATGGGGATTGCGGGGGAAACAAGGCAGAATATCAACACAATGTTTGATTTTAAGACGGACTGCATCAAGCCAGAGGGGATGCACGCAGGGTGGCAGACAAGCGGCACGGTCAGGGTCTGCCACCTTGCCTTTAACCTCTGGAACGGTTACGCAGAGGAGGGGCGTGAGAAATATTCCACGCCAGAGGAATTGTTCTGCTGCGAGTTTGCCCCGTATTTTATGGAGGGAATCAAGGTAAGGTATCCCGAATATTGCAGGGATTTACCTGCCCCTAAAAAGCAGACGGAGCATACACGGTAAACAAATATCAGTAAGGAAAGGATATGCCTATGAATTTGAAAAACTATAAAACCATTATCTGTACTGCCGCCGCTGTCGCCCTCTTGGGAGCAGCGGTTTTTTGCGGCTTTAAGATTTACAGCCATTACCAGCAGATAGACGAGCAGACCGAAGCCTTTGCGGAGATTGCCGAGGTCGTGGAGAACGCAGAACCAGAGGAAGAAACGCAAAAAGATAAAGATACGCCCGTCAGCGAGGGCGAGGATATTCTTGCGAAATACAAGGAGCTGTATTTGCAGAATGAGGATATGGTCGGTTGGATTGCCATTGACGGAACAACCATCAATTACCCTGTCATGCAGAGCAGGAATAACCCGAATTTCTATCTGAAGCACAACTTTGAAAAAGAGTATAGCGATTTAGGTGTGCCGTATATCCAAGAGGACTGCGACATTCTCACAAGCGACAATCTGATTATTTACGGACACCACATCAAGGGCGGTAAGATGTTCGGTGCATTGGAAGATTACAAATCCAAGAGTTTTTATGAGAAGCATAAGACGATTCAATTTGATACCCTCACAGAGCAGGCGGAGTATGAAATCATTGCCGTATTTAAGACCGTGGCATACAGCTCACAGGGCTACCGCTATTATGATTTTGTCAATGCGGAAAATGAAAAAGAGTTTGCTGCTTTTGTCGGGAAGTGTAAGGAGCTTGCTTTGTATGATACGGGCGTGACCGCTGAATACGGCGATAAACTCATAACCCTGTCTACCTGCGAATATTCCGCACCAAACGGCAGGCTCGTAGTCGTGGCAAAAAAGGTAAACTGATATGACCGCAAATCCTTTGGGAAAGGAGGTCGATGTTTATGGCTGATATAAAGACCAGAGATGCGGTTAAAGGCACGATAAAGACCCTTGATAAAGCCGCCATTGCAGGGGAACGCATGAAGTCTGCCTATGCCAAGACAAAGGATAAGGCGGAGCAGGGATATTATGCAGAAGAAAATTCTCCCACAGAATATGCTTCTGATAAGGTTTCCCATGCTTCGGGGCGTATCAAGGATGAGGGCATCCACCAATTCAATAAACAGGGGCAAAGGAGCGTTACGACCACAAAAGAAAATATCGGCAGGGCAAAGGATAAAATCGCTGAATTTAAGACCAAGCGTGCGATAAAAGCCGCAGAGCAGAAAAAAACACAGGCTGTTGCAGGACAGAACGGCTCTCTGATCCGAAACGGGGCAGCGAGCCGTTCTCCTGTCCCCGATGTTCCCAAGCAGGGCGAAATGCCCCAGACAGGGGCAAACCAGTTGATAAAGACAAGGCGGCAGGGGAAAAAGACCATCAAGACCACAGCCAGAAATGCGGAAAAAACGGTCAAGACCACAGCCAAAGGGACGGTCAAGGCAACGGAAAAAGGCGTGAAAACCGCAGGGGCGACATCCAAGACAGCGATTAAGACCACGGAGCAGACCGCAAAGGCGGCACAGAAAACGGCAAAAGCATCTGCCAAAGCCGCCCAGAAAACAGCACAAACCGCAAAAGCCACAGCAAAGGCGACAGCCGAAGCAACGAAAGTAACCGTCAGAGCCACCATTGCAGCGGTCAAAGCGATTATCGCAGGGACTAAGGCGTTGATTTCGGCTCTTATCGCAGGCGGTTGGGTTGCCATTGTGATTATCCTTATCGTTGTCCTGCTTGGGTGTGCCGTTTCCCTGTTTGGCGGCGGCAGCGAAAGCACTTCCTATACTCCCGTCAGTGCGGAGGTGGAATCCTACACGCCGCTGATACAGAAATATGCGAAACAGTACGGCATCCCCGAATATATGGAACTGATAAAAGCGGTGATGATGCAGGAATCTGGGGGAAAGGGCAGCGACCCGATGCAGGCGGCGGAGGGGAGCTTTAACAAAAAGTACCCACATGAGCCGAACGGCATCAAAGACCCCGAATATTCTATCGAGTGCGGCGTGCAGGAGCTAAAGTCGGCTCTTATCTCCGCTGAGGTGGAAAATCCCATTGACATGGAGCGTATCAAGCTCGCCTTGCAGGGCTACAACTTCGGCAATGGGTATATCTCATGGGCAAAGACCAACTACGGCGGCTATTCCTATGCAAATGCGGTGGAATTTTCCGCTATGCAGGCGGCAAGGTTAGGTTGGGAAAAATACGGCGACACGCAGTACCCCGCCCATGTATTACGCTATTACCCATATGGACGGGCATTTACAAGTGGCGGCAATCAAGCCATTGTAGAGGTCGCCTTGACGCAGCTCGGCAATGAGGGCGGTCAGCCTTATTGGAGTTGGTACGGTTTTGACGGACGTGTGGAATGGTGTGCCTGCTTTGCTTCTTGGTGTGCCGACCAGTGCGGCTATCTGGAAAGTGGCATCATCCCGAAATTTTCCCTCTGTTCGGACGGCGTAGACTGGTTCAAAGGCAGGGGGCAATGGCAGGATAAGAACTATGAGCCGCAGGCAGGCGACCTTATTTTCTTTGATTGGGGAAATGACGGCTCTATCGACCATGTGGGAATCGTGGAGAAATGTGAGAATGGCACGGTCTACACCGTGGAGGGCAACTCTGGGGATGCTTGCAGGCAGCAGAGCTATCCAGTCGGGAGCAGCTCAATCTACGGTTACGGTTTACCTGCTTATTAGGAAAAAGGCGAAAGAATACCAGAGGTTTATTCCTCTGGCTCTTTTGCTTTACATAGCGGAAGTATCCTATATATTCATTTCCTTTGGAGTTGCTGAAATGGAATAGAATTGACAATTAACGAAACTATTATTCCTAATGAAGTATCAATGATTCTGCTCCATGCAAAATATAAAGGACTGGTGTCTTTTTCATGGGTTATAGTTACACACAAGAATACAACACACATTAAAGCTGTCCCATCTTTTTGCTTCAAAAGCAGAGATAAGTAAATAATGGGTATAAGCATTAGAGATAAAATCAATTCTCTGAATAATTCTGGATAAATAGTAATGAGAACTCTTTCCATAGTTAAAAAGAGCATCCCCAATATACCGCCGATTATAGTGGATATTTCTCTGCTTTTTGCGATAATTAAACTGTTTTCTATATCTGGCTGGGTACATAGTATAGATGCAATTACCGCATAGAAAGGAACGCTATTATTTCTGAAGCTGTCTATTAAAAAACATAGGAATACCGAAATTACAGTCTTAACAGTTCTTAGACCGATTTTGGGGGATTTATTTTTCATAGATTCCTTTTAATACGGCTTCTTCAAGGATATGTCCGTCCATTTTTTCATAGAGTTCATTAAGATAGAACCCTCTTTTTAAGTCAAGAGCTTTATCGAGTGCAAATATATGGAGTTCATATGTATGTGCTTTATCTGGAGGTGTCATGCCGCCATAATAACTTGCCTGCTCTCTGTCCTGTTGATTTCCTTGTACGCTTATCCAACTGTTTGCCCCTTGTATGAAATCAGCTGCCGTCTGGCTTTCATTTTCTTTCACTTCGCTTTTTTTCAGATTTGCCCCTAACCAATGAATCCATGTAAACCCAACAACTGGATAAGCGTCTTTATCCTCTAAAACAAACGCAAAAGAAGATGTATTCTCTGGTGCATTTTCAATTTTAAAAGGCAAGGAATAAGATGGGACATTATTTTCATTAAATTGTGTGCCATACCCGCCGTATTTTTTTGAGATAAATCCGTTAATAATTCCTGTACTTGTAACAATCATTTCTATAATCTCCTGTTCATTTATTTTTATAAACATAATAACAGGGACATAGAACGGCGTAAATTACCCACTTTTTTGTGGGTATTCAATCAGGTATGACATTTTTGCTGATTAGCTCTTGTTCTCTGCCATTGTTTTTCAGATATTCGATACCAATATGCTGCATTATTTTCAATGCTTCTAAAATTTGTTTTCCCATCGGCTCAGTCAAAAAATATTCCACATGTAATGGATAGCCAGAATAGGATTTTTTATCGACAAGACCATATTCCATGAGTTCTTTTAAATGTTCCAGAAGCATTTTTTGTGTGATTCCCTCAATGTCCTGTTCTAACTTTGAAAGAGAAGTTGCCCCTAGCCGAAGTCGCCACAATATGATTGGTTTCCATTTACCTTTAATCATATCGTGAACTAATTCTAAAGGGCAGGTATAATTATCTCTCATTTTCATATGTTATCATCTCCTGTTGGATAGTTTACAACGATTTCTCTTATTTTTCCAGAGTTTCAGAACGCAACAGTTAATATTTTGTGCTTTTATCAGATAATTTGAATTTATGAGGTGAGTATGTTATAATAAGTTTAAATATGTTATAATAAATTTCAGAGAGGATATTATGGACAACCTAAATATAGGGCAACGGCTAAAAGCAGCCCGACAGAATAGAAATATGACTTTAGATGGACTTGCAGAGATAACAGGCGTTAGTAAACCCATGCTTGGTCAAATCGAAAGAGGGCAATCATCGCCAACAGTCAATACGCTTTGGAAAATTGCAACAGGTATGAAAATACCCTTTTCATCTTTTTTTCAAGAACAGAAAGCGGAATATACAATAGTTGATTTGCAACAGCAGAATATGGTACTGGAGGAAAATGGTGAAATGAGGGTGTACACCCTTTTTGCTTTTGACCCTATCCGCAGTTATGAAGCTTTTTACATTGAATTTGACTCTGGTTGTGAGCATCACTCGGATAAACATAATGATGGTGTTGAAGAATATGTTTTTGTTGTTCATGGCAAGTTGGATATGATTTTGAATGATACAAAAATATCATTGAAAGAAACACAGGCTATCCGCTTTGAAGCTAATATTCCTCATTCTTACCTAAACCCATATGAGGATATTTGCAGCGTTTACAATATGATATTCTATCAAAAATGAGAGAGGGATAAAAATGTTTGAATTGAATCAAGTCGGTGAAAAAAGCTATTATATAAATTGTCCCGCCAAAATTGGAATCTATAAATTAAACGATACAGATGTTTATTTGATTGACAGCGGAAATGATAAAGATGCAGGCAGAAAAGTCCGTAAGATACTGAACGAAAATGGATGGAGCTTAAAAGGCATCATCAATACACATTCTAATGCCGACCATATAGGCGGTAATAAATATTTACAGCAGCAGACAGGGTGTAAAATATTTGCAGATGGTATTGAAGCTGCATTTACAAAGTACCCAATTTTGGAACCATCGTTTTTATATGGCGGATACCCTTGTAAAGATTTAAGGCACAAGTTTCTGCTCGCCTCTGAAAGTGATGTAAAAGAGATTTCAGACGCTGACTTTCCAAAAGAATTAGAAGTTATACCCTTGCGTGGACACTTTTTTGATATGATTGGTGTCCGTACATCAGACAATGTTGTTTTTCTTGCGGATTGTGTCAGCAGCGAAAAGACCTTGAATAAATATCAGATTTCTTTTATTTATGATGTGGCTGAATATCTGAATACACTGGATAAGGTTGAATCCATGAAAGCAGCTATATTTGTACCTGCCCACGCAGAAGCAGCCAAAGATATTAAAGATTTGGTACAGATTAACCGTAAGAAAGTTTTGGATGTGGCAAATAAAATACAATCCATTTTAATAACACCGATGAGTTTTGAAGCACTCTTGAAGCAGATTTTTGATGAATATGGTTTACTGATGAATTTTGAACAATATGTTTTGATTGGAAGCACGGTGCGTTCCTATCTATCGTGGATGAAAGATAATAAGAAAATCGAAGCTGCTTTTAAGGATAATTTACTAATATGGAGCAGTTTATAATTTGGAGGTTAGCATATGTCTATTGAAAAAGTAAGAGAATATTTCAAAACGAGAGGAATAGATGAGAGGATACAGGAATTTGAAGTATCAAGTGCAACGGTCTCCCTTGCTGCTAAGGCTTTGCATTGCGAAGAAAACAGAATTGCTAAAACATTATCATTTCATATGGGCGAAAAAGTAATACTGATTGTTGCGGCGGGTAATGCCAAGATTGATAATGCTAAGTATAAAGCCCAGTTTGGAACAAAAGCGAAAATGTTGTCGTTTGACGAAGCAGAGCCTTTAGTCGGACACGCTATTGGAGGTGTTTGTCCCTTTGCTGTAAATGCAGGAGTAGAAACGTACTTAGATGTATCACTCAAACGCTTCAAGACGGTGTTTCCTGCGTGCGGCAACCCTAATAGTGCAATAGAGCTTTCTTTGGAAGAGTTGGAAAAATACTCTGACTTTATAAAATGGATTGATGTCTGCAAAATATTGTGATGAAAAGAACAGGCAAAGAGCTTATTCCTCTGCCTGTTTCTTTTATAGCTGTGTTTTTGGAAAATGAAGATATCTTACAAGAAATCGGCAAAGATATTGAGTAGAATATAGGGTGCGAGGAGGTGTTACCATGCAGAAAGAAATACGGACAGTCTGCTATGATGACGATTTACATCTTGAAGCATATCGTTTTGAGGGAATCGTACAGCCGTTTCCGAATCATTTTCATGATTACTATGTGATTGGATTTATGGAAGCTGGGACACGCTGTTTGTCCTGCAAAAAAAAGAATATACAGTAGGTCAGGGAAATATTCTTTTGTTTAATCCGAACGATAATCACAGTTGTGTGCAATGTGACGGCAAAACGCTTGATTACAGAGGTTTGAATATCCCAAAAGAAACGATGCTGTCATTAGCAGAAGAAATAACAGGGCAAAGGGCATTGCTTGGTTTTTCGGAAAATGTCATTGAAAATGATGAGCTGAATTTTTATCTTCATTCTTTGCATCAGATGATTATGGACGGTGGGGAAGCGTTTGAAAAAGAAGAAATGCTCTTGCTCCTTATTTCATTACTTATCGAGCAATACGGACAACCTTTTGAGAGCTGTATTCCAGAGTGTAGCGAAGAAATAGAGAGTTCCTGCGTATTTATGTCAGAACATTTTGCAGAACATATCACATTGGAGAATCTCTGTAAATGCAGCGGTCTTAGTAAATCCACATTGCTTCGTGCGTTTACCAAGTCAAAGGGAGTTACGCCATATAGGTATCTTCAGACAATACGGATAGGTACAGCAAAGGAACTATTGGAGAAAGGCGTATCCTCGGTTGACGCCGCTATACAGACAGGCTTTTCAGACCAGAGCCACTTTTCAAATTTTTTTCATATGTTTATCGGACTGTCGCCTGCCGCATATGGACGTATTTTCAAGGAGGGCGGCAATAATCATGAATAAAGGAATTGGCACAGGGCATCTCACAGCTCTGATTACGATTGTGATATGGGGAACGACTTTCATATCCACCAAAATACTACTTGCAGATTTTACACCGATAGAGATACTGTTTTTCAGATTTTTGCTTGGATTACTTGTGCTGATAGCTGTTTACCCGAAACGATTGGGAATAAAGGATAAAAAGCAGGAGCTTACATTCGCTGCGGCGGGACTATGCGGGATATGCTTATACTATCTGCTTGAAAACATAGCATTAACCTATACGATGGCTTCTAATGTAGGCGTTATTATTTCTGTCGCTCCGTTTTTTACTGCTGTTTTATCTCATGTATTACTGAAGACAGAAGAAAAACTGAAAGCACAATTTTTTATTGGATTTATTGTCGCTATGACAGGAATATGTCTTATCAGCTTTAGCAGCTCAGAACTGAAGCTGAATCCCATTGGTGATATTTTAGCGATTGTAGCGGCATTCGTATGGGCAGTTTATTCCTTGCTTACACGAAAAATCAGCGGCTATGGATATAACATCATTCAAACTACAAGGAGGATATTTACATACGGAATACTTTTTATGATCCCGTTCCTTTTTGTTTATGATTTTAGCTTGGATGTGCAGAAGTTTGTAAAGCCAGAGTATGTTCTAAACCTTATATACTTAGGTCTGGGTGCATCAGCCCTTTGTTTTGTTACTTGGAATTATGCGGTGGGGGTGCTTGGGGCTGTTAAGACAAGCGTGTATATCTATATAGTCCCTGTCATCACCGTCGTCACATCCGTTATTGTATTAAAGGAAGAAGTTACATGGATGGCTGCGGTAGGAATAGGGCTTACCTTAATCGGATTGTTTCTTTCGGAAAGTAAATTGAAATTTAGGAAAAGAGGAATGTGAAAATGAATGTAGAGAATGAAAAATGTGTCATTGTGATTGATGAACACTTACCGCTTGGTATTATTGCAAACACCGCCGCTATCCTCGGCATTACTATGGGAATGAAAATGCCTAATGTTGTCGGGAATGATGTGCTTGATTTAGAGGGCAATCCCCACATGGGAATTATACAGTTTCCAGTACCGATATTAAAGGGAAATACGGAGATACTGAACGCTCTTAGAACGAAGTTATTTGAACCGCAATTTGCTGAACTGACGGTTGTTGATTTTTCTGATTTGGCACAAGGATGTAAAACTTACGATGAGTTCACCAATAAAATGGAGAACACCTCAGAGGTCAAATTAAATTATATCGGCATCGCAATCTGCGGCAATAAAAAGCAGATTAACAAATTGACGGGGAATATGCCTTTATTAAAATAAAAAGAGAAAGCAGAGGAGCTTATTCCTCTGTTTCCTCTTTTACCTTACATAGCCGACTTGAAAAACACTCGAAATGTGTTTCGACTATTTTGGGGATGTGCGTTCTATTTCATGGCGGTAAAAATCAATTTTATCATCCAGTTTTGCCATATGTTCCTGCAATACCCTTATCTGTTCATTAAGGGATTCACGATGCATGGTCAGCATCTCCATTCTTTCATTAAGGGTAAGGTCGCCTTTCGCACGCAGTTCGGCATAACGCTGTATTTCTTTAATCGGCATCCCCGTGTCTTTCAGACGCTTGATAAATTCAATCCATGCGAGGTCTTTGTCTGAATAACAGCGTCGGTTACTGGAATTGCGTTTCGGCATAATCAGATTTTCATGCTCGTAATAACGCAGGGTATGTATCCCTAAATTTGTCAGCTTTGAAAATTCCCCTATGGAATATTCCAAAAAAATCACCCCTTATCTCTTGACATAGAGTTTACTCTACATTGTATGCTCGTATTATATCAACAAAGAGGAGGTTTTGCAAATGGTTCAAAATACAGAAAAGTACGCTGTGATCACGGGGGCAAGTTCGGGGATAGGGTATGAAACGGCAAAAGCCTTTGCGGAGCGTGGGAGCAGCCTAATACTTATTGCCCGCAGAAAAGACAGACTGGAAACTTTAAGGCAGGAGATTTTATCTTTATATCCGATGCTTGATATTGTGGTAAAGGTTGCAGATTTATCTGTTCCCCAAAATGTTTTCCAGTTATATGAGAGTATAAAATCATATCCCTTAAAGACATGGATTAACAATGCGGGGTTTGGAAATTATGGCAGCGTCGGAAATCAGGATTTGGAGAAAATCAGTCGGATGCTGCACTTAAATGTGGAAGCCCTCACTGTTTTTTCTTCCCTGTTCGTCCGTGACTTTAAAGATACGGAGGGGACACAGCTTATCAATGTTTCTTCCTGCGGCGGTTATACGATTGTCCCCAATGCGGTAACATATTGTGCTGCAAAGTTTTATGTCAGTGCTTTTACGGAGGGCTTGGCGTGGGAGTTAAAAGCTGCCCATACAAAAATGCAGGCAAAGGTATTAGCCCCTGCCGCTACCAAAACAGAGTTTGGAAAAATTGCAAATGACGTCAATGAATATGGTTATGACAGATTATTTGGCATTTACCATACAAGTACACAGATGGCGACATTTCTGCTTGAATTGTACGACAGCGATAAAACGGTGGGCTTTGTAGACAGGGAAACTTTTTCATTTCATTTGTATGAACCACAATTTCAGTATGCAGGCAATTCACGGTATAATCAAAAAATGTTATAGGTTGAAATAAGCTTTGGTGTAATGAAAAAAGGAAAACAGAGGGGCTTATCCCTCTGTTTGTTTCCTTGCTTTACATATCCCTTGTGCTGTCCCTGCTATGATAGTCAGTTCTGCATCATCAAAAGTGTCAAGAAGTACATCTAACCGCCGACGTAATGTGGTTTTCTCTGTCGGTGTGTCTGGGTGTATGTACTGGTCTATGGATATGTGGAACATTGTAACAAGCTGAATGAACAGCCGAAAGCTCGGATACTGCCCCTCTTTTTCTACGGACTGCAAATGCCTTGCTGAAATACCAAGCTCCTCGGCTAATTCTTCTCTTGTAATCCTTTGCTTTTCACGGGCATTTTGAATTGCCTGCCCCAATTCGAGAAAGTCAAAGTTTCGTGCATCATTGCTCAATTTTCTCACCACCAGTACAATTAGATTTTACCATATATTGTACTGAAATGAGAGTTCCACTTAAACGATGTAAAATCTCTACAAATAAGAAATATAATTTCCTATTTGTAGAGATAGGTTTTTACTTTTGGGATTTGCTGCAAGTTGGCGGAGTATTTACTTCATCTAAATAAACACTACCCCAATCACACATAGCATCTAAGATTGGGGCGAGAGTATTGCCGAAATCCGTTAAAGAATATTCTGTTTTGGGAGGAACAACAGGATAGACCTTTCTGTTTATCAGTCCGTCGTTTTCAAGTTCTCTCAGTTGTTGTGCCAACATTTTATCGGTTGCTTTTGGGACTAATTTATGTAGTTCACTGTATCGCAAGGTTTTACCCATGAGATGCCAAAGAATGACTGATTTATATTTTCCGCCAATTAAGTCAATCGTAGCTTCTACGGGACAGTTATAATTACTTTTGCAATTTGTACTCATAGAAATTCTCCTAACTTACTTTTTGGATAGTATATACCTAAAAAGTACATTCTTGCCTTTGGATTTGTTTGCGATATAATTATAGTACAGGGAAACCTAAAAATCAAGTTTAGTAATAGGAGGATAACTTATGAGCTTTTTAGACATTGCAAAATCAAGGTATTCTGTTCGTGATTACATGAGCAAAAAGGTAGAGCAGGAAAAGTTGGAAAAAATATTATTCGCTGCTCATGTCGCACCTACCGCAGCAAATTTACAGCCTGTTCGTCTTATCGTTGTCCAAGAGGAAGAGGGCTTAAAGAAAATCGGAAAGGCGGCGAACATTTATGAAGCACCTCTGGCAATCATTATTTGTTCTGAACATACCAAAGCATGGACTCGTCCGTTCGATAGAAAACAAACTGTCGATATAGATGCGTCCATTCTTACAGACCATATGATGATGCAAGCAACTGAGTTGGGGTTAGGGTCTGTATGGATATGCTATTTTAAGCCCGATGTTATCAGGCAGGAATTTAGGCTTCCAGATACCCTAGAGCCAATCAATATTTTAGCAATAGGATATGCAAATGGAAATCCCGCTGACCCAGAACGGCATGTTACACAGCGTATTTCTTTCAATGAGTTAGTTCATTATGAAAAACTATAAGTGATTACTATAAATGGTTAAACGTGATAACACTTCAAAGGGTGATAAATAGGAACAGAGCCGATAAACTTGTGGGATTGTTCCACATATTATCGGCTCATTTCATTTTATGGTTTCATGTAAGCATGATATGTCTTTCCCCAATCACATAGCTGCGACAAGATAGGGTTAAGGGTTGTGCCTATTTCACTTAAAGAGTATTCAACTTTAGGAGGGACTT
>JAETSX010000199.1 GCA_021769425.1 Eubacterium sp.
CACAGGCACAGTGGAAAATGAATGATTCACCGAGTGGTGATGATACAACTCTGCACGATTCGTCCGGTCATGCGAGAAATTTTACCATCAATGGCTGGTCGGGAACAACAGCATCTACCCGTGCCGGAAAACTTGGAAAATATTTTCGGTTCAATACTGTAAATCCGGCAACCGAAAAAACACATCTAAGGGCAACAAATACGGGGGATTTCTTTACCAAATTGGGAAAAAGAATGGTGGTAGGAGGATGGATATACCCGACTACTTATTCGATAGGGACAACATTTGTGCCTATTTTCAGTACCAGAAGCGGTCCTGGAAATCCTTTGTTTTATATTTCCCTTCGTTCAGGAAGATTACGAAATATGCTTTATGATGCTTCCGGTACGCTGATTCATGACGTTATTGAACCGGACCCGATGGGAGTGGTGCTTAAAAATAATGGTGCGTATTTTATTGGAACGGTCATTGATCTGGAAGCAAAGACAGTACAGAGCCTTGTTTGTGACAGAAGCACAGGGGATGTGTTTAAGACAGCAATCCGTTCTTTTACCGGGGAACTGAACCCTTCCTGTACTGCAGATATCGTCATGGGAATGTATGCAGACAGTTACTACTTTGCCGGAGGATTTGATGATTGGTTTTACGAAACAGATTCTGATCTGACGATTGATGATTTGGAAGCACACTTTCTTTCCGGCTTATTGGCAAATGGTGCAGATGTGGACTCGTCTGTGGATGCCATATCAAATCCGGGCAGTGTGACCTTAAAGCAGACGGATGGCGTATTTGCAGAAAGCGGTGTCCTTTATACAAGGATTTTAGATCTTGGGGAAGGTGGTCTTGCCGGAGCGGGAAAGATACAGCTTGTAGGTACAGTGGATGCAGGAATTACTTCTATTTCGGAAGTTAGGACAAGGACATCGGATTCCTTGGAAGATGCATCTTTTTCAGATTGGGAAGCGGTCGGAACAGATGGGGTGATACAATCTCCAAACTTAAGATATATTCAGATACAGATGACGCTTTCTACAACAGATACTTCTATGACACCGGAACTGAGTGCAATTCAGATATATGAAACACCAAAGGCTCCTTATTCTAAATTGGGATATGCAAGGCCGGTGGTGTTAAGTGACAGTGGTATCAGGGAAGCAGTATTGGAAAATGCTTATGACATTATTGTTACGAGTGAATTGAATGGTTCTGACTATTTGGAATTTTCCATTCCATTCAAAGATGGGAAGCGGTCATATCTTGATAATGAAAAGAAACTGCAGATTACTAAGGACATTTACCGTATCCGAACAGTCACGGATGATAAGGGTGAGGACGGAAAGACGGTAACGAGCATTTATGCGGAAGCTGCGTTTTATGACCTTGCGTATTCTGAAAAGAAAAGTGAACAGACATATGAAGCGGAAACAGCAGAAAAGCCGATGGCTTATGCACTGCAGGGAACAGGATGGAGTGTTGGGAAAATAACGGTATCAACGAAACGTTCCTGGCAGTCCACGGATAAAAATGCTCTTTCCATGCTTCGTACCATTCAGTCCATTTATGGTGGTGATTTGGAGTTTGACAATGTAAATAAACAGGTCAGCCTTCTGACACAATCTGGAAGTAACAGTGGTGCTGTGTTTGC
>JAETSX010000200.1 GCA_021769425.1 Eubacterium sp.
TTATTGCCATCTGCGCCGAGCGCGGCCGCTTTGCGGCATATACATATTCGCGCGAGTGCGCATCCCCCCGGAGGGGCTATATATCTGGCAATTATTTAATGCCAGATATATAGAAAGAGGGCATATGGTTGGCTTTTTGTTTGGAATGAGGATTTATACCCGTGAGCGAAATCATTTGCCGACAGAGCTTTCACGGCTTTGAGAAAAAGCAAATGATTTGGCAAATAAGTATGCTCGTGAGTATAAAAGATGAGAGAAGTAAATTCTGCGGTTCAATATCCCCATAGGCACAGAGGACGGGCAGGCATCACTGGCTATTATATTCTTTTTTCATATCTAAATAACAGATATCAATTATATCGGCGTATTTTAGCCTTTGTAATTTATGCGGTAATATCATATCAGCCTATACAATTCAAGCAGGATTAAATTGTTTTGATTATTGATATCTTTTACCGTATTCAGGTTATTAGTTATCCGTATCATCTTTCTCTATCAGATTTGGGTTTTTCTGAAAAACGCCGTTGAAGACGTTTGGAATGGAAGAATTTGATAAAATTTAGAGGTTTATTTCGCATTATAATAAAGAAAATGCAACAATTTAGTAACAAATGTTGCATTTTTCTGTACACCATATATATCGAACGAAAAACAAAATACTTAACAGGAAAATAAAAAAATTTTAGGTCATATCTTACAAAGGTGCTGCAATAAGCCATATTTACAGGCTTTTTCAGTGAAAAAATCTTTTCTCCAAAAGCAGATTCTATGGAAATTTCTTGAAAAGTTTGTCTGTAAATCAATATTTATTATCTGTCAGATTTGTTCATCTACATTAAAATTCCCATAATTAAAACGAAAAAAACGGATTGTATAGTGTATTGCAGCCTTTGGATGCAACACTTGTTACTAAACTGTTGCATCAGAAAATGCACAATACGGGGATACCGGAAAAAGAACAGGAGGTTGCTTATGCTGAAATTATCAGTAAAGCCAGGGGAATATGTCTTAATCGGCGAGGACATCAAGATTGTGTTTGCCGGAGGCAGCTCCAACAACATACGGATTCTGGTGGATGCGCCCAAGTCCTATAACATTGCCAGAAGCGAGGCGCTGGAGCGTTACGGCATGGCGCCGGGGCCGGGAAATGAAGTGAAGCATTACAAAGATCGGGAACTTTCCCCGGAGGCCAAGGAAAAAATCAAGGCGATTCTGATGGCGGAGCGCAGGAAAGCGAAAAAGAAGGGGTAGTCCATTTCTGCTACTGCTTTGCGGGACAGGGAAGCAAAGAACAACGCAAGGAAGCAAAGAGCAACGCAGCGGTAATAATGCAAAGGGCACAGTCATAACGCAAAGAGCAAAGGCAGCGGCAGCAATGCAAAGAACGGCGGCAATAGTGCAAAGAGCAATGGTAATAAGGCAGTCTTCACTGCTTATTATAAACAGCCCGGGGGACTGTAACCGGCATTGCAGCCTACAGTTCCAAAGACAGGGCGGCACATGCGCGCAAACGGATTTGCGGCAAAAACCATAGAAAACAAGGAGGAAAAATTATGGTAGTACAACACAACATGCAGGCAATGAACGCAAACAGAATGCTTGGGGTAACCACAAGCTCACAGGCAAAGTCCACAGAGAA
>JAETSX010000077.1 GCA_021769425.1 Eubacterium sp.
TTCTCTGTGGACTTTGCCTGTGAGCTTGTGGTTACCCCAAGCATTCTGTTTGCGTTCATTGCCTGCATGTTGTGTTGTACTACCATAATTTTTCCTCCTTGTTTTCTATGGTTTTTTGCCGCAAATCCGTTTGCGCGCATGTGCCGCCCTGTCTTTGGAACTGTACAGCTACAATGTCAGTTACAGTCCCCGGGCTGTTTATAATAAGCAGTAAAGACTGCCTTATTACCATTGCCCTTTGCATTATTTCCGTTGCCGTTGCTCTTTGCACAACGCCGTTCTTTGCATTGTTGCCGCTGCCGTTGCTCTTTGCGTTACGGCTGTGCCCTTTGCATTATTTCCGCTGCGTTGCTTTTTGCGTTATGACTGTTCTCTTTGCTTCCCTATGCCGCAAAGCAGAAATGAACTACCCCTTCTTTTTCACTTTCCTGCGCTCTGCCATCAGAATCGCCTTGATTTTTTCCTTGGCCTCCGGGGAAAGCTCCCGATCTTTGTAATGCTTCACTTCATTTCCCGGCCCCGGCGCCATGCCGTAACGCTCCAACGCCTCACTTCTGGCAATGTTATAGGACTTGGGCGCATCCACCAGAATCCGTATGTTGTTGGAACTGCCTCCGGCAAACACGATCTTGATGTCATCGCCGATTAAGACATATTCCCCTGGCTTCACTGATAATTTCAGCATAAATAACCTCCTGTTCTTCTTTCCGGTATCCCCGTACTGCCAATTTTGGGATGCAACACTTTGCAGTAAACTGTTGCATCCCAATCATGGATTTTGTCATATAAATTTTCTATTAAATCTGTTTATTTATAAAACAATCAGAAAACAATAAAATTATCTGTGAATTTATAAGAATGAAGATTCCAAATATTTGAAATGCCATTGACAGAAGGATTGGAAAAACTGACTATCCTTCCCAAAGATTACTACCAAAACTAATTTTTTTAACGATTTCAAAAAGAGAAGGGACTGTCGAAAAATGAAAATCATAGACAATATATAGTATATGTTTCAAGATATTACATCTATATCTTGTGGTAAATTGCCATTTCCCGACAGCCCCTTATAGAACAGATCGAAAAATAAAAACAAAATTTTTCAATTTCTCTGTTAAGTTTTTTCCTTTTGGTTCGATATATATGATGTAAAGGCAAATGCAACATTTTACTGCAAAATGTTGCATTTGCTTTTTCTATTTTCTTAAATCCCGTCATACAGCATAAGCGTATCATGCTATTCCAAGGTCCATCTTCAAAAATTTTCAGAAAAATTTTCGTTCCTGTCCAAAAAATATCGTTCAATGGATAAAATAATGTTACAACTTATTCACCATCCGGCTTTTTACAGCGGCACAGCAAAATCGAATCCCCGCTACAGCCGAATGGGGAATAATGTAAGATTTTGAACAGTTATACGCAGTATAAGGGCCGGATCTTACAAAAGATGGAGGAAAAATCTATGGGTACAACACAACCGATCAGAGAGAAAGAAGAATTGAAACAGTTTATGGACTACTACAGAAACACCCGCCCAAATGCCAGGAATTATGTATTGATTACCTTTGGGCTGCACACTGCGCTTCGGATCAGCGACATTCTGAACCTGAGCTGGCAGAACGTGTATGACTTTGAAAAAAAACAGTTCCGCAACCACATTTTTGTACGGGAAGAGAAAACTGGAAAAGAAAATGTTGTAGCATTAAACGCACATTTAAAAGATTCCCTGGAGATTTACAAAAACCTGAGGAATCCTTCCCCGAAAGATTATATTTTTACAAAAACAACAAACTTTTCCCGCCCATTAAGCCGCTCTCAGGCATTCCGCATCATTAAAAAAGCGGCCACAGAGACACTCCACGATCCCCATATCAGCTGCCATTCCCTTCGGAAAACTTTTGGCTATCATGCATGGAAACAGGGGGTTCCTCCTGCCCTGTTAATGGAAATCTATAACCACTCTTCCTATACTATTACTAAAAGGTACCTGGGAATTGCCCAGGATGAGCGAGATTCTATTTTTATGGACATTGATTTCTAACTTTGACCGAAAATCATCTGCCGGATAAATCGCAGTTTGAGCCGGTACGGGACAGCGTCAGAGCCAAAATACCGTCATACATGCAATAAATCTGCAGCCGGTCTGGCCGGACACAGCATTCGCGGTGCCCGGCCATATCTCTCTCGTAACTGCAGGAAGAAGCCATTGCCTTCACCCCTTTTTCCCACAGCATTTTTTATATTTTTTCCCGCTTCCGCAAGGGCAGGGATCGTTGGGATACACCTTCTTTTTTTCCGGCTCCGCCGGACTGCCTGAAACATCTCGCATAGGCACAATTTTCGTATCATACTCTGCAAAAACCGGCCTTTGTTCTGACAATTCCGCCGGCATATGCCCCCTTAGTTCATACATACGGGTATGGTTATTGGCCTCCGCCATCAGAGACATAAATTTTTCCGCCTGCCGATTGGAAATAAATTCCATCCCATCCCTCGTCAGAACCCCCACAACATCAGAGAGCATCTTCCCTTTAGCCAATTCCTGGTAAATAAAGGCGCACAGATTCTCCGCCTCTTCCATATCATATTTCAATTCCCGGCCAAAAAAGTTTTTCAGCTTCCGGTAAACAGGCTCCCCTGTCCAATACCGGTTCTGATAATAATCGTGCACCTCATCCACGGAAGGAATATAATAGTCCACCCGCCTCTGAATTTTTTCAATTTTCCGATACAGGCGCTTTTCCAGTAAAATAGTCAGCGTCAGCTTCTCCCCCACCAACGTACATGGATTCATGTCTTCCGGAATCCTTTGGAAAATTTTCAGAAATTCTTCATAACTGACCGCAAACCCTTCTCTTTGCCCGTAAATCTTCCAGACAGTCTCTGCCGGCGCCACCGCATACAGGAAACCAAAAGTTTCAAGGCATTCCATCATCCAATTTATCCTTTTTCGCTCCTGCCTAAATTCAGGGGTATTCATGGTTTGATAGGCCCCAATAACTTCCCCCGGCACCTCCAGGCATTCATCCCCAAAATAGGCAATGTAGTCCAACCCGATAACCGTATCCAGGTCCTCCCACTCCTGATCGGTAGGAAAAAAGCATTTTCGCTTCATCGCCGCCTCAAATGCGGCGATCTCGTAATCCTCCAGAATCAGCAATCGTTTCCGCATCACAGAAGGAGTCAGGATTTCATTGGCGATTTTTTCTGCCAAATCTTCCTTCTTCAGCCTGGAATAACGCAGATGCAGTTCTTTTGCCATGTCTGTCAAATCTTTTTTTTCATAAGTGGACAGCATGTCCTTTACAGACGGTTCACGGGATTCCTGATCCTTTTTTATGTGTTTTCTCTCTTTTGCCGGGCTTCCTCCCAACAGGCTGTTCAGCAGCTCCTCTCTTTGAATCTCTGTAGAATCCATAAATTGATTGATTAAATCAGGCATAGAAAGCTGATTGCGCCCTGTCCGGTTCTTCGGATTTTCACATATCTGGAGCCCATATTTTCCTGATTCAGAATCTTCCTGAAGCTCCCGGAAATTCCTGTAATCCTCCTTTCCGCTGTGAACCTGATATTTTTCCTTCAAAACCGCATTTTTCTCAACAGCATCGCTCCAGCATTTTTCGAAACCCACTTCTTTTGAAATTATGGGGCTGCTGATTGGAACTTTTCCGCCTTTTTGGTTTTCCAATACCTCAGATGCCTTTTTTTCTATTTCAATCCTGTATTCCGCTGCCTGCCCGGCATCTTTCTGCACCCGGAAAGTAAACCATTTTTCCGAACTCATCAATTCATTTACAAATGTATCGGAGGCGCTCTGATAACTGTAGAAAAAATTTTTTCTGAAATTTTCCCCTTCTTTCCACTCACAAATAATCACTTTCCGATAAAAATCAAACTCATAATCTTCTGTTTTCTCACAGTCCAGCATTTCTTCTAAGATCCACGCCAACTGTGTAAAGGTAATGCCCTCAGGGACAAATCCCCGCCGCCAGATGGGAGGTTTTGCGCCTTTTACTTTCATTTTAAGCTGAAACCAATTCATTGTTTTCTCCTTTTCTCTTTAGATCCCATGTATTGCCACGTTCCTTTTCTTTCAGTATACATGTTTTTCCTGCAAATACAACAGAAATTATCATCTTGACTTTGGAAATGCTTGTGATATCTTAAATATAAAGAATTCCCGGCAAATAGCCCGGGAAAATTTTCAGCCATCCTGACTTTGGGAACGCTTGTGATACCTAAATAATAAAGAATTCCCGGCAAATAGTCAGGAAATATTTTCAGACAAGGAGATTAATCATAATGCACAGCCAACAACAGGACAATTACATTCGGGGCGTTTTGATGATTATCATGTCTGCATTCTGCTTTGCATGCATGAATATCTGCATCCGCCTGTCAGGCGCTCTTCCATCCGTACAAAAAAGCTTTTTCCGCAACCTGATAGCCGCCCTCTTTGCCGGAATCATTCTCCTCAAAAGCCGGCGCGGGACACAGCCCATTTCCCTGTATATTCCCAGGGAGGCCCGGCCTGCCCTTGCACTGCGGTGTGTGTTCGGCACAGTAGGCATCCTCTGCAATTTCTATGCCGTAGATCACCTGCTTGTGGCAGACGCTTCTATTTTAAATAAGCTGTCGCCCTTTTTTGCAGTGATTTTTTCCTATTTCCTGCTGAAAGAGAAAATACTTCCTTTTCAGGCGGCCTGTATTTTCACAGCCTTCTGCGGCTGTTTATTTATCGTAAAACCAGGGTTTCACAATGCCGCGCTGCTTCCTGCATTGATCGGGGTATGCGGCGGCCTTGGGGCAGGGATTGCCTATACCATGGTGCGCAAACTTGGAACTATGAAAATCAAAGGACCGGTGATAGTTTTTTATTTCTCACTGTTTTCCTGCCTGTTTGTTATGCCGTGGATGTTACTGGACTTTGCTCCTATGACGCCGGGTCAGGCCCTGACTCTGCTGCTGACGGGCCTGTTTGCCGCCGGCGGACAGTTTGCCATTACCGCTGCTTACACTTATGCTCCTGCCAAAAAAATATCTATTTTTGATTATTCCCAGATTATCTTTGCGGCGATCCTGGGATTTGCCCTGTTCGGAGAAATTCCGGACGCTTACAGCTTTATCGGATACACGCTGGTGATTGCAGCTTCCCTGACGATGTTTCTGTATAACTGCAGGAAGGAAACAGCGTAACCGCCGCATAAGCCACTGCGCATATTCTGAGCTGCAACCCAACCTGCAACTGCACACTTACTGCCCGGTTAGCGGCCGTTCTCTCACAATGGCCAGAAATCAGCCCTTTGCCAAAGGCAATCTTTAAACAGGGCGTATTCCATTACAGCGGTGACAAAGACTGCATTGTTACCTATTCTGCTGCAAACTTTGTTTTCTTTCTTGAAAAATCACTTTCACAAGCATATAATTGATACCGAAAAAGAAAACGTAACAGGGCAGCTTGTATGAACTGTTACAAGAAAAAAGTATTTAGAAGGAGACAATATGGAACATCTGATTATACCTGACAACTACCGGCCGGAGCTTGATTTGCACGATACGCAGATTGCCATTAAAACGGTAAAGGACTTTTTCCAGAATCTGCTGGCGGAACGGCTGAACCTGCAGCGTGTATCCGCCCCACTGTTTGTTGACCCTGCTTCCGGTTTGAATGACAACTTAAACGGCGTGGAACGGCCGGTCACTTTCGGCATCAAAGAGCAGGAAGAAAAGACAGCTGAAATCGTTCACTCCCTTGCCAAGTGGAAACGCTACGCACTGAAGAAATACGGTTTTGCCATGGGTGAAGGGCTTTATACCGATATGAACGCCATCCGGCGGGATGAGATTACAGACAATATCCACTCTATTTTTGTGGATCAGTGGGATTGGGAAAAAATCATTTCCAGAGAGGATCGGAATCTGGACTTTTTGAAAGAGACCGTGAAAAATGTATACAAGGTGCTTCGGAAGACAGAAAAATACATGGCGATCCGCTACGATTACATAGAAGAAATCCTTCCGCCGGACATCTTCTTTATCACCACCCGGGAATTGGAAGAAAACTACCCGGAATGTTCTCCCAAAGAACGGGAACTGCTGATTTCCCGGGAAAAAGGCGCAGTATGCATTATGCAGATTGGAGATAAGCTGGCATCGGGAGAACCCCATGACGGCCGTGCGCCGGACTACGACGACTGGGCGCTGAATGCAGATATTGTGGTGTATTATCCGGTGCTGGACATTGCCCTGGAGCTTTCCTCCATGGGTATCCGCGTGGATAAAACATCCCTGTCAGAACAGCTTGAAAAAGCAGGATGCCCTGAGCGGGCAGAACTGCCCTTTCAGAAAGCCATTCTTTCTGAAGAACTGCCCTTTACCATTGGAGGCGGCATCGGCCAGTCCCGGATTTGTATGTTCTTCCTGCGGAAGGCGCATATCGGCGAAGTGCAGTCTTCTCTGTGGAAAGAGGAAATTATAGAAGAAACAGGAAGGCATGGAATTCCTTTATTGTAACTGCATGGAAGGGGCTGTCTGGAAATGGCAATTTTCCACAACACATGAGGGTTGCGGTTCATTCGGCGTCACAACCATATACTGTTTTCTGACAGCCCCTTTTTCAATTCTTTTGTCTTATTATTATTTTGCTTTTGCCATTGTATACTGCAAAATTATCTGAAAATGGCAATTTTCCATTCTACTTAATTTTTTCCTGTACTTTTTGCGGTAAATCATCATATTCGGCCTCTTCCCATTGATACACTCCTGCGGATCTTACTTCCAGCGAGATGTAGGCCCCTTCTTTTAATTCCCGGGAGGTTTTAAAATCCAATTCCCGCTTTTTGCCATTTTTATTATAGCAGTCTAACGTATATTCGTATTTCATGTCTTCTGTGGAAGATAATTTTCGTACCCTGCTGTTATCCACCTTTGCATAAAAAAACTCATCATAATTTTCGAAATAATACAGACCTCCTACGATACATACCCCCAAAAACAGCACGGATGCTATTACAGCAAATATTTTTCCTTTCATAGTTTTTCTCCTTTCATTGATTCTGCAATTATTGTAAAGGAATCTTATTCCGGTTTCCATTGATTTACCTTACATTTTACGTTCTAATCTTACAAAATTATTAGCTTTGAACGTAAAAATTTGAAACCGGAATCTGAAAAACAGATGCCTTTTAAATTGTGAAATCAATAGAGATAGCTCATACTATGGAAAACGACCGCAGAAGGGAATCGAAGAGTTGGCAGTTACGGAATCTCTTTTTTTGCAAAGACTGTGATGCCATGCTTGGAAACGGGGCTGTCGGGAAATGGCAATTTTCCACAAGATATCATGTGATTCATCCGGTATCACAACCATATATTGCGTGTGAAATTCATTTCCCAATGGCCCCGCTGCTGTTTGATGCAAACATTTTATGATTGGCCCCAATGCATTTTTTCTAATTGACATTTTATAGTTGGCCCCAATGCATTTTTTCTAATTGACATTTTATGATTAGTTCCAATGCACTTTATTCAAATTGACATTTTTCGGATTCTCTCTAATGCCGCCAGTGTATTTTCATAGCTTCCGAATGCAGTCAGCCGGAAATATCCTTCGCCGCTGGGACCAAACCCGGCCCCGGGAGTTCCCACCACGTTGGCCCGTTCCAGCAAATAATCAAAAAACTCCCAGGATGTCATCTGATCCGGTGTTTTCAGCCAGATATAGGGCGCATTTACTCCGCCGAACACGGTGTATCCAGCCTCTTTCAGACCGTTCTTAATGGCGGCTGCATTCTTCATATAATAGGCCACCTGCTCCTTTAACTGGGCTTTTCCCTGGGGGCTGTAGGTGGCTTCTCCTGCCCGCTGCACAATGTAGGGCGCACCATTGAACTTGGTTCCGTGGCGGCGGGCCCACATGTTGTTTAAAGAAACCTCTCCACACTTTAATTCTTTGGGAACCACAGTATACCCCAGGCGCACGCCGGTAAAGCCCGCGTTTTTGGAATAGCTCTTTAATTCGATGGCACAGGTTTTTGCCCCCTGGCACTCATAAATGGAATGCGCCACATCCGGTTCTGAAATATAAGCCTCGTAAGCTGCGTCATAGATGATAACCGCTCCCACCCGATTGGCGTAATCTACCCATTCCTGAAGCTGATCTCTGGTAATGGTAGTTCCAGTCGGGTTATTGGGCAGGCACAGATAAATCAGATCCGGCGTTTCTTTTGGGAATTCCGGCACAAAATCATTTTCCATAGTGCAGGGCATGTAAATCACATCGCTCCAGGTCTCTGTTTCCTCCTGATAAGTTCCGGTTCTTCCTGCCATAACATTAGAATCCACATACACCGGATAAACCGGGTCGCAGACTGCAATCCGGTTGTCCGGCCCAAAAATTTCCTGGATATTGGCAGAATCGCTTTTTGCCCCGTCGGAAACAAAAATCTCATCGGGAGCAATCCCGCATCCCCTGGATTTGTAATCATGTTCTGCAATGGCATTTCTCAGGAATTCGTAGCCTAAATCCGGCGCATATCCCCGAAAGGTGGCTGCATCTCCCATTTCGTCCACGGCCTTGTGCATGGCTTCAATCACTGCCGGCGCCAGGGGCTGAGTCACATCCCCGATTCCCAGGCGGATAATTTCTTTTTCCGGGTTTGCCGCTGCATAGGCAGATACTTTTTTGGCGATGGAACTGAAGAGGTAGCTGCCGGGTAATTTCTGGTAATTTTCATTGATTTTAAACATGGGTGTGATTCCTTTCTTAATTTATACTATAACATCCGAAGATCCTGCGGGAAGAATTACCTCACCGTCAAATACGGTGGTGGCCGGGCCTGTCATGTAAACCGGTTTCCCGCCGCCTTCCCAGCTGATATGCAAATCGCCGCCTAAAAGCTGTACGGTTACGTCGTGCTCTGTTTTCTCATTGAGAATTGCCGCCACGGCAGTGGCGCAGGCGCCGGTTCCGCAGGCCAGGGTTTCTCCGCTGCCCCGCTCCCAGACACGCATGCGCAAGGTATGCCTGTCAATAATGTTGACAAATTCTGTGTTGATCCGTTTTGGGAACCTTGGATGGTTTTCAAAGGAGGGACCGATTTTTTCCAAATCGAGATCCCTTACGTCCTCTTCCAGAAAAATCACACAATGGGGGTTTCCCATGGAAACACAGGTCATCTGATATGTTTTTCCATCCACTTCCAGGGGGACATTGACTGCCGTCTCCCCTGTCTTCCCCGCTGCAGACGGCGGCGCCTGCCTCTCAGCTTCTGTCTCTGATTTCCGCTCCAGAGGCAGTTCCGGAAGCTGGCCGGATGGTTGTGCAGAGTCCCCCGCAAATTCCGAAATCTTTTCCAGGGAAGGTCGGGAACTTTCCGGAAGCACCGGAATCATTTCCGAGGACAGCTCCGGGGAACCCATATTCACTTTT
Source organism: Eubacterium sp. (assembly GCA_021769425.1). Lineage (GTDB taxonomy): Bacteria > Bacillota > Clostridia > Lachnospirales > Lachnospiraceae > Petralouisia. Next base: position 9,431 of record JAETSX010000077.1, read on the forward strand.
ACCAGGGACACTTTGCCGTTTTCCACGGTCAAATCCAATTCTTTGATGCCCGCCAGGGTTTCCACCTGAATCCTGGTTTTGTCTGTAAGGCCGTAATCGTACACGTATTTTGCCACGCAGCGAATGCCGTTTCCGCACATCTCGCCCCGGGAGCCGTCCGCATTGTACATGGCCATTTCAAAGTCCGCTTTTTGGGATGGTTTTATTAAAATCAATCCGTCCGATCCCACCCCGAAATGCCTGTCGCTGACAAATTTTGCCGTTTCCTCCGGGCAGGCCACTTCTTCACTGAGACAGTTTACATAGACATAATCATTTCCAATTCCGTGCATTTTCGTAAATTTCACAGATACGCCTCCTATCTTCTGCTTGGCATTCCATCTGGTTATGCTTTTATTTCTGCATCATACGCAGAATCATCTCTGCCGTTTCCAACAGCCCTGTGCCGCTGTCCATGCTGGTTTTCTGAATGTACCGGTGGGCTTCCTCTTCTGTCATCCGATTCCTTTCCATTAAAAGTTCCTTGGCATTTTGGATGGTCTGCTTCTCTTCTTCACTCCGCTCTTTCCGCCGGGATTTTCGCTTCTTTTGCTTTCTCTCCAGGGAATAGGATATCTGTTCCACTGCGCTGATCAGCTCATGTACTTTCAAGGGCATTATCAGGCATGACACCTGTTCCATGGCTCTTTGTTCCCAGAGGCCCGGAGCGGATATCACAAGCATTTCAAAACTGTCCGGAAGATACTCCCGAAGCTGTTCGTACATCATATCCGTCAGTCTGTGGGCGCATACCACAAGTCCCTCTTCCAGCATATCCGCATGCTGCAATGCCTGATCGCCTGTGGTGCACAGGGCGCTGACATGAAATCCGTGTTTTACTAAAATATTCTTGATATTTTTCCCATTTTCCATTTTTGGAAATGCTACAATTATATGAACCAAAACACTTCCTCCAGGAAACTATATTTTATACAGATAATTACTGATTTCCCAATCGGTAATCTGTTCCCGGTATGCTTCCCATTCCGCTTCTTTCGCCTCTGCATATTTTCCCGCAATGTGAGTTCCCAATACGCTGCAGATAAATTCATCTTTTTTCAGCTCTTTCACCGCTTCATGGAGATTGGAGGGCAGAACTTCAATATTCAGCTTTTCCCGTTCCTCTTTTCCCATATGGAAAATATTGGACTGAACCGGAGCCGGCGGCTGCAGCTTGCGCTTGATTCCGTCTAATCCTGCCGCAAGGCACACAGAAAGGGCAAGATAAGGATTTGCAGCAGGATCAGGGCACCGAAGCTCAATACGGGTAGCTTCCCCTCTTGCCGCCGGAATCCGAATCAGAGGGCTTCGGTTGGTGGCCGACCATGCAATATAGACAGGCGCCTCATACCCCGGCACCAGCCGTTTATAGGAATTCACCAGCGGATTGGTAATTGCTGTTATTCCCTGCATATGTTTCATTAAACCGCCGATAAAATAATAGGCTTCCCGGCTTAAGCCCAGTTCGTCAGAAGAGTCATTGAAAATATTTTTTCCGTCTTTTGACACAGACATATTGATGTGCATGCCGGAACCGTTTACTCCGTATTTGGGTTTCGGCATAAAACTTGCGAACAGCCCGAACCGCTTTGCAATGGTTTTGACCGCCAGCTTAAAGGTCATAATATTGTCTGCCGTTGCCAGCCCCTCGTCATAACGGAAATCAATCTCATGCTGAGCCGGGGCAACCTCGTGATGAGACGCCTCGATTTCAAATCCCATCTCCTCTAAAGTCAGCACCATATCACGCCTTGCATTTTCTCCCAAATCCACCGGCCCCAGGTCAAAATACCCGGCCCGCTCATGAGTCAGCGTGGTAGGGCATCCGTCTTCATCAGTGTGAAACAGGAAAAACTCACATTCCGGCCCCACATCAAACTGATATCCCAGCTCTGCCGCCTGCGCCAGTGTTTTCTTTAAAATATATCTGGGATCCCCCTCAAAAGGCGTTCCATCCGGCCGGTAAATATCACAGATAATCCGAGCCACTTTTCCCTGCTGGGGCCTCCAGGGAAAAATTACAAAGGTGTCAAGATCCGGATATAAATACATATCCGATTCCTCAATGCGCACGAACCCCTCAATGGAAGATCCGTCAAACATGCATTGGTTATTCAGCGCTTTTTCCAACTGGCTTTTAGTAATCGCCACATTTTTTAACGTTCCAAACATATCCGTAAACTGAAGACGGATGAACTCCACATCCTCTTCTTCCACCATCCGTACAATATCCTGCTTCGTGTATCTGCTCATAATACTTCACTCCTTTAATTAGGTAATATGTTACAGCCGCCATGGCTATTATACGTAATCTCTTTTTAGAAGTCAATGTCCGAAGGCGCGCATACATGCCCCTTAGGGTACGGACTTTGCAGCAAATGCAAAGTCCCGGGCTGAACGGTTCCCGCTCCTTATCACCGCTTCCTGCCAAAGGCGTGTTCTCATTCCTTTGAGCAAAATTCCAACACTTTTTCAAAGGCCATGCCGCCTCCGAACAAATCCAGTGCGCTTCCAACGGTGGCATTCAGGCGATTCCGCCCCAGAACTTTCAGCTGTTTTAAATCCTCAAAACTTCCCACGCCCCCGGCGTATGTAATGGGAATTTTCCCCCAGCTCCCCAGCATCCGGACCAGCTCTTTTTCTATTCCCTGCGCTTTTCCCTCCACATCCACCGCATGAATCAGAAATTCGTCTGCATATTCCGACAGTTGCTCCAGCAGGGATTTTGACAATTTTTCTTCTGTAAATTTCTGCCACCGGTCTGTGACAATGTAATAATCTTTGTCCCGCTTCCTGCAGCTCAAGTCCAGAACCAGATGCTCTTTCCCCACCGTCTTCTGCATTTTTTTCAAATTTTCATAATGAATGACTCCATTTCGGAACACATAAGAGGTAACAATCACATGGCTTGCGCCTGCCTCCAGAAACTCAGCAGCATTCTCTGCATGAATGCCTCCGCCTGCCTGCATCCCGCCGGGATAGGCCGCCAGAGCCTTCATGGCCTGCTCTTTTGTGGCTTCATACCAGGGGCTGTCTGCAGGATTTAAGAGAATGATATGGCCGCCCCGGATTCCGCGGCTTTGGTACAGGACAGCGTAAAATACGCTGTCCTGTTCCGATACAAAATTTTCTTCTGCATAGTTTCCCTGATCCTTCAGGCTTCCTCCTACAATTTGTTTCACTTTTCCATTGTGTATATCAATACATGGACGAAATTCCATTTTTTCACTTCCTTCTGCCTGCAATATTTCTGAACAGTTCCTTATTTTATACCCGTGAGCGAAATCATTTGCCAGAAGATCGTTCATAGCTTTGAGGAAAAAAGCAAATGATTTGGCAAATAAGTATGCTCGTGAGTATAACGGCAGATTTATTTTACTACAAATGACGATTGATTGAAATGGGAAATTTGTTTTTTGTACCAGACAGCCTTCGTCTTCACTGTTACTATTTTTTGTAACAGTGAAGACCAGGACTTTGCACTTGCTGCAAAGTCCGTGAGAATGTGTAGATTGAGCCAGGAATCCAGCCCTTTGCTGAAAGCAAACTTTAAATGGGCTGGATTCGGTAACAGTGAAGGCGGTTGGCAGATCATTTGGCCCGCGGGTATACCAGAAAATATTGAATTTCAAAGAAAGCGAGGAAAAAAATGGGTACAATTATCGGCGAAGGAATCACATTTGACGACGTATTATTAGTTCCTGCATATTCAGAAGTCACGCCTAATATGGTAGACTTATCCACCCACCTGACCAAAACAGTTAAATTAAACATTCCTATGATGAGCGCCAGCATGGACACCGTGACAGAACACCGAATGGCAATTGCTATGGCACGTCAGGGCGGCATTGGAATCATTCATAAGAATATGTCAGTAGCAGCGCAGGCTGAGGAAGTGGACAAGGTAAAACGTTCGGAAAACGGCGTAATTACAGATCCTTTCTCTCTTTCCCCGGAACATACCCTGCAGGATGCGGACAACCTTATGGCCAAATTCCGGATTTCCGGCGTACCCATCACAGAGAACGGCCGGCTGGTGGGCATCATTACCAACCGTGATTTAAAATTCGAAGAAGACTTTTCCAGAAAAATCAAAGAATCTATGACCTCAGAAAATCTGGTGACTGCCAGAGAAGGCATTACATTGGAAGAAGCGAAAACAATTCTCGCCAAAGCCCGGAAAGAAAAACTTCCGATTGTAGATGAAAACTTCAACCTCAAAGGTCTTATTACCATCAAGGATATAGAAAAACAAATTAAATACCCGATGTCTGCCAAGGACGCACAGGGCAGACTTCTTTGCGGCGCAGGCGTAGGCATTACCGCCAATATGTTAGAGCGTGTGGCGGCTCTTGTAGATGCCAAGGTAGATGTGATTGTGGTGGATTCCGCCCATGGACATTCCAAAAACATCTTGGACGCTGTGAAACAAATCAAATCCACCTACCCTGATCTGCCGGTTATCGCCGGGAATATTGCCACCGGAGAAGCAACCAAAGCTTTGATTGAAGCCGGCGCAGATGCAGTAAAAGTGGGAATCGGACCCGGCTCCATCTGCACCACCCGTGTGGTGGCAGGTATCGGCGTTCCGCAGATTTCCGCAATTATGGACTGTTACAATGTGGCAAAAGAGTACGGCATCCCAATTATTGCAGACGGCGGCATCAAATATTCCGGCGACATGACGAAATCCATCGCTGCCGGAGCCAATGTGTGCATGATGGGCAGCATTTTTGCCGGATGCGATGAAAGCCCGGGAACTTTTGAATTGTACCAGGGCAGAAAATACAAGGTTTACCGGGGCATGGGTTCTTTGGCTGCCATGGAGAACGGTTCCAAAGACCGTTACTTCCAGCAGGATGCCAAGAAACTGGTGCCGGAGGGCGTAGAAGGCCGGGTTGCCTATAAGGGAACCGTAGAAGATACCGTCTTCCAGTTAATCGGCGGACTTCGCTCCGGTATGGGGTACTGCGGCGCGGCAGATATTGAAACACTGAAAGAAACCGGAAAATTTGTAAAGATCTCCGCCGCATCTTTGAAGGAAAGCCATCCCCATGACATTCATATTACGAAGGAAGCTCCTAATTACAGTATTGATGAATAAAGGGCCTGCTGGTTGGTATTTGAGAGGGACGGTTCGAAACCGCCTCTTCTCATACTGAGCATTTGGCGCATATCATATAATGAAAGGGTCTGTCGGGAAATGGCAATTTACCACAATATATAGCTGTAATTTCTGGGATTTCACAACTATATATTGTGTGTGAATTTGATTTTCCGACAGACCCTTAAACTATCTTTTATTATCACAACAGCATAATGGCTGCCCTGCAGCTTTTATTTTGTCAGCAGGCCGTGATGCTCTTCCATCAACCCACCGGCTTCTACATTTTTATAGCCCATTTTCTTAAATTTTCTCACAGCGGCTCCCGGCTTCTGGGCATAGCTGCCTACAATATAAAGCTCTGCCGATTTATCCTGAAATCTGCGGAGTGTACGTTCCTCTGTCATGGTATCCGCCGGCCAGCTGATTGCACCGGAAACATGTCCGCTTTTGTATTCTGATTTGGTTCTGCAGTCAACCAGGTATGCATTTTCCGTTGTCCGCACTTTATTGACCGCCTCGTTTACTGTCAGCTTTTTCTTAAAAAGCCCCATGCATATCCCTCCTTTCCAGCAGACGAAATAGAATGACGCTTACTGCAAAAGCAAAAGCTTCCGCCCTGTGGACGCTCATACGGCCTTCCAAGCGCCAGGCCGCTGGCTAAACAGAAAAAGGCCGCTGGGAGCGCCGAAGGCATATAACGCAACGAAAAATTACCGGGAACCTCCCGCCATAAACGCTTCAATTTCTTCCTTAGACGGCATAACCCGCAGCGCCCCTTTTCTTGTGGTAACCAGACATGCTCCGGCATTGGCGTATTCCAGCATTTCTTTCAGCGTCGCAGGCGTCAGGCCTTCCATGCCGTAGTTCAGGACAAAATGAAGCATACATCCGCAGAAAGTGTCTCCGGCCCCTGTTGTTTCAATTGTGTTGTCTGAATGAAATGGTTTTCCTGTGATAACGTCTCCCTTATAAAACGCTTTGCTTCCGTCTTTTCCCATCGTAGCGCAAACCAGCGGAATATGATACTGATCCAGAATTATCTGTACACCCTTTTCGATATCCTGTTCCCCGGTCATGAATTCAATCTCGTTATCTGAAATCTTTAAAATATCGCACTGAGTAAGGCCATAGGCAATTTTTTCCTTCGCAGTATCCAGGCTGTCCCACAGAGGCGGACGCAGATTAGGATCAAAGGACACCAGCACATGATTCTTTTTCGCAGTTTCAATGGCATGCCTGGTTGCCTCTTCCGCCTGAGGAGAAGTCATGGAAAGGCTGCCGAAATGGAAGATTTTCGCTGACTGAATCAGCTTCTCTGAAACTTCTGATTTCTGAATCATCATGTCTGCGCCTGGATTCCGATAGAAGGAAAAGCTTCTGTCCCCATCGGGTTTGGTATGTACAAATGCCAGAGTAGTAGGCACTTTCTCATCAAACAGCAGGCCGTTTGTACCGATTCCCTGTTCTTCAATTGCCCCTTTCAACAGTTCCCCGAACGAATCCTTTCCCACTTTCCCGATAAATTCCGTAGAATGCCCCAGCTTCTGAAGGATGGAGAGCACATTGCAGGGAGCTCCTCCGGGATTGGCCTCATACATGCCGTTTCCCTGCTCACTGATACCGTTCTTTGTAAAATCAATCAATAATTCACCTAATGCAACAACGTCCATAATTTCCTCCTGTTATAGTCATCATATTTTTATGAGTAATATTATAGCGCTTTTCCTCCCTCCTGTCTCACTCTCACCCGAATTTTTTATTTTATTTCAAAACCCATGAAAGGAATCAATATTCAAGCAGACAAAAATCAGGCTGCAGTACCCCTTTTGCCGAAATCAGCAACCAGGAACCGCAGCCTGTAATATTTCAACTTCCGTTCTTATTTTACATCCTTGGTATTTGTTTTGTTGGTATCCTTGTTATTTCCAGTATTATTTTTGTCATTGGTGTTGTTATTTGCATTGCCGTCATTTCCGTCTGTCATATCTTCCACACCGTTTTTCACGTCATTTCCCAGATCTTCCACACCGTCTACAATGTCATCTCCCAGGTTTTCCACATCATCTGTCAAAGCGCCATTGCCCGTCCCATTGGTAGTGGTCCCGGTTCCGTTATTCGTAGTCCCGTTATTTGTGGTTCCGTTATTCGTAGTCCCGTTATTTGTGGTTCCGTTATTCGTAGTCCCGTTATTCGTGGTTCCATTTCCATTATTTGTGGTTCCGTTATTTGTGGTTCCGGTTCCATTTTCTGTGGAGTTGTTCTTGTCATTTGCATTGTCATTGTCCCGGCTGCCGCAGGCGGTCACACTGCTTAATACAAGAACCAGCAAGCATCCGATCAGAACTTTTCTAAACTGTTTCATAATAAAATCTCCTTTTCCATTAAGTTTTCTTTCGCTGTATTAATGTGGGCAGAATTGTTAAAATTTATACCTGCCAGTTTACTTTTTCATTTTAGGCTGGAAAATCAGGCTTGCCAGATATCCGAATACAAGAGCCGCTGAGATTCCCACCGCACTGGCGGTAAAACCGCCCATAAAAATTCCGATGAACCCATCCGATTGTACCGCTTCCTCAATTCCTTTCCAAAGCGTATTGCCAAAGCCCAAAAGCGGCACGCTGGCGCCTGCCCCCGCAAATTCCCGAAATGGTTCATATATCTGCAGGGCGCCCAAAACGGCTCCGCTGCACACCAGCAGCACCATAATCCGCCCCGGCAGCATTTTTGTTTTTTCCATTAAAATCTGGGTCAATGCGCAAATCAATCCGCCCACCCAAAATGCATTTAGATAATCCATCTCACAAAAGCCTCCTTATCCGGCATATTCTATGACAACTCCATGGGCAATCCCCGGCACGCTCTGTCCCTCATTGAAGCTTACGGTAGATAATAATGCCCCAGTGGGGACAAATAAAACACGTTTGTAGGTTCCCTTTTCCAGTTTCGGCAGAATATAGGCGCTCAGCGTTACGGCAGAACAGCCGCATCCGCTTCCTCCCGCATTGGTATTCTGAGCCTCGCTATCAAATATTTCTATTCCGCAATCCATGTGAACCATAGAAATGTCAAACCCTTTCTTCTTCAGCAAATCAATCAGAATCTCCTGCCCCACCGTTCCCAAATCTCCGGTTATGATTTTATCATAATCTTCCGGCTGGCGGTTAAAATCCACCAGATTCTGGTAAATGGTGTCACAGGCTGCCGGCGCCATGGCCGCTCCCATATTCATAGAATCCTTTACGCCGTAGTCCACCACTTTTCCGGGAGTAATTCCGGTAATCCTGAGATGGCTCCGCCTTGTTCCAAGTATAAAGGCTCCACTTCCGGTAACCGTCCAGGTAGCTGATAGGGGCCTTTGATTGGCATACTCCAGGGGAAATCGAAACTGTTTCTCCGCACTGGCAAAGTGGCTGGAGGTAACCGCCAGCACTTGCTCCCCATATCCTGCTGCCACTGCCATTGCTCCAAGGGCAAGGGATTCTCCTGCAGTGGAACAGGCGCCGTACAATCCAAACAGGGGAACGTTCAATTCCATCAATCCAAAAGTAGTTGCAATATTCTGCCCCAGCAAATCACCGCCGAAAATATAACGGATATCTTCTTTCTTCAAATCCGCTTTGCCAAGAGCCAGAACGGCGGCTTCTTTCTGCAGAGCGCTCTCTGCCTCCTCCCAAGTCTCTTCTCCAAACTTATCATCGGAGCCTACCACGTCAAATAATTTTCCCAGCGGGCCTTCTCCTTCTTTTGTCCCCACAATGCTGGCGCTGCTTAAAATATAAGGCGCCTGCTCAAATTGGATACTCTGTGTCCCAACTGTCTGCGACATAATTTTTCCTCCTGTAATATTTTCCTGAGGTTATTATGTCCCCTATTTTCCATTTTACTCAAAAAAAAGCTGTAAAACAGTATCTGCATTACAAAAATACTGTTTTACAGCAAATCATACGCTCTGATTAATGTAACCGCGGCACCGCCGGCCTTTTGGGATCGATAATGTCTGATGCATTGAACAAATCTGACAGCGTATCTTCCTCACCGATGGAATTGTAATAAAGTCGGTAGCCGTCCAGATTTCTCCTGCTCATCCTTACATAATTATCGCGGATCTGGACATTATATGCAGCAGAGTCCACATTGCAGTAATAATTAAATCCATTGCTCTTTAAATATTCAAATTTCTCATTGCCTGCCACATACCCTTCCGGCCATCCTGCCAAGTCCTGGCCATGGGCAAAAATAATAACGTCCGTCTCACCGACGATTGGCTCCACGTTTTCCTTCCATTTGACGGTATCTGCCTGTATCCGTTCCATGGAAGCCTCTCCCACTTTCATATGGCCCCAGGTATGGCTTGCAAATTTCCATCCGTCTGCTTTCATGGCATCCGCCACTTCCTTGGCCTGAGCACGCTCTGTTTCCAGGTCAAACTCCGGATGTTCCTCTAACCATTTCTTCTTGTCCGCGTTGATATCTTCCGGCACTGTCTGATAACTGATATCTGTCCGGTATCCCAGCACTCCGTTATATCCGGTCAGCGCAATGGTTCCCTTAGCCCCGTGATAAGAAGCGTCCGGATGTTCTTCGATAAATTTATCCAGTAAAGGCACTGCATCGTAATCTCCCACTACCGTAGTTCCGTCATCCTGGATATATTCGCATTTGGGCTTGCCGTTTTCATCCAGCACCATTTTAGACGCAAACCCATACCCATCATAACTGTGGTAATAAGACAAATCATCCAGAGACAGCACATATGCTTTTTTTCCGGGAGGCAGCATAATGGTTCCTTCTGAATAATGGGTCACCCCGCTGTCATCTACGGTTTCTTCTGCAATATCTTTCAAATCTACCAGCACGTACCCCTCGTCATACATAGTCTGGGTAATCTTATTAAATTCATCTATCGTAGTCATCCACTGATTATTGCCCACTGCCTGGGGATCTGTCTCCTGATTGGCAAAGGCCTTGGCTGGATCTACCACCAGTGTATGATAAAATACATGGGGAATCGTACTGATTTCTACCGGAACGCATTCCGCCTTGCGGGCCTCATAATCCGAAATGGCCGCCGTCAGCTCATTTACGCTTTCATAGCCTGCAAAACCCTTGATGGCCTCCATGGCTCCGTCATAATCATACATTGCCGCCAGCAAATCTGCCTCTGCAAGCACAGCCTCCCAGGATGCAGCTTCCGGCTCCTTCGTTTCTTCTTTCTGCTCTGGCTGCTCCTTCTGTTCCGGCGCTTCATTCACTGCCGGATCTGCAACGGTTTCCACAACGCCGTCTTTGGCATCCTTTTGTTTCTCTTTCTTTTTATTAGCTGCCACCACTGCCGCCGTGACGCCCACTCCGGTAATCACCAGCAGAAGTCCAAGTGTGGTAACCAGCCGTTTTCTGAAATATCTCTTTTGTCTCTCTCTGCTTGCCCGCCTTCTCATTTCTTCTCTTTGCTTCTCCATTTCTTTCTTCTCCCTGTCCATACTCTCTTTAATCTATCGTATATCTTTCTTCTCTATCATATGACGGTTTTCATGAAAAAATCAACCCTCTTTCCATGAAAATTTTCTTAAAATTTCTTAAGGATTCTGGGAAATGGCGGCAGTTCCATTTTTTTCACTGATACCGGAAAGACTTACAGGCTCTTTTTCCATCATTTTCCGCATTTTCTTCATCACATACAGATAAGCCGGTATCAAAAACAGATCCGCGCAAACCCATGCAATAGGGCTGGCAAAACAGGCGGCAATATAGCCGAACACCGGCACAAATCCCAGTCCCACAATACTGCGGGCCGCCATCTCGCAGACGCCTGCCAGAATGGCAAACCGGCTGAATCCCATCCCCTGAATCGTAAACCTTACAATATTCACAAGAGCCAAAGGAAAAAAGAAGGCGCTGTTAATCATCAGAAACCATCTGACATTCTGGAGAATTAATGTTTCAGAAGCATCCACAAACAGCAGGGCAATGGTGGTCCCAAAGACTGTCAGCGCTCCAAATGCAGCCACTGAGTATACAAGCCCCAGTACACAAGTGGACTTTATGCCCATGGAAATACGTTCCAACTTTCCGGCTCCCACATTCTGCCCTGCATAAGTGGCCATGGTAGAACCCATGGCGTCAAAGGGACAGCAGAAAAACAAACCGATTTTGGAAGCTGCCGCAATGGAAGCCACCGCTACGGAACCCAGCATATTCACAGCAGTCTGCAAAATAACGCTTCCGATTGCCGTAATAGAATACTGCAGCCCCATGGGGATTCCCATATTGCAGAGCACTGCCGCATATTTCCCGTCCAGCCGCCATTCTTCCTTTGTAATTTTCAGAATTTCAAATCTTTTCATCATATAAATTAAACAGGCAATGCCTGAAATAGCCTGAGAGATTACCGTAGCCCAGGCAGCCCCAGCCACTCCCATATGAAATACCAGAATCAAAACCATGTCCAGGGCAATATTTAATACAGAAGAAAATATCAGAAAAACCAGCGGGCTTTTGCTGTCCCCCAGGGAACGGATAATTCCGGATAACATATTATACAGATAAGTTACGGGAATTCCCAAAAATATGATAAATATGTAACTGTATGCACCGCCCATAATATCCTTTGGCGTATTCATCCACATCAATATCTGCCTGCAGAGCGCGCACACGCTCACAGTCATCACTCCTGCAAAAGCTATGGTAAGCCATGCACTGTTCGCCACATATTTGCGCAGAGCATGGTAATCTCCGGCCCCGAACTGCTGCGCTACCGGGATTGCAAAGCCATTGCACACTCCCATGCAGAAACCGATAATCATAAAATTGATGGAGCCTGTGGAACCCACCGCCGCCAGGGCGTTCACTCCCAGGAATTTTCCTACAATCACCGTATCCATCATACTGTAAAACTGCTGAAACAGCATTCCGAAAAACAGCGGAATGCCGAACTGCAGAATTAATTTCATAGGACTGCCGTTTGTCATATCTTTTGTTACGCTTTTTGCCATTTTATCCCACCCTTTCTATCTAAAACAGCCTCTTTCCAGACATTTGTCCGTCAGGGCCTCAAATCCAGCGCCCTTATAAAGCACAAAAAATGCTCCCGAGAAAGTAACATAACATTCCTCGGATGTCGGAAAAAGGTAATGTTTTCCGAACATCCAGGCTATTCTATCACTTTCCCGGAAGCTATGCAATAAGAAAATAATTGTTTGTACATTATCGCCAATAACATTGGGCGTTATGCGTTTTTTTCAAACACACTCCCATAAACTGGCCATCCATACTATGAAAGTCTCTGACTTCCATAGTATGGATGGCCATGCGGCCCGCCGGACGGCAGGCTGAGCATGATGGAGGTTTATTGTGAAACTATTTGCATGAACTTCAATTTATCTTTTTTAATTTCGTCTAAAAACCCACCGTACTTATTTTCTTCCGGCCTTCCACCTCATTCCCCAATTGAATGCCTGATCCAAAGCCTGATGCCCCTGGTAAAACTGTACTATTTTTTCAACGCTGAAAGTATGATCCTTTTGATTCTCAAAAAGCGCTAATCCACACATGATATTTGATGAATTATAGGAATCCATCTTTACAATTATATCTTCTGCACCAGGATATTTTATTGTAACAATTGCATCAGCCTGCTGCCAGTTTGCCACGCCTTCATAAATAAATGTATAAACTAAAATCCTCTTAAATTCACTCAATTTGTCGCCATTGATTCGGAGATTCTCACCTGCCGCCGCGGCTCCTGTTCTGTCATCCCCATCCAACATAATATACGGTGCCCGATTCAAAGTTCCAAATGCATTTCCCAATGCCTGAACTGCCCCTTTTTGCCCATTCTTTAATTCATATAAACATCCTAAATCTAAATCTATTCCCTGATTGCCGCTGAGAAATGAATTGTACCCCTTGTCAAGGACATATTTGAATTTTAGTACCCAATTTTTTGGACAGCCATTTTCGGTGTTCCCATTGAAATAGACTTGGCTGATATTTTGGCACTCGGTTTGT
>JAETSX010000078.1 GCA_021769425.1 Eubacterium sp.
GCAGGAGCTTGAAATCTCCATGCAGGAAATCCGTGAAAAACTTGCACAGTTTGAGGATGACACGGACAGGACGGAGGAATTTCTTTCCCTTGTCCGCAAGTACACCGACATTCAGGGACTCACGCCCGCCATTGTGAATGAATTTGTTGATAAGGTCATGGTGCATAAAATAGAGGAAATCGACGGGGAACGTGTGCAGGAGATCGAGATTTTCTTAAATTATATCGGGAAGGTGGAGCTTCCGGCGCAGGAGCTTTCCGAGGAAGAAATGGCGGCGGAGGAAAAGAAGCGGAAACGCCGTGCATATAGCCGCGCCTACCTGAAAGAATACCGTAAAAAGCACAGACCGGAAATCCGGCGTGTGATTGAAGGAGCAAGGGAGGCGGACAAACAGAAGCAGATAGCGGAGGCAGAAGTGTCAGCAGATGAACTCCTGCATACGGACGGCACGGAACAGGTTGCAGCTATGGTAGCAGGGGAAAACAAGGTTATTGTAGAGAGCAGCCTTCCGACCAAAGAGGAAGTGAAAGCAAAATATGGCAGATAGTTTGATAATAACAACAAGCATGAAAGTGAGGATTTTGATATGGCAAAACTTAGAGATTACAACATGAACGGGACAATTATTTTAGGAGTCGATGCAGGCTATGGGAATTATAAGACGGCAAGGTGCTGTTTCCCGACTTCCGTGAGCAGGAGCAGTCAGCCGCCTGTCTTTACAAGAGACTATCTGGAATATGAGGGCAGCTATTACACTATAGGCGAGGGACACAAGGATTTTGTTGCGGAGAAAAGCATGGATGACGATAATTATATCCTTACCCTTGCCGCCATTGCAAAGGAGCTGAAAGCGAGAGGGTTATCGGCTGCAAAGATACATCTTGCGGTAGGGCTTCCGTTAAAATGGGTGCAGGCACAGAGGGATTCTTTCCGTGAATATATGATGCGGAACCGCCATGTAGATTATAAATATGCAGGTAAACGATATACGGTTGACATCGTGGACTGTACGGTCATGCCGCAGTGTTATGCGGCGGTAGCGGAGAGCCTGCCGGATTTTAAGGGGATGCACATGGTAGCGGATATCGGTAACGGGACGATGAATGTGATGATACTGAACAATGGAAAGGCGAGCGAGAGCAAGTCGTGGACGGTGAAGCTGGGTGCAAATGAATGTTTTATGGCGATCCGCAGTCTTATTCTGGACAGGAAAGCGGAGGAACTTCCGGCGGAGATCATTGAAAATTATCTTCGTTATGGCGATACGAAAGTGGGCGGGGAATATCAGAAACTTATGGAGGAAGCGGCAAAGTCCTATGTGGATAAGATATTTGCAGAACTGAAAGCGCACGGCTATAACCCGAATCTTATGAAGCTGTATGTGATGGGCGGCGGAGCAAAGGTTGTGGAGCTTGCCGGGGTTAATGACAGCAATAACGTCACTTTTAATCACGATATACGGGCAAATGCTAAAGGATACGAATATTTCTGTTATATGAAACTCCGCAGACAGAAATCAATGTCTTGTGCCGGATAAGGGGGGTATCTGGATGAAGAATAAAAACCACAATATCCGCTTCAACATGGAAAAAGGGAACGAGTGCAGGGCGTGGGAGCTTCTGCACTCCTTAAAGGTGCGGCAGATGTTCAAGTCGCAGAATAAATTTGTGATAGAGGCGGTCAACAATTATTACGACAGGTGCGTGGCGGCGGAGCATGATCCCTACATGGAAACGAGGGAGAAAGAGGACGCTTTTGCAGAGCGTATCGTGGAAGCGGTGGAAAAGAAAGTGATGTCCAACCTTCCGGCGCTGTTCGGGATGTATTTAGCGCAGATACAGGCTTTTTCCTTATCTGTCCCTATGGGAGCTTATGCGGCGACACAAGGCGGCATGGTGTACGGGCAGGCATTGCCAGATGGTGCAGGAAACGGAAATGCTGCCATGAATGACACTGTTCCGAAAAATGAAGCAGCGCAGAGCGGAGATGCCGAAGCAGGGCATTCCACAGAGCCGCCAGACAATGAACTGATTGATTTTGACGCATTTTAATATGGTTATGGATAAGGCTATGGTAAGAGTATTTATCGTAGCCTTATTTTTGTGGATTTTTTTATGACAGACCATAAATGCAGCCATATTTTAAGCAAACAAGAGCAAAGTGTAGCCAAAAGGCTACAAAATAGGGACAAAGGGCAGCCATATAAGGCTGCATAATAAAGGGCGGGCATTTAAGCCCGCAAAATAAGGGCAAAGAGTATCCGAAAGGCTGTAAAAAAGGGTGCAAATGTAGTCGTCTGTTTTGAAACTGGAATACCAGTTTTCAGGCAGGCGGCTTTTTTCTGTCTGAGAAGCATCTGCTCTACGAACTGCTTCGGAGTGGTTCAAGGAGTGTCAGGCGGCAATTTCCGGGGAGGGCGAAAGCTCTCCCCCAAGCCCTCGGCGTTTGAGAGCGAAATACACCCTCCGCACAAACCTTCGGTTTATGCTCCGGGGTATTTCGCCCTGCCGGGGGCAAATTCGCGCAGACGCGAATTTACAGTCCGAAAGAGCCGGACTGTATTTATCCACGCTGTCCCAAAAGACGGGGCGCATCACTTATATTTCAAGTCACGCCAAGCAGGAACATCTGTATGAAGTCTACGCAACGGAGCCGGATAGGGCATTCTGGCGAGAACTTGCCAAGTGCAGTCAGGAAGAATTTGAAAAAAGCGGTACGAACGGGAAATGTATCGAGGCAAGGGAGCTGATGATCGCCCTGCCGGAGAGTTTTATTCACTATGACCATGACTATCTTTTGAAAAAGATGGTAGACGAATTTAAGAAAAGCTACGGTGTGGAGTGCTTTGCTGCGCTTCACCACAATAAATGGAAAACAAACCTGCATATTCATATGATATTTGCGGAGAGAAAGCGTTTGGAGCAGCCAATAGAAAAGGTTGCTACCCGGAATATGTTTTACGATGAGCAGGGACGCCATGTGCGGACGAAAAAAGAGATACTTGGTGGAGATGGAAATATCCGCAAAGGCTGTAAAATCATCAAAAAAGACGAAGTATATGAGCGCAAGATTTTCACTGTTAAAGATGGACGTTTCAAGCAGGAGTCTTTTCTGGACGAGGCAAAAGTATTTTATACAGATTTAATCAACCAGATGGTAATTGATGATAAAGACAGGCTTAGCATCTTTGATAAAAATGGTCCATACCTTGCAACAAAGAAAATCGGTAAAAACAATCCGAAAGCGGCAGAAATAAAGACAGATAATGAAATCCGCATGGAATGGAACAGGACAGTTGATCGTGCGGTTGTAAGTGGCGTACCCGAAGCGGAGATTTTGGAGTTAAAGAAAACGGAGATTACGGACAGGGTAAAGAAATCCGTGGAGCAGAACGGTAAAAAGCCAGAGCTGTTCAGGGCTATTGTCAGGGCGGCGATTTTGTTATTAGAATGCCTAATTGTAAAAGTTATGCAGAAGGCAATGGATTTTTCGGAAAAAGTTATCGGCAAAGCTGCTGATACCGAAAAGGAAACGTCGGAAGAAACGGAGATTCGTTTCTATGAAAAAGACGAGGCAATACACAGGCAGGAAAAGAAGATACCGTTTCCATTCAATTATTATCGGAAAGAGGTAACGCAGAATAAGGCGGAACAGCCACAGCAGAAAAACGCTACAACAGTCAAAAAATCCGTTATTGAACAGATAAAGGCAGAACAAAGATCTGTCCCTGCTGAAACGAAACAGTTCGAAACGGAAAGACCGCCTAAGCCACAGCCTTCTGTATTGGCGGCTAAATATCCCCGCCTGAAAGAGATTGACAACAGGCTTAAAGAACAGAGCAAAGCAATTTTTGGGCGTGAGAAAAAGCGCAATATGCTGAAAAAGGAATTATCTGAATGTACGGGCATTTTCAAGGGTGGCAGACGGAAAGAATTACAGCAGGAGATTGAAAGTATCGACAACCAGATTTCAAATATGAAAAAGCGGTTTTCCTCTATTGTGAGAGAATATAAATTTGACTCTGTTCAGGCTTTCTATAAAGAATTGAATGTAGCAAAGAGTATGTATCTTGATTATCAGGCGGATCGTGAAAAGTATGAGAAAATCTACGGAGAAAAAACGACGGATTCCATGAGTATCAGAGATAGGATCAGGCAAAAAGAACAGATGGTAAAAGAAACCCAAACGAGAAGAGCATATCAAGTAAGACAGAAAAATAAAGGGGCGAGGTGACAAAGAATAGGTGGAAGTCTAGCCAAAGTAATCATCAGTGGGCCTTGTAGAGGGCTTTCATTGCATTTGGGTAACCGATTGTATTGAAGCGAGGTATACCTATGAGAAACAGGAATAATTTTGTTGATTTGTACTGAGGAGTAGCAGTTAATTTCAAAATATGATATAATTTGTCAATAAAGCAGTTTGAAAATAGCAAGGAGCATTTTAAATGGAAAAGAGTAAAGAAAATTTAAAGAGATTGTTTATGTTGGTGCTGCTGGTTCTGCCATTTATATTTGGAACCATAGGGTACAGTAAATTAGGCAATACCGCTTTGGATTCAATGTATGCAGCTTTATCTTTGTATTTTATGAATCTGGCAGCAGATGGCAAAAATATTTTTGTGGAAATAGCACGATGGACGGGACCGATTGTGTTAGCAAGCGGAGTTGCCATATTAGTACAGAATATTTTCAAAAGATTGAGAAATAGTTTGCTTTGCTTCTGCAAGGATTCTACCGCAATATACAGCGACAATGAACTGGGGATAGTTCTTTCTGAAAATACACGTCATGGATTTCTGGCGGGAGAGACTGTCTGTAAAAGGGCAAAGGAGCATATTCTCATTTTTGAGAAAGATACGGATAACTTAAATTTCTATGAACAAAATCAAATGTTTTTTAAGAACCGAAAGGTATATGTCAAACTTGAAGAGATGGATTCCTTTTTGATGAATAAAATCACAATAAATTTTTTTAATATATCGGAGATTATAGCGAGACAATATTGGAAAAGGAATCACTTGGCAGGGTATTTCAAATCTGGTACAAGGGAGGTAAAAATTGCAATCATAGGGTTTGGACAGCTTGGACAGAATCTTTTGAAATTTGGTCTGATGAATAATATTTACTATAAAGAACAAAAGATTGAATATCATATATGGGGAGACGTTTATCTGTATGAGAAAATGCATATGAAAATGGATTTGATGAATGAAGACAGGATTATTTATCATAAAGAACAGTTGGCAGAAGATTTGGAACTTTTAATGGGAATGAATCGAATTATTCTGACGCAGGAGGGAGATTTAAAATGTCTGGAAATACTTTTACATCTGTGCAAAAATCAGGAAATACATTTATATAATCCAGGCGGCGATTTTGCAGAAAACGTATATGCCTATGACGATTTGCATGCTTTTGGCTGTATAAATGATATTTTGACAGATGAAATGATTAAGACAGACAAGCTTTACCGGCTGGCGAAGGAATTGAATTACAGATATGACTGTTTGTATAACAATGGCGGAAAAGAAGTCTTACGGAAACAGGAACACATGGATGCCATATGGGAAAAATTGGATGGCTTCACAAAAGGTTCAAATATTTCTTCCGCAGACTATCATGAGATCCGTATTCTGCTTATGGCACAGCATCCGGAATGCCCATTGGAAGATATGAAAGAGGAACTGAGCCGCAATGAGCATATCCGATGGTGTCGGTTTCATTATCTGAATTATTGGAGTTATGGAATACCAGAAAATGGAAAGAACAAGGATATGAATAATAAGATTCATAAATGCCTCGTTCCATATGAACAGTTGCCAAAAGAGGAGCAGGAGAAAGACTATGAAGCAGTGAAGGTATTGTTGGAGATTATGTCGGTATGATTGAAAATAGCACCTATTTGCGTAGTGCGATATGAAGTTTGCAGAATAAGCAGAGGATGGATTAACCACTCGTGGAATTATATGGATGGAGTTACGGAATCTGTATCTTACAAATTGAAATTAACACAGAGAGGAAAAAATGAGTCGAAACAATTTGACAATGGAAGAGACTCTCGAACAAGAAGCCATCACACGAGGCAAATGGAATGACAGCGAAAATTGGGACATCATAGAGCCTTTATGGAAGAAAGCGCTTACGACAGCTGAACGGTAACATACAATGGCAAAGAGCATGTATACAGATAAAACAAAGGAGCATAGAACCGGAATCAGCGAGGCATGACATTGAATGTTTTATAAAACAATATATGATGGATAGTACAATGGTGGATGTGTTCTTGCAATATTATCATTTGATAGAATGTTACTTCTCAAATGGCAGAGTGATTCACTGGATATAGTTTTGCAAACTTTAGGACAGAAGCAGCAACAATAGGAAATATAGCATGGAAAGAGGAATACTGTGTCTAGAATATTTGGCAGAGCAGGATCTGGAAAAGGAGTGTGAATTAATTAAAGGTTTGCCATTATATTATGTGATTGTTATAAGTAAGAGTGTTTGTGATGGAACACCAACATGGCCTCATTTGATAATGGTCGCTTATCGGATAGGATATAAGTTATTATCTAATAAAGAAGAAGTATTGTATGAACTTTGTGAAGAAGTTTGTTTGGATAGTGAAAACGATTGGTCATCATTTTCAAAAAAGGGTCTAGAATTTTTGGATAGTGTTGAAAGTGAATTTTTATCTTTTCGCTATATTGAAAAGAAGGTAAATATCATGACAAAAGGAATAGTTTCTGATTTATATAAGAGCATTGAGGATAGTTTTGAAGTTGTCAATATGGGTTGACACTTTTTTCCAAGGATATAAATGCCTAAGCTGCAATCCCCAGAGATTCATAATATCTCTGTCGTTTAACCATAGGAGGAAGTCCCTCATTGGCTGAGCATATCCTCCTGTTATTCCAGTAGCTGATGAAGTATCTCCAGATGAGCGTCTTTAGTTCCTCAATGGTCATTTCTTCCGTATTATGACGGCCATAGAGGAGTTCCTCCTTCATCCTCGCCCACATGCTCTCACACCGGGCATTGTCATGACAGCGCCCCCGCGCTGTTCATGCTCTGGCGAATGCCATATTTAGCAGCCGCTTTCCAGTAAGCTTCGCTGGTGTACTGCGCTCCGCGGTCAGAGTGGATAATGGCCCCCTGAGCGCCGGATACGAGCGGACGGCGTTGTCAAGGGTTCGTTCACATAATGTCGCTTTCATATTCGTATCCGCTACCAGCCTAAGGACTGCGGCGTCATAGCAGTCAAATATGGCAGATACATAAAGTTTTCCGTCTTTTGCCTTGATTTCGGTTATGTCCGTGACGCATTTTTTCAGCGGCTCCGCAGATGTGAAATCCCGTTTCAGCAGGTCATTCGATTTGCGCGCTTCACGGTCAGCTTTGGTAATTCCGTTCGGTTTGCGTTTCGGGCGGTGCCTGAGCCCGATTTTCTTCATGATGCGGTAAACGGTTCTTTCGCCGGGAATGCGGATCCTTTCCGGCTGTTTCAGAAGAAGCGCCTGATACATGCGGATTCTTTCGTAGGCGTCGTTGCATTCATCCTCTGACGCGGTTGCCCGCATGGCGTCAGCTAAATCCCGGTATTTCCACGGGCGGTCCTTGTTTGCCAGATATTTATAAAAACCCTGCCGTGTCACATTTAACATCCGACAGCAAAAAGAAATTTTTCCCTTGATAACGCCGTCCTCGGTTTTTATGGCAATGAACATCATTCTCTGCTTTTTGCAGACTTCCAACGGCTGGCGGCGAAAAAAGCGCTTGCTTCCTCAAGAAATTCATTTTCCTCTTTCAGACGGCGGATTTCTTTTTCCTGTTCCCTGACCTGTCTGCGCAGAACTGTCAGCTCCTCTGCGAGACTCATGGCTGTCTGGGGCGTATGCGAACCAGAGCCGGCATCCAGCCGTCCCTCCATGGCTGCTTTTGTCCATGTGTACATGGTATTTTCGGGAATTCCCAATTCAGCAGCCGCTTTTGCACCGCCGATTTCTTTTGCCAGTTTCACGGCCTGGATTTTGAAATCCATGTCGTATTTCCTTTGTTTTTTTGCCATTGTAGTTGCCTCCTTATTTCTCTTTGATTATACATCAAATCCTTGAATATAAGATGTCAACTAAAATGATACAACATTATTTTTCCAAAATCTTATTATCTACAGCAAAAGAGTTAAACTGGAATTTGGAATTGGATAATAAGGAAGAACTGCTGCTGTTTTTAACGAAAAATCCCGGTGTTTTGCTTAAAGCTATTGGGTTGCATAATAGTATATATGATTTTTATGGTTATTCTGAATCAAACAAGTCAGATTATATAGAGTTTTTAAAGCAGGATTCATTTTTGTTTGGTATTACAAGCTCGTTGTGGAACAAGCTTATGGAATCCTTTGAAAAATGTAATTTGAGCGAGTATGAAGATTTGGAAATAGTGAATGAAAAGAGAAAGGATGAATGGTGTAGGATGGAAGAATATATGGATGTAGCTGCTTGTTTGCAAGAGGAACTAATAAATAGTTTATGGGATTTTCATAGATGAAGTAATAGCGAGGTAGAATTATCAATGAAAAAAATATTTATTTCAAGTACATTTCGCGATATGCAGGCAGAACGTGATGCAATACACACAACTGTAGTGCCGGAGCTTCGCACTATGGCGCAGCAATACGGAGAAGATATGGAGGTCTGCGACCTTCGATGGGGTGTGAACACCGGAGATTTGGACAGTGAGGAAGGTTCACAGAAGGTTCTGTCCGTATGTCTGGATGAGATTGATAAGTGTAAACCATTTATGTTGGTTATCTTAGGGGAACGGTATGGCTGGATTCCGGAACCAGAATTACTTCAGAGCGCTGCCAGCCGGAAGAATTATCAGTTGGAAGAGATGGAGAAGAGTGTTACGGCGCTGGAAATTGAATATGGTGCACTGGATGATTCAGAAGTATTGAAACGTTCCATCTTCATGTTCCGTGAACCGATGCCGGAGGCAGATGGGGATTACCAGAGTGAGGGAGAGGACTATGCAAAAAGACTGAATGCATTAAAAAAACGCATACGTAAGCTGACAGGTGAACGTGTATTTTCTTACCGGCTGGGTTGGGACAATGAGAACAGAGTTCCGACAGAACTTGAGAATTTTACACAAATTGTAACAGAGCAGCTTCGTGCGCTGTTGGAAGGTGAGTGGCAGGAGAATGCAAAGCTGCATGAAAATCAGAAAGAAGAAAAACGCCACTGGGGATTTGTCGATATGAAGGCAGGGCAGTTTGCAGGCAGGGCAGAGTTGCTCTCAGAGTGCAGGCAGAAACTGGGGACAGAAAAAGGTAAGCTTCTCATTGTGGGAGAAGCAGGAAGCGGGAAGAGTACACTTTGGAGTAAGCTGGTTTCAAATTATAGGGCGCAGGGGTGGAATGTCTATCCGTTCATTTGCGGTAATACCGGAAGAAGCACGTCTGCCATGGATATTCTGAAACAGTGGATTTTCTATGTGGAAGGACTTTTGGGAGTTGAACATTTTGAAGGGGAAGGGAAATCTGAAAAGGAAGGCGAACACAGTAATTCTTTGCAGGGGATGTCTGAAAGAGCAAACAAAACAGAAGAAGACTGGAAGGGACGTTTGCGGGATGTGCTTGCCATGTACTGTGCAAGAGAAGATTCTCCACAGCTTCTCTTGGCGGCTGACGGGTTGGACCAGTTAAACCATGATAAATTAGCGGAGAATTATGGCTTTCTTCCTATTTTTAGTCGGGAAAAAGTACATGTTCTGTTAAGCTGTCTGAATGATTACAAGAGAAAGCAGTATGATGGAGAGGAAATTGTAGTCAATGCTTTGACACAGCAGGAGAGGATAGAGATTCTTCAGGGAATGCTTTCCTATCAGCGCAAGGGTTTGGATAAGGCTGTTATAGATGAAGTCATGAAAAAGAAGGGGTCGGACAATCCTTTATACTTGAGTCTGCTGATACAGCGGCTTACCATGATGGATAAAGATGATTTTGCCGTGATTGCGGAATATGGGAATGACATGCAGGCAATCAACCGCTATCAGGCAGAGCTGGTTCGGCAGGCACCGGATGACACGGAAGAAATGGCTTGTCTTTTGATACAGGAAACAGGGGAGCGGGTTAATAAGGAACTGGTGCAGAGAATGGCGGATTATATTGCAGTATCAAGACAGGGACTGAGAGAGTGTGACCTACAGGCACTGTTGGAAAGTGAAGGAATCCCATGGAACAGCCTTGACTTTTCCAGGACAGTACATTATATGCCGATGCTGTTTACGGAGAGAAATAATGGTCAGATTGACTTTACCCACAGAATCATCCGTTCGGGACTGCGAAGCGGGCTTGATGAAGCGGAGATGATGCGCAAGATATTTGCATATCTGAAAGGGCTTCCGGGGGAAGATGAACTCAGAATGAATGAGATCGTATATTACTGTTATGTGCTTGATGAAAAGAAGTATTTCGTGAAGTATATTGAAAAGGCGGGTGCAACTGAAAGGCAAAAAGCAGCACACGAATTATACCTACTCTGTATGGAAGATTCGGGAGAATGGTATGCAGCGGTTCTGCAGGGAAATGAAGATTTTAAATGTGGAAGAGCAATGACAGTCTTTGCAGAGGATCACTTTGATAAAGCTTTTGTGAGAGATTCCATGCGGGAATTAGAAATACAGTTGAAGATTTATGACTGTACTATGCAAATCAGTCGGAGGCTGTATGAGGAGCAGGGGACACCGAGAAGTGCGCGAGATTACAGCATCAGTTGTATTTGTGTAGGGGATATTTATGATCAGCAGGAAAGGTTTGAGGAGGCATTAGAGAAATATGAGGAAAGTCTTGCAATCAGACGGAAGCTATATGAAGAGCAGGGGACGCCGAGAAGTGCGCGAGACTACAGTATCAGCTGCAGTAAGGTAGGGGATATATATGAACAGCAGAAAAGGTATGAGGAGGCATTAGAGAAGTATGGGGAAAGTCTTGCAATCAGTCAGAAGCTGTATGGGGAGCAGGGGACGCCAGAGAGCGCAAGGTATTACAGTTTCATTTGTCGAAGAATAGGAAAAATATATAGATGGCAGGGGAAAATTGGAGAAACATTAGAGAAATACGAGGAAAGTCTTGTAATTAGCCGGAAACTGTACGAGGAGCAGCAAACGCTGGAAAGTGCACTAGACTACAGTATCAGCTGCGAATGTATAGGCTCTATCTACGAGTTACAAGAGGGAAGGCTTGAGGAGGCATTAGAGAAGTACGAGGAAAGTCTTGCAATCAGCCGGAAACTGTATGCGGAGCAGGGAACGCCAGAAAGTGCGAGGAATTATAGTGTCAGTTGCAGGCATGTAAGGACGATATATACAAAACAGGGGAGGTATGAGGAGGCATTAGAGAAATATGAGGAAGCTCTTGCAATCAACCGGAAACTGTATGCGGAGCAGGGAACGCCGGGAAGTGCGAGAGACTACGGGTTCAGTTACTCTGACGTAGAGGATATCTATAAGAAGCAGGGAAGGTATGAGGAGGCACTAGAGAAGTATGAGGAAGAATTTACAGTTTACAAGAAGCTGTATAATGAGCAGCAGACGCTGGAGAGTGCGAGGGACTTCAGCCTCATCTGCTATATAGCAGGTTCTAACTACGAGGAGCAGGGAAGGTTTGAGGATGCACTGAAGAAATACGAGGAATACCTCGCAGTCGGTCGTAAACTGTATAATGAGCAGCAGACGCCGGAAAACGCAAGCGACTACAGCGATAGATGTAATGTTGTAGGTTGGTGTTATGGGCACCAGGGAAAGCTGACAGAGGCATTGGAAAAGTTCGAGGAAGCTCTTGCAATCAGCTGGAAGTTATATAATGAGCAGCAAACGCCGAAAAGCGCAAGCGACTACACTATTAGTTGCAATAATATAGGGGCTATTTTCGAGGAACAGGGAAGACTGACGGAGGCGTTGGAAAAGTACGAGGAAAGTTTTGCAATCTTCAAGAAGTTGTATAATGAGCAGAAAACATTGGATAGTGCGCGAGATTACAGTGACAGCTGCAAAAAGATAGGTTCTATTTACAAGATGCAGGGAAGGCTGTTGAGGGCGTTGGAGAAATATGAGGAGGACTGTGCGCTCAATCGAAAGTTGTATAATGAGCAGCAAACACGCCCTATGGTAGGTTATGTTTACGAGGAACAGCGAAGAAGTGCGCGAAATTACAGTGACAGCTGCTATAATATAGGTGCTATCTACGAGGAGCAGGGAAGACTGACGGAGGCGTTAGAAAAGTACGAGGAAAGTTTTGCAATCTTCAAGAAGTTGTATAATGAGCAGAAAACGTTGGATAGTGCGCGGGATTACAGTGACAGCTGCAAAAAGATAGGTTCTATCTACAAGATGCAGGGAAGGCTATTGAAGGCGTTGGAGAAATATGAGGAGGACTGTGCGCTCAATCGAAAGCTGTATAATGAACAACAAACACATTCTAAGGTAGGTTATGTTTACGAGGAACAGCGAAGAAGTGCGCGAAATTACAGTGACAGCTGCTATAATGTAGGTGCTATCTACGAGGAGCAGGGAAAGCTAGCGGAGGCATTGGAGAAATACGAAAAAGGTTTGGCAGTCAGCCGGAGATTGTACGAGGAGCAGATGACATCGCAAAGCGAACAAGATTATAAATTATTATGTAGCTGTGTAAAAAAAATACAAGAAAAAGTAAGTAATAAACTTATCAGTATATTTAACCTGAATTATTCACGGCGGTATGAGCAGGCATAAAATTTGCCGTAGTTACCGTTACAACCTCTTCCAATACCCCACTCTGCCACAAAACAGCCTAAAAATGGGCAGACTT
>JAETSX010000201.1 GCA_021769425.1 Eubacterium sp.
CTCAAACTTCCCACACGGTTTTGATGTTTTGAACCTTGAAAAATCAATACTTTAACCCATAAAAAAGGCACAAACCGCCTGCATATGGTATAATTGAATTGCCAAAAACAATTACACAGCAAGGAGATTTATGCCATGTCAAGTATACCACAGATCACGGATAACGGAAACAATGTTTCGGATTTTGCAACAAAGTTTTTGAAAAGATTCCATATCGGCCGCCTGCTTTTTAAATGTAATGCAGGGAAGGAAAAAGGCATCCCGGTCATGGACATCTTTCGCTATCTCTTCTGCATGATGTTTTCCGACAGGAGCATCTATATGCAGATGAAAACTGGCTCATTTGAAGGAGCTTTCTCAAAAAATACCATCTACCGTTTCCTGAATGACGCCAGGGTCAATTGGCAGCGCTTCACGATGCTGCTTTCTGCTGAGATCATCTGCCACTTTATGAAGCCGCTGACGGACGAAAAACGGAAAGATGTGTTTATCGTTGATGACAGCCTGTTTGACCGTTCCCGTTCTAAAAAGGTGGAGATGCTTGCCAGGGTTTTTGACCACTGTTCCATGAAATACAAATCTGGGTTCAGGATGCTCACTTTGGGGTGGTCGGACGGGAACTCCTTCATCCCGGTCAGCCACAGCCTGCTTTCAGCGGCAGAGGACAAAAACCTGCTTTGCGGGGGTAAACGGTATGACGGCCGCTCTCTTGCGGGAAGAAGACGCCTCCAGTCACGGCGCAAAGCCACGGATGTCATGGTGGAGCTGATCCATTCTGCACAGCATGCGGGCATCACGGCAAAATATGTCCTGTTCGACAGCTGGTTTTCAGCGCCTAAAACAATACTGGAACTGAAAAACCAGGAGCATCTTGACACGATAGCCATGATGAAAAAGAGCAAGACCAAATACAGGTACCAGGGTGAAAGGCTCAACGTCAAGGAAATCTACTGCCGTAACAAGAAGCGCAGGGGACGTTCCCGCTATCTCCTGTCCGTACTTGTGGAGCTTGAAAAGGACGAGGAAAGCATCCCTGCAAAGCTGGTATTTGTTCGCAATAAGAGTAAACGGAAGGACTGGCTGGTACTGGTAAGCACGGACACTTCCATTTCCGAGGAAGAGATCATCCGCATTTATGGGAAAAGATGGGACATAGAGGTCTTTTTCAAAGCCTGCAAATCCTATCTGAAGCTTGTGAAGGAATACCGCGGGATTTCTTATGATGCTATGGGCGCCCATGTCGCAATTGTCTTTTCACGTTATATGATGCTTTCGGTGGCACAGCGGGAAAACGAGGACGACAAGACGATATGCGAACTCTGTTTCTGCCTGCTGGATGAAATGGAGGACATCACATTCAGCCGTTCCATGTGCATCATCATAGACGCGCTGATGGATACTGTGATGGAATATTTCCATATCACAGAAGCCCAGCTGGAGGAGTTCACAGCCAGCTTTGTCCATCGTCTCCCAAAATATATGCAGGATGCATTGAAACGGAGAGAAACAGCTGCATAAGGGTATTTTGTGAATTAAAGTATTGATTTTTCAAGGTGCGAATCCCATTTTTGATGTGGGAAGTTTGAGT
>JAETSX010000079.1 GCA_021769425.1 Eubacterium sp.
GGCCATCCATACTATGGAAGTCAGAGACTTTCATAGTAAACTCCCATCATGCTCAACCTGCCGTTTGGCGGGCCGCATGGCCATCCATACTATGGAAGTCAGAGACTTTCATAGTATGGAACTGTTCAAAATTACATGTACAAAGGAGAAAATGAATTATGAGCAAAACACAACTAATCCGGGAAACCCATCAATTAACAGAACTAAAAGAATATTACCTAACCGTATGTCCCAATCCGCGTAACTACACGCTGATTACCCTTGGGCTGAATACTGCGCTGCGCATCGGAGACATTTTGAAAATCACCTGGGGGATGGTGTATGATTTTGAAAGGAAGAAATACCGTTCCCATTTGCTTTTAACAGAACAAAAGACACACAAAGAGACGATGATTGCCCTGAATCATACGGCCATTGCCGCCCTGGACGCATACAGACAAAGCCAGCGGCCGGCCAGTGAAAATCTATATTTATTTGCCGGCCAGAAAAACAAGTCAGCTCCCATCAGCCGCCAGCAGGCTTACCGCATTATAAAAAAAGCCGCAGATCATGCCCATCTTACGGAGCACATCAGCTGCCATTCCCTGAGAAAAACCTTCGGTTATCATGCATGGAAAAACGGAACCCCGCCGGCTCTTCTTATGGATATCTTTAATCATTCTTCTTACCAGATTACCAAACGTTATTTATGCATCGATCAGGAGGATAAAGATCATGTTTTTTGCCAGCTTAATCTTTAAATGGTTTTTCTACAATATTTTCAGGAAGTATAAAATAGTTCCAATTATTGCCGATATATATCATGTGATCTGAATGTAACCTTTGTCAATAAAAGGTTACATTTTTTACTTTTCCCGATAAATTTTATCCAAACACTACTTTACAAGGAGATGACATTATGAGTTTTACTCAGAAAAAGAAACACTACGTTGGGAAAACAGGATTATTGCTTCTGCTTGCCATGCTATGCATTTTCATGCCTGCAAAAGCCCGCGCTGCAGAAGCCAATCCTGCAGAGGGAGAACACCAGACAGACGAGACTGTTCCTTTTGAAGAGAGCGCCGAGCCACAGATGAATGACTTGAGTGAACCCCATCCTGCACCGGCAGATGAGTTTTCAGAAAACGCAATATCTTTTTTCGAAGGGGAACTTCTCTCCCAGCAAGCAGAAACGCAGAATGGACTGGTCTTACAGGACGGCCGCTACCTTTTATATATAGAAGGAAAACCTGTCACCGAGCCTGGATGGAAAGAGCTGCCTGCCGGAAAATTCTGTGTGGACAGCCAGGGATATGTAACAGCCAAAATGGAAGAATCCGGCGACGGCTGGCAATTTTACCAATATGAAACAGAAGCAGGTCTCTGGACAAAACAAACAGAGCTTTGGGAAACAGTGCTGACAAAACAATATTACTTTGATACATACGGAAACTGCACTATGATTTATGA
Source organism: Eubacterium sp. (assembly GCA_021769425.1). Lineage (GTDB taxonomy): Bacteria > Bacillota > Clostridia > Lachnospirales > Lachnospiraceae > Petralouisia. Next base: position 1,450 of record JAETSX010000079.1, read on the forward strand.
CACAGAGACTCAGCAGCTTTCTGTCCGCAGCAACACACAAATGCTCCCTGTAAAACAATCTGTTCATCACCTGAGTGACGGCCGTCTTTATTTTTTCAATAAAAACGGCATTCGCCAAACCGCTCCGGGATGGAAAAAGCTGTCTTCCTCTGAGCTTTATCTGACAGGCGCACAGGGCGATATCATTGCCAAAATGTCTAAATCCGGCAATATCTGGCGCTATTACGACTATGATTTTGATACTGCTGCCTGGAACATCCAAAAAAGTGTATGGAAAACGGTAAATGGCAAAGAGTATTACTTCAGCAAATCGGGCAAACGCACAAGGATTTATGACCTGGACTCCAAAAAATGCAAAAAGCTCCAAAAGGGCAAAATGGCAGCCATGAAAAAAGAAATTGGCCGGCTTTCCAATGGAAAACTGTATTATTTTAATTCCAAAGGAGTGCGGACCACAAAGAAAGGATGGCAGAAAAGTTCTGGTTCCCTCTATGTACAAATCGGAAAAAAGGGTTACGTCACCTGCAAAATGGAAAAAAAGAGCGGCTACTGGAAATTTTTCCAATACAGTTATTCCAGCGAAACATGGCAGAAACAGAATAAAGTGTGGAAAACCGTGAACAAACAGCAATATTATTTTAACGGTTCCGGCAAATGCACTCATCTGTACGACACTGCCTCCGGTAAATTTTATGACCTTGGAAAAAATAGCAAAACCCTGGTAAAAAATGACATACGAAGCATCAAGAAAAAGAAATATTATTTCGGCCCGAATGGGGTGAAAATGAACTCCCCGGGACTTTATCTGACGGTATCCAACAAACTTATTTATGTAACCTCAAAGGGGCTGGTGGAAAAAGAAATCCGCGGTGAACTTCTGGCATACACTGCAGAGGGAAACAGAATCACAAGCTGCCGTGTCCGAGATTCCAATTTTATGTGCTATTACAAAGAAGACGGTACCATTGCCAGACAGATCGACTTAAACAAGCCGATGGTTGCTTTAACTTACGACGACGGGCCCTCTCAGTATACCTCAGCCATCCTGGATTTACTGGAACAGCACGGCAGCGCCGCAACATTTTTCGTTGTGGGTCAAAGGGTAAACAGCTATCCTGACATTTTAAGGCGCGCCTGCAGCCTGCATTGTGAAATCGGCAATCACACTTACAGCCACAAGACGCTGACAAAAATCAGCGTACCTGAAATCCAGAGCCAGGTGAATATGACCAATGACGCAGTCAGAGCTATTACCGGTATTTCTCCCGTTGTCATGCGTCCCCCTGGGGGAGGCCATAACGGAACGGTAGAGGGAAGCGTGGAGATGCCCCTGATTCTCTGGTCCATTGATACTCTGGACTGGCGAACCCGGAATGCTGCCCGGACACAGGCGGCAGCGCTTCAGTACATCAGCGACGGAGATATTGTGCTGATGCATGATCTGTATCCGCAGACCGCGGAAGCTTCTTCGGTGATTATACCAGAACTGGTGGGACGTGGCTATCAGTTGGTTACTGTAAGCGAGCTTGCTGATTGCAGAGGCGGCATGGCTGCGGGAGGAGTTTATCGGTATTTCCGATAACATTATGCCGGCAGTTATATACCGCAGCGCCTGCTATGGAGATTTGCACGATACAATCTGCTGCGATATTTAACCGCCGGAGTAATAACTGCCGGCGTAATAGATAAATAAAGATATTGTATATTATACCCGTGAGCGAAATCATTTGCCGACAGAGCTTTCACGGCTTTGAGAAAAAAGCAAATGATTTGGCAAATAAGTATGCTCGTGAGTATAACAAAGAAAAAGGGGCCGTCGGAGAATGAAATTTTTCACAATATATCATTCCAAAAGAATTGCATGATATATTGTGAAAAATTGCCGTTATCCGACAGCCCCTTTTCAAATTCTATTTTACTGTAATCGCCTATTTATCTCTCCAGATGATTCTTCCTTTGGTTAAATCATAGGGAGACATCTCAACTGTCACCTTATCTCCCGGCAGAATACGGATAAAGTTCATCCTCAGCTTTCCGCTGATATGTGCCAGAATCTGGTGGCCGTTTTCCAATTCCACCTGGAACATGGCATTTGGTAATTTTTCAACCACTTTTCCCTCTACTTCGATTACATCTGCTTTTGACATCTTGTTTCCTCCTGATTATGATAGCTGCCGGGCATCTATGACACTTTTCCGATAAAGTTTAATGGCCCGTTTGATTTCTTCATTCCGAAAATTCTCCTGCGTAAAGACTTCTGTAATTTCTTTCGGAAGCTTTTTTATTACCTGAATATGTTTTCTGTTCTTTTTTTTTGGCTTTTCCAATGGCTTCAAACATCCATCCGCCAGATAAACCATATTGGCTTCTTCTTTTACAATTACATAAATACTGTCTTTGTCATGACCCGATCTGGAAATTGCTAATTTTAACTCCATATAACTGTTTCCTTTATTGCCTGTTTCCGCTTCGACGCCTGTTTTTTTGCATTCTCTGATTATCGGTGGCTGCTTTCAGCAGAAAGGGTTAAGATTTCCGGTTCCCCGGATGTCACCAAAATCGTATTTTCGTAATGAGCGGACAAAGAACCGTCCTGTGTTACAACGGTCCAGTTATCCTCCTCCCATACCACATCGTAACGCCCTGCATTAATCATAGGTTCAATTGCCAATGTCATGCCTGCCTTCAGCCGGATGCCCCTGCTTTTCTGGGTAAAATTCGGTATCTGGGGATCCTCATGCAGATGACTTCCAACTCCGTGCCCAACTAAATCCCGCACGACGCCGTATCCAAAACTCTCTGCATAAGCGGCAATTGCATTTGAAATCTCATGTAGATGATTTCCTTCTTTCGCATATTTAATGCCTTCAAAAAAACTCTGCCTGGTTCTCTCAATCAACAATGCGGCCTCCTGGGAAATCTCTCCGATTCCATGGGTTCTTGCTGCATCAGAATGGTATCCCTTATAAATGACGCCAATATCCAGACTTACAATATCTCCTTCCTGAATCAGCCGCTTTTTGGTGGGAATGCCGTGCACCACCTCATCATTGACTGACACGCATACGGAAGCCGGATATCCGTTATAATTCTTAAAGGAAGGGATACACCCATAACTTTTGATAATTTCTTCTCCCAGACGGTCAATATCCAGCGTGGACATTCCGGGTCTCAGTTCCTTTTCCAGATTTTCGTGAACTTTTTCCAGAATTTTTCCTGCCGCCCGCATTAATTCGATCTCTCTGGCAGATTTAATTGATACTGACATTTTCTACGCTCCTAAAATTTCTACAATGGCGTCAAATACTTTTTCCATTGGCTGAGTCCCGTCTACGGTTTTTAATATATTCTGTTTTTTATAGTAGTCGATCAACGGCTGCGTCTGCTCATGATAAACATCCAGACGTTTCTTTACAGTTTCCGGCTGATCGTCATCCCTGAGCACCACCTGACTGCCGCAGCGGTCGCATATGCCTTCCACTTTGGTTGGAATGGAAACAATGTGATACGTTGCGCCGCAGTTTAAGCATGCCCGTCTGCCTGACATTCTGTTGACGATATTCTCATCCGGAACATCCACATCAATGGCATAATCCATGCTCTGGCTGATTTTTGCAAGGGCGCTGTCCAATGCTTCTGCCTGGGGAATTGTCCTTGGAAATCCATCCAGTACAAATCCGTTTTTGCAGTCGTCCTGTCCGATACGGTCCATGACCAAATCGCAGGTCAGTTCATCCGGCACCAAAAGCCCCTGATCCATATATTCTTTGGCTTTCTTGCCCAGTTCTGTTCCTGCTTTTAAGTTAGCCCGGAAAATATCTCCGGTAGAAATATGCGGAATAGAATATTTATCCGCAATCTGTTTTGCCTGTGTACCTTTTCCTGCTCCCGGTGCGCCTAACATAATAATTTTCATACTTGCTCCTCCTTACTTTCACGCTGTCATAAATGCTTTTAAGCGATTTCCGTCGTTCTCCTCTCCAAAGCAAATACACCACATAGGAGATGCCATATGACATCTCCTAATTTCTGCATAACCGCCATGCAGCCTGCGGGCGGGCAGGCAGAACACGGCGGTCTTTTACTTAGTCATTTAAAAATCCTTTATAATAACGTACCAGCATCTGAGATTCAATCTGCTTCAGAGTTTCAATGACAACACCTACAATAATAATGATAGATGTTCCGCCGAAGGACACATTTGCGCTGAATACTCCATTAAAGAAAATTGGAATTACAGCTACAATCGTAAGTCCCACCGCTCCGATAAATACGATATAGTTCAAGATCTTTGTTAAATAATCACTGGTTGGTTTTCCTGGCCTGATTCCCGGAATAAATCCGCCCTGCCGCTTCATATTGTTGGCAACCTCCAACGGATTGAAGGTGATGGATGTATAGAAATATGCAAAAGCAATGACCAGCACGATATATACCAGCAGACCAATACTGTAAATGGGCTGCTCCGGATCACACCAGTAAGACTGGGACAATCCATGCAGAATCTTGCTTCCGATTCCGGTTCCATTGCCTTTTCCCATAATGGTTGCAATTACAACCGGGAACTGCATAATAGACTGGGCAAAGATAATGGGAATAACGCCGGCTGTATTTACTTTCAGGGGAATATGCGTAGACTGGCCGCCTACCTGTTTGCGCCCCTGAATTTTCTTGCTGTACTGTACCGGAATTCTGCGTTCGCCATCCTGAAGGATGATAACGAATACAACTGTTATCAGAATTACCGCAATAATTACTGCAGCCGCAATGATCGCATTCCCTACATTGGGCGCATTAGCGATAAACTGGGTGTAAAGGGTCATCAAATCTTCCGGTATACGGGAAATAATGTTAATTACCAATACGATAGAGATACCATTTCCCACACCAAATTCTGTGATTCTTTCACCGATCCACATCAGCACTGCGGAACCTGCCGTCAATCCGGTCACCATCATAATTACGTGAGGCGCATCAAATTTATCCAGATATCCGCTCCGGCCAAATCCAATTGCCATGGCAATAGACTGAATCAATGCCAATGCAACTGTCACATAACGGGTAATCTCTGCGATTTTCTTTCTTCCGTCTTCTCCATCTTTCTGCATTTCTTCCAGCTTAGGAATTGCAATGGTAAGAAGCTGCATAATAATGGAGGATGTGATATACGGCGTAATATTCAGCGCAAACACTGACATCTGCTCAAAAGAACCGCCGGTGATGGCATTAAAGAAATTCAGCGAATCCGCTCCCTGATTTGAGGCAAACCAGTTTGCAATCACTTCAGCATTGACACCAGGAAGAGGCAGCTGTGAGCCCAACCTGATGACAACCATCATTAATAACGTATAAAAAATACGGTTCCTGATATCCTTAATTTTAAATGCATTACGGAGTGTCTCCAGCATTAAATCACCTCTGCTTTTCCACCAAGAGCCTCAATCTTTTCTTTTGCACCTGCACTGAAGGCATTTACCTGTACGGTAAGTTTCTTGGTAAGCTCACCATCTCCGAGAATCTTAACGCCATCTCTTGGATTTTTGATGATTCCCCGCTCCATTAAAGCCTCTACCGTTACAACTGCATCATTATCAAACGCTTCCAGTACATGAACATTGACTGCTACAATGTCCTTGGAATTCCTGTTGGTAAATCCACGCTTTGGAATTCGTCTGTATAATGGCATCTGGCCGCCCTCGAACCCAGGTCTCGGTGCGCCGGAACGAGCTTTCTGACCTTTATGTCCCTTACCTGCTGTCTTACCATTTCCGGAACCATGTCCACGGCCTCTTCTGAAATTATTGCTGTGCTTAGAGCCCACTGCCGGTTTTAAATTTGATAAGTCCATTTTGACACCTCCTTACGTTTTCTTAGATTTCTTCTACTTTCACTAAATGTCTGACCTGTCTGATCATACCTCTGACTGCTGCGTTATCCGGCATTTCCACCGAATGATTTAATTTCCTCAAACCTAATGCTTCTACGGTTTTGCGGTTCTTTGGCACAGCGCCGATTGTAGATTTTACAAGTGTAATTTTTAATTTCTCTGCCATTTTCCATGTCCTCCTTAACCGAGTATCTCTTCTACAGATTTACCGCGGAGTTTTGCTACCTCTTCCGGAGATTTCAACTGACTTAAAGCATTGATTGTAGCAAGCACTACATTCTGCTTATTGTTGGAGCCCAGGGACTTTGTACGGATATTCTTAATGCCTGCAAGTTCACATACGCTACGCGCTGGACCGCCGGCGATTACGCCGGTACCTTCCGGAGCTCTTTTCAGCAATACCGACGCACCGGTATGTTTGCCGGTAATATCATGGGTAATACTGCTGTTATCATCTAATTTTACAGAAATCAATTTCTTGATTGCGTCTTCTTTTCCTTTACGGATTGCTTCAGGAATTTCAGTTGCTTTCCCTAAACCTGCGCCTACATGACCATTGCTGTCACCAACAACAACCAAAGCTGTAAAACGCATGTTACGTCCGCCTTTTACAACTTTCGTTACACGTTTAATTGATACCACTTTTTCTGTTAATTCCAATTGACTAGCATCAATGATTGTACGTTTCATGTGTTTGTCTCCTCCTATTAAAAGTTTAACCCGGCTTCTCTTGCAGCATCGGCTAAAGCCTTGACTTTTCCCTGATAGATATATCCGCCTCTGTCGAAGACAACAGTAGTAATGCCTTTATCCAACGCTCTTTTTGCGATTACCGTTCCAAGATGCGCTGCCGCTTCTACATTATTGGTTTTCTCCAGCTCAGCCTTTACATCCTTCTGAAGTGTAGATGCGGAAACAAGTGTATGCTGCTTATCATCATCAATGATCTGCGCATACATATGGTTATTGCTTCTAAACACTGCCAAACGCGGTCTTTCAGCGGTACCGGAGAAACGATTGCGGATTCTTTTGTGCTTTTTCATCCGGACTTCAGCTCTTGATTTCTTATTAACCATTTTTGTGTTCCTCCTTTAATTATTTTTTACCAGTCTTACCAACTTTACGCCTGATCACTTCATCAACATATTTAATACCCTTGCCCTTATACGGTTCAGGTCTTCTCTTATCTCTGATTTCCGCTGCGTACTGGCCGACTTTTTCTTTATCAATGCCGGAAACAATAATTTTGTTTCCTTCTACTTTAGACTCAAGCCCTTCCGGATCTGTCATAATTACCGGATGGGAATATCCCAGATTCAGGGTTAAGTCTTTTCCTGATTTGGATGCCCTGTAACCAACACCGTTTACTTCCAGTTCTTTGGTATAGCCGTTTGTTACGCCGATTACCATATTATTAATCAGGGTTCTGGTCAGACCATGCAGTGATTTCATTCTCTTTAAATCATTGGGCCTGGTTACAGTTACTTCAGAACCTTCTAATTTGATTTCCATTTCTGTTGGAAGGGTTCTCTCTAAAGTCCCCTTCGGACCTTTCACAGTCACATGATTATTTTCTGCAATATCCACAGTTACGCCTGCAGGTACTGCGATTGGCATTCTTCCTATACGTGACATGCCCGTACCTCCTGTAATTTATTGTTTATTATACGCTGTGAAGTTCCACCCGACTAACACGCTGACTTCGCCAAAAGCGGGCTCGCCACCGCTAAGTCCCGGGAACGGCTTTTGCGCTAAGCGCTCAATGCCTACCACACATAAGCCAATACTTCTCCGCCTACTGCTAATCTTCTTGCTTCTTTATCGGTTACAACACCCTGATTGGTGGAAAGAATTGCAATTCCAAGTCCGCCCAGAACCTTTGGAATTTCATTTTTGCCGGCATATACCCGAAGTCCCGGTTTGGAAATTCTCTTAAGTCCTGTGATAATCTTTTCATTTTTATCACTACCGTATTTTAAAGTAATGCGAATTGTGTTAAAGCTGCCATCTTCTACAATATCATATTTTGCAATATATCCTTCATCTACAAGAATGTCGGCAATTGCAATCTTCATTTTGGAAGATGGAACATCAACTGTATCATGTTTAGCAGTATTTGCATTACGGATTCTTGTAAGCATATCTGCGATTGGATCACTCATTGTCATGATATATTTTCCTCCTGTTATTTTCTCACTCAAGGAAGATACTCTTCACTTTGTTCCGAGTATCCGCTTTCTCACTAGGCTCAATAGTACCCCGCCAAGTGTTCAATGCGTCGCTAAGTGTTCAAGGTCTACCAACTTGCTTTTTTTACGCCTGGAATCTGTCCTTTATAAGCTAATTCACGGAAGCAGATTCTGCAGATTCCGTATTTTCTCAAATATGCATGCGGACGTCCGCAAATTCTGCAGCGGCTGTATTCTCTGGTAGAGAATTTCTGTTTGCGCTGCTGTTTGATTTTCATTGCTGTTTTTGCCATTGAAATTCCCTCCTTACTGTTTTGCAAATGGCATGTTGAACTGCGCCAACAATTCACGGCCTTCTTCGTCTGTTTTTGCTGTAGTTACGAAAATAACATCCATACCGCGGACTTTGTCAATTTTATCATACTCAATTTCCGGGAAAATCAGCTGCTCTTTGATACCAAGGGCATAGTTTCCTCTTCCGTCAAATGCATTGGGATTTACCCCTCTGAAGTCACGCACACGAGGCAGGGCCAGATTGATTAAGCGGTCAACAAATTCATACATTTTATCGCCTCTTAATGTCACTTTACACCCAATGGGCATTCCCTCTCTGATTTTGAAGTTTGCCACAGACTTCTTGGCTCTTGTAATCACTGCTTTCTGGCCGGTAATGGTTTCCAGATCATTTACAGCAGCGTCAAGGAGTTTTGCATTTTCGAATTAATCAATGATTTCGCCTGTAGATTTGGCAAAACGTACTTTTTTATCTCCGTCCATTTTGAAACCGATACGGGTAGCTTTGCCTTTGTGCAGATACATCACATTGGAGATATCAAGAGGAGCTTCCTGATGCACAATGCCGCCCTGCTGATTTGCCATGCTGGGTTTGGTATGCTTGGTTGCCATATTGATACCCTCTACCAATACGGTATGATTTTTCTTATTGACAGAAAGGACTTTGCCTTCTTTGTCTTTATCTTTGCCGGCGATCACTTTGACCAAATCGCCTTTTTTAATTTTCATCATTGCCATCTCTTTGCACCTCCTATAATACTTCCGGAGCCAGGGAAACAATTTTCATAAACTGCTTCTCACGAAGCTCTCTTGCAACCGGCCCAAAGATACGGGTTCCTCTCGGGGTTTTGTCATCTTTAATGATGACAGCCGCATTCTCATCGAATTTAATATAAGAACCGTCTTTCCGACGGGCGCCTTTTTTCGTACGAACCACTACAGCCTTTACTACATCGCCTTTCTTAACAACACCACCTGGTGTTGCATCTTTAACCGTAGCAGTGATGATATCTCCAATATTCGCATATCTTCTTGTCGAACCGCCCATAACACGGATGCAGAGTAATTCTTTTGCTCCTGTATTATCGGCTACTTTCAGTCTGCTTTCCTGTTGAATCATGCCGGTAGCCTCCTTTATTTCGCTCTCTCAATGATTTCCACAAGTCTCCATCTCTTATCCTTGGATAAAGGTCTTGTTTCCATTACTTTGACTGTATCTCCAATTTTGCATTCATTGTTTTCGTCATGAGCTTTCAATTTATAAGTTCTTTTTACGATCTTGTTGTAAAGAGGATGTCTTACATTGTCCCGCACTGCAACAACAATCGTTTTGTTCATCTTGTCGCTTACAACAACACCGGTACGTGTTTTTCTAAGATTTCTTTCTTCCACGATTCTGCTCCTTTCATTAAGCGTTCAATGTCTCCCGTGCCTTTTCAGTGATAATCGTCTGAATTCTGGCAATATTCTTGCGAACCTCTTTGATTCTTCCGGTATTCTCCAACTGGTTGGTCGCATTCTGGAATCTTAAATTAAAAAGTTCTTTCTTTGCAGCCACTAACCTCTCCTGCAATGCTTCTACGGATTCTTCTCTTAATTCTTTCACATAATTACTGCTTTTCATTTGATTCACCGCCTTCTAAGTCTGCCCGAGAAACTATTTTACATTTACATGGTAACTTATGGGTAGCAAGACGCAATGCTTCCCGTGCGATTTCTTCCGGAACGCCGGAGATTTCAAACAAAACACGGCCTGGTTTTACAACAGCCACCCAGTATTCCAGTGTTCCTTTTCCGGAACCCATACGGGTTTCTGCCGGTTTTGCAGTTACTGGTTTGTCAGGGAAAATCTTAATCCAGACTTTACCGCCACGCTTAATGTAACGTGTCATTGCAATACGGGCTGCCTCAATCTGATTGGATTTGATCCAGCAGGGCTCTGTAGCCACGATTCCGTATTCACCGTTTGTAATTTTATTACCTCTTAACGCCTTGCCTGCCATGGAACCACGGAACTGTTTACGGCGTTTTACTCTTTTTGGCATTAACATTATTTATCGCTCCCTTCCTTTGTTTCTTTTGTTGGAAGTACCTCGCCTTTGTAGATCCACACTTTCACTCCTACTTTTCCGTAGGTGGTATCTGCTTCAGCGAATCCATAATCGATATCTGCTCTTAATGTCTGAAGTGGAATTGTTCCTTCACTGTAGAACTCGGTACGCGCCATATCAGCGCCGCCCAGACGTCCGGAAACGGAACTCTTAATTCCAAGAGCGCCTGCTTTCATGCTTCTGCCCATGCAGGATTTCATTGCTCTTCTGAAAGAAACACGGTTCTCTAACTGCAATGCAATATTCTCTGCTACAAGCTGGGCGTCTTTGTCCGGCCTTTTTACTTCTTTGATATCTACGACCAGTTTTTTATCTGTTAACTTCTGAAGTTCTGCTTTTACTTTCTCGATTTCTGATCCGCCTTTACCGATTACAACACCAGGCTTTGCAGTATAGAGAATTACTTTTACCCGATCAGAAGCTCTTTCAATCTCAATCTTGGAAACTCCGGATGCGTATAATTTCTTCTTCAAGAATGTTCTGATGTTGTAATCTTCAATAAGAAAATCTGCAAAATCTGCTTCCGCATACCATTTAGAGTCCCAATCTTTAATAATTCCAACTCTTAAACCATGAGGATTCACTTTCTGTCCCATGTTTGCCCTCCTATCTTTCATCAAGCACAATTGTAATGTGGCTCATTCTCTTTTCGATTCTGTAAGCTCTTCCCTGTGCCCTTGGTCTGACTCTTTTCATTGTTGGTCCTTTATTTGCATAACACTCTGCAATGTAAAGATTGTCTGCATTCATACCGTTATTGTTTTCTGCATTTGCAATTGCAGATTTCAACAGTTTCTCAATAACACTGGATGCGTATCTCGGATTGTATGCAAGAATAGCCAGTGCAGTCTTCACATCTTTTCCACGGATTGCATCTAACACGAAACATGCTTTCTGAACAGATACTCTGGCGTAAGATAATTTGGCTGACGGCCTGGTATCTTTCTGTGCATTTCTTTCTCTCTTAATTTGACTTCTATGTCCCTTTGCCATGGATGTGGAACCTCCTTTCCCATATCTATTGATTAACGAACTTTGGATTTCTTCTCATCTTTTCCATGTCCACGATAAGTTCTTGTTGCAACGAACTCACCAAGCTTATGGCCTACCATATCTTCTGTCACATAAACCGGAACATGTTTTCTTCCGTCATGAACAGCAAATGTATGGCCTACGAACTGCGGGAAAATTGTAGAACGGCGAGACCATGTTTTAATCACGCTCTTTTCACCGGATGCGTTCATAGCATCTACTTTTTTCAATAAGCTTGCATCAGCAAATGGTCCTTTTTTCAGTGAACGACCCATAAAAATTCAACCTCCTAAAATATCGTCCCGCCAGCGGGCAGAACCGCCCTGCGGGTATCCCTGTTATTTCAAAGCTCTACCGTCTCTTCTTCTTACGATAAGCTTATTGCTTGCTTTGTTTTTCTTTCTGGTCTTAAGACCCAGTGCAGGTTTGCCCCATGGAGTAGACGGGCCCGGACGTCCGATTCCAGTCTTTCCTTCTCCACCTCCGTGTGGATGGTCGTTGGGGTTCATAACAGAACCGCGTACGGTCGGGCGGATACCCATATGACGCTTCCGTCCTGCTTTACCTATTTTAATAAGGTTGTGATCTGCATTGCCTACCACGCCGACGGTTGCTCTGCAGATAATCGGCACCATTCTCATTTCCCCGGAGGGCAGTCTCAAGGTTGCATATTTTCCTTCTTTTGCCATCAGCTGAGCGCTGTTTCCTGCGGAACGGACAAGCTGGCCGCCTTTTCCCGGGTACAGTTCAATATTGTGCACCTGAGTACCTACCGGAATATTTTCCAGAGGAAGGCAGTTGCCCACTCTTACTTCCGCTTCCGGCCCGTTCATAACTTTCATGCCGTCAGTCAGGCCTTCCGGCGCAAGGATATAGGATTTGGTTCCGTCCACATAACAAATCAATGCGATATTTGCCGTTCTGTTGGGATCGTATTCAATTCCAATTACAGTTGCCGGAATTCCGTCTTTTTTATTTCTCTTAAAATCAATAATTCTATATTTTCTTCTGTTGCCGCCGCCGCGGTGCCTTACAGTAATCTTACCCTGATTATTACGGCCGGAATTCTTCTGCAAAGAAACCAACAGAGATTTCTCTGGGGTTTTCTTGGTAATTTCAGAAAAATCAGAACCGGTCATATTCCTTCTGGAAGGTGTATATGGGTTATATGTCTTAATTCCCATGATGTTTCTCCTTTCTATAAGCCTGCAAAAATTTCAATGTCTTTGCTGTCCTCTGTCAACTGGACAATCGCTTTCTTGGTCTTGGCAGTTTTTCCCTCTACCATACCTCTTCTTTTCTTCTTGCCGCCAATGTTTAAGGTATTTACTTTCTTTACCTTGGTTCCCTCAAACATTTTCTCAACAGCTTCCTTAATCATGGTCTTATTCGCTTCCGGATGAACCAGAAAAGTATATTTCTTCTCACCCATAAGGTTCATGCTCTTTTCGGTAATTACCGGTTTGAGGATTACATCATAATATTGTACGTTTGCCATTATGCATACACCTCCTCGATTGCTGATACTGCATCTTTGGTGATTACTACGGTATCGTATTTCAAAATATCATATACGTTGAGAGAATTGGTCATTGTAGTCTTAACAGCAGGAATATTTCTTGCAGACATAACTACGTTCTGATCATTGTCTTTCATAACCACAAGCGCTTTATTTACCTTCAGGTTATTTAATACTTCCTGAAATTTTTTTGTTTTAATTTCATCCAGACTTAAGTTATCCAATACGATAAACTTGCTCTCATTGACTCTGGATGTCAGTGCAGATTTTAATGCCGCCCTTTTTTCTTTCTTATTCATCTTGAAGGAATAATCTCTTGGAACCGGAGCAAATACTACCCCGCCGCCTTTCCACTGAGGAGCGCGGATGGAGCCCTGTCTTGCATGACCGGTTCCTTTTTGTCTCCATGGTTTTCTTCCGCCGCCGGAAACTTCAGAACGTGTCTTTGCCTTCTGTGTTCCCTGACGTCTGTTTGCAAGCTGCTGCACAACTGCCATGTGTACAAGATGTTCGTTGATTTCAACGCCAAACACTGCATCGTTGAGCTCAAGGCTTCCAACTTCGTTGCCTTCCATATTATAAATAGCTACATTAGCCATTGTTAAGTCCTCCTTTCACTACTGCTTTACAGTCTCTTTGATAGTTACCAGAGACTTCTTCGGTCCCGGAACAGAGCCCTTTACCAGAAGCAGATTGTTCTCAGCATCTACTTTTACAACTTCAAGGTTCTGAACCGTTACTTTTACAGCGCCCATATGTCCCGGCATTCCTTTGCCTTTAAACACTTTGCTCGGACTGGAACATGCACCGTTGGAACCCTGATGACGGTGGAATTTGGAACCATGCGTCATGGGCCCTCTGTGCTGGCCGTGTCTCTTAATTGCGCCCTGGAATCCCTTACCTTTGGAGATTGCAGTCGCATCAACTTTATCGCCTTCTGCAAAAATATCCGCTTTGATTTCATCAGCCAGATTATAATCTGCAGCATTTTCAAATTTAAATTCTTTGACAAATCTCTTGCCGGATACGCCTGCCTTGTCAAAGTGTCCTTTCTCAGCCTTTGTCAGACCATGTCTGTTTCTGATTTCTTTTCTGCCGTTGGCGTCTCTGTTAATAATTTTCTCTTTCTTATCAACAAAACCAACCTGCACTGCGCTGTATCCGTCGTTTTCCACCGTCTTAATCTGTGTTACGGCACATGGACCAGCCTGTAATACAGTAACCGGCACCAGAGTACCGTCTGTATGGAAGATTTGAGTCATTCCGACTTTGGTCGCTAAAATTGCTTTCTTCATTTCTTTCCCTCCTGTTTACTCTACAGCGGAACGATTCATACCCTTTCAGGCAGCGGAACCGTTCATCCTAGAACAGTTGCAATACTTCTATATTGAACCCTTCAGGATTGTTACCCTTTACTTATTCTTCATTTTGATATCAATGTAAACGCCTGCTGGCATTTCCAGTCTGGACAATGCATCCACCGTCTTCTGGGTCGGTGTAATGATATCAATCAGTCTCTTATGAGTTCTCTGCTCAAACTGTTCTCTGGAATCTTTGTACTTGTGAACAGCCCTTAAGATCGTAACAACTTCCTTCTTGGTGGGAAGTGGAACCGGTCCGCTCACCTGTGCTCCGTTTTTCTTTACAGTTTCGATAATTTTCTTTGCAGATGCATCCACTAACTGATGGTCATATGCCTTCAGTGTGATTCTCATTACTTGACTTGCCATAAAAAAAGCCGCCTCCTTTTCGCACTTTACTTCAGTACGACAAGCGGTGACTGTACACTTCTCCGTGTGTGTCCTGGACATTGCACACGGCATTTCTGCTTTTTCGCAGATTTCCTGTTGTGATACAGTGACTTGTCGCCAGTTTCCTAACTTGACATTCGCTCCACGGAAAAACCTGCCAATCTCAGGCAGCAACCTCTCGCTTCATTGCTATCATGTCACAGCATTTGTTATTATAAAACATAATTGTCCATAATGCAAGCATAAATTAATTTTATTTATAAAAAACAATTTAATTGGGATACGGAGGGAAATAATAAATGTTCTGTGCCGTATCCGCATTAGATGGATATTATACTAAAGAGCATACTAATTTGCCAAATGATTTGCGGATCTTTTTTTGAAATAGTGAAAACTTGTTGGAAAATCATTTCGCTCACAGGTATAAGATCAGCCTTTACAGTCCAGCATAGACATCCACTCTATAGGACAAAACTGCTCCAGCGTCTCTTCCTGTCTGTTTTCTACCGCTTTGAAGTCTACGGTTTCTTCTATATTTAATGTTGCGGACTGATCCAATATTTCCGATTCTGTCTTGATTTTTTGGATTCCCGGTTGGCTTTTGCTATTCTTCCCTTCTGCATCACGGATTCCCTGATGATTCTCATTATTTTCTTCTTCCGCCGCATCCGAAGTTTCCGGTTTGTTCCTAACAGCGGGATCTTCCTGCACGTCCTTAATTGCCGCTTTCACCGCTTCTCCCAGTAATTCTCCGAATTGGGGATTTTTCTTCATCATCTCTGCAACCTGCTGATAGGCCTGCCCGATAATAGTCTGCTGCTCTTCTTTGGAGGAAGCCTGCTGCAGGGCATGTTTGATCCGCTCTCCCTCTTTTCTGGCAAGCTCTGCCATCTGAGCAAGCTGGGGATTCATTCGTCTGAGCAGTTCTTTCTCTTCCGGCGTCACGGATTCCCCTCTGGCTATCCTTTTGGCTATCTGCAATATTTTCTGAGCATCCCGCTGGTTTTTATCCACTTCTTTCGGTTCCAATAACTTCTGCAGAACAGATTTCTTATTGTCGTCTGTTTCTGCACCGGTAAAGTTCCGGACAATCTGGCTGAGATCTATGGTCAGATCTCCTGTTTTTCTCTTTGTCACTGCTGTTTGCGGATTCATAATGTTCATACTCATTCCTCCCGTCTGCCTGGTACAATCGTTCTCTGACAATTATATCGGCAGATACAGGACATTCCGATACCGGCATTCTTCACATGAAGTTCCTGATATCCTGCTACCCAGCTTAGATTATACCAGATGAAGTTTTTCTTTTTTCCTGCTCATCATCTTTATATAGCCTGCCATAAGTTTCCACACTTTTCTGCCTGCCGCTGCCAAAAGTATACCCATTAATACAGAAAGAAGAAAAGCCAAAGCCGGAGGAGCTTCATGAGACCCAACCTGAAACATCACCCAAGGAACCTCAAAGCCTAGCAGGCTGCCCGCAAATTTAACAAGTCCGGCAATAGGTGAGATAATCCCGCCGAATATAAGCCCAACGGAAAGAATGGCCGCAAAAGGAAAAATAAACATTCCACCAATCCCTGCCATACTGTAATACGCAATCACAGCCCCTGCCTGTTTCCATCCAATTCCGCTGTTTCCGGCTATAGAAACCTCCAGATACGCCTTGGCAAGTTCCTTCGGGTCGCCCAGCCTTTCAATGATGAGTCCGGGAGAAATATTCTGCAGTTCCAGTTCCTGCATTTCGCTCTTTATCTCTTGTACAATGTCCATTCGTTCCGAAACAGCCATTGGCCTAAGATAACGTTCAATCTTTTCCAAGTACTTTTCCAACTGTTGATTCATTAATTGTCACCATTCCTCTCCAGGCACGGGCAAGTTGTGAACAATCTGCCAGATTCTTTCTCTCTTTTGCCCTGTTCTTCCTCAAGTTCCCTTCAGTTCTGAAATAGACGCCAGCAAGTTCTCCCACTCCTCATTCATTGCTTCCAGATATATTTTCCCCCTGTCCGTAATCACGTAATATTTCCGGGGCGGAAGCCCCTCTGCCGTTTCCTTCCAGGAGGAGGACAGATATCCCTCCTTTAAAAGCCTGCGCAGCAAAGGATAAATTGTGCTTTCTCTCACCGCCAACATCGGCCACTTTTCCAATTCACTGATAATTTCATAACCGTAAAAAGATCTTTGGTTCATCATAAGCATAATACAATATTCCAATGTCCCACGCTTAATCTGTGATTTCCAGTCATCAATACTCGCCATACCTTCTCCTCTTAACATACATCGCACTACACAGTATATAAGTTGTCAATAACGATATATCGTTCATTTCTCAGCCCAGAAGCTGTTTTTTCTTCCTAATATAGTAGATAATCCCTGCCGCATCCGCCAAAAACCATCCAATGGGGATCGCCCACCAGATTCCAACTACGCCAATGGCCGGAACCGCCGAAAACAGATAAGCCAGCAGCACCCGTGTCCCCAGGGAGATCACGGTAAGCGCCACAGACAGACCAGGACGCCCCAATGCCCGGTAAAGGCCGTACAAAAGGAACAGACAGCCAATCCCTGCATAAAACGCCCCTTCAATCCGCAGATACCGAACCCCTTCCTGAATAATGGCTGTCTCATCGGCATCCACAAAGATCTCCGTCAAAGGCCGTGCAAAGATACAAACCGCTGCAGATATCAGAACACAGAAACCCAGGGAACATACCACTGCTCCTTTCAATCCGCTCTGTATCCGCTTTTCTTCCCCTGCGCCGTAATTCTGAGCAATAAAGGTAGAAAAGGCATTGCCAAAATCCTGCACCGGCATATAAGCAAAAGCGTCAATCTTCACTGCTGCAGCAAATGCCGCCATAATTGCCGGGCCAAAGCTGTTCACCAACCCCTGCACCATGAGAATTCCAAGATTCATGACTGACTGCTGTACACATGTCAGAACAGAAAAGCCCGCAATCTCCTGAATGTTGCTTTTACGGAGCCTCCAGTATTTCCGAAGCCCTTGAAACTGGGGACATTTTATTAAAGTATATCCGGCAATTCCCATCCCTGAAATATACTGGGCAATTACAGTTGCCTCTGCCGCTCCGGCCACGCCTCGTTTCAGCCACAATACAAAACACAGATCCAGCAAAATGTTTAAAATAGTTGAAATTGTCAGAAAAATCAGCGGCGCCACAGAATTTCCTACCGCACGTAAGAAAGCAGCAAAATAGTTGTATAAAAATGAGGCCGCAATTCCGCAGAAAATCACAAACAGATACTCCCGCATCAAACTCCAAACTTCATCCGGCACCCGCAGAAAAATACGAACACCGTCCAGACAAAGAAATGCAGAAATGTTCAAAAATAACGTCAATCCCGCCACCAGCGCAAAAGATGCGCATATACTCTCTTTCAGCCCCTTCTCATCCTTTTGCCCGAACCGAATGGAAAAAACTGCTCCGCTTCCCATACAAAGCCCCAATAAAATCGAGGTTAAAAATGTCATCAGCGTAAAAGACGATCCTACCGCCGCCAATGCATTGCTTCCCAAAAATTTCCCCACAATCAAAGTATCCGCAATATTATAACATTGCTGCAGCAAATTGCCCAGAATCATGGGAACGGCAAACCCCATCATCGAAGCCATCACAGGCCCTTTGGTCAGATCCCGGTCCATGTTTCCTTATTCTCCTCTGTCTGCTTTCCTGCCCAGACAAATAATCCAATCCCCACTGCCAGAATGAGGATAGAAATCAATTGTGAAGTAGACAGAAAACCAAATTCCCCCCGATAATCATTCCGAAGCATCTCAATAAAAAATCTTCCTACGCTGTAGAGAATGCAGTAGCCTGCCGCAACCCTTCCCTTCTGCGGCCGTTTCTTTGCATATGCCATAAGCACAAATGCCATAGCAAAATCACCAATGCTGGAATAGATTTGCGTAGGAATCAGCCTTACTCCATTAGGGGCATAATTCGACTGCCAGTACTGAATGCTAAATATAGAATCTGTCTCTCTTCCATAGCAGCATCCCGCGAAAAAACATCCAATCCGCCCGCACCCCTGGGCAAAGGCCACCGCCGGAAGCGCCAAATCCAGATAGGTGAGAAAATCTGCTTTCTTGAATCGGCAGTATCCCCAACCGGCAGCCACACCGCCGATAATCCCGCCGTAAACTACCCAGCCATTCTGAAAGTTCAGTAACATAGAGGGATCATTTAATACGTCTTTGAAACTTACTGTATAAAAAAGAAGTTTGCTGCCTACAGCCCCTCCAAGCACAGCACACCAGAAAATACCAAATAAGATATCAGAGTCCAGCCCCTGTTTTCTGGCACGCCTTTCACTAATCAGCAGTGCGCTCATGTAACCAATTGCCACCATTATGCCATAGACATGAATCGTCAGCGGCCCGATTGTAATGTCATTAATCATAGTTTCCTCCAAATTCCTATTTCATTTTAATTATTTGTCACCGCCCGGCAGGGTGATGACCTGCTTGCGCATCAGCGCAATTCATCTGATCATAAATTTTAGCGCTGTCATATTCTCCGCAGTCTTCTGCCGCTTCTATGATGCGCTCAATCATAGCCTGTTCTTCTTCCAACTCGTCTGCAATCAATTCAGCTGTCTTCCCTTTCTTTAATTTTTTGCAAACCATGTTGATTAACGCGATCCCCATTCCCCGCTCTATTCCCCGTTCCATTCCAATCTCAAGAATCGTCATTTGTACCGCCTCCCATTCTTCATCTTCTTTCACTTGCTTTACAATATCATCCAATTCAATAATCCTTTTATCCTGAACCAGAATATTCGGATTCTCCAGTGTAGTTTCTTTCATATATTGTAACAGACTTATCAATTCTTTGGAACCGTTTTTGCTAGTCATATTCAGGAAAATTTTCGCAGTTCCATCTTCCAGATGAAATCCCTGGATTTCTTCACATTGCTCTGTGAATGTATATTTTGCCAAATCACGATGAAATACATCTTCCTGCGTGATAAAAATAATAATTGTGGAAGGCAGCTCCCGGTATTTTGTTCTCTTCCCTGATTTCAAAATCGGAGTGTCCAAAAGCCCCTGATAAAATCTGGAGCGCTTTGGAATATGATCCCCTTGGCTGTCATTCTGCATTTCCATATTAAATTGCCGCTGTTTTCTATCCTTTGCCCATGCATCCAGCCGAATGGCGCGTTTTCCTGACTGATTTAAAATCACTTCTTCAACTTTAACTTCCTCCAGCTTAATTTCCGGTTCTTCCAATATAATGCTAAGTGTGCATTCATATGCCCCTTTATTCTTCATCACGGCCAAAAACAGCGCAAAATCACTCAAATTAAACTGATATTCTTCTGGAAATACCTTCCCCAGCTCCTCTTTTCTTGTTCTCTCCACAGACTTCCTCCCTCTATGATGCATATAACAGCAATTGAACTATTGCTGCCTTTTCCGTTACTAAATTCACGATTCTTGTGAGAATTTCCACCCGAATACAGATTAATCTCTGTCAGAAATGCTTGCTGCGACAATGCCGAAAAACACATCGGCATTAACGAACATTTGTTTTATAGAACTTTATCATAGAAAAATCAGATTGTCAATATTATTTTTGTTTTTTTTCATTATTCTCTTATTGGTAGAAAAATAGAGTGTAATACAGATACCATTTTCCTCTCTGTCTATCCATATTTCCTCGGCTTTCATAAACAGCATTCCAATGACAGCGCGTATTTCCCGGGATACGCAGTCTACGATAAAAAGCTGTTTCATCCTGAATTCTATCGTAGAATATTCTTTTTTATCTGTATCAATTGTCACGTTTATGTTAAGCAGCTCTGCCGCCCCTAAGGCACGCTGATACAATTGTTCAAACTCCGCCTCTTTCTTCCTATCCGGTACAAAGCAGGTATTCTGTTCTAATTCCTCCACAGCTCTTATCAGCACTTCCGCTTCCCTTTGTTCACGCTGCTCCTCTTCCCGGGTTTTCTTTGTATTTCGATACCGACGTTCCGCTTCTTTTCTTCTGGCATCTGCCAAATCATAATAATTTTTTACAATTTTCATTTCTGTTTGTGCTCCTTTTCTTGAATATTTCTATATAGAAAGTGTATCTATATAGTGAGGGTATTTATAATGTCTCCCTATATTGTGAATTATTATATTTGAAATCATTATATTATTTTGGCGGTTAAAAATCGACAAAACATATAGACTTTTAGGTTGTTTTCTGTTATCCTGTTAATATGCAGACAATAAATTTAGTGACGGTATCACCTGAAACAAGAAAA
>JAETSX010000202.1 GCA_021769425.1 Eubacterium sp.
AAAGAAAGACTAACTATTAAAAGTCAAGACCTAAAATGAAAAATTTTGAATGAATTGCAAAAATGCATTTCAGATATATTTGTACCTTGAAAACTGCATGACAAACAGAGTGTCATTTCTGGCACTCTAAAGGGAGATATTTACGGAAAGAATTATGCAGCTTTATTGTATGGCTGTCCTGATTTCTCCATCGCATAGATCAGCCGCACAAGTTTCTTGGCGGCATGGGATAAAGCAACGTTGTAATGCTTTCCTTCCGAGCGTTTCTTTTCAAGATATGCAGCAAAAGGTTCATCCCAGTGGCAGACATACTTTGTGGCGTTGTAAAGGGCATACCGAAGGTATCTGGAACCTCGTTTTTCCATGTGGGAATAACAGTTATCTAATTGTCCTGATTGATAGGTAGATGGTGACATTCCGGCATATGCAAGTATCTTATCAGCGGAATCAAAACGGCTGAAATCCCCAATCTCAGCGATAATCATGGCACCCATCCGGTAACTGATGCCGGGAATGGTAAGGATAGGCGATTGGATTTCTTCATCCATGATCTGCTTGATGGCTGCTTCAATTTCATCAATCTCATCTGTTAATTCCTGAATAAGATTGATGGTATGTTTTAGTTCCAGAGACTTAGCAGGCATATGTGAACCGATGGAATTCTTTGCTGCTTCCCGAAACAAGATAGCAGTATCTTTTCCATATCTGCCTTTAGAACTTTCAGAAAGAAGATTGGAAAGCCTTGTGAGGTGTGCGGATGCGACAGCACAGGCACTTGGAAATTCGGAAAGCAAAGCATAGACGGAAGCCATATGGAGCGCAGGAACAAGCTTTTCCAATTCGGGGAACAGGATGTTTACGAGCCTTGCAACAGAGGATTTCAGCTTTGCCCGTTCTTTTACCTTATCAAAACGGTAACGAGTGAGTGACTTTAGCTCCTCATTGTGGTAAGATGTGTCTGAGTAGGACTTTAAGTTCACATTGGACATAATCATAGAAGCGATTGTATGGGAATCAACCTTATCCGTTTTCGTCTTTCTAAGGCTTAGACTTTTTCTGTAAAGATTGGTATGTAGCGGATTGATAACGTAGGTCGGCAAACCCTTATCAAGAAGGAATCCCAGAAGATTGTAACTGTAGTGTCCGGTAGCTTCGAGTCCTACTTTTACTTTGGCTAAATCATCTGATACGGATTCGATTCTGTGAAATAAGGTTTCAAAACCTTCACGATTGTTAGGGATGGTAAATGATTTAAACAATACCTCACCATCCGAGTTTGTGATAAAGCAGTCGTGCTTATCTTTGGCAACATCAATTCCGACGTAAATCATAATAAATCTCCTTTGAAAGTATTTGATACTGTTTAGATCCACAGTTACTCTCTGCGATTGTAACCTCGTTCTAAATAAACCGTCATGCGGTATCTAACTGATCAACAAATATACAAAGAGACTGTGGTTGGAGCCTTTCTTAAACCATCAGGTGGTAGGAAAAATAAACCAATCCACAGTATCTCCAACAGTATAGCATACAGTCCTTGGAGAGGGACTATAAACACTACTACTATATAATACGAGGA
>JAETSX010000203.1 GCA_021769425.1 Eubacterium sp.
TATCGGTGTTTAATGGACAAAAAGATACAGAAAAAGGAACGATAGAAATATCGTTCCTTTTTCAAATAAAATTTTAAATTTCCTCTTGACATAGTGTACAATGTACACTATAATATAATTATCAAATAAAACGGATGGAGAAATAAGGATGGAAAATATAAAAAATATTATAAACAATGAAGAATATGAATTTTATGGGATCCGCGTTGATTCTTGCAATAAATATAATGTTGGAGATATTTGCGAGAATAGCCATCAGTGGTGGCAAGATGATCCGGAGGATGGGAGTGAATATAATGAAGACAATCATCTCTGGGATGGAGGGGAACTGAATGGAACCTGTTGTTTAAAGGTTGAATCTGAAAATATTGAGGAAACCATTAAAATTGCGGAAAAACACTATTTTGGTGATAATATTACCCTTATCGCAGGGGATTATGCAGAGGGTGGAAATGACAGCGGGGAACTGGTGATTGAAGACGCAATAGTCCTGTATGTTATAAAATAAGAGGGTGATAAGAGTGTTGGAAAAACATTGCATAGTATGTGGCGGATTGATTAAAAACAGGCGCAATAAGAAATTCTGCAGCTATGAATGCGCAGGGCTGTATAGGCAGAATTATGCCATATGCCCGATCTGCGGAAAGAAGTTTAAAAAGTCACCGTCTGACATATCTACACATACATGTGGAAGCGCAGAGTGTAAAAAGGCCTTCAGGAGTTCCAGGACGCCGCCGGAAAGGATTCTCCCAGCGCACGAAAAAATAAAAACAAACCCAAACACAGGGCATTTTGAGACGCACCATGGGGCGGTGGAGTGGCATTTAATGTCACCGGAAGGGAAAGAATACCGTTTTAAAAATCTAGTGTTATGGATAGAAAAAAATGAGGATTTACTGCCGATGTCCACGAGAACGGGAAAGAAGGTGTCGAACAGGACGTTTTTCAGGGAGATGCAGAGGCTGAAATCGGACAATGAAAAATATACGCATTCCCGTGACGATTACCATGGGTGGAGGGTAATAAAAGATTTTGGAAAGGAAGATGGCACAGATGATGATTAAAGAATGCCGGAAAGCTGCAGGACTGACCCAAGCACAGTTTTCAGAGATTTTTGAAATTCCGATAGATGTCGTAAAAAGTTGGGATTCTGGAAGGAGAAAACCGCCTGCATGGGTGGAAAAGCTTATAATTAAAGAGTTAGAGAGAATGAAAGGGCAGTAAAGATGCAGCCCTTTCATTCTCTCTAACTCTTTAATTTTCATAAAGGGGCGCATGTGTTATGCTTCTGTTTGGAGGTGATGAATTTTGGACATAAGAGAACAGATCATACAAAAAATCATGCAAGCCCTGGACGGGCGCGTGGATGCGGGGACAGTGGATATTGTGCAGGATATCTTAACAATCGAACTGAATAACTATGAGGTGCAGGAACGTTGCACAGATGTGGCGACGGTGGATGACAGCGCGGAAAAGATGCTTAATAAATTCCTGGCAACAAAAAGAGTGGAAGGAATTGCGGAATCCACATTGTCGAGATACGAAAATGAAAACAGGAAACTGATA
>JAETSX010000009.1 GCA_021769425.1 Eubacterium sp.
GCGGTCGCCTTAGCGACATCATTCCCTTCGCACGAGTGCGCATCCGCGCGGAGCGTTTTTGTTTCATAGGAAAGCCGAATACTTCAGGCTTCACAGCAGCAAAGTCTTTCCTATGAAATAAAAAATCCGCTTATATAAAATAAGCGGATCTGATTCCAAAAAAGATTATCAAATCCTCTTATTGTTCGATTACTCGCTCAGGTTGGCACCTTCCGTAGAGGGGTTGCCGTGGCTTCACAGATCCTATGTATCTCCACCACTCTGAATAAGAGAAATTAATAACCAATGAAACATCAGTAGTTTCATCAGTACAACAATATTCGGTTTTTCAATCTTCTTTCATTCTAAGATACTACCTTTTTTTTATTCTGTCAAGCGCTGAATGCAAACTCCTATCTCAAAGCGATTTTAAATGGATGTAACATATAACAAAACGGCTTGTCTGAACTGTTACAAACAAAAATTTCCAAAAAATCAACAAAGCTCCGGCTCTTCTGGAGAGCCGGAGCTTTGTTGACAGTTATTATTATCCAAGCAAGGACAATACGCCCTGTGTAGACTGGTTTGCCTGAGCCAGCATGGACTGTCCGGCCTGAGCCAGAATGTTGTTCTTGCTGTACTCCACCATTTTCTTCGCCATATCCAAGTCGCGGATACGGGATTCTGCGGATGTGGTGTTCTCCACTACATTGTCCAGGTTTGTGATGGTGTGCTCCAAACGGTTCTGCACAGCGCCCAATGCGCTTCTCTGTGCGGAAACCTTGGAGATTGCATCCTGGATTGCATCAATGGCATAAGTTCCTGCAATGCCGGAAGGATCTGTCACATTCAATCCTTTGATTCCGAGGTAATCGGAGTTCATGGTCTCAATGTTCACCTGGATCTTGTTCGTCATGTCTGCATCTGCGCCTACATGCAAATTAAAACTCAAGGTCTTAGCAACTTCTGTGGAACCTGTGGTGATGGTAAAGGTATTTGGGCCTCCTGCTTTTCCTGCGTTTTCTAATTCAGCAGCCTTTTCAGCGGAAACAACTGTGCTTCCGGCTGTATTGTCATCTGCTACAACTGCTGTTACAGCGTCGCCTGCAGCCGGGGTGAATGTCACAGTCTTGCCTTCTGCAAACAATGCCTCATATGCTGCTGCCGCATCTGTTCCGCCCGGAACGGCAGCAGCATGGCCGGTTACATTATTTTCCTCTCTGTAATAAGCCTTTCCGTCTCCGCCTTTATAGATGTACACTGTGGTTGTGCCGTCGGATACGGAACCGACCGCTGTAGGAGCAGTGGCATTGGCTGTATTTGCCGGTGTAGCAGCTGCTGTATTCGCTGCATCAATTGCAGCATCAAGAGCAGATTTCGCATTCTCTGCCGTATCGCCAATGGTATACTCTGTTCCATCAACCGTTACTTTTTCTCCTACCTTATAATCCTCAGCCGTCTTGGTTTCAACAGACTCTACTTTGGCAGTGCCCTTCGTATCGCCAATCTGGTTCGCTTTCAGAAGCTCTTCTTTTGCCAGTGCATACGCTTCTTTTGCAGTAATATCATTGTCGCCTTTCACTGCTGCATTAGAATATAATGTATCACCATTCTTTAATGCTTCTAAAATCTGTTCATCGGTCAATGCCTCTGTTCCTGCTGTTGCATACAAAGCCTTTGCTTCTGTTTCATAAGAAGCCTCAACTGGTTCTGTTGACGTAATATCGCCAGCCGCAACAGCAGTATTTGCTATTTTCGTATTTGTTGTATCAATGGCTCCTGCTACATCGGCTGCAGTCTTAGTCATATCCTTTGCTGTGATTACCAGGTTATCCTCGTCCAGGGATGCAGTATAATCTTTGCTGAAATCTGCATTTGCATTTAACGCAGCCACCAACGCATCTCCGTCGGCTGCTGCAGCGCCGTCGATGGCTGCTGCCATGTCTCCCACCTGAACAGCGCTCTGGTTGCTCGCCGTCCATCCTGATATGTCAAACTTTGCACTTGCGCCCGTTGCTTCCTTAAGTTCAACTTTTGCTGTAGTCTGGTTAAATTCTGCCCCCTTTGTTGTATACAGGGCATTCCCTTTCTCCAACTCTGCAAGCGCTTCCTCATCGCTCAGTTCTTTCGTCCCGTTTTCAGTATAAAGTTTTGTGCCTTCTGTTCTGCTGAAAGAAGCTTTCACTGGCTCTGTTGACGTAATATCGCCAGCCGCAACAGCAGCATTTGCTATTTTCGTATTTGTTGTATCAATGGCTCCTGCTACATCGGCTGCAGTCTTAGTCATATCCTTTGCTGTGATTACCAGGTTATCTCCGTCCAGGGACGCGGTATAATCTTTGCTGAAATCTGCATCTGCATTTAACGCAGTTACCAGGGCGTCTCCGTCGGCTGCTGCAGTGCCGTCAATGGCTGCTGCCATGTCTCCCACCTGAACAGCGCTCTGGTTGCTCGCCGTCCATCCTGATATGTCAAACTTTGCACTTGCGCCTGCAGCGGCAGTATATGCATAATCCTTATCTGCAGCAGCGGCAGTCTGCTTGGCATCATCGATGATATTGTAAGAAATTCCCCCGATACTTACCTTATCCCCTGCAGAAAGCTCTTTCATAACAAAGGTGGCTGTGCCATTGCCGTTGTCAGTGAGAGTTCCTGCAAGACCTGCGTCATGGGCTTCCATACTGATAGTCTTTGTCCCTGTAGCGCCTTTCAGAAGATAAATTTCATTGAACTTGGTGGTTTCTGCTACTCGGTCAATTTCTGTAGAAAGCTGGTCAATCTCCGCCTGAATGGCTTCCCGATCCGCTTCGCTGTTAGTTCCGTTGGCTGCCTGAGTTGCAAGCTCATTCATTCTCTGGAGCATGGAGTGCACTTCCGTTAAAGCTCCCTCTGCCGTCTGCACTGCCGATACACCGTCCTGTGCGTTGGTGGACGCACGGTCAAGGCCCCGAATCTGCTTGCGCATCTTTTCAGAAATAGTCAGACCCGCTGCATCGTCGGCTGCCCGGTTGATCCGGTATCCGGATGACAGTTTTTCCGATGATTTCGCCTGTGCGCTTGTAGTTACGCCCAGCATTCTGTTGGAATTCATTGCCGTTAAATTGTGTTGTACGATCATTGCCATAATACTTACCTCCGTGTGTTTAATAGTTGTATCCCGGAACTCCTTTTCTCGGGATTGTTAGTTGCTCTATAATCAACGAGAATATGAATATTCCCGAAAATTATCCTGTCAAGGTTTTGAACAGTTCCTTAGGCTTCCCCGTATTTTTTCAGGGAATTTTCTGTAAGCTCAGCCTTTTTCGCTTTTCGGCGCTCCTCCATCAGGATCTCTTTGATCTTCGCCTTGGCCTCCTGAGATAATTCCCGCTCCCTATAATGACGAACCTCATTGCCGGGCTCCGCCGCCATTCCATACTTTTCCAGGGCTGTACTTCTGGCGATATTTACAGATTTGGGAGCATCCACCAATAAATGCCCGTTATTGCCGCTTCCGCCGGTGTAGACAACTTTGATTCCGTCACCGATAAGCAGGTACTCTCCGGCTTTTAATGTAAGTTTCAGCATATTTGCAACCTCCCTGTTTCCTGCCGCCGATAAAAAGGGGCTGTGCGCTCTTCCTGCAGATTATTCCTACTTTATTCAACCAGGTAGGATGCAACAGTTTTACTAAATTGTTGCATCCGTTCCAAAAGCCGCCAAAATCAAAGGATTCCAAACTTATTATCTTTTCTATTTTTTTAAATAAGGGGGTTAAGTAATGGCCAGAACAGCCGATAATATAGGTATGACAGAAAAATGCAACAATTTAGTAAGAATGTTGCATTTTTCTGTCATTTTTATTAAGAAGCATATTCCTGTCACAGAGACGGATACTCCCAAACTCTCATCCATATCCAAATATGGGATATTTACTTCAAAACATAGCTGAAAAATATTTTTTTGCGTAATGAATTTCATCATTTCCTGAAAGTGCAAAATGCAAAAATGTTATTTTTTCTTGACAAATACTTCCTTTATTTTTATACTTAGTCTATTGAAAGTGAGTAAATATTCACTTCAAATAAACTACAACAGGGGGAAAAATGAATGAAGAAATGTTCTATTGGGGAATTACGCCCCGGCATAAAGATTGCAGAGGCAGTTTTCACCAGCAAAGGACAGATGATTATGGAGGCCGGAACTATCCTGACCTCTGAATTAATTTCCAGACTGACCTTTTATGGAATCAGCATGGTTTCCATAGAAACTCCCGGCGGCGCAGCGGAAGTTCCCCAACCAGAACGGGAAAAACAGCCGGAAGCGGCATCCAATGTTCCCAGCCGAAGCCGGGCAGTTAACCCGTCTTACGCGCAAAAAGTGAAGTCCCAACCGGAATTTATGGCATATCAGATTGAATATCAGAAAGAAGTCAATTCCATCCGAATCATTTTTGACACCATAATCAACCACCCGGAAGTTTCCATTAATATCCGCCAGATTCTGGACGATTGCTCCAAGCTGGCCAGCTTAAACAATACCACGGTGGATTTCTTTGACCGGCTGCATAATATGCGCCTGGATGAAGACAGCGTTTATTCCCACTGTCTGAATGTGGCCCTGATAGCCCGCCAAATGGGAAAATGGCTCCGCTTTACTCATGAGGAACTGGATGTGCTGACCTTATGCGGATTATTCCACGATATTGGAAAAATACAGATTCCGGAAGAAATTTTAAATAAACCCGGCAAATACACGGAGGAAGAATTTGCGCTCATCCGGCAGCATCCGCTGGCCGGTTATAACTTCTTAAAAAATCTTCCTGCAGACGAACGGATCAAAAAGGCCGCCCTTTTGCATCATGAACGCAGTGACGGCTCCGGATATCCCCAGAAATTAAAAGCAGGGCAGATTGATGACTTTGCAGAAATCATTGCCATTGCCGATGTATATGACGCCATGACTGCCGCCCGTTCCTATCGCTCGCCCCTGTGCCCCTTCCAGGCCATTGATATGTTTGAAAGAGACGGCCTGCAGCTCTACAGCCCCAAATATATACTGACTTTCCTCAACCGGATTGCAAACACATATCAGAATAACCGGGTACTGCTGAACAACGGCCAAAGCGCGAATGTTGTAATGATCAACTCCAAGAGCCTGACCCGGCCCATGATTCAGTTAGACAATGGCTCCGTGGTGGATATGCTGAACCTGCCGGAATGGGAAATTATAAAAATTATATAATCTTAATTACTTGGAGATACAGACGGAAATATAAACAGCTGCATCCTGTACTCTCCATGTTCCAAAACATAACGCATGAATTTTACCAATACACAGACCTTTTGGGAGTTTCCTTCCTTCACACAGAAACGCTGTCCGATCTGGATGAGGAAGGCAGTTCTCAAAAGGCAGTAAGTACGACAAATATCTAACTAACTTTAAACTGGAATTTCTGAATCTCTTTTTCAGAGCTGACCCGCTGAATCTGGGCGCCCAGCCCTTCCAGTTTCTCTTCAAAGGCTTCATATCCCCGCTGGATATAGTGAATATCATCCACAATGGTAACTCCCTCTGCGGAAAGCCCCGCAATTACCAAAGCTGCTCCTGCTCTCAAATCCGGTGCGCTGACTCTTGCGCCGGTATATCCTTTCACGCCGTTGATAATGGCGATATTGCTCTCTACCTTAATATCTGCCCCCATGCGGGTCAGTTCATCCACATATTTAAAACGGTTTTCAAAGATGCTCTCTGTCACAGTACTGGTTCCCTGGGCTATTCCCAACACCACAGACATCTGAGGCTGCATATCGGTGGGAAATCCCGGATATGGCAGTGTGGTAACCTGCGTATGCCGCAGGGGCTTCGATGCCACTACACGGACAGCGTCATCAAATTCTTCCACTTCACAACCGGCTTCCAACAGTTTGGCAGTTGTGGCTTCCAAATGCTTCGGAATCACATTTTTCACCGTAACATCCCCTTTGGTGGCCGCTGCCGCAAACATAAAGGTTCCCGCTTCAATCTGATCCGGAATCACGGAATACTCTGTTCTGTGAAGCTTCTCCACCCCTACAATCCGGATCACATCGGTTCCGGCGCCGCGGATATTGGCTCCCATACTGTTGAGAAAATTGGCCACATCCACCACATGAGGCTCTTTTGCGGAATTCTCTATGGTAGTTTTCCCTTCTGCCATGGCAGCTGCCATCATAATATTAATGGTAGCCCCCACCGATACCTTATCCAGATAAATATGGCTTCCCTTCAAATGCTCTGCTTCCGCCGCAACTGCTCCGTTTCGGATCTCCACATGGGCTCCCAGAGCGCGGAAGCCCTTAATATGCAAATCCATGGGACGGCTTCCGATATTGCAGCCGCCGGGAAGGGTCACTTCCGCCCTTTTATACTTTCCAAGCATCGCACCCAGAAGATAATAAGAAGCTCTTATTTTCTTCATGGAATCATAGTCCACCGGAATATCCTTCACAAAAGAACCATTGATCTTAACGGTATGAGCATCCACTCTGTCGATTCTGGCCCCAATATCTCCCATGGCCTGAAGCAGTGCGTTGATATCTCTGACATCGGGTAAATTATCTATTGTTACGGTTTCATCCGTCATAATGGCTGCTGCCAGAATTGCCAGCGCCGCGTTTTTGGCGCCGCTGATTTCCACTTCGCCTACTAACGGATTACCTCCTCTGATTACATACTGTTCCATATCGCACCTCTATGCTATATATTTCGTACAAGAAGTTATTATAGTAACATTCTTTTCTCTTTGTCAAGTTTGAAAAATCTTTATGTACTATTATAACACACTTTGTCGATTTGTAAATCTATACTGTTTCTTCCATTATCTTTTACAATTCCGTCTATCTTATTTTATGTGGGATTCTGCCATCTGTGCATGGCCCCGAAAAAGTATTTTGTGCAAATACCATAAAAATCCCCGGAAAAACTGTCTGTCTTCTATCTGATTATCATTGTTTTTAGTATGGACGATTCCCTTTGAAATCATTCGTTCTTTTTTATTCTCTCTGCTGCCTGTCCCAATTCAGGCAAAACAAATTTTGACATAAGGAAACAGAAATCATTTCCGCTTTATAACTTCATCATTCCAAAGCCGGAAAATAATTTCTGTTTCTTATCTTACCACATTCATTGCAAAATTCCTACTGTTTTTTATTCTGATGTTCTGTTTTCCATATTCGAAAGAATCGTTTTATTATTCAAATACCACATTTTTCTCCAGATATTTCGTCCTAATTACAATATATGGATAGGATTTGGCCTGATTGATCTTTTCCCCTTTGGACGGACCGATCAATGTAGTGTCAAAATATACGGCATTTTTCGTCAGATAGCAGTCATTGACTGCAATGCTGTAACCGCCGGTTTCCTGAACTCCATACCCTGCGGCAATATACAGATATTCCTTATCGGTGTAAGTCAGTTTAAATATTGTCTCCTTCTTCTCCTCAATAACGGCCAGAAATTCCTCCGGAATCTCTTTTTCCTCCAGAATTTCATAAGATAAATCCTTTAATTTTTTGGTATCCGTCTCCTCCAATCCGCACCCCTGGAAAATACAGGCGCAGACAACCACCACCAGAGCGATTCCATACATTACCATTCCACGATACCACTGATTCTGTTTTTCCATGTTCATGTTCCCTGATTTTTTTACATTCTTCCTGAATTCTATGAAAAAATTCTTCTATTTATGATTGTATTTCCCCTTTTCAGTCTGTATAATATAACAAGTGAACATTTATTACGAGGTAAAATATATGATACGAATAATTTTAGTGGCCGTTTTTCTGATTTCTTTTTTGATTCTTTCAATTCCCATTCTGCTGATAGAACGGGTAATAAAAAAATTCAATCCTTATGCAGCGGATATCAGCAGCCTTCGGATTGTCCAATGGGCTTTTCGAGTGGTGCTTAAGCTGGCTGGCACGAAAATCACTGTAATTGGGGAAGAGCATGTGCCGAAAGATCAGGCCGTCCTCTACATTCCCAACCATCTCAGCTATTTTGACATCGTAATCACTTATTCCAGATGCCCCGGACTTACCGGCTACATTGCCAAAGACACGATGCTGCGCTATCCCCTGCTTTCCAACTGGATGAAACATCTGTACTGCCTTTTTCTGGATCGGGAAGATATGAAAGCAGGACTGAAAATGGTTCTGACTGGAATCGACCAGATTAAAAGGGGAATCTCCGTATGCATTTTCCCTGAGGGCACAAGAAATCCCCACCCCGAGAACGGGATGCTGCCTTTTAAGGAAGGAAGCCTGAAAATGGCGGAAAAAACCGGATGCCCCATTATTCCCATTGCCATTACCAACACCAACAATATTTTTGAAAGCCACATCCCCTGGATTAAAAAATGCGATGTGATTGTGGAATACGGGGAGCCGATTCTGATAAAAGAACTGGATAAAGAACAGCGGAAATTCTCCGGCGCCTATACCCAGTCCAAAATTGAAGAAATGTTAGAAAAGCATAAGGCTATGATGCAGAATGAAACTTCTCTCTGATCGCCTCTACTATTTCGGGATAACCCATAAAATGGGATGCTTTCACCAGCACAGTGTCTCCTTCCTGCAGATACTCCAACAGCTGGGAAAGCATCTCATCTTTTGTCTCAAAATGAAATACTTCACACCAGTCATTGGCGTCACAGGCTCCTTTTGCCATTTCTTTTGCCAGCGTTCCGGCGCAAAACAGTGTGTCAATCTGTTTTTCGGCCACATAAGCCCCCACTTCATAGTGAAGCTGTTTCTCCTTTTCTCCCAGTTCCCCCATATCTCCCAGCACCGCCACTGTCCGGGCAAGGCCGTTGCTGAGCACATCCAGGGAAGCCCGCATAGACACAGGATTGGCATTGTAGCAGTCGTCAATTAAAAGCAGGCCACCGGTTTCTATCAGATTGGTGCGTCCGCCTATGGTTTCTGCGGATTCAATGCCTGCCTTGATTTCCTCTAATTCCATGTTCAGCGCAAGGCCGGCTGCTGCCGCCGCCATGGCGTTGTAAATGTTATGCTGCCCCGGAATTGGGATATGGACAGATATTTCACCGGCGGGAGTGTGGAGGTTAACGTCCATTCCCTTCAAACCGCAGTTCTTTATCTGATCTGCATAAATATCCTGCTGTGCCTTCCTTCCGGAATTCCCATCCTCAGCCTCTTCTTCCCCGCTTCTGCCTATATCCGGCTGCGGTATCTGAATGCCAAAAGTTCCATCCCCGAACTGTTCTTCACTGTTTCTGACCATATCCGGCCTGTTTCCGCCGAATCCATAGAATACCGGCCGGATTCCCTTTACTTCTGTCAGGGCGGAAAGTTTATCGTCCTCTCCATTTAAGATAATATGCCCCTCCGGTTTCAGAAAATCAAAGATTTCACTTTTTGCTTTCAGAATCCCATCCCTGGTTTTCAGATTTTCCAGATGGCAGATTCCGATATTGGTAATCACGCAGATATCCGGCCGGGCAATCTTTGCCAGCCGGTGCATTTCTCCGAAATCAGAGATTCCCATTTCCACCACCGCCGCTTCATGCTCTTCCTGAATCCGAAGAATGGTCAGGGGCAGGCCGATTTCATTGTTAAAATTCCCAGCCGTTTTCAGAACCCGATACTTCCTTGACAAAACAGATGCAATCATCTCTTTGGTGCTGGTCTTCCCCACGCTTCCGGTAATTCCCACAATGGGAATGGTAAGCTGCCTGCGGTAAAATCCTGCAATGTCTTTCAATGCCTGCAGACAGGACTCCACCAGAATATAAGGCAGGTTATTTTCCAGTTTTTTTTCGGAAAGAACTGCCGCCGCCCCCTGGCGGAAGACCTGGGGGATAAAATCATGGCCGTCCACCCTGGCTCCCTTCACCGGAATAAACAGAAATCCTTCCTCCACCTGTCTGCTGTCTGTCACTGCTCCGCGGATCACCGTCTGTTTCGCACGTTCCTCACCATAATAAATGCCGGAACATGCCTCTGCAATGTGTTCCAAAGTCATATTTTTCATAGTTTCCTCCGCAGCTTTCTATTCTTCCGCACAATTCTGTGCTGTGTCTTTTATTCAAGTTACTCATATCTTTTCAGAAAAATCCGGATCAGCGCTTCGCACAATACGGCTCTGTGCCAATACTCATGCTATGCATATTTTTTCAGAGAAATTCGGATAATCTCTTCACACAGTTCCGGGAAATCCATGCCTGCCGCCTTAGCTTCCTGGGGAAGCAGGCTCACCGGGGTCATGCCCGGCAGGGTATTGGCTTCCAGACAGTATATATTTTCCTGTTCATCCAGAAGGAAATCCATTCTGGCATAAGTGTCCAATCCCAGCGCTTTCGCTACTTCCTCTGCATAATGCTGCATTTTTTCCGCAATGGAAGAAGGAAGGTTGGCCGGGCAGGTTTCCACTGCGCTACCGGCCGCATATTTATTTTTATAATCATAAAAGCCCTTAAGCGGCGCGATTTCGATTACCGGCAATGCCCGAAAATCCATCACCCCTACGGAAAATTCCCTGCCTTTCACATAGCTTTCCAGAATCACTTTTTCTTCCCACCGGAACGCTTCTTTTAACGCCTGTCGGTACTCCTTTTCATCCCTTACAATAGATACACCGATGCTGGAACCGCCGCAGCAGGGCTTTACGACACAGGGCAGTGTCAGTCCTGTCTCTGCAAATTCCCACCGGCAGGTTTCTTTGTCCATGGAAATACCTTTTGGCGTGGGAATATGATTGGCAAAAAACAGCCGTTTTGATAACCCCTTATCCATGGCGATGGCGCTGCTTAAATAACCGGTTCCGGTATACTGGATTCCGTATAAATCAAAGGCCGCCTGAATCCTGCCGTCTTCTCCGTTTTCTCCGTGAAGGGCCATAAACACAATGTCCGCCATCCGGCACAATTCAATCACATTAGGACCGAATAAACTTTTGCTCTGATCCTTCCTGCTCTTTCTCACGGCCTCTAAATCCGGCGCTTCCCCGGTTATTCCGGTCACTGCCGCGCTGACCTGGACGGAACGTTCAAAAATCCCGGTTAAATCCTCCGGTTTGTCGCTGTAACCCATAAACACATCCAGTAAAATTACTTTATGTCCCTTGCTTCTCAGCGCATCTGCCACATTTTCCCCTGTGACAAATGATACATCGCGTTCGGCGCTCAAACCGCCTGCCAACACTACGATATTCATATTGAGAATCCTCCTTGCATTTTAATCTTCTGCCGATATCTTATACTATATTATTCCCACTGACAAGATCCTGCACTTATTTCAGCACTTTTTACCGGAGAGAGAGCATTTTTTGCCTTTTCCCCAGAACAATTTGCAAACACGCTCCAGCGGACAATGATATCTCCGTTCACATCCAAAGATAACTCGTTTTCTGCAGCTCTAAGCCGCCGGACATACGAAAAGAACTGCTGCAAAATTCTTCCTTTTGCAGCAGTTCTCCGCTTTCTTGCTGTGATCCCGGCATGTCTGAACTATGTGTCAGAATTCCGGTTCAATCAGGCCGTATGTATTCCCTTTTCTCTTATACACTACGTTCACTTCCTCTGTTTCCGCATTCTGGAATACAAAGAAATTATGTCCTAACAGTTCCATCTGGATGCAGGCGTCTTCCGGATACATGGGCTTCATTCCAAACCGTTTGGTGCGGATAATCTTGATTTCCTCGTCATCCTCCACTTCTTTCTCAATAAACTCCTGCTGGAAACTGCCGGCTGCCTGCTGTTTTTCTACAATCTTATTCTTGTACTTCTTCAGTTGCCGCTCGATAACCTCTTCCACTAAATCTATGGAAACATACATATCATTGCTGACCTGCTCAGAACGGATAATATTTCCTTTCACCGGAATGGTAACCTCAATCTTCTGGCGTTCCTTTTCCACGCTTAAGGTTACAACAATATCTGTCTGAGGGGTAAAGTACCGCTCCAGCTTGGACAGCTTTTCCTCTACCGCTGTTCTCAATCCATCTGTGATATCAATATTCTTGCCGCTGATTGTAATACGCATGGCATCCAACCCCTTTTCTGCTTATTTTGGTATACCCGTGAGCCAAATGATTTGCCGGCAAGTTCCCGCTCTTTCAAGGAGAACAGCCAACCGCCTGGCAAATAAGTATTTGCTTGAGTATCATATCAGAAAGTTTTCGAAACTTTTCTGTGAAACATATTATACCACACCCCTGATCTGAATACAATAAATCTCTGGGAATTCTTGACACTTTCCCGGATTCATGATAATAGATTATACAAAGAAACCAAACGAAATCTTCACAGAAAGGATTTTTCTCACATTATGAAATCAAAAACCGCTTTTATTACCGGCGCCTCCCGGGGCATTGGACGGGCAATTGCCGAAGAATTTGCCAAAGCCGGGTACTGCCTTGCTCTCAACTGCCGTGCCTCTAGCCAGGAACTTTGTAGCTTTGCCCATGATCTTCACGACACGTTCCATATCCCCTGCCTGCCTTTCATCGGAGACGTCAGCGACGAAACTTTTGTAAAACAGGCATTTCAAACCATCCAGCAGGAATTCGGGAAAACTGATATCCTGGTAAACAACGCCGGCGTCTCCCACATCGGCCTGCTTACTGATATGAGCCTTTCAGAGTGGAACCGGGTATTGCAGGTGAACCTCACCTCCCTGTTCTGCTGCTGCAAATATGCCATTCCTCCCATGGTTCAGGCGCAGTCAGGCTCTATTTTAAACATTTCCTCCGTATGGGGAACAGCGGGGGCCTCCTGTGAAGTTGCATATTCTGCCTCTAAAGGCGGCGTCAATTCCTTTACCAAAGCTCTGGCTAAAGAACTTGCCCCCAGCGGCATTACCGTCAATGCCATTGCCTGCGGCGTCATTGACACCACCATGAATCAATGCTTTACCGAGGAAGAGCGCAGGCAGCTTGCCGATGAAATTCCTGCCGGGAGATTCGGCCTGCCGAAAGAAGTGGCACAGCTTGCCTTATCCATCGTCAATTCCCCTTCCTATCTCACCGGCCAAATTATCACTTTAGACGGCGGATGGCTATGATTAGATTCAGAAAATCCCTTGTGTTTCCTGTGATTGGAAAAGATTCACATTTGTGAATTTCATTCGCATTTCGAATAATTCCATTATTTTCCAGAAAATTTTTCGTAAAATATTTTTATCGCAACATCGTGTTACAAAAGAGTACTATTTTACAAAAGAGGAACATTTTTATGGAATTATCCAGAAGACTGGAAAATTTATTAGAGGAGCACAATCTCACCCAGAGGCAATTATCCAATGAGCTGCACATTGCGCCATCCACCCTGAACGGATATCTCAGAAGAAACAGGGAACCGGACTTTGCAACACTGATTAAACTGGCTAAATATTTTAAAGTATCCACAGACTACCTTTTAGGCGTCACTGAAATCCGGCGCCCTTATCCTTCAGGTGAATTCTATGATGACAAAGAAGAAGATTTACTCTACACTTATCGGACGCTTGATCCTCAGGAACAAATCTACCTGATCAAACAGGCACATATCTATTGTCATCAAGACCTGGACCTTCCACAGAAAAAATAGGCAGCTTTCCATTTGACATTTTAATACTCAATACGCGGAACGAAATCCTCATTCCGAGAATTTCTTTTTTCAAAACAACATCTTCTATTAAGATAAAGATACCTGAATTTATCGAAACGGAGGTGCCCTGATGGATTTCTATATCCGGTTGGAAAATCTGCTTGAAGAAAGAAATTTAACCCAGAAGCAATTATCCCTGGATCTTCATATCGCATCATCCACATTAAATGGATATGTCAACAATAACCGGGAACCGGACTTTGCGACTTTAATCCGTTTTGCCAAATACTTTGACGTAACCACGGATTATCTTCTGGGACTCAGCAATGAGAAAAAGCCTTCTCCTTCTTCTTTAAACCCAATAGAAGGAGCCCTGATACATCTCTACCGCACTCTGCCCGCAGAACGGCAGGAACTGATTGTGGAGCAGGCCAGATTCTACCAGAGCCTGGAGCTGAAGCAGCAGAAAAACAAACGGCGGGATTAAAAATTGCCGCTGCATATGGCAAAGTTCTCATCCATCGTGTATAATAAAAGGCAGTATCGGATACACAAAGGAGTATGATTATGAAAAAAGAATACCGTGAAGCCATTGAAGATTCTCCTGTGATTGCCGCTGTAAACAGCTTTGAGAGCTTAGAATGCGCCCTGACCTGTGAAAGCCGGATTATTTTTATTCTGTTCGGCGATATCTGCAATATTCCCGATATCGTTGCCAGAATCAAACAGGCCGGCAAACTGGCTGTGGTGCACTTAGATCTGATTACTGGGCTGGCGCCGAAAGAAATTGCCGTTGACTATATTAAGCAGCGCACAGATGCAGACGGTATTATTTCCACCAAGCCTGCCTTAATCAAATATGCCTCAAAACTGTCCCTGTTTACTGTGCTTCGCTTTTTTGTGATTGATTCACTTGCGCTTTCCAGCATTGAGAAACAGCTTCAGAATGTAAAACCTGACGTGATCGAGGTTCTGCCGGCGCTGATGCCGAGAGTTTTAAAACGCATCTGCAGCATGAACCGCATTCCTGTGATTACCGGGGGATTGATTTCCGAGAAAGAAGACGTTATTTCCATGCTTTCCGCAGGCGCAACCTGTGTATCCTCCACCAGCCAGAATGTCTGGTTTCTATAAAGAAGGAGGTTTTACAGACTTGGATAACAATTTTTCAGATGGCAATTGCCCTGTTCCGGAACACGGTTCCATGGAACAGCCTGCTCCGGAGCATAACAAGTACGAACCACAGATACAGGAAGATGCTTCACAGGAAGCCCATATTCATACGCACGGCTCACAGGAAGCACACACACATGGGCATAGTGAACAAAAAGTCCACCCGCATGGGCATAGTGAACAAAAAGTCCACACACATGGGCATAATGAACAAAAAGTCCACACACATGGGCATAGTGAACAAAAAGTCCACACACATTCTCACAGCCACACTCAGACCCAGGCTGTGCTGAACCGCATGGCACGGGCCATCGGCCATATGGAAGCCGTCAAGCGGATGGTGGAAGACGGCAGGGACTGCAGTGAAGTCCTGATCCAGATTGCCGCTGTCCGTTCTGCCATCAATAACATTGGAAAGATCATTCTGGAGGATCACATTTCCCACTGTATTGTGGACGCGGTGGAACATGGGGATCAACAGGCATTGGAAGATCTGAAAAACGCCATTGAGAAGTTCATAAAATAGCCTGACGGCTTCTGCTTCTCAATGGATTAAAATCCGCGAATGGCGTCATGTTCATCTTCTGACGTATTCTCGATTTTTCGGATTACAACATAATAGCTGTAATCGTCACTGACTTTTATCTGCACTCTGTCCCCTGCTTTATGTCCCAGGATCGCTTTCCCCAGGGGCGATTCTGTGCTGATTAAGTTCTTCATGGAATTCCCCCGGATGGAAGTCACAAGCCGAAAGACCTGCTCTTCCTCATCTTCTTCAAAATATACGGTAACCGTATTGTTGATTCCTACTTCATCCTCTTTGGAAGCGTCTGACACAATCACTGCCGTTTTCAGCATCCGTTCCAGATAGCGGATTCTGCTTTCATTTTTATTTTTGTCCTTTTTGGCGGCATGATATTCGAAGTTCTCGCTTAAATCTCCGTGGGCCCTGGCCTCTTTCACCGCTTCGATGGCTTCTTTTCGGACCACCAGCTTCCGGTATTCAATTTCTTCTTCTATTTTCTTGACATCACTTCTGGTTAACTGTTCCCGCATTTGCTTTCCTCCCTGCTTTTTCCAGATCATCCGCTCCCATCTATCAAAAACCCGATGGTAACGGCAAAGGTATCCTCTTCTTCCGCTGCAAAAAAACGCCCTCCCTGCAATTCTACCATTTTCTGCACACTTTTCAAGCCAATTCTGTTACTTTCCACCTGTTCTCCCTGCATCTTTTTCCAGTTAAAAAACCCAAACTCAACATATCCCTTTTCTATTCTGACTGACAGCCGGACGGGTTTTTCCTTATCCCCATATTTTAGAATATTGGAAAACAGATTATTAAACGCCCTCTGAAAAAAAATCCGATTTCCTCTGAATTTCACTTCTTCCGGCGCCAAAAATTCTTCTATCTGAAATCCGTTTAACTGAAGAAATTCCCTGCTGCTTTCCATCTCTTCCAGCAACTCCCACAAGAACAGTTCAGTCAGCTCCTCCTGCTCTTTCTGCCCATAAATCAGAGCATACTCAAACATTTTATCGGACAATGCACGGATTTCCTCTACTTTCTCAATACACCGCCTGATATATTCTTCCTGTTTCCCGGCCGGGCATTTCTTCTGATCCAGGATTTCCAGATATCCGTATAAGGTAGTCATGGGCGTTCTCAGATCATGGGAAACAGAACGGATCAAATCGTGGTTCGCTTTCTTTCCCTCCTGCTCCTGCCGGATATTTTCTTCCAGCGCAAGGCGCATTTCATCCAGATTTCGGGCAAGAACGCCGATTTCATCTCTTTCCTTTACAGTCACCGGATGTTCCAAATCCCCATCGGCCATAATCAGAATCTCTTCTTTTACTTTACCTACATAACGCATCCTTCTCCACACATAGATAATCACCGGCAGAAGCATCAGCATACTGAGAAACAGGGAACCGAAGAAATAAGGCGCCGCAATGATTGCCTCATGCATGGAATACACCATGACAGTTTCTGTGGTATCTTGAAATTCCAACTGAGCCATCCAGTTAAGCCCGCTGTAATACATATTATTATACCAGAATGTCCCTTCTAAAAATGTGTCCGACATGGAATATTCCAGACCATAAAACTGAAACAGGCCCTCTTCATCATAAAATAAAATAACCGTATAGCCGTCGTCATATTTTTCTATTTCCAGATAGTTCAGCAATTCTTTCTTACTGTAGTCTGCAAATCTGATATTCTCAGCCTTCTTCTGCATTTCCTCTGTAATTTTCCCGGCATCAAACTTGATATATCCTTTTTTCACCAGATTTATATAAAACTGAGTCTGATGCTGCATCAGAAACCAGAAGCTGCCAAAAGTCAGAAATCCGCATCCTATCAGCAGCAGAATTAACCGGAATGTCATTTTGCCGGTTAATTCACGCCACTGCTCCTGCCACTTTCGCCTCCGGTCTCTTCTTTCCCGGCGGTATCTTTGTTTTGCTTCTGCCTGTTTATTCACAGCGGTATCCCTTTCCCCAGACATTTTTAATAATTTTCGGATTGTGCGGATCCTTTTCAATTTTACCCCGCAGATTTCTGATATGCACCATCACAGTATTGGAAGCCCCGTAATAATAATCTTCTTCCCAGATGCTTTCATACAAATGCTGGGCGGAAAAAATCTGTCCTCTATGGCCGGCAAGAAGATGCAGAATTGCAAATTCAATATCCGTCAGTTCGATCTCTCTTCCCTCCGCCAGCACCTTCTCCTGCTGCTCATAGATTTCTATTCCGGGCAGACTGATTACTTTTTCTTTCTGAGAAGCCTGACGGGTATTTTTGAAGTCTTTGCCCTCCTGGTCCTCTTTCCCGCGATAGACCTGATA
Organism: Eubacterium sp.; assembly: GCA_021769425.1. GTDB lineage: Bacteria > Bacillota > Clostridia > Lachnospirales > Lachnospiraceae > Petralouisia. The sequence continues at coordinate 17,576 of JAETSX010000009.1, forward strand.
TCTGCGTATGAGAGCTTTTACCCGGCTTAAAAGCTCCTGATAGGAAAAGGGCTTAGGCAGATAATCATCCCCGCCGCTGGAAAATCCCAGGGTCTTGTCCTCCACCTGAGATCTGGCGCTCAGAAATAAAATCGGGGCATTATTGTGTTTCCGGATTTCCAAACAGGTCTGATATCCATTCATTTTCGGCATCATTACATCCAAAATCACCAGGTCATATGCAGTCTCTTGGATCTTTTCCAGCGCCTGGGCTCCGTTTGAGGCTTCATACACCTGGCAGCCTTCGCCGGGTTTGCCGAAATCTTCTCCATTTCATATAAAAAACCGTGAACTCGTTGGAAAATCATCTGGTTTGCGGGTATATGAATCCTGTTTCATTCTAGCATAAATTCCCGTTGATTCAAAAATTCTTAAGAATCTTTAAGATTTTCTTCCATGTTTTTTTCAGATTTTCCTTTTATACTTTTCTTTGCAGTCAGGAAAGCCCCTGGCTCGTTAAAAAAAGAGGAAAGCTGATTGACCGCTGTGTGAGCCTGTCAGGTCAGGAAAGCCCCTGGCTCGTTAAAAAAAGAAACTGCACGTATAAATTCATCGGGAGGAACTTATGAATCAGAATATTTACATAAATCATACTGCTGAAAAATCTTATCTTCGGTTCTGTCCGCTGCTGCTGACCATATTCACCCTTCTCTGTGTGCTGCTGATTCTCCCAAAAGACAGCATCTTCGGCTCAGAAGGAGACTGGTTCAGCCAACATGCGGCCGTGGCCGAACACTTCCGGACTGTATTTCAGGAAACCGGACAGATACTTCCGGACACTTCACCGTTGGGAGGAGGCAGCAATATCTATGATTTTTCTTATTACGGACTGCTGCGGCCGGATGTTTTAATTTCCTTTTTACTGCCGGAGGTTCCCATGACTGCAATTATTTCCGTTTATGCCGTTCTGGAATTGATTGCAGGGACCAACCTGTGCTGGCGCTGGCTGAAAAAACATCTTTCCCATCCCTTTTTTGCTTTCATGGGAGGAATTCTTTATGCCTGCGCCGCCTGTTTTTACCACGCCCACCATCAGATTATGTTTGTCAATTATATGCCTTTTCTGCTTCTGGCATTGCTGGGTATAGATCGGCTGCTGGAACAAAAGAAACATGGACTTCTCGTATGCGCCCTGATGATGGTTTATCTGCACAGCTATTACTTTGCTCCGGCAGTCCTGGCAGTTTTGCTGCTGTATTTCATTCACCGCATGTATTTTGCGCCTGGAAAATCTGCCTTTTCCGGCAGACTTTCAGCTCCCGGCACTCAGCCTGACTGCAGCCCTTCAGCTCCCGGCGCACAGCCTGACTGCAGACTTTCAGCTCCCGGCACTCAGCCTGACTGCAGCCCTTCAGCTCCCGGCGCACAACCAGACTGCAACCTTTCAGCTCCCGGCGCACAGCCTGACTGCAGCCTGGCGCTTACTTCCAGCATGAAACCTGCTTCCGGAAACAGGCGGCCCGCCAATTTAAACCTCTGGTTCCGGTTTCTCTTCTCTGTTGGAATTTCCATTGGAATTGCCGCAGTTTTACTGCTGCCTACGGGACTGGATTTGCTTTCCACCAAAAAAGACGCCGGAATTTCCCCGACAGTCCAGGAGATATTTTCCCTTGATTTCTCCCTGGCGTCTCTTTTGTATCATCCTTACGGCTGCGGGCTGACCATTCTCAGCTTGTACACGCTGCTGCTGAGTATAAAGCGGAAAAGCACCCGGTGTCTCAGCATTGCATTACTTCTGTGCCTTACCGTAAATACATGCTCCTGGCTGTTAAGCGGTATGCTGTATGTGCGCCACAAGGTGCTGATCCCGCTGATTCCGCTGCTGATATTACTATGCGCCCAATCACTGGAAAAACTGTTTGAGGGAGAGGAACGCCACAATTGGCTCTGCGGGCTGCTCTGCCTGATCCCGGCATTATTCTCAGGCTATCCCTCTGCCGTTCTGCTGGATGCAGGACTGACAGCCGGAATCTTCGCTCTGCTGCACTTAAGCTGCAAAACCGGCGCCCTCAGACAGAAACGGATGCCCTTATTCCTGCTGCTGTGCCTGTTTCCCACGGCGGTATCCATTGTAATCGGAAGCCAGGACGAATTTATTTCAGACAGCGATACACGGCAGCATGTGTTTTCCAGTGCAGAATTAGATAATTTAAACTTTGACAGACGATATCGGTTTGACACACTTACAGAACCTTATGCCAATGTCAATGCACTGTCCCTTACGGGAATGGGGAAAACCACCATGTACTCTTCGGTAACAGACAGCGATTATGCCGATTTCTATTATAATATTATGAGAAATCCCATTCGCGTCCGCAACCGGGTGGCTCTTATGACTGACGCCAATCCTGCGTTTTCCTATCTGATGGGCATACGGTATATACAAACCAAATCCTCCTACCTTCCCTGGGGATACAGGCCCATAGCAGAAAAAGACGGCGCCGTAATTGCAGAGAACCAGAAAGTCTTTCCCATTGCCTATGCCAGTACAGGAACCATGGACCAGGCAGAATATGAGAAACTGGAGTTTCCCTATTCCCTGGAAGCAATGACACGTTATACGATTGCAAAGGAAGAAGCCGGTACAGATTTCGGCGACAATACTGGCACAGATTCCGTTACGGATACAGACAGGCACACAGATTCTGTTACGGATGCAGACAGGCACACGGATTCCGTTACAGATGCAGACAGGCACACAGATTTATCCAAACTATCTGCAGAAGATTTCATGCAAATTTCTCAGATTACCGCCGTTTCCGAAGACACTCTGGATTTTCCCGGTTTGATAAACCTGTTGGAAGAACAGGGAGTCACCTACCAATGGAACCAGGCAGACCGAAACCTGAAACTTTCTGTAAAGAAAAAAACAAAGGTTGATATTCCACTAAAAGAACCTTTGAATAACCAAATGCTGATTTGCACTTTAGACGTACAATCGCCTTCCGGCAGGGAGGTTACCATAGAGCTCAACGGTATCCGCAACAAACTTTCCGGGAAAAACGCGCCTTACCCTAACCGCAATGATACCTTTACCTGGATGGTTTCTTCTAATGAAGAGATTTCCGGCCTGAACCTTTCACTTTCTGCCGGAACTTACATAGTATCGGATGTTCGGCTCTGGACAATGGATCTCTCTCAGTGGGGGAACCAGAATGTCCAGGAAGTCACTTTTTCACAAGATAAAGGAAACGAACTCTTTCGCGGTTCCTCTGCCCTTAAGGAAGATGGATGGTTTGTCACATCCTTCCCTTACCGGGATGGCTACCAGATACGGGTGGATGGAAAAGATGTGCCGGCCTGCCGGGTAAATACCGGATTTGTCGGCGTTCCGCTGAAAGCGGGAACCCATGAGATTGTCATCACTTATCAGCCGCCGGGAAAAAGAATTGCCCAGAGCATAAGCCTGCTGTCTATGATTCTTTTTCTGGCAACTGCACTGTTTCAAAGAAACAGCAGCCGCAGGACTGTTCGTAACCGTACTTTTTAAAACGGTTCTTTCATGATACATCTAAAATTTATACAGAAAAGAGGAGATATGATGAAAAAGTTTTTATCCAGCCACAAATTTTACAGACAGCTGCAGCCACTGCTCCAAAGCAATTCTTTCCGGGAACTGTTCAGCTACCTGCTGACCGGAGGAGCCACTACCCTTGTGAACTATGCGGTTTATCTGACACTGCTGCATATCGGCGCAGAATATCTGACAGCCAATACCATCGCCTGGGTCTTTGCCGTAGGGTTTGCTTATGTCACCAACCGGAAATTCGTGTTCCATTCCGGCAACCAAATTGGAAAGGAGCTGTTTTCCTTTGTATCCTTGCGGTTTCTCACTCTGATTACGGAAAACCTGCTTTTGGCATTTTTCATACAAAGCTGCCAGTTCCGCCCGGTAGTTTCCAAAATTGCCGTAAGCTTTGTAACCGTTGCAGCCAATTATATCCTCTGCAAATGCAGGATTTTTCAGAAGCCTGCCCCCTGCCTGAAAGTATCTGCTAATCTGCCTGCCAACCAACAACAGAAAGGAGAGGAAATCCATGAATAAATTAAGCATTATCGTGCCCTGTTACAATGAAGAAGAAGTGATTTCCCTTTTCTACCGGGAAACTTCCGCCGCAGTAAGTGAAATTGAAGACTTAAATTATGAATTCATCTTTGTTGACGACGGCAGCAAAGACCACACGCTGGATATTCTGAAACTTCTCTGTTATCAGGATAACAACTGCCATTACATTTCCTTTTCGCGGAATTTTGGCAAAGAAGCAGCCATGTATGCCGGGCTGAAACAGGCTTCCGGTGATTACTGCGTGATTATGGACGCCGACCTGCAGCATCCGCCCAAACTTCTGCCTGCCATGTACCATGCAGTCAGCCAGGAAGGATATGACTGCTGCGCCGGAAAACGGGTGGGAAGAGAAGGAGACGGCGCCCTCAGATGCCTGCTCTCACGAAGCTTTTACAAAGTCATCCAGAAAATGACCCATATGGACATGAGCGAAGGAGCCGGAGATTTCCGCATGATGAACCGCAGCATGGTGAATGCCATCCTTGCCATGAAAGAATACAACCGCTACACCAAGGGAATTTTCTCTTTTGTGGGATTTCAGACAAAATGGGTGGAATTCTGCAATGTGGAGCGGGCTGCCGGAAAGAGCAAATGGAACCTGAAAAGCCTGTTCGGCTATGCTTTTGACGGAATCCTTTCTTTCTCCACCGCACCCCTGAAGCTGCCCGGCATTCTGGGTTCTCTCCTGCTGCTGTTATCCTGCGTCCTGGGCGGCCTCGGATTGGTACAGCAGGGTATTTTCCACCACAATATGGGAACTGTTTACTTTGTTTCCACAATCGTGGTATTTTTAAGCAGCCTGCAGATGCTGATGCTGTATATTATTGGGGAATATCTTTCCAGAGATTACATGGAAAATAAAAAACGGCCCATTTACATTATCCGGGAACAGGATTCCCAGCCTGTGAAAGAGGCCAGCCGCATTTATGATATTGCACCTGTGCGGCGCAATGTGATATAGATTTTACAGATAACTATTACTCCGGCAGTTAAATATCAATGAAATTCAGGCAAGTAAAAACGCTGATATTAACCGCCGGAGTAATATCTTCCATAAACCGATGATATGCAAATGCAGAAGATGTGCAAATGCAAAATGGATACATGAAACGGGTTTAAAAACATTTTTCTGCAGCCTGTTGGTTACAGTTGAAAGAACTTCATCTCTTCTTCCATCTGAGCAGACAGCCCTCTCAGGCTGTTGGCTGCATCTGCCAGCAGTTGGATGGTTGCGTTCAGCTCTTCCATGGATGCTGTGGTCTCCTGAGCGGAAGCCGCATTTTCCTGAGACAGTGCAGACAGATTGCTGATCACATCCACAACTGTTTTCCTGGAAGAGTCACAAACCTGCGTCCGTTTCTCTATCATGGAAGCGTCTTCCCTGGAACTGTTGATTCCTGCAGCCACTTCTACAAAATGGCTCTGGGTAGCGTCCAGCTTCTCTTTCTGATCTTTGATAATCTCCTCTGCTTCCAGCATAATCTTCACTGTCATTTCCGAATCTGCCAGCAGCGAATTAATCACGTCTGTAATTGTCTGGGCCGAAGTGCTGGACTCCTCCGCCAGCTTTTGTATCTCCGACGCCACCACTGCAAATCCCTTGCCGAATTCCCCAGCCCTTGCCGCCTCTATGCTTGCATTCAGAGACAGCAGAGAAGTCTCGCTGGCAATGGAAGTAATAATATCCACCGCTGCGCGGATTTTCTGGGCAGATTCATTGGTGGCATAAATCTGGCTGCTGATTTTGCCGATAGCTTCATTGACCTGGACAGTAGAAGAAACCAAATCCTCCATAATTGCCGCTGAAGTATCTCCCGCCTGCTTCATGGTTTGTGAAGTCTCATTCAGTTTATCCACATCTTGCACAATATTTTCAATGACATTTCCCATATCCATAATCCGCCCAGAAGCCGTCTCAATCTCTTCCGCCTGAGTGGCTGCTCCTGCTGAAATATCCTCCACAGCCTTGTTGATTTCTGCTGCATTGACATTTACCCGCTCCGCCATCTCATCCAGAGACTGGCCGGAATGCATCAAATGCCCGGCGGATTCCTGAATATGGTTAATAATTCCTGACAGGTTGTGAATCAGATTCTTCAACGCCCTTGCCATGCTTCCCAATTCATCCTGCCGTCTCAGCAACTTCTCATCCACCTCAATATTCAGATTTCCCTCTGCAAGTTTCTCCAACACTTTTTCTTCTTTGCGCACTGCCTGGGACAATGTTCTCGAAAAAAAGAGAATTACTGCACTGGATAAAAGAATAACCGCCACATTGATTCCGGTAGTCTGCCATAATTCCTGAGCAATATATTCCTCAATCCCACTGCCGTGCTCTCCTGCAAAAATGATTCCCACAATAGTTCCGTCATTGTTCTTCAGCGGTATGTAACAGCAAAAATAAGGCTCTCCATTAATGCGCATATTTTTATCTGTATATTCTTTCCCATTTTTCAGCACATTCTGCGCCACTGCTTCCGACACTTTGGTTCCTGTCATGCTTTCCCCTGTACTTTCATCTTTCAGAGTGGTCACCATCCGGGTGTCCCCCCAGCAAACCGTAACCTCAATACCCGAGGAATCGGCAAATGCTTCAAATGCAGATAAATCTTCCGAAATATTATGCTCTCCCCGATACAAATTCTGTCCATCTGAATAAAATTCTCCCTCATCCGCCGCCAGTAAAGCCTGCTCCACCCCCATTGCAATGTCTCTCAGCCTTTTAATGGCTTCATCCTGCATCCCCGTTCTTATGATCCTTGCAGAAAACGCCGCTATAATTACTGCAAGAGACAGCAGCGGCACAAAAGCAATTGCAACAATTTTCTGCTTAATGCCGAATGATATCTTATTTCCATTTTTTTTACTCACCCGCATTCCCTCCCTTTCCTGCTATAGTAAACTCCCATCAGCTTCGCCCGTCGTGCGACGGGCCGCATGGCCATCCTTACCATGGAAGCCAAGGGCTTTCATAGTAAACTCCCATCATGCTCAGCCTGCCGTTTGGCCGGCCGCATGGCCATTCTTACTATGGAAGTCGGAGACTTTCATAGTAATACCCTTTTCAATTATTATTTTTATTATAACGTTCCGGGATTTACAATTCAACAGCCAATCAGAGGTTTTTGCGTACTTTTTGCGGAAATTTGCGGATTTTTGTCCTTATATTGCCTCAATCCTCTTTCGCAGTTCCAATACTTTACTGTCAATCTGTTCAATAGCATTGGCATACGCTTTCAGCTCCCTGCCGATATTTTTCGCTTTGCGGTTCTCCTTCTTATATTGTAGCTGATAGTCCAGCCCCGCCCAGTAATCCATGGCTCCGGTTCTGAGCTGTACCTCAATTTTTACCCACCGTGTCTCTTCCTGAAAGGAAACCGGAACCTGAAAAATCAGATGCAGGCTGCGGTATCCGCTTTTTTTGGGATGTCTGATATAATCTTTCTTCTTTATCAGATGCATATCCTGCTGGGCGCAGAGCAGTTCCCCAATCCGGTATAAATCATCTGTATAGGTGCAGACAGCCCGGACTCCCACCACATCATTCACATATTCTTCCATAGACTGGATACTCTCTTCCACTCCTTTCTTCCTGAGCTTTGCCGCAATGCTCTCGTAAGACTTAATCCTGCTGGAATATCTGTGAATTACTTCCCGTCCGCAGCGCATGCCCAGCTCTGCGTTAATCATCTGCAGCCTGGCGCTCATAAGGCTGATGCCCCACTGGCATTTAACAAGAAATTCCTCCTGCTGCAAGAAATCCTTTAATTCCATAGTTTCCTCCAAATTTAACATATCCTGACTTTCTTATCCTATCATCTTATGCATAGTATATCCCGATGGCATGATTATAATGTCATTTATTATAAGTTCACATTTGTATCATTTTGAAACAAGCGGTTTACAAATCCTTCTTCTTTTTCTATAATAGTGACATTACATAATCATCCATTTTTTATATTTTTAAACTGGCCAGATTGGAGATTCGTTTATGCTTACTTATTCTTTCTCAGAAATAGGCTCCATGAGCCTTTACGAATACCTGTATCAATGCATCAAAAATGATATTTTATCGGGAGCGCTGGCTCCAGGGGACCGCCTTCCCTCCAAGCGCAGCTTTTCCAGGCATTTGAACGTCAGCGCCATTACTGTGGAAAACGCCTATGGACAGCTTTTGGCAGAGGGTTACATTTATTCCATTCCCAAAAAAGGCTACTATATTGCAGATATTTCCGCCGGCATTCCAAGACCTGCCCTTCCTGTTTCCGCTCCTCCAAAACCCGCTGCGGAACCGGAGGAAGCGCCCTGCTTTGCAGATTTCACCAGCAGCCAAACCCATCCGGATACCTTTCCTTTTTCCATCTGGACCAGGCTCATGCGGGAAGTGATTGGAGACGACCGGTTTGCTCTGATGAAAAACTCCCCCAGCGGCGGCATCTTTCCTCTGCGCCAGGCCATTGCCAGACATTTAAAGGAATTTCGGGGAATGACCGTGCATCCAGAACAGATTATCGTAGGAGCGGGAACGGAATACCTTTACGGAATTCTGATTCAGCTATTGGGTTTTCAAAAAATTTATGGTGTGGAAGACCCCGGATACCAGAAAATATCTGCCATCTATAAAAGCCATCAGGTTCAATGCCGCCATATTCCCATGGACCGGCAGGGAATCCATATGGGGCGGCTGCACGAATCTGGTGCAGATATTGTGCATATTTCTCCTTCCCATCATTTTCCAACCGGCATTGTCACCCCCATCAGCCGCAGATATGAGCTCCTTGGCTGGGCTGCCGAAGCAGAAGGAAGATATATTATCGAAGATGATTATGACTGTGAGTTCCGGTTTATGGGAAAGCCCATTCCCTCCCTCCAAAGCATTGACGTTATGGAAAAAGTGATTTACATGAATACCTTTACAAAAACCCTTGCATCCACCATCCGCATCAGCTATATGGCGCTTCCGGCGCATCTGATGGAACGGTTTCACCAAACTATGGGGTTTTATTCCTGCACGGTATCTAATTTTGAACAGTACACCCTAACCCGTTTTCTCCAGGACGGCCATTTTGAACGGCATATCAACCGAATGCGCAACTTCTATCACAACCAGCGGGATCTGCTGTTAGACTGTTTAAAAAACAGCCCGCTCTCCTCCCGCATTGTCATTACGGAAGAAGACGCCGGACTGCATTTTCTCATGCATGCGGATACCTCTGTTCCAGATGAAGCCATTATAAAAAATGCTGAAACCAAAGGGCTTCGCATTGCTTCCCTGTCCCGGTACCATACCAAAGAGCCTGCCCTGGGGAACCATACATTTATTATGAATTATTCTGCCATACCTCCCGAACATATGGAGGAAGCCATTGCAAGGCTCTGTCAGGTCTTTGCAGAAACAGAGGCTTCTTTCGGTATGGATGCCCCGGGAGGTGAATCAAATAACAGCAGCAGACCTGACAGTGCATGAAATTTGGTATCGGTATGGATGCCTCCAAGACGTGAATCAAATAACCGCGGCAGATCTGACAGCGCATGAAATCTCTCATTCGCAGATTCTTTCAAAATTCCAAAACTGCTACTGTTCCAGCTCATGAATAAAAAGCCCGCTGCGCAGCTTCGGCTCAAACCAAGTGGACTTTGGAGGCATCAGGCGGCCTGCGTCCGCCACTGCAAACAACTCCTGAATGGAAGTGGGGTACATGGCAAACGCCGCCTTACAATCCAGCCTGCATCTTTGCTCCAATTCTTTCAGGCCCCGGATTCCTCCTACAAAATCAATCCGACTGTCTGTTTTGGGATCCTGAATGCCAAGAACCGGAGCCAGCAGCTTATTTTGCAGAATGGATACATCTAGCCCTTCCACCGGATCGCCTGACTGATCCTGCGGGCGGATGGAGCACCGATACCAGGTTCCTTTCAGATACATGGAAAACTCACCTTTTTTCTCCGGTTTCACCGGCTCTTTTCCCATTTCCTCTACCTCAAAAATTTCAGATGCTTTCGCCAGGAATTCTTCTTCTGAAAGTCCGTTTAAATCTTTGACCACCCGGTTATAATCCATAATCATAAGCTGTTCATCCGGAAACAATACGGATAAAAAGTAATTAAACTCCTCTTCCCCGGTGTACTCCGGATGGTCTTTTCTGCGCATCTGCCCTACCCGCACTGCGGAAGCTGCGCGGTGATGCCCGTCTGCAATATAGATTTCCCCTATTCCTGCAAAGGCTTTCTCAACTGCAGCAATCTGCTCTTCTTCCGAAATCACCCAGACACTGTGGCGCACCTTATCTTCTGCCGTAAAGTCATATAAGGGTTCTTCTTTCTGCACCTGAGCCACCACCTGATTGATCACCGGATTGGAGCGGTAAGCCAGAAAAATCGGCCCGGTCTGGGCATTGCAGACATTCACATGATTAATCCTGTCCCGCTCCTTCTCTGCCCTGGTGTTTTCATGTTTTTTAATCACGCCCGCTTCATAATCATCAATGGAGGCGCAGGCCGCAATTCCGGTCTGGGTTCTGCCATTCATAGTTAAGGTATAGATATAATAGCGCTTCTTTTTTTCCCGTACAAAGTCCCCATTTTTTACCATCTCCCAAAGAGTGTCATGGGCTTTTTGGTACACCCTGGGATCATAAGTATCCACCGTATCCGCAAACTGTGTCTCTGCCCGGTCTATCTTTAAAAAACTTTCCGGATTCTTCTCCACTTCCGCCTTCGCCTCTTCCCGGTTATACACATCATAGGGAAGAGCGGCTATCTTATCAGCTTTCGCCCTGTCTGGCCTGATTGCACAAAATGGTTTAATTACTGCCATTTGTATTTCCTCTCTTTCTTATATTTCTCTTTCTGTAACCTGTTTCCGATATCCCCATTCCAACATCCGCTGATTCCGGCGCTCCAAAACCGCCGCTGCGGACTTTCTTTGTTTCCGATGCCCTCATTCCAATATCCGCTGATTCCGGCGCTCCAAAACCGCCGCTGCGAATTTTCTTTGTTTCCGATGCCCTCATTCCAATATCCGCTGATTCCGGCGCTCCAAAACCGCCGCTGCGGACTTTCTTTGTTTCTGATATCCTCATTTCGGCAGCATCCGGTTTTCCCTGTTCAGAAACTGTCCATCCTTCGGCTCTAGTTTGCCAAAGACACGCCGTTCTTGGCACAGAGATCGCTGATGCAGCAGTTCCCGCAGCGGGGAACGGTTCTTGCCGTGCATACATCCCTGCCATGGTACACCAGACGATGGCAGAAATCGCTTCCTTCCTCCGGCGGTATCAGTTTCCACAGAGCCATTTCCACCTTCTTTGGCTCCTTGATATTTTCCACCAGCCCTATCCGGTTCACCAGGCGGATACAATGAGTATCCGTCACAATGGCCGGCTTGCCGAACACGTCCCCCATAATCAGGTTTGCGCTCTTTCTGCCTACCCCCGGCAGCTTTAGCAATGCGTCAAAATCATCCGGAACTTTGCCGTCATATTCTTCTTTAATCATTTTCATGCATCCGCTGATATCCCTGGCTTTGCTCCGGCCTAATCCGCAGGGTCTTACAATGGCCTCTATCTCTTCCACTGGCGCCTCCGCCAGAGAAGCCACATCCGGATATCTGGCATAAAGATCCTGTACAACCACATTGACCCTTGCATCAGTGCATTGCGCTGCCAAACGGACGCTTACCAAAAGCTTCCATGCCTGGTTATAATCCAATGTGCATCCTGCATCGGGATATTCCGCCTTCAGCCGCTCTATGACGGCAAGGGCCAGTTCTTCTTTTGTCATATTCCTTTCCTCCTGAATGCTTAACCGCCGGAGTAATATACTCCGTCAGTCCAGTTCATATTCCAGAATCGCTCCTGTCACTGCATCCACTTTACTGCTGTATTCTTTGCCGTCTGCATAAAAATCTATTTCGTATTCTGCTCCTCCATGCTCCAGCTCAATCTTGGTAAAAGCCACCTGATCTGCCGTAAACCCAGCATGGCTTAACACAGCCGTTTTAGCCTCTTCCACGGAAATCACTCCCTGAATATTTCCAGGAATCTGTTCTACGGTCTCCTGGGAACTTTCCAGAACAGCCCCGTCATCTCCGCTTATTTCGTACTTATATCTGACATCCCCTGAAACAAATTCCAGCTCATACTCGGTTCTGCCATTCTCATAGTCCATTTCTTCTTTTACAAAAGTTGCCTCGGATGCAGTCAGCCCGGCATGTTTCAGGGCTGCCTCCTTTGCCTCCTCCATTCCGATTTTGGGCTGATTCACGGAATTGCCCTGGCTGCCTGTCTGGGTCTGCTGCCCTGGCTGTTCCTGCTGGTTTTCAGGCTGATTCCTGACTCCCTCCGTCTGATTTTCCGCTGGCTGAGCCTGCTCTCCGGACGTTTGATCCTGCCCCGCGTTAGCCTGATCCCGCTGCTCAGACGGCTGAGACTGCCCTCCGGACGTTTGATCCTGCCCTGCCGGCTGATTCTGTTCCCCGGATGTCTGGTTCCCGGCTTGGTTTTCCTGTGAAGAATCCTTATCCCGGGCATTTCCATTTCCGCACCCGATTAATAAAAGAAACGCCAATGACAGCAGCATCATTATCATCATACGGTATGTTTTGCTTTTGCAGCAAATAGACTTTTTCATAATTTTTCTTTCCTTTCCATAGTTATGTTCCTTTCTCATTGTACAAAAAAACATTCTGCGATTCAAGATCAAAAATAAAGCTGCCCCAGTAAGGATTTTACTGCAGGATATCTCCTGTTGAAAGTTCCTTAATGGGGCAGCCCATTTTCTCAGAGAATTATGCTCACGAGCATAATTATTTGCCAAATCATTTGCTTTTTCCGCAAAACTATGAAAGATCTGCCGGCAAATGATTTCACTCACGGGTATATGTCTTAGAAGTCAACTTCTGTTCCATAATATGTACAGGTGAACAATTTCTCCATTGTAGCAGGATCAATCTCCCTTGGATTGGAACCTGTACATGCATCTCCTACGGCGCGTTCTGCAATACCGGAAATCTTCTCTTTGAATTCCTCTTCATTGATTCCGAATTCTTTCAGAGTCTTAGGAATGTTAAGCCTTACATTGAAATCGTCAATTTTAGCGCAGAGGCTGTTAATCAAAGATTTCTCAGAGGTTCCCTCTAAGCCCATTCTCCGTGCAATCTCTGCATACCGTTTTGCTGCAACCGGATCTTTGGCATTATACTTGATAACATACGGCAGATAAATTGCATTTGCGCATCCATGGGGAATATGTCCGGTAGAAAATGCTGCGCCTGTCTTATGCGCCATAGAGTGTACAATTCCCAAAAGCGCATTGGAAAATGCCATTCCAGCCAGACACTGTGCATAATGCATCTGCTCTCTTGCCGCCATATCACAGTTATAGGAAGCCGGCAGATAATCCAGTACCATCTCAATAGCCTGCAGTGCAAGAGGATCCGTAAACGGACAGTTCAGCGTGGAAACATATGCCTCAATGGCATGGGTCAATGCGTCCATTCCGGTGTAAGCGACCTGTTTTACCGGAAGCCCCTCTACCAGTTCCGGATCTACAATTGCAACGTCGGGGGTAATATTGAAATCAGCCAGAGGATACTTCACGCCGGTCTGATAATTGGTAATAACTGAAAATGCGGTAACTTCTGTAGCTGTTCCTGATGTGGAAGGAATGGCACAGAATTTTGCCTTCTGTCTCAATTCCGGGAAATTAAAGGGGATGCACAGATCCTCAAAAGTTGTCTCCGGATATTCATAAAATGCCCACATAGCCTTAGCTGCGTCAATGGGGGAACCGCCACCCATGGACACAATCCAGTCAGGTTCAAATTTGCGCATCGCTTCTGCACCCTTCATTACAGTTTCCACAGAAGGATCCGGCTCTACGCCTTCAAAAACCTCAACTTCCATTCCGGCTTCCTTCAGGTAATTCACTGCCTTATCCAAAAATCCCTGACGCTTCATGGAACCGCCGCCAACTACAAGGATTGCTTTCTTTCCCTTTAAATTCTTAAGTTCCTCCAGACAACCCTTTCCGTGATATACATCTCTTGGTAATGTAAATCTTGCCATGTTCTTCTTCTCCTTTTCTTTATATTAATAATAAAAGTAACCATTTATACTCATGAGCATGCCTCTGTTTGATTTCTTTTATGATTTACATTATAGCACAACTTTCTGTATATCAACAGTTAAAATTTAATAAAATTGTTAAAAATTTCCCAAACCAGTATAATCCACACTATTACTCCGGCGGTTAAATATCCCAGAATTTTACGTAGGATAAATTTTCATCTGCAAGGCGGAGGAATGAGGCGTAGCAGTGGCTACGTCGATTGATGAGGGTCTGCCCCGCTTTATCGGGCACAACGGGGCAGATGGAAATTTAGACAAGTGAAAGGTACGGTTAATTAGTGTGGGTTATACCAGGAAAACATGCATTTCAAACATTACATCAATGGGGCAAGCGCCTTCATCAGGCTTCCGGTTATCTTCACTTTCAGTTTTTCCCTGCGGACAGTTTCCATGGTCACATGCCTGCATTTTGCCAGAGTAGCCTGAAAATCTGCCTCTATCTCAGGAATGCAGTTGGCGCCGTACAAATATGTGGCGCATTCAAAATGATGGTAAAGGCTGCGGTAATCCAAATTGATGGTTCCCACCACCGCTTCCCTGGAATCACTGACAAATACTTTTGCATGAACAAATCCAGGAGTGTATTCATAGATTTTCACCCCGGACTCCAGCAAAGATGCGTAATGGGTTTTGGCCAGTGCATAAGGAATAGCCTTATCCGGAATTCCCGGCAGAATCAATACAACCTCTGCACCTCTTTCCGCCGCAAATTTCAGGGCCGTTTCCATTTCTCCGTCCAGAATCAGGTAGGGCGTCATGATATGCACATACTCCTGAGCGCGGTTCAGAATATCCATATAAACCCGCTCTCCCAGTTTATCCTGATCCAGCGGACAGTCGCCGTAGGGAATGACATATCCTTTTCCCTCCTCTGACGAAACCTTTGGAATAACAGAGCCCTTTTCTTCATCCGAAGTCTGAGAAGCTGCGTCTCTTTTTTTTGCCTCCTCCAAAATCGGAGAAACAGAGAGAAATTTCTCATATTCTGTCTTCTTCTCATCAATCCCCCACATCTGCAGAAACATCAGAGTAAAACTCTGTACCGCCGCTCCCTTTAACATGACAGCCGTATCTTTCCAGTGTCCAAATCTTTCCTTTTGATTAATGTATTCATCCGCCAGGTTTACCCCTCCGTTAAAAGCCGTATGGCCGTCGATTACCAGTATTTTCCTGTGATCCCGGTAATTATAATGGGTGGAGACAAAAGGCGTCACCGGCGAAAACATCTTGCACTGAATCCCCAGTTTCCGCAGCCGTTTGGGATAATCATGGGACAGCAGGGAAAATTCGCAGGTACCGTCATACATCACACGGACATCCACTCCCTGAGCCGCTTTTTTTGCAAGAATCTCCAGAATCTGCCCCCACATCATCCCTTCATCCACAATAAAATATTCCATAAAAATAAAATGCTCCGCCAGTTCCAACTGTTTCAGCATTTCTTCAAACTTATATTCCCCCAGGGGAAAATAAGTCACCGCCGTATGATCATAGACGGGATGGCATCCGCTTCGGTGCATGTAACGCGCCAAAGACGCTGCGCCTGGATTTTCCTCTGCCAACCCTTTCATCGCCTGCTCCGGCTGAGGGATCTGTTCTTTGGTATCGCTGATTATCTGGTTCACCCGTTTGCGCAAAGCCCGGTTCCCCACATTGCTCTGGGTATATAACATCAACAGCACGCCGAACACCGGCAGCAGCGCAATCACAATCAGCCAGGTAATTTTTGCCGTGGGATTCATCCGGCTGTTCAAAAGATAAATCACCATAACAAAAGTAAACAATGCCGTTCCGCCTAAGATATGGGGCAGAAATTCTTCGAACCACTGAAATATGCTGAACAGGATCAGTACCTGAACCAGAAACAGCAGCAGAATCAGCCCGAAACGGCTGAACAAAGCGTGAACGATTCCTTTCTGCCCCTTTTTCAACAGGGTAATTCCTTTTCTTTTGTAATCCAAATGCATTTCTTTCCTCCTGAATGTTCTCTGACATTATTACTCCGGCAGTTAAATATCGCAAATGTTGCGATATTTAACCGCCGGAGTAATATATACCATACAGCGGCTGCACAGTCAAGAAGAAATCTTTATTTTTTAAGTTCCGCCGTTACCTCATCCTCAAGCCAAACGATCTTTTTGCATAATTCCAGTTCCACTGCTTCTGTTTTCGTCAAATTTTTCACCCTGACCTGTTCATGTGTAACGCTGACATTTAATCTCTGGCCATGCCAGATAATCTCATAGGTAAGCTTTTTCCACGCCTCCGGCAGGCATGGATCAATTCTCAGCCTGCCTTCTAACGTGCGCAGTCCTCCGAAGCCATATACCGCCCCCTGCCAGATACCCCCGAAGGATGCCGCATGGATACCTGCGTCAGAGGTTGTCATCACCGGCCCCAGATCGATTTCTGTGGACTTCTCAAAGAGCCGGTAGGCTTCTTCCAGTTCTCTCATATCCGCCGCAAGCGCTGCATGAGTGCAGAGGGATAGCGAAGAATCATGTATTGTCCTTTCGGAATAATAATCCCATGTGGCAGTTTTTACCTCACGGGGAAAGAGATCCTCAAACAAAAACAACAGAGCCAGCGCATCTGCCTGTTTTGACACCTGGATCTGGTTTATCTGCGTCTGGTTATAATCATGGAAAATACCGCCTACAAAATCCTGGGCCTTGTATTTTGACAAATCAATTTCTTTCAAAGTCAGGTATGTGGAATCCTGGGGCAATACGCCGTTCTCATTGGGCTCCGGCAGATATATTCTATCCGCTTTCCGAATCCATTCCGGATACCAGCGCTCCAGCTCCAGCTTCTCATTCAGTTCCTGGTATAATCCGGGCCGTTCCGCTTTCAGCAGGTCACAGCAGGCAATCGCTTTTTTGATATTCCATGCCGCAAGATAATTGGTAAAGGCATTATCTGTCTTATGCTCTTTATACTCATCCGGCCCTACCACATCGCAGATATGGAAAAAACCGTCTTCTGTCACTGTCTCTGTAAATTCCGTGATCCCCTGTTCATTTACAGATTCATGGATCTGCCGGTTCTTATTTTCCAGCCTGGAAGCCCAGAACCGGGCCGTATCCAAAATCAATTCATATCCATACCGATCCATAAACTCCTGATCCCCGGTAACCGAAGCATACAGCCACACTCCAAATGCCACGTCCGCAGTAATATGCTGTTCAATAAACCCGGACCATACCTTAATCAGAAGGCGGTCACAATATCCGCATTCTGAAATTCCGGCGTTACCTCTCCATCGTCCATCCAGGCAGATTCCCAGGGGAACATGGCTCCCTGATACCCATTGTCCGCAGCCTTTCTGCGGGCTCCGGGAAGCGTCAGATAGCGGTATTCCTCCAGTTTCCGGGCTGTCTCAGGCTGTGTAAAGGCATAATAGGGAAGCAGGAAAATTTCCGTGTCCCAGAAGCAGTGTCCCCGGTATCCTTCTCCCGTCAGCCCCTTTGCGCCAATATTCATCCGGTTGTCGTGGGCCGGAACCATCAGCCGCAAATGATACTGTGCAAAATGCACGGCAAAATCATCATATGTATTTCCTTCAATCTTTATGGGAATCCTCTCCCACACCTGTCTGTTCCATTCCGCTTCCGTATCCGCCGCCAGTTCAGCATACCCAAATCCCTTCAGTTCCTTCAGCTTTTCCAGGGATAATGCCTGCATTTCTTTCACTGTTTTCCCCTGTATTTCCAAATCCCTGGTTGTGTATACATTGCAGTACTTTTCTATCCTTAACGTCTCGCCTTTCTTCACCCTTACCCGGTATGCGCCGTAAATGTTCCGGATCTCCATATGAAGCTCCGCCAAAAGATCCAGCTCCTCTCCTTCTGCCCAAAAGCGGTGGACCGTGTTCAGGGCAAAGGTAATTCCGGACTGAGTAGTCCGCGGCACATACTGGATATATTTTCCCTCGTATAAGCGCATATCCCCTTCTGTAAAATGCTGTGCGCCGGTATTTGTCACCCGGCCGTCTATTCCTGATTTTATCTCAATCTCCGCATCCCCGGACAGAGGCGTAATCTGCACCTGAATTGCAAAATCATGAAGCCTGCTAAGAGACACCACCCGCTTAAAGGTCAGGCTGAACTGTTCTCCTTTGGGAGAAATCCAGACTGCCTCCCGCTTCAATTCCGCCTTCCTGATATTCAGTTCTCTGCTGTAAAAATCTATGCTTCCCTGATCTAACGTAAACCGTTCCTGATTTACGCTTATCTCAACAGCCGTCATGTCGGCGGCGTTGGGAAGCTCCGTCACTGACGACGGGTCAAACTGATTAAAGGTTCCATTCACCAGCAGATCCCTTGTCTCATTCAGGTATTTTTCTTCCATTGCGCTGCGAAGCCCCAGATAGCCGTTTCCAAGGCACATTACTGCTTCGCATTTCCCCAGATGCTTCGGATCAAAGCTGTCCTCCCTTAATATCCATTCCCCGGCCCTGCTGTAATCTAATGCCACTGCATATCCTCCTTTTTATTTCCATTCCTGCAAATCTCCCATTTCCTGAAACAGGCATATCCTTATTCTGCTCCCTGCTGCAGTACGATTTTCAGCAAATCACTGATCTTTTGAATAGGATAATTGGTTTCTGCATCCTGTGACGCTTCTCCTATCCCTGCACAGTCAAACCCGCCTGATTTTGCAGCCGCAACGCCTGCCCGGGCATCTTCCACCACCAGACAGTTTTTGGCATCCTCCAAAAGCATCCCGGCAGCCGTTAAGAATACCTCCGGATCCGGCTTGGACTTAGTAATGTTGTTTCCGTCGCTGACAGCGTCGAAAGCTTCATCCAGCCCAATCTGCTTTAAAATTACAGGGGTATTCCTGCTGGAAGAACCAATTGCAATTTTTATGCCGCTCTCTTTTAACTTTTTCAGAGTTTCGGCCACATCTTCCGAAAGGTCTGCAGGCGTCATCCGCCCCAAAAGCTTTCGGTAAATCTCATTCTTTTTTTCTGCCATTGCAGATTTCTCATCTTCCGTATAAGCCCTGGAAGCCCTTTCCAGAATAATCTCAAGGCTCCCCATACGGCTGACTCCCCGCAGGCGGTTGTTAATCTGTTCATCAAAATAAATTCCCTCATCATCCGCAATTTCTTTCCATGCCAGGTAATGATATTGATCGGTAGAGCAGATCACCCCGTCCAGATCAAAAATAACTGCTGTATATTTCATTCTCCGATTCTTTCCTTTCTGCAGATTTTCCCGCTTCTTCCCAGGGCCTGAGCCAATCTTCTGCGCTCTTTTTCTCTTTCCTTCTTCCCAGGGCCTGAGCCAATCTTCTGCTCCCTTTTTCTCTTTCCTTCTTCCCAGAGCCTGCTCCAATCTTTTGTGCCTTTTTTCTCTTTACTCCTTCACAGAACCTGCCGCAAGCCCTGAAATCACCTGCTTCTGCATCAGCAGGTATACTGCTATACTGGGAATGGTCACAAGCACTGTGGCCGCAAACATGGCTCCGTAATCGCTGGCAAAAGAACTCTTAAAATAGTACAGCGCAATGGGAAGGGTCCGTTTCTCCACCCCGGTGGTCAATGTCAGCGCAAACTGAAATTCGTTCCAGCAAAGCAGAAACTGCAGTACGCCTGCCGTTGCAAATGCCGGCTTTGTCAACGGTAAAATAATCTGTACAAATGTCCGGAAGAACCCGGCTCCGTCAATATAGGCGGCCTCTTCAAGCGTTGGGGAAATGGTCTTATAATAGCTCATCATAATATACAGCGTAGTCGGCATTCCAAGGGCGGTATAGACAATAATCAGCCCCCACAGCTTATTGTACAAATGCGCCGTGTTCATAGTCTGGTACAATGGCTGCAGCAGAGCCGCCCCCGGTATCACCAGCGCGGCCGAGAACAGCAGCGTAAGCGCTCCCTTGAACCGAAAATTACAGCGCACCAGCACATAAGCCGCCATGCTTAATGCCAGCAGGTTTAATATAGTGGACACAATCGCCACAAAAATACTGTTTTTATAAAATCCAACCAGCGGCGCAATCTCAAATGCCTTGACGTAATTCTGAAAATTCAGTCCGTTGGGATATCCTGCCACAGACGACATAATCTCTGCATTGCTCTTAAATGAGGACGAAAGCACCCACAGAAACGGAACAACGGAAATTATCACAATAAACGCCAGGAAGATTCCCGCCAGTATTTTACGAACATTTTTCATCTCTTTCCTCCTTCACAGATCCATTGGGCATATTCCCGGAATCATGCTGACTTGCAATTTACGTTTTACGGTTTTTCCTTTTATTTGTCCATCCGGTACACGCCCCGTATCAGCCCCACCACAAACAGGCCGAGCACAATCAATACCACTCCTTCCGCATTGGCGATACCGTAATTGTTATCCGTCAATGCCGTCTGATACAGATGCATGGGCATATTCATAGTCTTCCCGGCGGGACCTCCATTGGTGGTCATCATAATAATATCCAGCTTCTGCAGCATGCTTGTGGCTGCAAGCACCGTGGCCGTACCGATAATATTGCGCATCATCGGAAGCACAATCTTAATGTCAATCTGAAAATCCGTGGCGCCGTCCATCCTTGCCGCCTCAAAGATATCCTCCGATACCGAGGCCATTTCCGCCATTACAAGGATTGTTACCAGCCCCGCATAAGGCAGCCAGGTCAATGTCACAGCCGCAAACGCCGTATCGGAACTTAAGAACCAGTTTTGGGAGAAATCAGATTTTGTAACTGCACGAATAATACTGTTTACCATGCCGAACTGAGGATTTAAAATGCACAGAAACAGCATGCCCAATGCAGCGCTGGAGATAATGTTGGGAATCATAAAAGTCCCTCTCATAAAATTTGTGTACCAGCGCTTCCTTCTGAGAATCAGGGCAAGCGTTGTTCCGATGCCCACATGTATGGTGGACTGCAGCACAATCCAGATTAAGGTATTGATAATGCTCTGCTGAAACTCCTGATCCTCTGTAAAAAGATAAATATAATTTTTTATTCCTGAAAACACCGGCGGCGCTCCGATGGACCAGTCCGTAAAAGAGGTCACGCCTAACTGCACCATGGAAATCAGAAATACAAATGTGAACAGCGCCAAGCCAGGAGCCAGAAATGTCACAATCCACCTTTTCTTTTTAGTCATACGATACCGTTCCTTTCTGCCAATCAAAAATATAGGCTGCCGGAAAATGAACTTTACACACAATACATGGCCTGATGCCTAAAAGTCACAGTACATATTGTGGAAATCCAGCCATTTCCCGACAGCTCCTTATTTCCGGTTTTTATTTTGTTTTTGCCGCTGCTTCGGTGAGTTTTGCAGCAAAATCAGAGGGCGCCATTCCGCCGGAGGCAAGTTCCGGATAATAGGAAGAAAATGCCTCTATTGTGCTTGCCACTGCAGTATTGTCAATATTGTTAAAATCCCATTCATTGGAATTGCTCTTCTCTACCAATTCTGCAATGAGAGGATTTGCTGCCTTAAATTCATCGGAAAGGGCTACAAGGTCTGTTAGAGGAAGCGCGCCGTTATCTTCCAGGAAAATTTCCTGTGCCCGTTTGCCGGTTTTGAATTTCAGGAATTCCAATGCCGCTTCCTGTACTGCTTCATCCTCTCCATTGGTGCATAATACGTAACCGATTTCATACTGCTCAATCAGTCCGCTTTCCGGATATGCCGCAACGCCCACCTTGTCTGCCAGTCCTTCTGCCGCTTTTTCCGGATCCGAGAAATCAGGAGTCATCCAGGTTCCATTGGCAATCATAGCTGTTTTTTCCTGCAGGAAATTATTTGCCGAATTTGCAAACAATGCTCCGATGGCATCGCTTGTGGTATAGCTCTGCAGGCATTTCTGAATCATCTCAAGACCTTTTATTACAGATTCATTCTCGTAAGATTCCGGATGATATGTATTCATAAACTCGTTTCCCTCCTGGCCGTTGGTGCCGATCATGGCTGCCAGCCAGAGATTGGTGGTCCAGCAGTTCTCTCCCGTCATCATAGCAAGGGGCGTATATCCTGCTGCAGACAATTTCTCATTGTTTTCCATAAATTCGTCCCAGGTCTCTGCCGGTTTGACGCCCGCTTTGTCAAACATTTCTTTGTTATAAAAATAACCGATGACCTGTTTTGCATTTGCGATGGAATAGAGTGCATCGCCTTCTTTGTTGTACTCAATGGCGCCGTCTCCAATCTCCGCTTTCCACTCCGCATCTTCTTCCAAAAGGGGAATTAAATCCACCGCCTGGCCGTTTTTTACTGCCAGTTCACGGATTCCCTCTTTTCCAAGCACAACATCCGGAAGGTCTTTGGAAGCCGCAAGGGTCTTCATTTTATCTACATAAGCGGAGTCGCTTGGAAGCTCCTCAATGTTCACTTTTATCTTGCCTTCATATTTCTCGTTAAATTCCTCGATTACTTTTGCCTCTGCTTTTGCAGACAGATGAGAGCCTACCATAAAGGTTGCATAATCAATTTCAACCACCTCGCCGCTGTCTGCCTCCCCCTGGGGAGCTTCCTGATTCTCTTTGGCCTCCTGGCCGGCTTCCTGGGCTGTCCCCTTATCCCCACTGTTATCTGTTTTTTCGTTGCCGCCATTCCCGCCGCACGCCGTCAGAGAAAAAACCATACAGCCTGTCAGAAGAACTGCCATTAATTTTTTAAATTTCATATCTTTTCCTCCTGTTTCTCTTTCTTTTGATATTTTCATTATAATTGTTTCCCTTTTTAAATGACATTGGCTATCCATACCACCCCTTGCTATAATTTTACTGATTTCATCAGTTCCCTTCTGATAACCTGTAAAAATTTTTACTCTTTTATAATAATTTTACTTTCATCCCGTACGGTTTCTGCATTCCGGCGGCAGATTCCTTTCTTTTTGCCTCCTCTTTGCATGATTCCTGCATTCCGGCGGCAAACACCGTTCTCTTCTACCTGCGCTCCATCCGGTTCATATACTCCGACGGCGAATACCCCTCATACTTCATAAACACATGAGTAAAATAAGAGGGCTCTTCGATTCCCACCATCTCCCCCACTTCATAGACCTTGTACTTTCTTGTGCTCAGTATTTCCTTCGCCTTTTCCATCCGGTATTTATTGATGGCGTCTGTCACCGTCATGCCTGTTTCCTTTTTGTAGATCCGGCTGATATAACTGCTGTTCATAAACAATTTCTGGCTGATAGACTTCAGGCTCAACTTTTCTTTGTAATCCTGCTGAATAATATAGTTGATGTTTTCCACCAGAAAACTCTGCCCCAGATCGCTTTTTGTAAAAATTGCGGCAGCGGACGCACAGGTGTCTTTTAGACAGTCCCATAATCCTGCCTTGGATTTGCTTCCGAATACGGCTTCCAATATGTTTTCCTGGACAAATATCTTCTCTGCGCTTCCGGTACTCCTGGTTTTTCTGAGCAGATAAGAAACAATGGCATGAACGTCAGATTTACACTGTTCGATGGAGCGTTCCTCTTTCTTTAAATAGCCAAAAAACTCCTGCTCCAGCCGTTCCTGTTCCTGGCTGTCTCCATTTCTCAAGGCGCCGTAAAGATTTCTCATATAAGCGTCAATATCGCTGTCATCAAACCAATACTGCATCACTTCCGGATCATTTTCAGGGACGTTGACGGGACGCTCGTCGGAATACACATTAGACAGCGCACGCATAGCCTGTTTCTTCCCGGCTGCCATACAGTCTTTATTTTCCACCACGCTGCTGCATCCCACCCGGATGCGCAGTTCCAGAAAAGACTCTGTCAGGGATACAAATTTCTCCAGATGCCTTCGAAACTGATCCGTATCATCTTTTTCTTCCGTCTCCACAATGACAAAAAACAAGCCGTTTTCCACATGCATATAAGTTGCGCTCTGTTTCTGAAAAGCATTCTGCACCAACTGCTCCACATTCTTTTCATATCTGCCGTATTTTCCTATGTTTTTCAACTTTACTTCACAGGCGCACACCCGGCACCATCCGCCCCCCTGAAAAGAAATTTCTCCGTCCCCGGCTCTGCTGTTTTTTTGTTTCTCCCATTGCTGCATCACCCGTTCCACCGATTTGGGCAGTTCTGACAAAAACTCATTTTTTACGACAAAATCCGCTACCCCGTATTTGATTGCCTGCTGCGCATATTCAAACTCATCATAGGCTGTCAGTATAATTGCCCTGACGTCGGGGTATCTGTCATGGAGAATTCCAGCAAGCTGAATCCCATCCATCACCGGCATCTTGATATCCGTAATTACAAGGTGGATTTTTTCTTCTTTTTCTTCCTCCAGATACTTAAGGACCTGTTCCCCGTTGCGCACAGCCCCGCATACCCGGCATCCGATTTCTTCCCATGCTATCAGTTCCAGAATCCCTTCCCGGATATTTTTTTCATCATCCGCAATTATTATATTGTACATTCCTGCTTCACCTCCGCCGGCACTCTGATTTCTATCAATGTCCCTTTATTCTTCTCACTTTCTATCCGCACTCCGTAGCTTTCCCCATAAATATGCCTGATCCGCACTGCCACATTTCTCAGCCCGATTTTCTCCCGTCCTTCCCCGATGCCCGATTTTTCTTTCGCCTCCTGCTC
The DNA here is from genome assembly GCA_021769425.1 of Eubacterium sp. Lineage (GTDB taxonomy): Bacteria > Bacillota > Clostridia > Lachnospirales > Lachnospiraceae > Petralouisia. The sequence continues at coordinate 42,382 of JAETSX010000009.1, forward strand.
CATCTGATACTGGCGGGTATCAAATCCTCTTCCATTGTCTCTGACCTGAATCACCAGATCGCCTTCCTCCCGCCTGATATCAATTTGAATCTTCCCCAATATATCTATGGTTTCAATGCCGTGTATCACAGCATTTTCCACAATAGGCTCTATCACAAACTTCGGTATCATACACTCCCGGATGCCTTCATCTTCCACTGTAATCACATAGGAAATCTTATCCTCAAACCGTATTTTCTGCAGGTACAGGTAGAATTCCACATATTCCAGTTCTTCCCCTACTGTGATTTTGTTGATGTCCCTGGTATAAATGCTTGCCCGCAAGAGGACTGACAGCCTGGATACCATTTGATACACTGTCTCATCTTTGCACCTCTTTGCCTTAATCTGGATAGTAAGCAGGACATTAAACAGAAAATGGGGATTCATCTGATGCTGCAAAAACCGGATCTCCATTTCATTCAACAAAAGCTGAGACTCATATTTATTCTGCACCAATTCTTTCAGCTCCCTGGTCATCTCGTTAAATGCCTCCCCCATCCGGTCAATTTCCCTGTTCTTGTACCTTTTGATCTGCACATCATAATTTTTTTCTCTCACACTGTTTAAGGCGCAAATAAACTCATCCAGAAACCGGGTGGAACGAATGCCCAGCGCCAGCGCCATTGCCACACAGACTGTAATAATCCCGACACTCAGCGCCAGATAGGGCTTAATTCCTCTAAACGCCTGTATGGTCAGCGCTTTCCTGGGAAAAAGGTAGACAAACTGCATCTCGAATTCCTTCATCGCTTTTTGCGTAATCAGAAATTCATTTTCATCCCAAGAGGCCGTATCCTCACGATACTGCCCAATCTCATCCACCTGGCTGCATGAAAAAACCTGGCGTTCCTGATTCAGCAGATATACCGCGCTTCCCTGCTCCACGCTTAAGTCGCTGTAACATTCCCGAATACTGCTTTCATTGGTGGCAATCATGATGACAAAATGGCTGTCTCCCGTAAAATCTGATTTCACTCTCCGCACATGAAAAATAACATTCCTTGCCCCGGAGATTAGCTGGGTGTACACATACTCTTGCTCATGCATGGCTATGGCCTCATAAGCTTTCCTGGACTCATACAGGATCGCCGTCTCTCCCACTGCCTGGATATCTGTATATTCCAAAAGCTCTCCGTTCTCATAGATCACTGCGTATTCAATTACATTTAATTTTTTCGCATTGCTGTAAACCAGCGCCCGCTGCATCTCCCTGCTCAGTTCCGCTTTACGGACATAAAAGTCCGGGTTCTCTCTGTCATAATAATCTTCATCCTTCACCCAGTTTCGGACTCCCTCGCTGGCAGCCAGTTCCAGCACAAGATTTTCCGTAATCAGGAAAGACTGTTCCAATGATTTTGTAATGGCAGACACCGTAGTGTCTATATGATCTGACATGCTTTTTTCCGCATTCTGGTACAAGTTAAAAAACAGGATTGTTCCCAGCAGCGTCATGCCTGCAAACATTGCTCCGGCAAAAAGGAGCATAAGCTGATCCCTCAGTGAAACAGAAGCCAGTTTCACTCTCTTCTTCTCTTTATCTGACATTCACATCCGCCCTTTTTCATCTCCCGATTGATACAGAATGGGATTGTCACGCTATAACTGATAATCAGTTACTTTACAACAACCCCATTCCTGATACTATTTATTTAATGATGTCTGCTTTTTTATGCATGGCGCCGGCTTCTGCATTTTACGGCATTCTTCATGAGCGCCCTTAAGTCAGCTTCTGCATTTATGGCATTCTTCATGAGTGCCCTTAAGTCAGCTTCTGCATTTATGGCATTCTTCATGAGCGCCCTTAAGTCAGCTTCTGCATTTATGGCATTCTTCATGAGTGCCCTTAAGTCAGCTTCTGCATGGCGCCGGCTTCTGATTAATATTTTTACTTCGTTATCTTTATCTTTACAGATGCTTTTTTGTTGCTTCCGTCTGTGGCTTTTGCGGTTACTGTTACAGTCTTTCCGCGGCCTGCTTTCTTTGCAGTCACCACGCCTTTTTTACTTACGGACGCATATTTCTTGTTGCTGACGCTGTAAGCCAATGTTTTATTTGCACCCTTAGATGCAGTAACGGTAGCTTTCAGGGTTACTTTCTTTCCTGCCTTTACAGATTTTGCGGAAGCTTTCAGCTTCACTTTTTTCACAACGCCTTTCATAATCTTTATCTTAATTGAGGCTTTTTTTCCGCTTCCGTCTTTTGCCCGGGCTGTGATTGTGACCGTTTTCCCTGCGCCTTTCTTCTTCATGGTTACAACGCCTTTGGAATTTACCGTTGCATATTTTTTATTGCTGGTACTCCAGGTTACTTTCTTGTTGCTTGCATTGGCAGGCAGTATTTGAGCTTTCAAAGTGATTTTCTTTCCTGCCGCAATTTTTGTGGAAATCCCCGACAGTTTAATCTTTGTCACTTTGACTGGCTTATTCGCATTATTATTGCTGCTATTGTTATTATTATCGCTGCTATTATTGTTGTTACCGTTGCTATTGTTGTTATTATTATTGTTACTATTATTATTGTTATTATTATTGTTATTATCGTTGTTATTGTTATCGTTGTTATCGTTGTCGTTATTATCGTTGTTGTTATTATCGTTATTGTCGTTATCGCCGTTATTATCGTTCTTTAAAACCAATCTGTCCTCAGCGCTTTTCAGATCATTCAATGCCCCATCCACCTGCTGCTGCGTTGCGGATGCATCTGCCATCACTGCTTTTGCAGATATCAGCGCCTCCTGGAATCTGCCCGCAGATTCTGCCGTATATTTGGAAAGATCAATTGCTTCCGCTTCCCGGACAGCCTGCTCCAATTCACTCTTATCCACAGTTCCTGCCACTGCTTCTGTCATGGTAATAACAACTTTCTTTGTCCCTGCCGGCGCCAGAACGGTTCCTGCTTCTTCATTGATATTCTCCGTCTGTTCTTTGCCGTCTGCCATAACTTTGCTGATATTATTCTTCAGAGAGATCAGTTCTACACTGTATGGAACTTCCAGAGTGTCTCCGGTAAACGCAATTTCCACCTGTTTTCCGGTTGTGGTCATTTTATATCCAACCTTTTTCGCGCCTTCCACTGTGTAATCTTTAATCTCTACCGGAGCCTGTCCCTCTGCCGTCCATTCTTTCGGAATTCCGCGCCCTATGATGACTTTTTCCCCTAATTTTTCCGCAATTAATGCATCATACAATACCTTTGTGGCTGTGGACTGTCCCCACATATGCTGGCAGGAACCGCCTCCGCCTTTGGCGTGCGCAATAGCCCAGGGCGAATTGTCATCCGGATAATCCACGCCTTCCCACCATCCGAAGGGACCGCTCATTGCCTTGTCAATCATAAATTCATATGCCCGGATTCCTGCTTCCCGGTATCTCTCTCCACGGAGCGCAGAACTTCCGTAACCTGCGTTATATGCGCTGGAATAATATCCGTGAGGATATCCTCCAAAATTGTAAATAGTATCGGATACTTCTTCCCTCCTCTCAAATCCATGCTGATAGGTATCGTCAATGAGGCCGATCATCTCACTGTTTTCCTGATCTGCGCCAAACAGGTAGCCATCCCATGCCCAGCGTCCGAACAGGAACATGGAAGCCCAGTTTCCGTCCCTGACGTCTCCTCTTGCGCTGTTTTCTGTGGTGACATTCATGTCAATGGAAAGATATGGATAATCGTTTGCTTCCCGCATCTGACGTTGTTTAGTCTCCACACATTCCAATAACTCACGGTATAATTCTTTTGCCCAGGAAATCTCTGTGGTATATTTCTCATCCGGAGTCTGCTCATTCAGGCGCTCGCACAAATACTGGTAGGTGGTAAGGCCTGCCAATGCGGCCCAGTTGTCAATCAGCCAGTAACCGTTGGAATCAATGGCATTGGTTTTCTTAATAATGCCGCCGGCATCCATATCTCTGTCGGTATCCACATTATGGGTATTTGTTTTAATTGTCTCAAACTGTGATTCAATAAATTCAAAATCATCGGTTTTCTGAAGATATAACGCATAAGGCCAGCTGTATTTCCACTTGGCGTCATCATACTGAAGCTGCGCCGGAAGGGTTGCCAGATATTCTTTTGCATAGGTAAAATCTCCCATGGTCAAAAGTGTAGCCACTATGCCGATGGTGTCATGATCGAACATCTCATCATACCCGTTTTCCCCTACATGGAGCCGCTTCTGGCCTTCCACATCATCACGGAGAATCAGGGTATAAATAAATCCTGCCTTATAAGCATTGATCAAGTCCTCATTGGGCAGGCTTGTAATAGCGCTTAAAGGTTCCAGCCTTGCATTCCAATACTCTTTCATTGCTGTATAATTATCGTCAAATCCGCCCTGTGCAGCCAACGCTTCCGCTGCAGGATATGCATAGTCCCCGCCGAACCGATCTGCGCCGATGGCATAGTCCCTTACTACCGTCTCTCCTGCCGCTGCTGTTTTCGCTGTCTTTGCATCATCATTCAATGGAATCAGCTGCCCGGAAACCTTTGGAAGCCTTTGTTCTTCTTCTGTGTTGTTTGTCACAGTCATTCTGGAATATGCGATCTCAAAATCCTGCCCATCTATGGTATGTTTATTTGCAAAGTTTTCAATCTTATAATCCATGCCGCCCTTAGAATATTCGCTGACAAAACATGGAAGGTACCCTTCTGCATTGTACCATTTCACTTTACCCGGAATATCTCTTACGCCGAACGTAACCATCGTATTTGCATTATCCCGCAGCCGGTAGCTGCCGTCCAGGTATGCGATGGGCGCATGTTTATCTCCCTCCCATCCAAAGGAGGATGTCAGGCCCCTGTTGGATTCAAACATATACTGGCCGTCCAGTTCTGACTTGAGGCAGCTTTCATAAGCCTGATTCAAAAACAGATATGCCACATAACATTCACTGTTTGTCGCCTGGCCTCCGCTTATTACAGACTCTGCATATGCAATTTCTGATTCTAACTGATTTGCATAAAATTCTTCATAATCTCCTAAATTCAATTCTTTAGCCTGACGGAGAACTTCTTCCAATTGTGTTTTATAGTCATTCAAGGTCTGATTCTTAGACAAGGTCGCTGCCTGGAGATTAAAATTTCCATACGCATGACTCTTTTTCTTAATCTTTCCTGTTACTGTCAGGCCTTTTCCTTCGGCTATCGACACTTGATAAATTTTGTTTACCGCATTGCCGCCTGCCTGAAGTTCCTTATTTTCATAAATGGGTTTGCTTTCGCCATCCAGATTAATGGATATCTCTGCATCTGCATTCCATACACCAGAGACGAAAACCAGTTCACGATCATAATCTGCTGAAGCAATTGTCATCTTATAACCGGCATCTTCTTCAATCGGTTTACCTGTACTGTCTTCCTCTCCATTTTTATAGGTAAATACAGCGCCAGTTGTGGAAGCTTTCACTGCATTGTCCGGGGAAACTCCGTCCGACCAGGAATACTCAATTGGCGCATCATGCATTGTAGTTGTCCCATCCTGGCTCAGCTTATCATATGTAATCTTTGGTTCTACATCTGCTTTGTGCGCAATAACGCCTTTTCCTTGTTCATGCGCACCTACCTCGCCTTCAAAGTGCATCCAATCCTCATCGCCCATTTCTGTCAGATTCATTTTCGGCTGGCTGCTGACGTCTTTCACTTTCACTGAAATCGGGGAAGGCTCCGCACTTTTCAATGTAATTCCGCCAAGGGACATATTTCCGTCTTTATTGGTTTTTTCTGTCAGCGTAGCCGTTACTTCCACGGAATTATGTTCACGGATGACAAGGGTATATTTTTTCACCGGCGCCTCTCCGCTTGCTTTTAATTCTGTGGTATAAACCGGCGTTGTCTCCCCGTTTACACAGATTCGGAAGGTTGCTGTCGCCTCCCAGATTCCGGAAACAAAAGTCAGCATTCTGGTCTCTTCCGCTGCCGGAAGCGATATCTTATAGGTATTCCCCTCAATGGGCATGCCTACAGAAGAAGTATCTCCTTTTTTATACAAAAATGCTCCTGATTTGGGAGCCTTTGTTACCGATTCCTGCACCGTTCCGTCTGTCCATGTGTACAGCATCGGAGAATCACCCACCGGCTGCACATCTTCCCCGGTAAGGTTTTCAAATTTTATAATTTCCGCAGCGCCTTTTTTCCTGTTGATTTCCTGTCCTGCAATATGAACCCAGTCCAGAGTTCCTTCTTCCGTCAGATTCAGTTCATCTCCGGATGTCACTTTTTCAATCACCGCAACCAGCGGATTTAAGCCGCCTGGTTCATCTTCTGTCTTCGGCGCGGCAAATGCCGGCATGATTCCGCCTACTGCCATTGAAACACTCAGCAGAATACTTAACAGCATCTTTGTAGATTTCCTGCTCTTCATCATTTCTCCTCCTTTTGTCTGATTTTTTGACTGGTACTGTCTTTTGTACACATTAATTATAGCGAGCAGGGAATTTTCATAACATAATATACTTTTACTTTTTCTTATGTTATTTTGCTTTCTTTATGAAAAATCAAGTGAAATATTGTAGAGATTTTTACCATTTTATTTCAAATAGTAGAGAGATAATTCAGCAGAATAGACAAAACTGATAATTGACACGTAATATTTTGCCGAAATAAAATAAAACAAAGCAGGCAGGCTCACATCAGCTCCCCTAATCCCTCACTCATGAGTGACCTGGACACTTTGCCGCGCTAAAAAATGCTATGCAATCCGTGAACTTTTTGCATAGCATTTTCTATTTATTTTCCGTTTATCTGGCGTAAGTCATAATTGTTGCAATATTTTCTTATGGAGGATTGACTTCTTAGAAAGTCCTTCTTGCATATTAATATGTCGTTTTCATCATCATTCAAAAGCAGCCGCTGCTTTCATTCCTGTCTTCCGGATCTGCCACTCTAAATGCTGAAATCGTATCTTTCGCCGATTCCCGACACCTTCTCTGCCCTGATATCCTCCCAGTTAACTTTTTTGATTTTCTCCAAAAGCGCTTCCATACTGTCTGCCTGGACTGTGGTGCGTTTTACAGCGTTGTTATTCTTAGAATAGATGTTGTTATTGTTCTTCTGGCTCTCTGTGCGCTTTGCGTCCCTGCCTTCCTCAATCCGCTCTTTCTGCTTCGCGCTTGTTTTCTCCAGTTCTGCAAAAAAGCTGGTGGAACCATCGTCGCGGAATTCTATGCCGATTCTGGTAATCTCTGTATCCTTCGTTCCTGCAGCGCCCAATGCCTGCTCATATCCAAACTTCTGATTAATCTCCTTGGACATGCGCACAGCGCCTTCCATGCCTTTGATTTTTTCTTCCAAATATTTATCATCGGAAGCCATTTTCTCCAATTCATCACTGGAAAACAGCACGGAAAATTCTTTGGTTCCCTTAGAAAGCATCTCTTTGGCATTGTCGCCTTTATTGAGCGCCATGAAATCCATGTCTTTGTATTTGTTTCTAAGCTGTTTCAATAAATCCTGAGCCTGACGGGAAAGACCTGACTCTTTCTCCTTATCCACATATCCAGACTGGATTTTCTCTGCCTGCTGCTTTGTTCTCTGATCTGCTCTTGGGGTGTTATAATAATTATTGATCTGTTGATATGCTCCTACCTGTACCATATGTTTATCCTCCTTGAACTTGATTTGAAATCCTTTTCCGGCATACGCTGCCTTTTCTATTTTATCGGCAGATAAAGTGTGGTTTATTACCTTTTTCTGGCATTTAGCATTCAATTTCTTTTACCAGAATTATATTTGCCGGCAGCCGGGGTGCATTGTAGCGATGCGCCTATGACATCCATGCGGCAGCTTCTGCTTGGGAGGCAGCGTAAGGCGCCCATCAACACCCCGTTTGCCCTGTACCATTAGGGCTGATAAAGACTTCTTCCATACACTCATCAAAAATCATTTCCTCTACAACTCTAACGCATTCATTTACATCTCTCGCAATATCCTTACCCCAGAACCTCACAACATTCCAACCTAAAAACCTGAGTTTTTTCTCATTCTCCCTATCACGCTGCCTGTTCCGTTCAATTTTCTTAATCCAATAATCTGCATTGTTCCCCTTTTGTAACTGTAACTTGAGTTTGTCCCAATCCTTTCCATGAAAAAACTCACTGTCACAGAATATAACAATCTTATATTTAGGAATAACGATATCCGGCTTTCCAGGCAGTTTAGCATAGTTTTTACGATATCGGAATCCCTTTTCCCACAACGCTTTTCTTAATGCAACCTCAATAGATGTATCTTTGCTCTTAACACGCTTCATAGTTTTTGTAACTACCTCTTTGTCACGCGCCATTTTGCCACACCTCTATTCTCAAAACACCAATGGTATAAACTTTTCAATCACTTTAGCCACCATACTGACCGGAATTGCATTTCCTGCCTGTTTCCTAGTCTGAGCATCCGACACGACAATTTTAAATTCATCCGGAAACCCCTGCAGCCGTAACATTTCTCTGGGCGTCAGCCTCCGCTCCCCATCAACAAGCAAATAATTGTAGCTTGCTCCCGCCCGCAATGCACAGCTATATGGATAAGATGATATATTTCCTGATTTATTTTCATGCCAAATAGCTGGCGCTGTTTCTGCTGTATGCATCTCCTTACGCTTTTTTACTATTTCTTCTGAAGCATAGTGTTTCTTGTCCACTTCATCTTCCAATATGTCTTTCAAAGTCTTTACATTCTCAATATTAAACTTCCAATCCATATTAAACGGCTTCTTTGCGCCAACTATAATAATTCTCTCACGCTTTTGCGGCAGACCAAAATCAAGGGCATTTAAAACTTGGTAATCCACATAATATCCCAATTCTTCCCTTAAAACATAGATAATCGTTTTAAAAGTCTTTCCTCCGTCATGGCCAACAAGATTTTTCACATTCTCCAATACAAAAGCGTTTGGCTGCTTTTCCTTTATTATGCGGGCAATGTCAAAAAAAAGCGTTCCCTTCGTATTATCTGCAAATCCTTTCTGTAAGCCACAAATTGAAAACGCCTGACATGGAAATCCTGCAAAGAGCAGATCAAAATCCGGAATATCCTTTTCATCGACTTCAGTAATATCCCCCGCAGGCTTTTCATTAAAATTCGCTTCATAACTTTCCGCCGCAAACTTGTCTATATCACTGCTAAACATACATTGTCCTTTCATTCCCAACTTTTCAAATGCTTGTTGTGAAGCATAACGGAAACCGCCTATGCCACAGAATAAATCAATATATTTTATGTTTGGGGGCAATTCTTGCTTTTCCACGGATGGTATCGTGAAAAATAACCGCTCGACATTTACAGACAATTCTTCAGACAATCGAACTGCCACATCTATTGATGGCGTTGTTTTATTCCTCTCTATCATAGATAAATATTTTCTGCTTATGCCTACCATAGAAGCCAATTGCTCCTGTGTAATATTTCTTTCCTTCCTGTATTCCCTGACTAAGTTTATCATAGCATTTTCTCCCAAAATGTGAACTTTATTTCTCATTTTATTATATATCGCCTATTCTTATATGTCTATATTCATTCACAAATTTTATTTTATATACGAGTATGCCATAATCAATCCGAATTTGCACCTGCAAAGATATCAAGGAAGAATGAGTTGCAGCAAGGGTTACAACGACTGATGAGGGCCTGCCCCGCTTTATCGGGCACAACGTGACAGATGGAAATTCAGACAAATAAAAACTGCGATATTTAACCGCCGGAGTAATATCACAACACTTAAAATCCTATTCCAATAACGCTGAAATTTATTTATAATTATTATACCCGTGAGCGAAATCATTTGCCAGATGATCGTTCATAGCTTTGAGGAAAAAAGCAAATGATTTGGCAAATAAGTATGCTCATGAGTATAACAGAAAAAATTTCAAATTCAGTATTGACTCTCTCGTAACGTAACGAATTACGATTAAACCGAAAGGAGGAAAAAATGAAAACCGTAAAAGACATGTCAGAGATAACCGGAATAAGTATAAGGACATTGAGATATTATGATGAAATTGGTCTACTAAAGCCAACAGAATTAACGAAAGCTGGTTATCGGCTTTATGACAACAAAGCGTTAGAAAAGTTGCAGGAAATTATGTTCTTTAGAGAATTGGAAATTCCATTGATAGACATAAAAAAAATCATGGATAACCCTAATTATGATAAAGAACAGGCTTTATTCGCTCAAAAATCTTTATTGGAACACAAACGGAATCGGCTAAATGGGATTATTGAGTTAATAACGGACGTAATGAAAGGAGTTAATACTATGAGTTTTGGAGCATTCAGCAACGAAGAAATACAGAAAATGGTAAATCATACTTTAAAATGTATGTCAAAAGAAAGCCTTGATGAGCAGGTGCAAAAATACGGGAGTATGGAAAAATACAAAGAGCATTTGATTTCCGGCTTTGCCAATGAGCAGGCTACCGCGGACTTATTGAAATGGTATGGAAGCAGGGAAAAGGCAATAGAAGCAGTTATGCAGTCAACCGGGAATACCGGAGAAATAAGGCAGGAACAAGAGAAAAACGCCAAAATCTATAAACAGTTTATGACTGCAAAAGAAGCTGACAATATGGATATGGCGCATTCTGCTGTTGAAATGCTTGCAGAGAATTACAAAACAATGTTTGCGCTTGATAATGCAAGAAGTATCCTGCTGGATTTGGCAAAAGAATATTTGCAGGGGGAAAAACTTGCAGAGGCAACCGATAGCCAGTTTGGGAAAGGCTGTTCTGAATATGTTGCACACGCTATTCAACATTATTATGGCGTATAATATGCGTGAAAGCGTAATGACAATAAATCAGCCAAAACATGCAATAAAAGCACAGCCACGCAATAGGAGGCAGCAATAGCATAAGCAAGTTATTCACACTGACGCTTAATGAACAGGAAGAAAGTGGGGCGGCGTTTGTCCGCCCTTAATTCCTGCATCCGTTCGAAAACAGTTTCCTCGTCCTGCGAAACTGTTTGTCAGAAACGTTTACTGTAATTGCTTTGCGCAAACCGTTGTCGGTATTGCTTTTGTTTGTATCTGTTATATCATTTCATGTGTGCATGATTTTAGGTCAATCGTTAAATATCAGTAGCGCTAAGATATTTCATACGCAAACCGCAGGTCATAATTATGAGTATCAAATACAATATCAGGAATATAAAACTGCCGATATTTTCAGTGACTCGATGAAGCGCAAAAACCAATATCCGCCTGTCTCATTTAATAAAATGTTGCTTTCTGTGTATAACAGCATACATCCTCAGGGCGCTTTCTATTTGTTCTCAGCAAATTTACCTTGCCCGGAGGACGTTTTGTGTGAGCTAAAACTATTAGCGACACTGTGCCATGTTTTCAAGTAGATAAGGACCATGAATTTTGTAAAAAGGCAAAACGGAAACCGTTTCTGTATATTACCTGCTGATTCTTCTCTCTATTATTAGAAATAATATGTATCTGTAAATCTGTTAAAATTCCAAAGGAATCAACTCAGGCCTGATATGGAGATAAGCGCACAACCGCAGCAAATCGTCGGCATCCAGCTTTTTTTCTGTTTCAGCGGAAAGATCCTCCGGGGGAATTTCCAAAACTTCTGCAATGATTCCTTCTAAAATATTCTGTTTTTTCATCCAATTTGATAACCACTTCTTGGTATAGTTCCCCATATTTTCCTCCAATTCCTCACTCTTATGCGTTGTTTGTATTCTATTATATTCTCCTTTTCCAAGAATTTCAAGTAATATTTTTGCTGATTTCCGAGAATTATTTCCAATTTATTGACGCTTATTTTGGGGTAGTCTATGATTATGGAAGAGGTGAAAGCATGAAAAACCCAAATATCGCCAAAGTATTAAAGGCATACCGAAAATTAAATCATTTTTCCATCAATGATCTTGTGATGAAATTAGAGGATTACAAACTGCCTGTCGCCCCTAAAACGATTTATGGCTGGGAAAGCGGTCAGACGCAGCCGGACGCAGACACTTTGCTGGTTCTTTGCAAAATATATAATATTGACAATATTCTCGGCACCTTTGGCTACAATGATTCCTGGGATGACTTTTTTCTTACAGAGGAAGAACGTTCGCTGGTTCAGCATTACCGGAAAATGCCGGATATGAAAGCGGCCGTTAAAAAACTTTTGGAAATGGAATAAAATAGCCGGTTCCTGATAATTCCAAATAAATGGAATAAAATAGCCGGTCCCCGGCGTTCCGCATAACAGAGACAAAAAAGTCGATCCCGGCAGTTCCGCTTAACAGGAATTTTATAAAAGCCCGTTCCGGCAAATTCCACATAATAGAAACAAAAAAGCCGGTTCCCGGCGGTTCCAAGTAATAGAAGGAACTGCCGGGGACCGGCTTTTACAAAATCAGAAATCAGCAAACGCCCTGTGCAATCATAGCTTCTGCCACTTTTTCAAATCCGGCAATATTGGCTCCTGCCACATAATCGCCTTCTTTTCCATAACGTTTTGCAGCATCATCCAGATTGTGGAAAATATTTACCATAATTCCCTGAAGCTTGCTGTCCACTTCTTCAAAAGTCCAGCTGAGACGCTCGGAGTTCTGGCTCATTTCCAGCGCGGAAGTTGCTACGCCGCCTGCATTTGCAGCTTTTCCGGGTGCAAACAATACCTTGTTCTGCTGTAAGTACTCGGTTGCTTCTAAAGTAGTGGGCATATTTGCGCCTTCTGCAACTGCAATGCATCCGTTTGCAACCAATGCTTTGGCGTCATCCAAAAGCAGCTCATTCTGAGTTGCGCAGGGAAGAGCAACATCACATTTCACAGTCCATACCCCACGGCCTTCATGATATTCTGCACTTGGTCTTGCCGCTGCATATTCTGTCAGACGGGCGCGCTTTACTTCTTTGACTTCCTTCAGCAATGCTACGTCGATTCCTTCCGGATCATAAACCCAGCCGGTGGAATCGCTGACGGTTACCACCTTAGCTCCCAGCTGATGCGCTTTCTGGGTTGCGTAGATTGCCACATTGCCGGAACCGGATACGCAGACGGTCTTGCCTTTCAGATCATGTCCGTTGCATTTGAGCATTTCTTCCGTCAGATACAAAAGACCGTATCCGGTAGCTTCTGTACGCGCCAGAGAACCGCCGTAGGAAAGGCCCTTTCCCGTTAACACGCCTTCATAAGTGCCGCGGATTTTCTTAAACTGTCCAAACATGTAGCCAATCTCTCTGGCTCCTGTTCCGATGTCTCCTGCCGGCACGTCTGTGTCCGCCCCGATATACTTGCAGAGCTCTGTCATAAAACTCTGGCAGAATGCCATGACTTCACGGTCAGATTTTCCCTTGGGATCGAAATCAGAACCGCCTTTTCCGCCGCCGATGGGCAGACCGGTCAGGGAATTCTTGAAAATCTGCTCAAAGCCCAGGAATTTGATAATTCCAAGATTTACAGAAGGATGCAGCCTTAAGCCTCCCTTGTAAGGTCCAATGCTGTTGTTAAACTGTACGCGGTATCCTGTATTTACCTGCACCTGACCCTTATCATCCACCCATGGCACGCGGAACTTAAACTGCCTGTCCGGTTCTGTTAAACGCTCCAGCAATGCTTCTTTCCGATATAATTCTTCATTTGCTTCAATCACCGGCCTTAAAGAATTCAAGACCTCTTTTGCCGCCTGATGAAACTCCGGCTCTGCCGGGTTTTTTGCAATAACGCGTTCTAACACTTCATCTACATAGCTCATATCTTTTCTCCTTTATCTTTGCTCTGTTTTTATACCCGTGAGCCAAATGATTTCAACAGGCCCTCATTATTTCAAGAAGAACAGCGAATCATTTAGCAAATAAGTATGCCCGCGGGTATGCCGCCAAAGTATATTTTAGTATGATTTTTTCAATTTTGCAATCTTTTTCTTTATCTCTTTACCATTTCATTGTATAAAAGGATTTTTTTAAGATACCGACCCGCTACTGCAGCAGAGGCTCCCCGCATCCTGTCTTCATTTCCAACTGCCCTCATATTCTAAAATTTTCTCATATTCCTGAATTGTTAATCCGCAGGCCGCAGCGACCTTCCGGTCTATGGCATTGTAATATTCCATCCATTTATCCGGATCCTCTTCCAGGGCGATCCGGTGGACAAGCAAAGTAATCTGCTCCTGCTCCTCCTTCGATAATGCAGGAATGGGGAGCTGTTCCAGAGAACTGCGCAGCACTTTCAGAGAGTGAAATTTCCGGTGATAGATAAACTGAGCAATTCTGGAATTTAAAACCGCCATAGTATATTCCATCTGCAATTGCCCGATCCGGGGAATCAGAATATTACAGCTGTTCAGCGATAATCTCTGCTGATTGTCATAAGCGAACACAAGCTGGTTTCCCACAAAGCGGTAGAAAAGCTTCTCCGGCGCACGGTAAATTTCTGTTTTGGCGCACTGTTGGAATTTCTCAGGCTCATACGCCAGCCAGGCATTTCCCGGCCTAATTTTGTACTTGAAGATATCCGCTCCCTTTAAAACAAGTTCCTCCCGTTCCCCTTTTCGACTCTTCACCAGCTTCCGGTTATTGCCGGTGACAATGCCAAGGGCAAACTCAGCCTGATTTTTCAGAAAAACCATGTTCTTTTGCCCCATAAGTTTTTCCACCAGCTCATATTCCTGGTCCGTCATGAAAAAATTAAAGTTTTCCGCCTCCACTTTCCGGCTGATTTGAATTTCAAACTGCCTGTTCGGGTCAGACACTTTCATTCCGCAGGTATCAAGGGGACTCTGTGTCTTTCTGATTTTTAAAATAATGGAGGGACACTGCACTCCGCCGAACACATCTCCCAGATAGTCCAGTTCTTCTATCTGGACCTGTTCCATCAACAGCTTTCTGATTTCCAGATGGGATTTCACATGAAGCGCCGCCTCCGGAAGCACAAATGCGACTTTTCCGCCTACCGGTATTCTCCTGACTGCTTCCTCTAAAAACAGTTCATAGGATTCCAAATGTTTTCCCTTTACCGTTTCAAATTTTTGTCTCAGCATAGTTTCTGCGGAAGATTCAAACTGAAAGCCCCAGGGCGGATTGCCCAGAATCAGATCATAAGTCTTACTGTCCTCTCCCAGAAGAAAATCCCCCGGCTTTATCTGTTTCCGCAGAAGGGATACCGGCGCATTCCGGAACTTTAACGCCAGATTGATTCTGGCAAGCAGCACGCTGAGAGTATCAATGTCCCGTCCTGCAATCTGCTCCAGGGAAACATGTTCCGGAAGCTGCAGCAGAAAATTTCCGGTGCCGCAGCAAGGGTCCAGGATTGTGGTATTCCCATCCCTTCTTTCCTGTAAATCCGCTGTCATTTTCCTCACAATATGGGCAGGGGTATAGTAAGAACCTGCCGCTTTACGCTCCCGCAAATTTTTCAGGGAACTGTACAAAAGTCCCAGAATGTCTGCATTGCGTTCCAGCACATAGGTAACCTGAAACAGCTCTTTCCTTCCCTGTTCCGCCGCCAGCAAAGCATCATAACCCTCTTTTCCTGCCGGAAAAAGGTCCTGCACCAATTCCCCGTATTGCCCCAGGCGCACCTCCCCATTCAGATAATGAGACAGAAAACAGTCCTTGAACTGTGTTTTGATTTCATATGCCTGGCACAGCAATTGGATGGCGCATTCTGCCAGCGCTGCCCGCAGCAGCATGTCCGTCTGCGCAGTTCCTGCCATTCCCGCCGCCGTCTGTGCAATCTTTTTCAGGTTGGGGGAATCCTTGGGAATATAATTTCTGTCAATGCTGTTTCCGCTGAGATGCTTTTTATTCCTTCTGGCCTGTAGAAATCCTGTGTCTTTCTTCTGAAGTTTTTCCAAAATTTCCTCCGTGTACCTCCGGGAAAAGCAAGGCTTTCCCTGAAATTCCCTGTCAGGCCGGATTTTCCCCAGCCGAATCCAGTTTCTTCCAGTGGCCTCGGAAACAGACAGCTTACTGCAAAACTCAGACAATGAATAATCTTTTTGAACCGGTGATTTTCCCATGGCTTCCTCCTGATGAAATCTCGGATCATCTGCATGACCCTGATGAATTTGGGATATTATAAAATAGAATATCATACCTTTTATAAACCTGTCAAAACGGAGGCGATTATGGACAAAAAACTGCTGCGCTATCTTATCTTAGGAGTAATCTTTACATTCCTTGGGGGAACTCTCCTTCATTTCACCTATGAATGGTCGGGAAACAATTTCTGGGTGGGATTGTTTTCGCCGGTCAATGAGTCTTCCTGGGAGCACATGAAACTTCTGTTTTTCCCTATGCTGCTTTACCATTTGGTTTCCTGCATTCTCTTTCGCCGGACGCCCTCTGCCCCGGATGAATCCATACTGACGTACCTGAGAAACAATTACCCTTGCATCTGCCTGGGAAATGCTCTGGGAATCCTTATTGGAACAATTTCCATTCCGGTTTTCTTTTACACCTATTCCGGCATTCTCGGCACGCACTTCCTGTTTCTGGATATTGCCATTTTTCTCTGCAGCGCAATCCTGGGATTTGCCTGCACTTATTGGACTGCCCAAAAATGCCAGGTCAGAAAATATGCAGGCCTTATCTATTCTGCCTTGGCGCTTTTAGCTCTCTGCTTTTTTGTTTTTACTGTTTTTCCTCCGGATTTGGGAATTTTTACGTCTGTATCCTAATCGGAACTTTTATAGTATGAATGATTCTTTTTCATAATAGAATAGAATAGAGAACCATACCTTAAAAAGAAAAGAGGAAGTATTATGTGCACCAGTATCGCAATGAAAACCAATGATTTCTACTTTGGACGCACCATGGATCTGGAATACAGTTTTAACGAGTGCGTCGTCTTCACCCCCCGGAATTACCCGGTCTCCTTCCGAAAAGCCGGCATGATGAAGCGTCACTATGCCCTCCTTGGCATGGCTACCGTTGCAGAGGGCTTTCCGCTGTATGCCGAAGCTGTCAACGAAAAAGGCTTGTGCATTGCCGGATTGAACTTTCCGGACAATGCTTACTATCCGCCGGAAGAAAAAACAGAATGCAGCAACATTTCCCCCTTTGAGCTGATTCTCTGGCTGCTGGGCCAATGCGCCACTGCCGCTGAGGCAAAGGAACTTCTTTCCACCACTCATCTGATCCATATCCCCTTCAGCCAGGACATTCCCCTGACACCCCTTCACTGGCATATCGCGGATTCAGAGACTTCTCTTGTACTGGAAACGACGAAAAACGGCATGGAAATTTTTGACGATCCTATGCGGGTTCTGACCAATAATCCTGCATTCTCTTTTCAAATGACCAATGCCTGCCAGTACATGAATCTGACTTCCGGCACTCCCTCCAACTGTTTTTCCATGGATGTCAGCCTGAAACCCTTCGGACAGGGCCTGGGAAGTTTTGGCCTTCCCGGAGATTTTTCCCCGTCCTCCCGGTTTGTCAAAGCTTCTTATCTCTGCTTAAATTCTGTCTGTGAATCAGATGAATCTAACAGCGTTGCGCAGTTTTTTCATTTGCTGGATTCCGTGTCCATGGTCCGGGGAAGTGTGTTAACAGAAGAAAACAAGTATGAGCTTACGCTGTACTCCTGCTGCATCAATGCAAGCCGGGGGATTTACTACTATAAGACTTATTCCAATAACCAGCTGACAGCAGTAAATCTGAACCATGAAAATCTAAATGGCTGTAATTTAAGGAGATTTCCGCTGAGAACCAAACAGCAGGTTGCCTGGATGAATTAATAAGAAATGGCAATCCTAATTCCGGATTGCCATTCCCTCTCTATTTTCCGCCGCCCCCTGCGCCATACAGTTTCTTACTTCTTATAATATATATCTTTATTCAGAACGCCCTCTTTGAAATTCACAATTACATTTGTGGCCGCGTCCCCGATCACATTCAGAGTAATTACAGCCATTCCCGGCAGATAATTCATTGCCAGTACCAGGGAATAGCCTATCATGCAAAGCTCTGAACTCATCCCCAAACCGGACATTACCACATAAACCATGGTGGTGCCTGCCACCGGGATGGCCGGGGTGCCTACTGCCGTGCAGATAGACAGGAATGCGGCCGTAGCCAGTGTCGCGGGCGTCACATCAATTCCGGCCGCTGTTGCAATAAAGGTGATGGCTATCATATGCATCGCTGTGGTTCCATTCATATTAATGGTCATGCCGGTAGGCAGAACAAAACTGCTGATTTCTTCAGAACATCCCAATTCTTCCGTACAGGTCTTTGTATTCAAAGGAAGAGTTGCCGCAGAAGAATTGGTAGCCGCCGCGAACAATCCGATTTTAAATGATTTTTTAATAAACGGAACAGGGTTCAGCCCCGTGGCCAAAAAGATGCCTGCCGGATAAATGGTGGCCACCAGCGCCAGGCTGACTACAATCGTCGTTACAATCCAGACCAGCGTAGGCCCGATGTATTCCACGCCGTATACAGCCAGAGTCCTTGTAATCATGCAGAAGATCGCCGTAGGCGCAATTTTGTTAATCAGGAAATTAAGAAACATCTGCACCACGTCATTCAGGTTTTCAATTACTTTTTTCAGGGGGTCCGCCTTTTCCCCCATGGCGGTCATGCAAAGCCCCAGCACAATTGCAACGACTACCACGGACAAAATCGTATTGTTGGTGGAAAATGCGGCGAATATGTTGGAGGGCACTGCATTTACCACTGTCACCAGAGGATTGTAGCCTTCCATGGTAACTGCTTCTGTAGCCATTTCACCTGGAAGATTGACATCAAACCATCCCATAGATTTTACAAAATATGCTCCTGCTCCCGCCAATGCCGCTGCAACCACATAAAAGCAGCAATATGTAATAAATGTCTTCCCGGCAATCCGGCCTAACCGTTCCGGATTTGCCAGGCTGCACAGCGCACGGACCAGAGAAGTGATGACCAGCGGCACAATCGCCATTTGAAGCCCGCGCATAAAAAGCTGTCCGATAATATAGAAAAGCCCTATCCCCTCAATTCCCTGGGTTGCGGTGATATCCTGGAACAACACCGCGTCAATTACATTCCAGACCCCGCTGCCGCCGTTCCCATTCAGAAATTCTCTCAAAAACAGACATGCAAATCCAACAATAAACCCTCCTGCCACTGCAATCAGCATCTTTTTTACAATCGAGGATTCTTTTTTCTTTTTCTCCATTCTGTTACAACCTCCCATTTTAGATTTTTATTTCCTGATTTCTTTGTTTCAAATATTTTTCCTTTATCTTTATTACTTGGCAATGGAATCAAATTTTTGAAACAAAATAATTTTTTGTTTCAAATTTTGTTTATCTTTCCTCCAATCCATCCGCTTATTTTGCCGTTTATTGGCTATTTCTTACTACTTTGATTTCTCTCATTCTAACATTTAGAGATAAAATTGTCAATTATTTTTCTTTATTTCAAAGATTTTTGTTTGATTTTACTAAATTTTCCCTTTTGTTTTGTTCACTTTTTTCTTTATTTTAAAGATTTATTTTATATTTCCGAAGAATTTTATCTGTAAAAACTTTGAAACACAAAAAACAGGGACAGTCCCTGTTTTTCTGATATATTGCTCCGTTCATTAAATCTCATAGAGTGTTACGCAAAAGAACAAAGTGGGCAAATCCGCATCCGCTTCCCTAACTCTTCAATCATGAGGGTCTTGAACACTTTGCTGCGCCGAGTGCGGCCGCCTTTGCGACATCATACCTCTCGTGCGAGTGCGCATCTTTATCTTTTCTCTTATAGGAAATCCGAAGGAATTTCCTATAAGAGAAAAAACAGACAGCAATCACTTTCGTCATTGCTGTCTGTCCTCTTTAATAAATCAGCCGGACGCCATTCTCTTCACAATATCTGATCCAGATATCCCCCGGCTTTCTGTCTGTAATAATATAGTTCACGCTTTTTAAGTCTGTCAGGCATACAAAGGCAGTCTGGTCAAACTTGGAATGATCCACAAGAAGCGCCACTTCCTCTGCCTGTTCCAGCATCACCTTTTTGATTTCCGCCTCACTCTCGTTGGAATCCAGTACACCCTTTTCAATATTCACGCTCTTACAGCTTATCAGCGCGAGACGTACATTGTATTTGGTAATATTCGTCTTTGCGAGCTGCCCCTGCAACGACAGGGATTTCTTGTTAAATTCTCCGCCTGTCGAAATAATGTTAAAAGAAGACTGCTGAAATTCCCGAAACACCTCTGTGGAATTCGTCACTATTGTCACGTCCCGGTTGTCTGGTATCAGCTTCAGCGCCTCGGCGACAGTAGTGCTGGAGTCTGCGATAATTGTATTCTTTCCCTCCAGCAATGCGGCAGCCTTACGGGCAATCTCCTGCTTTTCCTTCAAATGCTTTGTCAGCCTCTTATAAAAATGAACGTTTTCCTTCTGAACATCTGCATTCCAAATCGCACCGCCATGTATTCTTGTCACGACGCCTTCCAGTTCCAGCTTATCCAGATCTCGCCGGATCGTCTCCTCCGTGACAGAGCACTGCAGGCTTAACTCCGCCACCGAAACTTTCTTTACATTCTGGATATGCTGTCTGATTACCATCAGTCTTTCTTTACTCGACATGCTTTCTTCCCTTTCCTCTTCCTCAGTACCAGAGATTTCTTCCTCTAATAGTATACCAATCTCTTTGGTATTTGCAAGGGTTTTTTCCTTTGAAAGCATATTTATCTCCTTTGAAACACATACTTTTGCCTAAAAACACACATTGTAACAGCTTTGGAAGACACACAGGCAAGGCTTATCATACCGGCCCGGGCGGATCGCCCGGGCTTGATTGAGTAAAGAAACTGTCCTTAATGATTATTTTTCAAGGTCCTCAGCCAGTTTCCGCATATATGCTACGTCCTCCGGCTCCAATTCTAATTCTGCTGATTTGATATTCTCATCAATCTGAGCCACTGTGGTAGCTCCGCTTAACAGATTGATGAATTCGCCCTGGGCAAGAATCCATGCAAGAGCCAGGTTAGCAACCGTGCAGTCGTATTTCTCGCAAAGAGGTTTCCATGCATCCATCATGTCCATAGCCTTCTGCATGTTCTCCGGCTGGAACCATTTCTTAGGTATCTGTGCCCCTACCGGCTTATAATCTCTGGGAAGGGCTCCGCTTAACAGACCCATTTCCAATGGAGAATATGCCTGGATTGTCACATTGTTTTCCTTGCAGACCGGAAGCAGCTCTTCTTCAATTCCCCGATCCAGGATGCTGTATTTTGCCTGAACGATATCCAGAGAACCATATTTCAGGTATTCCTTAATGTGGTTTACATCCACATTAGCTGCACCGATTGCACGGATTTTGCCCTTCGCTTTCAGGTCATTGAGCGCTTCCATTGTTTCTGAGATGGGGGTAAAATACGGCTCCACTGCCTGCCAGTGAGTCATATAAACGTCAATATAGTCTGTGCCAAGTCTCTCTAAGCTCTGATCAATCTCTTCCAGGATGGATTCTTTGGAAAGGTTTTTATAAAGCTGTGTATCTCCCACCTTGTTAAACAGGCTTCCCTTTCTGTCATTCCAGATAATTCCGCACTTTGTAATGATAACCACATCTTCACGGTTCATCCCTTCCAGCGCTTTTCCCACAATCTTTTCACTGTTTCCGAAGTTGTATCCCGGAGCGGTGTCAATCAGATTCACTCCCAGCTTTGGGCATTCCCGGATTAGATCCACAACCACTTTAAGGTCATGATCTCCGCCCCATGCAGGGCCGCCGCCGATAGACCAGGTTCCAAGCCCCATTCTTGAAATATCCATACCTGTGCTTCCAAGTTTCATTTTTTTCATAATAATCGGTTATCCTTTCTGCTGTTCATAATATTCTTTCAGCCGTTCTTCCACCTGGGCTCTGTTCTGCACCCCTGTTGTGGCGCCGATGCTCTGCACGCTGATGGAGGCCGTAACGTTGGCAAATTCCGCACATTCCTTCAAAGTTTTCCCTTCCAGAATCGCTGAAATAAAACCGGATGCAAAATTATCCCCTGCACCGATGGTGTCAATGGCAGTGATTCCTTTCATGGCCGGAACCTCCAGCACAGTTTTGTCCTGACTCTTAATATAGCAGCCTTTTTTTCCGGTCTTAATTACAACATGCCCAATTCCGCAGTCTAAAAATTTATCTGCAATCTTCCCTAGTTCTTCCTCCCCTGTCATAAGGCACGCTTCATCATAATTGGGGAAAAAGTAATCCACATAACCCAATGCTTCTCTGATATCATCTAATGTTTCGCCCAACCTTGCCTTGATCATATCCGCACAAATGATCATATCCTGCTTCTTTGCTTCCTGAAAAATCCGAACCAGCGCTTTGCAGTCCAGAAGCGGATTGTTAAAGATGCTTGCCAGCGACAAAAGCCTTGCTTCGCCCAGCCGGGAAAGATCCACGTCTCCAATGGTCATCTTCCACAGGCTGCCGTTTCGGTTTGTCACAAACGTCCGCTCTCCGTCAGCGGTGACAAGCCCCACATTGATGGAAGTGTCAATTCCTTCTCTTATTGTGACGCCGGAATAGTCAATGCCGTTCTTTTCGCAGTGTTCCATGATAAAATTCCCCACTGCATCCCGGCCCACCATGCTCATCAGCCCAATCTTATGTCCCAGCCGAGACAGAATCGTCGCTTCATTGATGGCATCTCCGCCGATAGTCATGGAAATCTGCTGCAGCGGAAACGACTCAATCTCAAACATATCCCGGTTCACCGGCTGTAATGGAATATCCACAATCGCAGCTCCTACACAGACTGCATCTAATTTTTTCTCCACGATTATTCCGCCTTTCCATCATCTCCGAATAAAACAATTTTTTCCAATGCACGCTGTTTTACGGCTGCTCTCACGGCTCTTTCTAATTCCAGGAACGGTTTGTCAACATTTGCCCCAATTGCAGTCATGGCAGCCTGGCACAGTTCCGTATGGATGTTGATCTTTGCAATTCCAAGGGAAATTGCTTTTTTAATATCCTCATCGCCGATTCCGGAAGCTCCGTGCAGTACCAATGGTACGGATACGGCGTCTCTTACCTTTTCCACCACTTCAAAGTTCAGTTTCGGCTCGGAGGTATACACGCCATGCTGATTTCCAATGGCAACTGCCAGAGAATCACAGCCTGTGCGCTCTACAAATTCTGCTGCCTGGGACGGGTCTGTGTACTGATAGCTTGCAAGGGCTTCCTCATAAACCGTCTCATTTCCCACATGGCCCAACTCTGCCTCCACCGGAATTCCCAATGGATGGAAATAGTCTACCACCTCTTTGGTCAGGCGGATATTTTCTTCAAATTCATATGCGGAAGCGTCTCTCATGACAGAATTCATTCCATGAACATATGCATTCCTTACAATCTCCATGCTGCGGCCGTGATCCCAGTGTGTGATTACCGGAACGGTTGCTTTCTTTGCCATGGAAACCATCATATGGCAGAAATCTTCAAAAGAAGTATTTCCCACAAATCCGGTTCCAAAAGAAATAATAACCGGAGCCTTTGCCTCTTCTGCAGCATCCATAACGCCCATAAGCATTTCTGCATTCCACACGTTAAAATGAGGAATTGCAAATTTTCCTTCCTTTGCCTTATTTTCCCAATATCTGATATCTGCTAACATTTGTTTACCTCCTGAATCATTTTTTGTGTTTATATTGCATCTTCAATCTTTATTACGCCTTTGATAATGTCTTTCTTGCAGTTTACCGATTCCTCGAACGCTCTCTGCACATCCTGATAATCGTAAATATGAGTCACCATAGATTTCACGTCAAATTTTCCGGATGCAATCGCGTCAATTGTCATAGGATAGTTGTTTGCATAGCGGAATACGGTCTGAATCTTCACTTCCCGGTTAATTTTCAGGAAATCAATCGGCACTTCTCCCGGGATGGTTCCTACAATCATAATCTTTCCGCCTCTTGCCACAATCTGCGGAGCCTGCTTTGCGGTAATCTGAGAACCAGCTGTTTCAAATACGATGTCTGCCCCAAGCTCTCCAACCAGCTCTTTACATCTGCTGATCGTATCTTCTTCCATTCCGTTGATGACTTCAGATGCACCCAGCTGCTTTGCCATTTCCAGACGTTTCGGCATTACGTCTACCACAATAATGTCTGTTGCGCCAAGGCTTTTGCATCCCTGCAATGTCATCAGTCCGATGCAGCCTGCGCCCAGAATGACAATCTTTTTGCCCAGCCTTGCGCCGCCTTCCATGGCTGCATGCATTCCAACTGCCGCAGGTTCTACCAGAGCGCCTTCCATGGCGCTCATGTTCTCCGGAAGCTTATAGGTGAAGTTCTCCGGATGGCACAGGTAATTGGTCAATGCGCCTCTGTAATTGGGCTGTGTAGCCATAAAGTCCACGTCCGGACAGATATTATAATGTCCTTCCAGGCAATATTTACATTTCCCGCAGGGTACGCCCGGTTCAATATTTACACGGTCTCCGGGTTTGAACTTTGTTACCTTGCTTCCCACCTTCACTACTGTTCCTGCGCATTCATGGCCCAGGCCAATCTTCTGGTTGGGATCCTTGGGCGGAATGAAGGGGCCCGACTCAAATCCATGCACATCGGAACCGCAGATTCCAACATACTCCACCTTCAGCATAATCTCATCATCTTTCGGCTCCGGCACAGGAGCGTCTTTGATTTCCATTGTTCCGGGAACTACCAGAATTGCCTCTGTATTTTTCATATGGTTTCTCTCCTTTCTGCAATTGCAGCCAACTTACTCTATGTTACCGATATCCTCAACGGATTCTCCTCTTGTCTCAACACCGAAGATAAATACGCACACTGCAATAATTACTGCTACGATTGTAATCAGCACAAACACTCCGCCGCTTCCCATGGAGCTTGCAACATAAGTTACAAGGAAAGGGAAGAAAATGTTGCTGACGCGGCCCACTGCATTACAGAATCCGGAACCGGAAAGTTTCGCGGATGTAGGCCACATTTCCGGTACATACACTGCAGATGCGTAGCATACATACATGTAAATTACCGTGTTCAGGAAAAATGTGGAAACAATCAGGGGCGTCATCTGTGTCTGCTGTCCTGTAATGATTCCCAGAACCGCCATGCCTGCCAACAGTCCCACGCCCATAACACGCCTTGGAATCTTATCCATAATCAGGGATGCAATAAAGATTCCAAAAGGAGCGCCAAACAGTCCGAACATGGTCATAAACTGAGAACTGGAAGTATCGTAACCTAAAGATCTTAAAAGAGAAGGCATCCAGTTCATCAATGTATACTGAATTGTATTCATGCCAATCAGCACCAGAGAGCCTACAATCGTCCTCTTTAAAAGCTTTCCGCGAAACAGTGCGGAATAGGGAAGCTGCTTTACCTCCTTGGGGGCCTCTGTCACCGGAGGCAGGGGTTTGCCTGTGGAAGCCTCAATTTCCTTTTCAATCCTTGTCATAATCTCGTCTGCTTCCTCTGTCCTTCCCTGCGCCTCCAGCCATCTGGGAGACTCCGGAAATTTCTTTGCAATCAGGATAGATGCAATGATGGACAGAATGGACGGAATCATATACTGGACTCTCCAGTTCATATTGTAGCTGATTCCTGTCAGAGCAATTACAAATGCGATTCCGTTGCAGAGCGGATGAGCCCAGTTCCCGATAAAGGAGTTCCGGCTTGACCATACGCCGCGGTTTCTTCCCGGAACATATTCTGTAAATCCTGCGAACAGCACTACCAGCAGCGCGCCAAGGCCAAAGCCCTGTATCAGCCTGAAGACATAAAGCACTCCGATATTCGGCGAAACAGCTCCGCCAATCATAGCGATAATATGTATAACCTCATACAAAAGAATACTTTTTTTACGTCCGATTCTGTCACCGATAGGTCCGCCCACCAGAGCGCCGAACAACTGTCCCGCCGTATAAGTCGTGCCCCACATTGCCAGAAGGGCGCTTCCTTCCTCCAACCAGTGCAATTCATTCAGAAGGATATTCTGTACTGCGCCTCCGATACCGTTTGACCAGCAAACCAGAAGCGCGAAAGCGGATACCAGCCACATTTTTATGTGCCAGCCTGAATTCGGAAGACGGTCAAGTCTTGCACCGATATTCACGCTCTTTGGAGTTGAATTAGATGCCATAATTTTTTCCTCTCTTTTCTTATACTTTTTCTACCTTAGTCAGATCATACTTTTCTATTACATTTACTTCTGAAACGATGCTTCCTCTGTCCGTATGAAGGGATATCTGTGTTCTGCAGCTATCCCCTCCTGCAGGAGGACAGCTCCGTTTCCACTTCGCGTTCCATGATTTCCCATGCTTTTTGAATATTCTGATCTTTATTCCATAACGCCGGAGGCCCTAACACCACCACGTCTGCCCCTGCCTCATATAAGGGCCCGTATACTCCTGCATTCATGGAACCATCCGCCTCAATCAGGAAGTCAAGCCCCATATCTTTTCTCCACTGTACCAAAGTCCGTATCTTATCATACATCTGCGTAATGACTTTCTGCCCTGCATATCCTGCGTCCACGATCATGATTGTCACTTTCGATAACAGCGGCAGATAATAGCGGATTCCTTCCAGGGGAGCTGCCGGATTCATTGCAATTCCGGCCTTGCATCCAAGAGAGATAATTTTATTTAACGTCACGAATGCATCGCTTTCAATGCAATCCGTATGAGGCGTAATATATGCTGCACCAGCCTCTGCACAGGCTTCGATGTATTCCTGAGGATGTTTGATCATCAGATGGGCGTCCATGGGGGTTTTGACTACCTTTTTCAAAACCGTCATGAAGTCCGGTCCTACACCGAAAGTTTTTACATAATTTCCGTCCTTGATGTCAATGTGCAGAAAATCCGCATGCTCGTCAATGAACCTTACCTGATTTTCAAAATCATACAGGTCACAGCATCCCATAGACGGCGCTAACAATAACTTTTTCTCCATAATCAGTCCTCGAAATCATAGTGGAAGATGACTTTGATTGCTTCTTTGTTTGCCATAAGCTCAAATCCTTTTTCCCATTCAGAGAGGCCAAGTCTGTGTGTAATCATGGGCTGAACCTTAATCTGTCCGGATTCCAGCAGACGGATTGCGTTTCTCCAGGAAGTGGAATCGTATGCCATATGTCCGATGATGCTCTTATTCCAGGATGTAATATCATTGATGGAGAATTCCAGAGGCTTAAAGCCCATTCCTACGCGAACCACCTCTCCGTTTGGACGAAGCATTTCGATGGCCTGCTGCAAAGCGATGTTGGCGCCGGAACATTCCACAACCAGTCCCAGATTATCTCTTCCGCAGATTTCCGTACATCTGGCTACCACGTCTTCCTTCGAGCCGTTTACCACATGGGTTGCGCCCAGTTCTTTCGCCACACCGAAACGAACCTTGGTGTCCTCTTCCAGGCCTACCATCACGATGTTCACAGCGCCCATAATTCTTGCAACCTGTACAGCGAAAAGTCCTAACGGGCCTGTTCCGAATACAACAACATCCTGTCCCGGAAGAAGATGCGCCTGCTGTGCAATGGCTTTGTAGGAGTTGCAGATTGGGTCAAGCACAGCTGCTTCTTCGTATTTTACTTTCTCCGGAATCTCCCAGATGGCATGTTTGTGAATTCTCAGAATTTCCCCCGGAACCTTGCAGTATTTGGAAAATCCGCCGCCCCATGTATTATTGTCAAGCCCCAGATTTACTTTATTTTCACAGCAGAGGAAATCCCCCTGTTCGCAGGCCGGGCATACCCCGCATACATGTGCGCTGTTATCTGACACAACCCTCTGGCCTACCTTCCAGTCTTTCACCAGTTCTCCCACTTTTACAATCTCTCCGGCAAACTCATGCCCCCGGATAGAATTGAATTCATCAGAACCATTGTCAACTTTGTAGTGCTTCATATCTGCCCCACAGATTGCCGCCGCTTTAATCTCAATAATAATGTCTTCTGGGCCACATTCAGGCTCTGGTACGTCGATCATCCGATATCCGCCAAACGCTTTTCCATATCTTGCTAATGCTTTCATGTTCTTCTCCTTTTTTAATGAATGTATCATGCCTCTTGGTTCCTTGCATCTTGCTGCTCCCGGC
Source organism: Eubacterium sp. (assembly GCA_021769425.1). GTDB lineage: Bacteria > Bacillota > Clostridia > Lachnospirales > Lachnospiraceae > Petralouisia. The sequence goes on from JAETSX010000009.1 coordinate 70,420, forward strand.
CGGAAACGTTGTCCTTTGATGTAATTACATTTTACTGCAAATCTTTATTTTTGTCAATTTATTTTCTTTGTTTCAAAGATTTTCGGCATATTACACAGATTCCACTCCTTTATTTTGCTTTTTTCTTTGTTTCAAAGACAATTATTTGTTTATTTTTCACATATTCTCTTTGTTTCAAATATTTTTGAAGTTCACCAGTCACAGCGCGGGACTGACGGGCATACAAAAAGATCCTTTCAGAAATTTCCCATTTCTGAAAGGATCTTTTTCATCCCAGATTTTCTTTTACTGCTCCGGCAACCGTCTCTTTTACATGCCTTTGACAGCATTTCTTCTTTCCTCATTCTTTAAAGCCCAGATATTATTTGCTGTATTCATCCCCATATCATTGCCTGCCGCCAACCCGGCACGGATGTCGCAATAATCAAAACCTGGATATGATGTCGTTTCTTCGCTGAATGCAAAATACTTTCTGTGCTATGGATATTACTGCCCTTCCTGCGGTAGTTCTTCCATGCCTTCCTGGGGAACCTGCTCCTGAGGCGGATTTAGGCCTTCCGGGGAACCTCCCTCCTCAGGCGGACTGAGATCTTCCGGGGAACTTCCTTCCTCAGGTGAATTGAGATCTTCCGGGGAACCTCCCTCCTCAGGCGGACTGGGACCTTCCGGGGAACCTCCCTCCTCAGGCGGATTGAGATCTTCCGGGGAACCTCCCTCCTCAGGCGGATTGAGATCTTCCGGGGAACCTCCTTCCTCAGGTGAATTGAGATCTTCCGGGGAACCTCCCTCCTCAGGCGGATTGAGGTCTTCCGGAGAAATCTCCTCTTGAGGCGGATTGGGATCTTCCGGGTAGTTTTCCATCTCATCCTGCAGTCCGTTCAGATACTCGTCATCATCCAGGGGAGTCCTGTTTTCATCAATATAGGGCAGGAATTCCACCGGTTCCAGGCCCTGATGAATCTGCTCCATAAAGGTTCTCCAGATGCTTCCCGGATAACTCGCTCCGGACAGCCCCGGCAATTCCCTGGGCATATCATAGCCCACCCATACGCTGGTGGTAAAATAACTGGTGTAGCCCACAAACCATCCGTCCTTATTATCATTGGTGGTTCCGGTTTTCCCGGCAGAAGGCATGCTGCTGATGGCAAGCCCCCGCCCGGTTCCCTCCTGCAGAACAGACACCAGCATATCTGTCATCATACGGGCGGCATTTTTCTTGTAAACCTCCACCTCTTCATTTGCCGTTTCCAGAATCACATTGTCCTCTGCATCGGTGATTCGGGTAATGCAGGTAGGCTCCCGGTATTTTCCGTCATGGACGATTGTCGCGTAGCCGGAGGCCATTTCCACGGCAGATACCCCGTTGGTAAATCCCCCCAATGCGCTGGTGGGCCGCTCGTCTTTTACATCCAACCTGGAAAATTTCATTTTTTTCAGGTATTCCAGGCCTGCCCGGGGCGTCATTTCCTCCAGTAAATTCCAGGCAACCGTATTTTTGGAGGATTCCACTGCACGGCGCAGGGTGATATCCCCCTCGTAATAGCCGCTGGAATTAGATGGGCCTTCCTCTGTTTTCACATCCTGCACAATCGTGTCCGGCGTATATTTGCCTTCCAGGGCCGGCGTATAAACGATCAGGGGCTTGATGGCGCTGCCCGGCTGCCGGAAGCTCTGGTAAGCCCGGTTTAAGGTATAGCCGGGAAGATTCTGATTCCGTCCTCCCACGATAGCCTTCACATAACCGGTATGATTGTCAATGCATACCGCGGAGCTCTGCAAAGTATAAATCCCTTCCTCATTCTGCTCTGTAAAATCTGCCAGATTATTGTCCACGGCATCCTGCAGCATCTGCTGCATATCCAGATTGATGGAAGTGTAAATCCGATACCCTTCCGTATAGAGGCTTTTCTGGCATTCTCCGTACAATGCGTCATATTCTTCCTGGTATTTCGCCTTTTCCTCTTCCGAAGAAAATTCTGTCTGGAACCGAAATCCCTGCTGCTGCATCAATGCCCGAACGGCACAGTAGTAAGTATAAGTTTCCACATAATCGTTTTTGGTTTTCTCGGGACGGTTCAGGATTATCTGCTCTGATTTCGCCTGTTCACAGGTAGTCTGGCTGATTTTTCCGTCCTCTAACATCTGATACAGAATCCGGTCCCGCCGCTTGATGGTATTATCCATATTGGTAACCGGATCATACAGACTGGGATTATTGGGAATGGCGCACAAAAATGCAATCTGAGACAAGGACAGGTCTTTGGCGTCCTGGTTAAAATATCCCTTGCCCGCTGCCTGAATGCCGTAATACCCATTGCCGAAGTACACATTATTCAGATAAAATTCCATAATTTTATCTTTGCTGTAGACTTTTTCCAGGCCGGTGGCAATAAACATTTCTTCTATTTTACGTTCCCAGGTACGCTCCTGGGTCAAAAAGATCAGCTTGGCAAGCTGCTGGGTAATGGTGCTTCCCCCCTGGGTCACCTCGCCGTTTTCTACCATGGCTTTGGCAGCGCGCATAATTGCCTTGATGTCAATTCCGTTATGGCGGTAAAATTTCTTGTCTTCAATACTGATCATAGCCGCCACAGCATAAGCCGGAATATCTTCATATTCCAGATAATATACATCTTTCTCTCCCTTAAGGGTGGAAATCAGCCTGCCGTCCGCATCATACACAAGACTGGTCTGCACAGAGCGAAAAGTGGCCTCGCTGGATTTCTGAACCAGCATTCTGGCTTCCTGCTGCAATGCGCTGACCTTCTGAGCGTAACCGCCGTAATAATACCATCCTACGGCTGCTCCTACCACCAGCAGCAGCAGAAATTGAAGCTTTGCAAAAAACCAGAATACGCGGTATTTTTTCTTTTTTTTCTTCTTTTTTTTACTCATATCCTGTCCTGATTTATGTCTTTTTCTTTCTTTTGCGCTTTATACTGCAAGCCCTGCAGCAATTCAGATTTTTCGTAACAGTTCAGTCTGCAACTGCGCATTTACTGCGCAGTTAGCAGCCAGTAACGCAGAACAGCCAGGAATCCGACTCCTTTGCCGTAGGCAAACTTTAAAATGAGTCGGATTCCGTAACAGGGCAGCCGGAAGGCTGAACTGTTACGATTCTTCCAATATTTCCTATCTGCTCAGCATAATTTTTCCAAAGGGAATGCCCTGGCTTTCCAGAATATCAATTTCCCGTTTCTGACAGGTAAACAGGAAAATCTGTTGTTTCTGCCTGCCAAGCCACTGGAGGGTTCCCTGCAGACGCTTTTCGTCAAAGGCCGCAAACACTTCATCCAGCAAAATCGGCATGGATTCCTCCCGGGTGAAAAATCCTCCGGCTCCCATCCGAAGGGCCAGATACATCTGCTCCATGGTGCCCTGGCTGAGCTGCCAGGGATAAAGCCTGCGTTTTCCGGCAGTGGCCACCAAATTCATCTGAGAATCCAGTCCGATTTTCTTATATTTCCCATTGGTCAGTTCAGATAAAATCCGGGAAATTTCCTGTTCCATCTGTTCCCTGGAATCCTGGTAAGCTTCCTGGGACAGTTGCTCCAAAGTGCGTCCCGCCAGCTGGTAAGCCTCTATTTGACGCTGATATTCCTGCTCTTCTTCGGTTGGAATCCGGCATTCCTCCAGCTCTTCCTGCAGGTTCACTAATTCTGCCAGTTTTTCCAGCACCTGAATCTGCAGCAATTCCTCCACCACCTGTTTCCGGGTCTGCTTCTGCTGCTGTTCCTTCTGCTTCAACTGTTCGCTTTCAATAGAATTGTACTGCTTCTGCTCCCGGCTTTCCTCTTCCTGCTGCCTGCGCAGTAATTTCAGACGCCTGGACTTCCGGCGCCAGGAAACTGCGCGCACTGCCGCAAACAGCATCAGGCATCCCAAAAAGACCTCCAGCGCAATCCAGCCTGCCGCAGGAGCTTTGGACAAATGCTCCAGCCCGTTCCAGACGCCTGCCAGGAGCCCGGCAAAAAATAGCAGCACAGAAATACCGAATCTCACATAGTAATCCCGCTGCTGTCTCTGCTGGCGGATATCTCTCAAATATTCCGCCATCTGATTGCTGTCATGCTCTAACAGAAACAAATTGTCATCTTCCTTCTGCAAAAGAGCGCGGTATCCCTCTTTTTTCTGTTTTTTCAGCTGCTCCACGTCTTTTTTCAAAAGCCTTTCCGCCATCAGCAGCTTCTCTTCCTCTTCCTTCCGCTCTGCCTGTTTTTTCTGATATTCCCGGTTGGCTCTCTCCTGACCGTCCTTCAATTGTTTCCGGGCGCCCGCCAGATCTATGCCTCCTTCCCTGCCAAGGGAAGCGTTGACAAAATAATTCTGCAGCACATCTGCAAATTCCTGTTTGGTCTCCACGGACGTCTGACGGATACAGAACGTATTCTCATAAGTTTCTCTGTTCATGCCTCCCAGCAACACGTCCAAATCTCCCTGTTCTACCGACAATTCCTCCAGATCCGCTTCATTCACCAACTTTGCAGAGGGTTCCTTATAATAAAAATTCCGCTCCAAATAAAAAGGCTTGTCCGCCACCGTAAATTTCAGCCCGCCGGCATAGGAAGAACTGCTGTTCCAGGGCTCATACTGCTGATAATCGTCATTTCTGTCGGGGATTCCCCGCTGTTTCTCCAATCCAAACAGCATCCCGCTGATAAACTGCTGCAGAGTGGATTTGCCCGTTTCATTCTCTCCGTAAATCACATTGATTCCCGGAAGGGGCCTGATATTGATATTATGGAGCTTTCCGAAGTTTTTTATTTGAATTTCCGTTATTTTCATTCTGTCAACAATGCCTCCACACCATAGTATAATGCCTTTTTTGTAATCTCATTCTGAGGCATCTCCTCCAATGCTTCAATATACCGCCCCAAAATCTGCCCCTGATGCTGCAGTTTCAGTTTTTCCAGATCATAGTCCGGCTGGCAGCGGCTGGTAACCTGCACCACCCGATCCATCCGTGCCAGCTCTTCCAGATCTACGGGCGCTTCCAGATTGCTGTCTCCTGTCAAGTTGATTTTAAAAAGCTGATGGGGCGGAGCTTTTCTTATCTGGTTCTTCATCACTTCCATCAAGGCTTCTGTGGTAATTTCTTTATTCACTTTCAGATTCAATGCCGCATATTCGCAGTAGCGGAGCGGATAAAATTCCACTCTGCATCCGTGTTTCCCAATCTCCCCCATAAAAAATCCATGTTCCCCGGTATCTTTTGGGCTGACCGGCTGCAGCGCACCCGCCATAACCACCTTATTTTTCACCAACTGCATGGGTTTATGGATATGACCCAATGCCACATAATCAAAATCAGAATCTTTCAGATTTTCCGTCTCAAAAGGAATATGCTCCTCATCTCCGCCATGACCCAGAAGGATATTATAAAATTCCCCCGCTGCCGGCTGTGCCCTGTCATACAGACGCTCCCGGATTTTCCGGCGTCCATAGCTCATTCCGTATACTCTGACCCCCAGTCCCTCCAGCTCTGCATAACTGAGCTTGTCTTCTTTCAGAAAATGCACATTTTCCGCCCAGGTAAAAGCATTGTAGCAGGAATGCATGCCGATAAAATCACGGTTTCCCGCGATCAGAACTATCTGAGTCTGGGGAATTCTTAGAAACTGATAGTTCACTTCCTTTAATTCTCCCATCAGCGGCTGCCTGTGGAACAAATCTCCGGCAATCAGAAGAAGCTGCACCTGTTCCTCCCTTGCCCTTTTTATCACCTCTGTAAATGCCTGCCAGCTATGGCTCTCCCGCTCTTCTCCCCAGGGCTTGTCTTTGTCCGGCTTTGCCCCTAAATGCACATCTGCTATATGAATAAATTTCATTCGAATTTTCTCCTTCTTGTGAAATTCCATGATTCTCATTTCATTTATTGGCGCTGTTCCCGCTTCTCATTTCACTGGCGGGAGCTGCACAGATCTTTGATTACTTCCCCGGCAATCATAAGCCCGGCCACAGACGGGACAAAAGCAATGCTTCCCGGTATTGCTTTGCCTGCCTCCCGGGGCAGTTCTGCCAGCGGACGCCTTGGTTCCTCTTTGGAGTATACCGTTTTCAGTTTCTCTATGCCTCTTTTTCTCAATTCCCGGCGCATCACCCGTGCCAGGGGGCAGACTGAAGTGCCGTAAATATCCGCCACTTCAAATTGTCCGGGATCTAATTTATTCCCGGCTCCCATACTGGAAATGATGGGAACGCCTGCTTTTTGCGCCTGTATTGCCAATTCAACTTTGGCTGTTACCGTGTCCACAGCATCCACTACATAGTCATACGTTCCAAAATCAAACTCGTCTGCTGTCTCCGGCAGGAAAAAACAATTGTGAACGATTACCTCTGCCTGAGGATTGATTTCTAAAATCCGCTCTTTCATCACCATTGTCTTATATTGGCCTACTGTCCTGGTAGTTGCTATAATCTGCCGGTTGATATTGGAAAGGCTCACCACATCTTTATCAATCAACTCCAGTTTTCCCACACCGCTTCTGGCCAGCGCCTCCGCCGCATGACCGCCTACGCCGCCGATGCCGAATACTGCCACTCTTGCCTTTGTAAGGCGGGACAGCCCTTCCTCTCCCAAAAGCAATCCTGTTCGGATAAATTTCTCGTCCATATGCTTCCTCTGTTCAGAATGGACATGCAGTCTTCTTGTTCCATTCTGAACTTTCCATATCTTTACTTTGAAAGTCTTCGACTTCCATAGCATGGATGGCCATGCGGCCCGTTGCACGACAGGCTAAGCATGATGGGAGTTTACTTCGAAAACATTTCCTTTTTATTTTACACGTTTAGGAGAAAATATACAAGATTATTTACAATTCTCCAGAGATTTAGCTTTTAACACTTTCGTTCATTTTATATTTATACATTCTATTTTTTGCACCATCAAATACCTTCTATTATTATAACCAGCCTTCATTTTCATAAGTTTCTGATAA
>JAETSX010000080.1 GCA_021769425.1 Eubacterium sp.
TCAAAAGTAAGTGCTCTGGAACTTTCTCTTTCTATATGCTGATGTCATTATATCGGTTAATTTTGTGACAATCAATCAGATTTATTAGAAGTCAGAATAAACGGGCAGCAACACCAGTACCCTGCCGTCCGCATCCTTGTATTCAATTTTCATTCAGATTCCCTCCAGTCTTGAAATTTGGTTAAACAGTTTCAAGACTGGAATGGCGGCGCACGCTCCCTGTAAAGCGGGCGCAATAAGGCGCAAAAAAAGCGCACCTGCACAATGGCAGGCAGGCCCGTAATGAAAATAATGTATTCTTTTGTAATATGTCTGGGAATAAAATAGAAATGTGTCGAATAAAAAAAGCCCGCAGCCCCCTTGGAAGGAACTGCGGTATGTACAGAAAAAATATGATGTCTTGTTGCGGGTGGCGGGAATCCGTTCCCTGCCCGTGCCATGGCCATGCTATCCCCTTTCCTGGGGACAGCATTTCGTTCCGGCTTCCCCGGCAGCCCTGCCGGCGCCTCCCGCGGAACAGCCCAGCAGAGCCGTACCGCGGGATGGCCTGTCCTTTCTCTGAACAATAGAAAACACCCAGCATAACGCAGCCGTCCTGGCTGCTTTTATCGGGTGTGTGTCGTCCTTATGCTTTTACTGGCATTCCCGCCTAAAGAGGCGGCATTTTATCATCCATAACCAGAAAAAGCGGGCGCATTGCAATCCACATTTATCGTGAAACGCAGCACGCCCGCCAAAATGTATGTATCGCTTTTGTTTACTATTTGCATGAATTGAAGGTTTTCCAGCACCGTCTCGCCCGGCGGCATTTCCTCAATGTCAAAGATGCGCCGCCCGCACTTAGGGTTCGGGCATTTCACCTTTTCCATTGACAACCGCCTCCCCGCACTGATATGTAACAAAGGGAACCAATCAGGTACAGTTCAACCTGTCTGGTTCCCTTTTATCGTTTGTGCTTTATTGGTTTTCTTCCATATCGGAAATCCATTATCCCAAAAACTCTAAGAACTTTTTATAAAACATCAGTTCCTGCCCTGCAAAATCCGGGTTTGCCGCCGGGGTTAGCGGGTTCTCCAGCCTATGTATAATCTTTTCAGCCATAGATTTTGCGGAACCAACGCTGTCACCCAAAAATGTGGAACTCAAACCCTGCTGTCCACTTTCAACGTGCAGAACTAAAGCTGTTGAGATGCGGTTCATCGGAAAAGGATTTACTCCCGTTTCCGCAAGTGCCTTATCCCATGCCTGCATCACTTCATCAGAACTTTCCGGCCTAAAAGTATTCGTTTCTCTGGATGTTTCATTCTTTGTCGCGGCTTTGCCTATCGCATCAGCAAAATTCCTTCCTGCCACATTCCTTTCCGTCCTTCTTGTCTCATACCCTGCTGCCGGGTATCCTGCTGCTCCTATTCCACTAATGCTCATTTCTTTTAATCCTCCATTATTTTAGTATCACGGCTCCTCTGTCGTTCAGAACCGCATCTGCTCTCTCGTAATAAGTCCAAGCAGTTCAACCATACCACCTAACGCTTCATCGCAAACACCTCCTCTCACTGCTCTCCAATCTGCCGCCGCTCATTGGACTTATGCCCTCGCATCAAATCCGCCCTGCACTTCCATACCAGCAACACCAGCATTTATCTTCTGCCTTGCCGCATGATACGCATCATAGTAGGCAGGCTTCAAAGCCCCATGTACTTCCGTCTCCGCTTTCGATTCCTTCTCATGCCAGCCCACGCCCGCAGTATAGGTCAGTATCTCGTCACCATTCCCGTCATACACATGGACGGCGGAGCTCTGGAACTCGGCTTCATACGGCTCTCCAAACAGTATACACAGCCACCGCTCGTCCGCCTCCCGTATTTCCTTCATATCCGCCATGTCTTGATTCAGTTTCCCCATCAGCGCAGACCTGTTTGGCGCGACTTTGGCGACCTCGCTTCTCCGCATGGCGAGGAACTTATTCCCCATATAGACATTCTGCGCCGCAGTGTTAATTTCATTTATGTATTAACTATTAGAGTAATATATTTGTTTGGTTCCCTTCTATCCTTCTTGCAACGTTGATTTTATAATAGGACTTTATATTCTCTGTCAGCCAATTTACTTTCTGAAAGATATTTACTCCACTTTCATCATCCGGTATCCTACCCCGATATGCGTCTGGATATACTGTGGGGAATCCGCTTCTGGCTCCAATTTCTTCCGAAGCGTCGCCATAAACACCCGCAGAGAAGCCACATCGTTGTCCCAACTCCGTCCCCAGATATGCTGCGTGATAAAAGTATGCGTGAGCACTTTGCCTGCGTTTTTGGACAACAGACAGAGCAGCTTATATTCTATCGGCGTCAGATGCAGTTCCTGATTGTTCAGATAGGCGCATCCTCCGGCATAGTCCACACGCAGCCCACCATTTACAAATACTGAGCTTGCCGCCAGCATCTCAGATGTCATAAACGATAGCCTGCGCTGGGTCACCCGCAGCCTCGCAAGAAGCTCCTCCACAGAAAACGGCTTGGTCAGATAATCATCCGCACCGGCATCCAGCGCCTCAATCTTATCATTATCCTCACTTCTGGCACTGATGACAATGATCGGAAGATTCGACCATGAACGGATATTCTGTATCACTTCAACCCCGTCCATATCCGGAAGTCCCAAATCCAAAAGCACAATATCCGGATTATGGGAAGATGCCTCTAAAATAGCCGTCTTCCCATTTTGTGCTGAAAGATAACGGTAATCATTGGTTTTTAATGTCGTTGTAATCAGGTTGCGCACAGGAGAATCATCCTCCACAACCAATATTAAAGGTTTATTCATTTAGGTTTACCTCCCCTGCCGGTAATGTAAATGTGAACACTGTACCCTTTGGCTGATTATCCGATACTGTAATCATGCCTCCGTGGGCTGTGACAATGGATTTGCACAGGGACAGCCCAAGTCCCAGGCTTCTGCGGCTGTCCGCAATTTTGTTAGCGCCGCTGTAAAACATATCAAAAATATGTGCCTTTTGCTCATCCGGTATTCCCGGTCCGTTATCGGAAACCGATACTAAAATCCATTTTCCTTCTTTTTTCATGCTGATCTCTATCACAGAACCGGCCGGCGTATATTTTATAGCATTATCTACCAAATTGATCAGCACCTGTACGATTAGCTTCACATCAATATTGGCAAGCAGCAGTTCCTGGGAAGAGTTGAGACGGATGATATGCTCGCTGCTCCTCCGGTTGACATGGTGCAGCGCCTCTGCCGCCACCTCATCCATCAGTTCCACCGACCGGGTCAGGTTTACCTGCCCTCCCTCTATTCTGGTTATGGACAGCAGATTTTCCACCAGATTGATCAGCCACATGGAATCATCATAAATATCCGTAAAGGTCTGTTCCCTCATGGCATCATCCATCTTCTGGTAATTTGCCATCAGATTTCCGGCGCTTCCTGAAATGGAGGTCAGCGGCGTACGCAAATCATGGGAAATGGCGCGCAGCAGATTTGCCCGAAGCTGCTCATTCTTTGCCAATACGGTTGCATCTTCCTTTTCTCTGGCATTTTTCATATTCTCAAGCGCCAGCGCACATTCGCCCAGAATGGAAAGCATGACGCTGTTTTCAAAGGCCTCCATCGGGATCCCACTCATATGGATTCCAACTACGCCATACACCCTGTTACCCTGACGGATAGCAAGATATTGGCATTTTGCATTTGTCAACGTATCTGTGGCAGCCCCTGCATGCTTATTATTCCGAAGCACCCATTCGGCAACCGTTTTTTCATTCGCTGTTACCAGTTCGCATCCTTCACTGTCATCCGCCCGGTAAACATCCGGGGTTTTCAAGTTTTTTCCATCGGAAGGATAAATGACAATGTCCCGTTTTAACAGCTTTGTAATCTGACCCGCAGTCACACGCAAAATAGCGGCTTCGTCATTCTCTTTTTGCAGAAGCTGGTTTGTCTCCAGCAGAATCTTAGTCCGAAATGCAGACTGGGCAGACTGTCGCGCATTTTGTTTCAGTTTGCCCGCAAGGGAATCGGTCATGAATGCTACCATGAACATAATGGTAAAAGTGACCGGATAGTTCGGGTCATTAAAGTGAAATGTAAAACGCGGGACTGTGAAAAAGAAGTTAAATACCAGTACGCTTACGATGGAGGCAATCAGCCCGCAAAGCCGGTTTGTCGTAATAATAGAGACCACAAGGACACCAAAAATATAAACCGCTATGATATTTGCTTCCGTAAATCCAAGCAGATAAAAAACATAGCCGATGATCGTAGCCGCCAGCAGGGCAAGAATGCTCTTTCCTACATCCCGTATGGAGATTGTTTCCATAATCTTTCCTTTTCCCGGTCGGTATTCATATGCCGATGCATCCGGGATTACATGGATGTCCAGGTTGGGAGCTGCTGCAATCAGCCGTTCCGTCAAGACCGGCTTGCCAAATATGCCCTTTCTGGCTGTTGTGCTGCGCCCGATCACGATTTTGGAAACACCGGAAAGCCTGGCAAATTCTGCAATCTGATAAGGGACATCCTCTCCATAGGTTGTTTCGACAGATGCCCCGAGCTGCTCTGCAAGATGCATATTTTCCCTTAGGCGTTTTTTATCTTCCTCCCCCATCTGGGCTGCCGCCTTCGTTTCAACAAAAAGAGCTGTAAAATTTCCCCTGAATGCCCGCGCCATCCTTGCGGCGGTACGGATAATCCTAGCATTAGATGGAGAAGATGAAAGGCAGACCAGAATATGCTCATCTGTATGGTAATCGCTCCTGCTCTGGATTCTGGCGCTTTCTGTCAGCAGGTTTACCCTGTCCGCACAGCGGCGCAGGGCGATTTCACGCAGAGCGGTCAGATTTTCCACCGTAAAAAAATGAACCGCCGCCTGTTTTGCCTGATCCTCCCGGTAAATATTGCCGCCCGCCATCCTCTCCAACAGCTCCGCCGGTTCAATATCCACCAATTCCACCTGATCCGCCTGATCAAAGACAGAATCCGGAATGCGCTCCCTGACCATAACTCCGGTAACAGATGCAACCGTGTCGTTCAAGCTTTCGATATGCTGGACATTGACAGTTGTATACACATTAATGCCTGCGTTTAACAGTTCCTGAACATCCTGATAACGTTTTGCATGGCGGCTTCCTTCTACATTGGTATGGGCAAACTCATCTACCAGTATCAACTGCGGTTTCCTGCCAAGAGCCCCGTCAAGATCAAATTCCCGCACCATGATGCCCCCATGGGAAACCTCTTTTACAGGAATCTGTTCCAGTCCCTCTGTCAGCCGGGCCGTCTGCGGACGGGCGTGCGGCTCAATATATCCGATCACAACATCGATGCCCTGTTCCGCCGCCTGATGGGCAGCCTCCAGCATGGCATAGGTTTTCCCCACGCCTGCGGCATAGCCAAAAAATATTTTCAATTTTCCTTTTGACATATCCGATGTATTGTTATTGATTGCTCTCAAGAGCTGATCTGGATTTTGCCTTTGCAATTCCATATGGTTTCCTCCTTGTAACGGTTTCCCCATCCTGTTTCATTATAGCATATACCGCTCCTTTATTTCATCATACATAAGACGTTTCATTCTCTATACATTTTACCAAATGTGCAGCGGCAGATATTGCCCCGTCTTCCAACCATATAAGAGTCTGTGTAATGTTTCCATCTGTAATCGGTTCAATTGGCAGCCCACCGTATTTCATAATGACCGGAGCAGATGTCATGATAACTTTTTTACTTTTGTACTTCCCATCTGAAGGGATATCAGCCTGTTCCGGTAAAATAGCAATATCCAGTTTATGGACTGATACTTTTTTCAACAGGACTTCTGCATCCCCTTGAAACAGGCAGACAGAAATGCCTGGATACTGTCTGGAATATTGTTCTAAAGCATCAGAAATACTGTCCGCAGTAAGAGGATTTGTAAAACCAATTTTTAAAACCAGCCCATCTGTCTGGAACCGGTCCGTCTGCTCCCTCCTGCATTCTTCCATGAAAATATCCACTTTTTTCATAATAAACCAGCCAAAAACAAAAGTTGTAAGCAAAATAATTATTAACAAAAAATTCTGCATAACCTCACCTCTCAGTTCCACGGCTTCCTGATCTTACTATAAAATGAGTATGTAAAGCCATTTTTGCTCAAAAAGAATCTTTTATATATGAAAACATTTTTGGAGGTCTTTATTGCTGCCAAGCACTAGCATGGTGTTCTCTGCCTCCATAACCATGTCAGGGGAAACAGAAAGTTCCAGCTTTCCATTTTTTCGGATTCCCATAATATTAATATTGTATTTCTTACGGATGTCAATCTGCCCGATGCTTTGCCCCGCCCAGTTTCCCGGGACAGGGATCTCAAATATCGCGTGTTCCTCATCCAGTTCTATGTAATCCAGAATATGGTCGGCGGTGTATCGGATTGCCGTCCATTTGGCAAGCTGTTTTTCAGGATAAACCACCTCGTCCGCGCCGTTGTGCAGAAGAAATTTCGCCTGTACATCCCTTGCCGCCCTTGATACTACCAGTTTTGCGCCAAGCTCCTTTAACAGGGAAGTCGTTTCCAGGGAACTTTGAAAATCGTTTCCAACCGCAACAATGCAGACATCAAAATTGCGGATTCCCAGAGATTCCAGAAAAGCCGCATTGGTACTGTCTCCGATCTGTGCATTGGTCACAAACGGCATTGCAGCGTCCACTCTTTCTTCCACATGATCCACCGCCATAACCTGATGGCCGAGTTCATTTAAATGCAGGGCGATATGCCTTCCAAACCGCCCAAGCCCAATTAAAAGTATTGATTTCATTCCGACAGTTTCCTCCTTATCCCACTGTAATTTTTTCCTTCGGCAGCCTTGACGCCGTTTTCTTTGTACCGGACAGTGCCGCAAAAACCAATGTCAGTCCTCCCACGCGTCCCAAAAACATAAGCAGGATCAGAATCAGCCTTGACACTGTCCCAAGCTCAGGGGTAATTCCCAATGTCAATCCTACTGTTCCCACCGCAGAGGCAGTTTCAAACAGACAGGTAAGCATGGGAAGTCCTTCCATAATACTGATGAGCAGTCCGCCTGTAAAAAACAGAACCAGATACATCAGTAAAATCGTTGCCGCATTTCTGACAACACCAGTTTCAATCCGCCGTCCGAAAAAATTGGTATCTTCCTTCTGTCTGAAAGTTGATAATGCCGTAGCAAACAGAATCGCAGCCGTTGTTGTTTTCATTCCCCCGGCAGTAGACCCAGGACTGCCGCCGACCAACATCAGTACTATGATAATCCACTGTCCTGCCTCGCTTAAGCTTGTCAAATCCACCGTATTAAATCCTGCCGTTCTCGGCGTCACTGCCTGAAAGATTGAGACAAGTATTCTTTCCCCTGGTTCAAGGGACACAAACTCACAAAAATAGAAATAAACAGCAGGCACAGAAAGCAGTAAGGCAGTTGTCCACAAGATAACCTTGCTTTGCATCCTGTATTTATGAAAATGCAGCCGGTTTATCCGGATGTCATCCCATGTCAGAAACCCGATACCGCCCACAATGATCAGTGCCATGACTGCCAGATTAATGACCGGCTGTACCGCATATCCGGTCAGCGAAGAAAAGGGGGCGTCCGCACCCATTAGGTCAAAGCCCGCATTGCAGAAAGCAGACACCGAATGGAATAATGCCATCCAGAGTCCTTTGATGCCAAAATCACGACAGAATGTGGGAGCCATAACTGCAGCCCCCGCCAGCTCCATCAGCAGAGTGGATTTCACAATAAAATTCGCCAGCCGGACAATGCCGCCCACTTTCGGCGCTGCGATTGCTTCCTGCATGGTGCTTCTCTGCATCAGGGAAATCTTCTTGCCGGAAATCATGGCAAATGCAGCCGCAACCGTAATAACTCCCATGCCCCCAATCTGGATCAGGAGCAATATCACCAGCTGCCCAAATGCTGACCAATAAGATACCGTATCATGAATCACCAGTCCTGTCACACAAACAGCGGAAGTGGCTGTAAACAGGGCGTCAAAAAAAGACGTCCACGTTCCTGCCCGGCTGGCTGCAGGCAGCATCAGCAAAAATGTTCCCAATAAAATCACACCTGAAAATCCCAGAATAATTACCTGAAAAGATGTCGGTTTTTTCCTTTTATGTATAAATGTAATCATACGCAGCCCGCTCCTTAATACCTCTTTACAGCATCTTAATTTTAAAGCAGTCTGCATTAAGAGAGAAAAAGAATATCGTCTTATGTATTAAGACCGTATAAAGAAGGCTGCCATGTTCCCGTCAGTCATCCAGAATGCCGTCCAGCATTAAATTTACTTCCAGCACGTTTACGGTTTCCTCGCCGAAAATACCAAGGAATTTGCCGTCTGTGCATTTTTTAATGATTGCCCTGACTTCATCCTCCGTCTTACCGCCTGCTTTTGCGATCCTTGCCACCTGATATTCTGCTGCGGCAGGAGAAATATGCGGATCAAGCCCGCTGCCGGAGCATGTTACCAAATCTACCGGAACTTCTGCTTCGTCCATATCAGGATCTGCCGCCCTTAATTTTTCTACCCGCTCTGCCACCAGCGTTTCGTATTCCTCGCTTGCAGGAGACAGGTTGGATGGAACGGCATACAGCAGGGGATTTCCATTTTCATCCTGATAGGTGGAAACGTCCAGATTCATAATACGTCCCCACATATGGGCATCGTCCGTATACTGCTGCCCAAGCAGCCCGCAGCCGTATTTTTTGCCGTCCACCCTGATAATACTGCCATTGGCCTTTTCAGGGAAAAGCAGCCCGGCAGTGCCGGTAACAACGGCAGTATATAGAAACCCACAAATAAATGTAAAGATGAGAAAAAGCGTCATTGCTCTCGGAAGTACTCCTTTTAACTCGTTCATATCATTAACCTCCTTTACACCAAACCAGTCATAACCAATAAGACGTCAATCAGCTTCACAAAGATAAAGGGAGCTGCCAGACCGCCCAGACCATAAATCAATAAGTTACGGGAGAGCAGCTTTCCTGCGGAAACCTCCCTGTATTTCACACCCTTTAATGCCAGCGGTATCAGGGCTATGATAATCAGCGCATTATAAATAATGGCGGACAGCACTGCGCTCTGGGGAGAATGAAGCCCCATAATGTTCAGCGCGGAAAGCCCCGGATAAAGCCCCATAAACAGGGCCGGGATAATGGCAAAATACTTTGCCACATCGTTTGCGATGGAAAAAGTAGTAAGACTTCCTCTGGTCATTAAAAGCTGCTTTCCAATGCGGACAATTTCAATAAGCTTTGTAGGGGAAGAATCCAGATCCACCATATTTCCTGCTTCCTTTGCCGCCTGCGTACCGCTGTTCATGGCAACCGCAACATCCGCCTGCGCCAGTGCAGGCGCGTCATTTGTACCGTCACCGGTCATTGCTACCAGATGTCCCTGCATCTGAAATTCACGGATCATAGATAGTTTCCCCTCCGGCGTGGCTTCCGCAAGGAAGTCATCAACCCCCGCTTCCGCAGCAATCGCCGCAGCCGTAACCGGATTGTCGCCGGTAATCATGATCGTCTTAATTCCCATCCTTCTAAGGTCAGCAAATTTTTCCTTTACCCCCTGTTTAATGATATCCTTTAAATAAATGACTCCGAGAATCCTGCGGTTTTTTGCCACCACTAACGGCGTACCGCCTTTTTCGGCAATTTTCCTGACAACCCCGGCACATTCATCCGAATAATTTCCGCCTGCCCCGGTAACATAAGCCTGTATGGCATCGGCTGCGCCCTTGCGGATTTCATTGCCGTCAAAATCAACACCGCTCATTCTGGTCACTGCCGTAAAGGGAATAAACTTCATGCCCTTGTCGCCCAGGCTGCGTCCACGGATTCCAAACTGTTCCTTTGCCAGAACAACAACGCTTCTTCCCTCAGGCGTTTCATCCGCCAGAGAGGATAATTGTGCAGCATCGGCAAGTTCCCTGATATCCGCACTGTCAACCGGTATCAACTCGGATGCCTGACGGTTTCCCAAAGTAATCGTACCTGTTTTATCCAGCATCAGAATATCAACATCCCCTGCCGCCTCAATCGCCCTGCCGCTCATGGCAAGAACGTTTGCCTGATTCAGTCTGCTCATGCCCGCAATGCCAATCGCTGAAAGCAGAGCTCCGATGGTGGTAGGTGCAAGGCATACGAGCAGAGCAACCAAAGTCGTTATGGAAGTCGGATTTTCTATTCCCGCCAGCTTTGCAGAAAAGATGGAATAAGTATAAAGGGACACTGTAACTAAAATGAAGATAATCGACAAGGCTACCAGAAAAATCTGCAGCGCAATCTCATTTGGCGTCTTTTTCCTTGCAGCGCCTTCTACCATGGCAATCATCTTGTCTAAGAAGCTTTCTCCGGCCTCACTTGTCACCCTCACTATAATCCAGTCGGACAGAACGGTTGTACCTCCTGTAACGGTGCTCCGGTCGCCGCCCGCTTCACGGATGACGGGAGCCGATTCTCCGGTTATCGCACTTTCATCCACGGATGCAGCGCCTTCTGTTACTTCGCCGTCGGCAGGAATCTGCTCCCCGGCTTTTACGATTACCAATTCCCCCTTTTTGAGCGCGGCAGAGGGAACAACCGTGATGCTGTCCTTTTTGTCTGCGGACAAAATCTTATGGGCATCCACATCCTTTCTCGATGCCCGAAGGGAATCTGCCTGTGCCTTGCCTCTGCCTTCCGCAATCGCCTCGGCAAAATTGGCAAACAGAACCGTGAACCACAAAATTACCGCAATCGCAAGCGTATAGCCGCTTGGGGCATCTTTCATTCCAAAGAGCGATACAAGCCAGAGAATACTTGTCAGGATTGCTGAAACAAACACCAGAAACATAACGGGATTTTCCATTTGTGTCCTGGGATTTAATTTTATAAATGAATCTTTTACCGCCCTGCCGAATATTTTTTTATCGGCAAAAACACTGTTTTGTTTTGTACTCATATTGAATAAACGCCTCCTTTATACGAAACTGCCAAAGAACTCAGCAAGCGGTCCAAGCGCCAGTGCCGGGAAAAAACTGAGCGCACCGATCAGCAGGACAATGAAAATCAGCAGGAATACAAACATGGCATTTGTTGTAGACAATGTACCTGCAGTTGCTGCAATCCTCTTTTTCTGCGCCAGGCTTCCGGCAATTGCCAGCGTACCGATCACCGGCAGAAATCGGACAAACAGCATGACCAGACCAATGCTTACATTTAAGAATACTGTATTTGCATTGAATCCTGCGAAAGCAGAACCGTTGTTGCCGCCTGCGGAACTGTACGCATACAGCATTTCCGAAAATCCGTGTGCGCCACTGTTATTCAGACTGTCAATGACATCCGGAACAACCGCCGCGATACCGCTGCCCACCAAAATGCCAATCGGCGTTGCAAGGCAGACAAGCACAGCCCATTTCATTTCATATGGTTCAATCTTCTTGCCTAAGAACTCCGGTGTTCTGCCGACCATCAGTCCTGCGATAAATACGGTAAGAATTGCAAATGCAAGCATCCCGTAAAGCCCGCATCCGGTACCGCCAAAGATGACTTCGCCAAGCTGCATAAGAAGCATCGTGACCATGCCGCCAAGCGGCGTATAGCTGTCATGCATGGAATTGACGGAGCCATTGGAGGCAGCCGTGGTAAACGCCGCCCATGTGGAAGACGCCGCGATGCCAAACCGAGTTTCTTTTCCTTCCATGTTGCCCCCGGCCTGATCCGTCATGGAAATATTTACACTGCCATCCTGCGCAAGCTGCGGCGTAGCCATCTGCTCATTAACTGCAATAGTTCCCAGCGCAATTACAAGGCAGATAAACATTGCCATAAAAATTGCAATTCCCTGTTTCTTTTTTTTCACAGCCTTTCCAAAAGTAAAGCACAGGGCAGCGGGAATCAGCAAAATGGAAATCATTTCAATCAGGTTTGTAAACGCATTGGGATTTTCCAATGGATGTGCTGAATTTACACCCATAAAACCTCCTCCGTTCGTACCAGACTGTTTGATGGCAACCTGGCTTGCGGCAGGTCCCATGGGGACAAACTGCCCGGTTATGATTTCCGCATCCGGAACAGTCACACCGTCTACGGTAACCGTTCCCGCTTCTGTATCAATCACCGCGCCTTCTAAAATTTCTCCTTCTGCACTGACTGCCACAGGCTCCACGAGAGGCACCGTTTCAGCCCCCTTCAATCAGTGCAAACAGAACGGCAATGCCTGTAGCCGCTGAAACAAAATTCTGGACAGTAAGCCCCAATGCCTGGGTCAGATAGCTCAATGTGGATTCACCTGAGTATGCCTGCCAGTTGGTATTTGTCACAAAACTGGCAGACGTATTAAATGCCAGATCCCATTTCACACCGGGCAGATTCTGGGGATTCCCCGGAAGCGCCCCCTGCAGAAGCTGGAGCAGGAACAGGAAAACCAGCCCTATACCGGAAAAAATCAATACACTTACCGTATATTTTTTCCATGTCATCTGTTCCTCTTTATCCACTCTCATAATCCTGTAAACAAGATTTTCACAAGGTGTCAGGATTTTGGATAAAAATGTTTTTTCGCCATTCATAATCTTCTTTATGTAAGCGCCAAGCGGCACCGCCAGTAAAACCAGAATGGCAAGATACAAAATATACTGTATTACAGCCATCATGCCTGACCATCTCCTTTCATCAGAATGTAGACATAC
Source organism: Eubacterium sp. (assembly GCA_021769425.1). GTDB lineage: Bacteria > Bacillota > Clostridia > Lachnospirales > Lachnospiraceae > Petralouisia. Next base: position 12,707 of record JAETSX010000080.1, read on the forward strand.
CACAGCAGCATTGCCGCCGCGCATATGCCAAGAACTGCAATCATAAACTCCATAATGTTTTCCTCCTTTTCTGGAATATGATAATTTCTTTTCTCTAAAAATGGTGTTAGGCATTGAGCAGCAGTCTTAAAATTATATAAAGACTAAAGCCAGCCAAAAAACCATGCCATTGGAACCGTAATCAAAACAGTGCTAATACATACGCAAACCAGCACAAAAACCGGCATTCCGACAAATATGGAAAGAAAGCCAAGAATCGGATGCCTCCAGATAAATTTTGCTGCTTTTATATCAAATTCCTGTTCAAACTTTTGGATTGATTTTAAGATTCGCATAACCTTCACTTCCTTTTCCTCTTTGTGTTATCAAGCATACAACACAAAAAATTAAAAGAGTGAAAGGGTATGCGAAATGAAATTAAGATGTTATAAAACTGACTGATATGACCGGACACTATTTGAAACGATATGGTCACGAGAAATGCTTTTTTTCAGATAAATCTGTTCTCCTCTTTTTGTCACCAGAATTTTTTCTTTTTCATGATCCATATACTAAGACATACAATTAAAATGCCTGCGCCAATTACTGCCTCATACCCGTATTTCCACGACAGTTCTTTCATCCCCGCAAAATTCATTCCATACCATCCTGTCAAAAGAGTCAATGGCAGAAAAACCGTAGTTACAATCGTAAGTATTTTCATGATCATATTCTGTCTGATATCAATTTCCGCCTGAAACAGCTCCCGTACCTGAATGCAATGTTCCCGCAAAAGCTGCGACTCATTCAGCAGGCGTCCGATCTTTTTCTCATATATATGAAAAAGCGTTTCTTCTTCACTGCCAAACAAGCCTGTCTCATTTCCTTCCAGTTCACAGACCATATCATCCAACTGGATATAATATTTCATCCATCCAATGACTTCTTTATAGAGGGACATGAGCCTTGCGTTAAAATTGTCCAATATGCCTTTCAAAGCCATATCTTCCATCTGTACCATCTGATCCTCTAATTCCTCCAGATGATGAAGATCTTTCCCAACGAACTGTTCCAGAATTTCATAGAAGACGCGCCCTATGCTTTTATCCATTCTGCATTTTTCACGTATCAGGCGCCTGACTAAAGAATGAACTGCACCGGAATCGTCACAGATTGCCAGCCTATTCGCCTTAACCAGATAGCTGAATGAGATTCTCTTTCCCTGCTGTGTAAACCGCGGCGTAACAACAGTCCCACAAAGGCAATCCCTTCGGATCTCTGCCTTGCAGACATGGGCATCCCTT
>JAETSX010000081.1 GCA_021769425.1 Eubacterium sp.
CAAGCATTATACCGTAGTAATTAATGTAAAAGAACGCTGAAATTAGCAGCCGTTCATTAACGCCGGGCGGCCGCTGGGAAACGCATCAGCGACCGCCAACTGGCGCAAATTGCACAGACAGAAAAACCTGCCGCAGCTTTTCCGTCTGCCCACATAAATAATGCCACCCCATCATCCATTGACAGTATGGCTTCCTGCTTATAATTCCTGTTCTTTTTTCTTTGCTAACCTCTGGCTGTCCCTATGGTTCCCAGCAATCCTGTCCTTTGCCTCTTTCAGCTTCCCAAGCACGGAAGGCTTCCTCACTTCATCTGCAATCCGTGAAGCATCCGACACCCGTCCTGCATAGCTGACGGCTTTCCTCGGATGGTCTGCCACATCCGGCACCTCTTCCTCCATGCCCAGCGCTTCCGACGGCCCTTTCTCGTCCATATTCAGCAAGGCATTTAATTCTGACAGGCGTTCCATCTTCTCCGCCAGTTCTTCTTCTTTTGCAAACGGCTTCTCCACTTCCTCCTTTGCCGTGGCAAGCTGCTGCTGCACAGTTTCTAATTTCAGTTCCGATTCCTCCAGCTTCTTCTCAATCCCGGAGAGTGCGTTGCTGATACGCTGCAGATTCCCTAACGGATCTTTGCCTACCTCAATCTGGTAGCTGCACTGTCGCTTGATGGTAAGCTGGTAGGTCTGGTTAAAGCTGTCAAAGTTCGCAGACAGGGTAAACCCGTGGAACTCCCCGATCTGTCCGGCTGTTTTCACCGCTTTTAACCCGGCGCAGGCGGCGATGATCGCTGTGCCTGCTTCTTTCCGGTCTGTGTAGGTTTTCCCGCCGATGATCATGGAGAAATCGTCTTTTTCCTTTTCTTTCTCTAAAAGCGGCTTCACCGCCTCCGCATCTGCCTTTAAGCCTGCAATCCGTTCCTTCAGTGCCGTAATCTTCACCGGGTAATTCCTTGCGATCTCCGTTTCCAGACGGTATTTCTGGCTGGTATGGTTCGCCTTCAAAAGTTTCAGCTTGCTTACCTGGATGTCGAGATCCATCTTCTCCTTAATATAAGGATTTCCCGTAGCCAGGGCTTTAATCTCCGCATAGCTTAATGCCGTATCGTCCACGTCCTCACAGGCCCGCACCGGGGATTTGCTCGTCATGATCTGGCTGATGAACTTCTGCTTATTCTCCAGGATCTGCCACATGTACGCATCGAATGTATTTTCGGTAACGTACCGGTAAATTTGCACCTTGTCATTCTGGTTCCCCTGACGAAGGATACGGCCCTCCTGCTGCTCCAAATCGGCCGGTTTCCAAGGCGCATCCAGGTGGTGTAAGGCAATAAGCCTGTCCTGTATATTTGTCCCCGCGCCTAACTTTGGTGTGGAGCCGAGAAGGATACGCACCTGCCCGGAACGCACCTTTGAAAATAATTCCGCTTTTTTTGTTTCCGTTCCGGCTTCATGGATAAATGCCACTTCCTCCCTGGGGATTCCCTTCGCTACCAGCTTCTCCCTCACATCGTCATAGACATTGAATGTGCCATCGTTTTTTGGCGTAGACAGGTCGCAAAAAATTAATTGTGTCCCTTTATCTGCAGAAGTCTTTCCCCAAATATCAAACGCATTATTTACACAGCGGTTGACCTTGCTTTCCCCCGCATCCGGCAGCATGTCATTGATCAGCCTCTGATCCAGGGCGCACTTCCTTCCATCGTTGGTAATCTTCAACATGTTGTCACATGACGGGTCTACATTCCCGGCACGGACAATCTCTGCCCGCTCTGCAAAGGAGCTGACCAGTTCCTGCTGTTCCTCACTCGGTTTCAGCACTTCGTTGATGTATTCCGCTTCGGGAACCGGGAGGTCAAGCATATCCGCTGTCTGAATATCGGCACTCTCTTTAAACAATGCAATCAATTCCGGGAGATTATAAAACCGGGCAAACCTTGTCTTTGCCCGGTATCCTGTGCCTTCAGGAGAAAGTTCTATACTTGTTATTGTCTCGCCAAAAGCCGCCGCCCAGGAATCAAAATGCCCCAGGCCCATCTTCTGGATGGTATCATATTGTAAATAACGCATGATAGTGTATAGCTCTACCATACTATTCGACACGGGAGTCCCGGTTGCAAAAGTAACGCCTTTCCCTCCGGTAAGTTCAGAGAAAGATTGTCAAGTGTGTTTGTAAACTTTTAACCAAAAAATACGTAAAATAGCCGCTCTAACTTTATTAATAACCTATAAGGCAGATCGTGAACATTATAAAACAAAACAGAATAAATGTCTTTGGAATACATCTGTGTCTTAAACCATTAAGAACATCCATACTCCTGACCCGCTCAAAAAAATTCCATACAGCGTTTCCGATACAAAGTAGGCAGCATCCCGATACACGCCTCTTTGATTTCACGCGGTCTTACGCCGGTCGCAATCATCGCCACTGCATCCATATACAAAAAACGTATCCAGTCTTTTTTCGCATCACGTTCCAGATTTTCATATTTTTTTATCATGCAGTGCCGTAAATCGTGCTGGCAGCTACACATCATCTGAATAACATCGCACAAAAATAAATCCTCTTCGGAATCTGCTTCCTGCAAACTTCTCATATAGTTCTCCACAAACAAAAGCCCATCCTTAAACGCGCCTGCTGACAGTGTATACACAGTCAAAATTGCGTCCTTCATCTGCTCAAAATATTCCTCCGCAATCCCCTTTGTCTGCTGCAGTGCCTCTATTTTCAAATCTTCTTCCCTGTCAAATTCTTCCTGTGAAATTCCCCATGGAAAATCACTTTTTTCCCTTCAAATCATTTGCAAAATCCACCGTCAACTCTCTCCACGGAAACGTCCCCTCTTCTTTGACATCATAATAGGGAATGTCCGAACAAGCCGAAAACTGCTGCCGGTATTGTTCTGGAAGCAGCAACAGATTTTTCTGCATCCACTTCTGTGCCGTATATTTCATCTCATACTCCGGTGTACGATCCATTATTTCCATGATGCCTGCCAGATAGAAGAACATGCATACTTTTTCCACATCGCCATAGGCGTTCACATAGTAGTCGCTTACGATCATGTCAAACACCAGACCCTTATCATAAGCATCAACGCAGGAAATGATAATTTTTTCGAGGAACTCGTAATTCGGCGCGCCGATACGTGCAATTGTCCCATCGTTCAGCTTATCCTCTAACGCCAGTACCCCTTCTTTTTCCACCGTGTACAGTATACACTCTATAACACGCCATGCCGCAGCTATGCACGAATGATCTTTCTCCAACGCTTTCCCTATTGATTTTTGTGTTTTTTTGTAAATGTCATTTAACGCTTTCTCCGGGATTGGATATGTATAATAGCCCATTCATCTGCCTCCATCGCATATAAATCTATTTTTCACCTGTTCTCACTCTTTTTTATAATGTGCTAACTCCCATGAGTTATCATCATTCCACCCTTCATACAATTCTTCTGCCGTTTTATTCATGTTTTTGGAATAATCCATATTTTCATCAATTTGTTCCAGTAACTTCTTTCCAAGAAAAACCGCACTGTTCCATTCTTTTTCCTGAAAAAGACTGATGTAAGGCTCTACTTGCTCTTTCAAGTCTTTATAATGAGGCAAATCCTCTTCCCATGATCCAAAAGGATTTATGTCGCTGACCCGTTCCTCCTGTAATAAGACAGAAAGTACTACACGAACCAGCAGGGAGGCGTTCTTGTGTTCCAGACATCTGGCAAGATATACGCCTGTTTTCTCATTTTCCTTCCGACGTAGGATTTGTACCATCCCCGCAATATCGGTTCCAAATTCTGCCTCCATGACCAGACGGGAATAAGCGGTCCGCACAGTAATATCATAAAAAGCCGCCACAGTCAATGTCTCATCATCCTGCATATGCGCTTCATCTGTCAGTATCTTCATCATTCCCTGAATGAATTTGATATACGGCTCCCTGATTCTGGCTCTATGATCCTTTGTTTTATCTGTATACATGCTTTTTGACATTGTATGATACTGTTCAGCTGTCGTAAGCGCTTTTTTCCATAAAGGCTCTATGATGTCCCAATTTTCGCTGTCATTCCACTTGCCCCGTGTAATGACTCCCTGTTCGAAAGCTTCTTCCCATGTCAGATCTTTTCGTTTCATTTTCATTTTCTTTTTCCTCCATGAGATGACGTATGCACACATCATCTGTTAGTTTGCTGATATGTGATTTATAGTACATCTGGTCATCAAAATGTGAAATATCCATTTTTTCTTTATATTCGTATAAGGCATTGATACAATTTACAATCACAACTTTTGGAATCCACTGACCGGGACACCGTTTGTACAATCGGCTCGCAATAACCGGTATGTATGATTTAATAAGTAATTCCCCTGCCTTTCCGTCGTCACCCGCTGCTTTCTTTGCCAAATCTTTCCTATCGGAATAAGAATGTTTGATCAACATTGCATGTGTTACGAATTCTTCTTTTCGAATCATCTCTCCGGCGGATTCTAAGACAATATGCTGATAATAGAAATCCCAATCCTCATACCGCATTATTTTTGTATCATCGATAATCTCCTGTATCACCTCTGGCTTTCTTGTTTTTTCACAAAAACGGCTTCCGTTTTCCATCGCTTTCTTCATCCATTTTTCTGCTGTCTTTTCATTCCAATGTTCCGGCACATTTCCCGGGTACCAGCTATCATCAAAGCTGCATCCAAACGGCTCTTTGTAAAGTTCCCCCAACAAATACATCGCTTCCGCCGAATTCCTCTCAGCCGCTTTCAAAAGCCACTTTTCAGCCTGCGTATTTGCAACATCCGTATAATGCGCCAATGGATACGGTTCTCCGCAATCCATTTCAATATCTTCCCAACCATACATATACCACATATGCAGCACCGCTAAAAGAAGCATTGCCTTTGTATGATTTCTTTCTGCAGCTTTTTCCAGCCATCCGCCTGCAACACTAATATTGTCATCCAAATGATACTCATCTAAATTTTCATACCTCCAAAATACATTCCGTCCAATTCTGTATGGAATCTCACCAGCCCCTGCCGATTCTTCCAATTCCAAATTCCCCACAATATTAATAAAATCAACCGCCATATATTCGTGCAGTTTCACAGTTTCGCCTTCCTGAAACTCCACATATTTTCTAATTGCTTCCGGAATTTCCAATTCGTACCTCTGCATTAGCGACCGATTCATGCGGTTATAATCCTCATAAATTTCTTCAGAAAATATTTCTGGCGTTATTAATTCCTGATAAAAGAGCAGATCTGTTTTCAAATGAAGAAAATATCCCCTATCATAGCTCGTCACTAAACCGCGTGCCGATTTGAAATGTTCCAAATTCGGAGAACTGGTGGTTTCCCCATAGTGTGACTGCGGTTTTTCCAGTAAATCAGGGGCAATCGTTCCCTGGATGAATTCTTCCTCATTTTCTTCTGTATGGCAGCTCAAATATATTTTTGCAACCGCTAAATGGATAACATATGATGGCATTTTCCGTACCTCCTGTTTTAACGCTTCTTTAATTCAATCCCCTATACATTCCCCTGCCCGCCGGCAAATACAAAAAAGCCCAGTATGATATAGCAGACAGCCGTTTTCTGCTCAATTTTCCTCCCCATAATTTTCCAGCAATTCAATTTTTATTTTTTGAAATTCCTCTTCTACCCTCTTCACCTCTGCCTCTTGATGATGTATGTGATAATACCATATCATTCCTGCCTTCGCAGCTTTAAGGTTTTCTACCATTTTTTCTGTCCTGAATTTGAGTGTAAATTCCTTTGCCAGTTTGTATGCCTTATTTGCATAGCTTAGTTGTTCTAAATCTTCCCCCGTTCTACAGAATTCAATCATCTGCAGATAACAGTCTATATATTTTTCTGCACTGTCTTCATTTTCCAGTATTTCATACAACTGCCTGGCATAAGGGAGCCCTTTTTTGATATGGGCTTTCCTTTCCGGTAAATCCCCCATTTCCCATACCAGATTTCTGTCTGTATAATAGAACACTACATGATATAAACTCTCTGCCGTTCCTATCATATCATGATAATCCATCACACAATCCTCATAATATTTTGCAACTCCGCCAAACTCATCCAGACAGCCCAGCAGGCCCCAATTCCTGATTATGGTATAACATATATCAAATACTTTGAGATACTTATCCCCGGAAGCCTCCCTTTTCAATGCAGTTTTTGCCCACTGGTACTGCCCAATCAATTCCCTCACTTCCGGCAGCTGCTTTGCCTTTCTCTGCTCCCTCGCCCTTGTCTCCACCCTTTTACGTTCCCACTGTTCCTGCTTTCTGCGTTCTTCGTTTTCTTTCCTGCGTGCTGCTTCTTCCCTTTCTTTTGCTGATTCCTCGTATTCCGCCTCCATCTCCTCTTTATCCCGATAAATCATTTCTATGTATTCCTTTAAATCCATGCGTATCTGCTCCGCCATCTCTTCCCTGCGGAATTGTTGGAAACGTCCAAATTCCTCCCAGACAAAGTCATTGACATCATCTGCATAGTTTTTTAATGCAAGCTTCTCTGCAAATGCGCTTTTCCACTTATCATCCGACCACCTACAAAATGCATCGTCATAATCGCCCCACCATTCAAACATATCAGATAAAATAAAATCAAAATATATAGATTCATTCATCTCCCACCATGCCATATACAACTCTCCTTTTGTATAATTATGCCTTTTTCTTTCTTAAAACTCAAATGCTTCCTACATTCCTTTGGAAGAAGTGCCACATATTCGTTTTTAATTCCGGCTAACGTCCTCCATGTCTCTTCTCTGTAAATAACCATTCTATAACGTGACCTTTCCCTAATACTTATGACTGCTGCCTGTTGTCCCTCACTCTATCATTAATAACCGAAAATCATCCGTTTGGTTTGTAATATCCTTTTCCTGTCCAAAACGTTTCGCATCATTTATTCGGTTCTGCAAAACCGGAATTGGTTCACACCAGTCTGACTTTGTATATAGCTCCGGAAACAACCCACATATACACTTTGTATATTCAATCTGTTCTTCTATAGGTGTATATCTGTGATATCCCTTCTCATTTATTTCAAGCAGTCCGATTTCGACGTTGCCAATAAAAATCTGATACTTTATCATTGATTATCTTCCCCATTATCCAATTCCATTTCTTTCTGCCACTTTTCTTCTGATGACTCTAAAAAATCCGGATATACAGATTGCATTTTTGCACATGCATCCGGCCAGTTTTTCCGATAATCCCCATGGCATTTTCTGCGATATTCCGTTTCCGGCTGCCCGAAACATTCTTCCAACATTCCTGACAATTCATCTTCCAGCACCGCGTCCAGATAAGCATCCGAAACCTTAACCGCTACTTTCGCACCGATTTTCTCCCAACAGCGAATACGCATCATCGGGCGGCTGTTGTATCCTGCATAATCAATCAGCGCCACCAGTTCTCTATACAGTCCCTTAATCCGCTCTGCTGATGAGGAAGCTTTTATTTCCGTAATCAAATGTCCAGTATAATCTTTTAAATATTTTTGGTCCAGCTTATCCATCATTCCCCGCCAATAAAATTCGGACCGTAAATTCAGCAGTTCAGCTTCCGGCATGTCGAAGGATAATTCCGGCTCTTTGATCCTTCTTTGAAATTCTTTCATGTTGATGATATTATATTTCACATTTAAATCAGCCAGCAGAGATGCCACATCTGTGCTAAATCCATTTTCTATCCTGGCCTCTTTCCGTTCTGCCTCAACTTCCTCCCATGCCTTATCAGGAACTGAAATTCCTTCTTTTTCCAAATCTTTCAGAAAAAAGTACGCGATACCATAACGGTTGGCAGTATACATATCTCTTTGCACAGGACAGTCACCCCATGACTTTGTATAAAAATATAACGCTGTCTGATTGCTCTTTTTTACAATTTCTCCCATGCGGAACCAGTCGCCAATCCTTTCAAAGCTGCCAGTTTCCAAAAGCACTGTGGCTTCCACGCGCATATATTCTGGGACATCTGTTTCTTCCAGATATTTCTGCAGCAAAAACTTAGCCCTCTCTCCCCCTTTTCCGCCAAAATCATATGCCCTTTCCAAATAATACAATACTTTCCGATTTTCCTCTGGGCTATGCACCATGCAGTATTCCCCTAAACGAAGGGCCGCATAATCCGACCGCATCTCAATTGCCCGTTTTCCATATCGGAATGCTTCTTCTATCACTTTTTCATGTCCGTAATCCCCCATGCATACAACAACAAGTTTTTCCAAAACACTTTTTGGACAACCAGGCAATTCCAATGCCTTTAGATAATATTCTTTCATCTCGGCAAGAAGCTTTCTTTTTTCTTCCGGTTCTTTTATGCCGCAGTTTTCTATCATCTCCCTGCAAAAATCCCCCATATCTTCAAAAGCTCCTGCCGATATGTTTTTCTCTAATCCCTTTTTTGTCCAGTAGACCGCCTTCTCTATGTACCCTGTATCTTTTGTTGTCTCCCATAATTTACGGTACAGTCTGCTAAGCGCCGCACAGGAAGCTGCTACGCCTTCTTCTGCCGCTTTTACAAGCCATTTCTCCGCCTGTTCCAACTCCCCATCTTCAAAACATTCATTTCCCAAATAATACATGCCATTGGCATAACCTTGATTCGCAGCCAGTTCATAGTATATTTTTGTCAGCTCACGGTAATATGATATCGGATATTCATATTTCTCTTTTGCGTGGCAGATAGATTCTTTAAACATCTGGCCAAGCATGCAACAGGCATTCGTATCTCCTTTTCCTGCCTTTTCAAGCGCATCCGCATATTTATTGCCATAATACTCCGTCATTTGCCGAAGCGTCCCCCAATGATCCCTGTAACGCGCCGCCTCTTTCAGCAATTCTTTATTTCTCTTTTCTACCATTTGTTCCAAATCATTTATTTCCTTTCCTCACTGCCACAGATCACCGTCATCCCATCCCGCATATAATTCCTGCGCCGTTTTATTCCTGTCTCTGGAAAAATCCATATTTTCATGAATCTGCTCTAACAGTTTCTTACCAAAGAAAAACTGCTCTGTCCCAACCTTTTTCCATAAAGATACTGATATACGGTTCTATCTGCTCCGCCAAATCTTTATAATAGGGAATATCTTCCTCCCATGATTCAAACGGGCATATATCGCTGACCCTCTCTTCCTGCAGCAAAACGGCAAATATGATACAGACCAGGCTACAGGCATGCTCCTGTTTTGCACATCTGCCTATATATTCTCGAATTTTCTCATTTTCATTTCGCCGGAGTGTTTGTACCATCTCTGCAATATCAGCTCCGAATTCCGCTTCCATAACAGGACGGGAATATGTGGTACATACGGTAATATCATGGAATGCCGCCACGGTCAAAATCATCTCATCTTGAATATGCGCTTCTTCTATCAGAATCTTTATCACGCTCTGTATAAATTTGATATACGGCTCTCGGATTCCGGTTCTTATCTCCTTTGATTTATCTGTATACATGCTTTTTGCCATGGCATGATAATGGTCAGCCACTGTAAGCGCTTTTCTCCATAGAGTTTCTGCCATCTCCCAGTTCTCCTCATCATTCCATTTTCCTCTTGTAATAACTCCCCGTTTAAGAGCCTCTTCTGCTGTCAAATCTTTAAAGTTCATTTTTTTCTTCTTTTTTCTGAGAACAGCTCGTTCCACTCTATATCTCTCCTGCCCTCCACTCTCTTTTGATTCTGATATAATCTTTCCCACACCAATCTCATCTAAAGAAAACAACGTTCCGCCATATCTCACGCCAATCACTCTGCCTTGTTCTTCTACAATATCATTTAATTGTATATCATAATCAAAATTGCGTTTATCAGACTGATAATGCGACCAAATATACGCACCCTGCTCTATTTCAACCTGAAAATAATATTCATTTATTATATGTTCTTTTTCAATCATAAACCGAAATTCTCCTTTATCATGATTAGTCTGTAATCATCCGTCTTTTCCTTTTCATTCCACCATTGTCTTCCCACAAAAATCCAAACCATATCGGTAATCGTTTCCTCCCGATGTTCATCCAGATAATCCGGTGCACATCTCGGCATAACCCGCATACCGTACTCGCAGCATGCCAGAACATAAACCTCGTTTGTCAGCAGAGCAACTGCCTTTCCCCTACCATAATCCACCTTCCGTTTTCATTAATTCTTCTTGTGTCAGCTCCGTGATTACCTTTGCATTATTATCTATAAATTTTCTTGCCATTGCACTAAAGTCAACATCAGCTTCTGCTCTAAGAAAAAGCCTGCCCATATCCTCCTGGTTCGGAATTACCTGCCCATTACTCAGCAAAATTCCCACATTATGGATGCCATTTTTCAGATAATACGAAGCTGCATAGGCAAAACAATACAAGGCCCTTACCTTTGATTTGTATACAATATCCCCTTTATAATATTCTGCACCCAAGCTAACCATCCCTTCCGGATTTCCCATAAGAACTGATTTCCATAACCAAAAAGTTCCCTCTAGTCCTTCTATCTCACTCTTTGAATCTTTCACCATTATATCTCCGCACAGTAATGCTCCGTTGGCATTTCCCATAACTGCACTTTCTTTAAAAGACAAAGATGCCTTATTAAATTCATCGGCATGATAGTATTCAAATCCCCTATTAAATATTTCTTCTGCCTTTTCCTTATTAAAACATTGTTTTTCCTTTTCGTAAATTTCTTCCCTGTATTTTTCTGATTCATTTGTATAACCACAGAACTTTCCAGAATCTATCTTCTCACCAATCCGTCCCTCTATATTAAAAAACTTTAACTCAAAAAGTCTATATAAGATAAATTCATCCCTTCTCTTTGCATAAAGGAAATAATCATTTTGAACATTATCATATAGTTCTTTTACCATACATATCCGTTTATCAAGGCTTAATTTTTCATCTGCAGCAATATTAAGCGCCATTTGTGCATATGATACATTAATTTCTTCCAAATCAAAATTAGAACTTCCTGCCTCTTGTATGTCATCTGGAATATCATTCAAGTCCTCATAGTCATCGCATGTATTTTCAAAGTCACCTTCTTGATATTCTACTCCCTCGCTTACTACCCTATCAACCGCCCCATTTACAGACATTTTGCCAATTTCCACATTTATATCTGTCCCCATTTCCTCTTCAGGCCTCTGTCTTGTTTCAAATTGCTTTTCTTCACTCGAAACGTTCAATATCATTTGAGTAGATATTCCATTATTTTCTTCCAACCCCAAATCAGAATTTTCTGTTATACAGTTACTCTCATTTTCTTCTGCATTGTTCAAAATATCAATAACACCATCATAATCATCCATTGCTTTTTCAAAGTGATTTTTTTGATATTTTATTGCCCTTCTTTCTCCACAATCAGCAGCCTCATTTACATATTTTCTTCCCAGTACTATGTTTACATCTGTCCCCACTCCCTCAATAAGCCGCTTTCCCACTTCAAACTTGGCCTCAACATCTCCTGCCTGCATACACTTTTTCATCCACTCAAAAGACAAAACGAGATCAGGTTCCAATCCGATATTTCCTTCCTTATACAAATTAGATAAATTAAACATAGCATCAATGACACCATTTTCTGCAGCCATCTCATAGTACTTTATTGCTTTTTTTGTATCTCGTTTAAACGCACTGTATGCTGTTCCCGGAACTAACTGTCTTCCAAGTTCATACTGGGCTTCCGCATTGCCCTCATCTGCTTGTTGATAATAACCTTCCACAAGCATTTTACTCCTATACCAATAACAGAATTCGCCCCCAGCACCATGAAGCGCAGATAGGCTAAGCATTTCCATTCCTGAATCGGAATCAAATTGGTCTATAAGTTTTTGTGCTTCCTTATGCCCACCTCTCGCTGCCTCCCTAAACCAGTGCACAGCTTTTTCCCCTTCTGCATATTCTCCACCTTCTCCCCACCTATAACACATTCCTAACTCATACATTCCATTTGGAAGACCTTTTTCAGCGGCAATTTTATACCACTTTGAAGCATGTACTGTCATCGGTTGTGAAAACTGAATATTCTTGTGCGATGAAATCGCACTTCCGGAAATCTGGAAATCAGATGTCCGGAAAGTGGAAATCATCTTATGCGAGTTTACTCGCGTAAAGTTTTATCCAAGCCATAGA